>NZ_JBYIRW010000008.1:0-311772 GCF_057708325.1 Nocardia sp. bgisy134
ATCGGCATCGGACTTCATCAACGCGTCGGCGGCGTAGATCCCGGCCGGTCCGGCGCCCACGATCGCAATGCGGAGCGGACGGGTCGCCGCGGTGTGAGCTTCAGGCCTCTGTTCGGTCATCTCTTACGCGCACCCTTATGGTCGAAACGTTCAATGGCGTCCGTCTTAGCTTAGGCTAAGTTGACGGACCGCTTGTTTGCACCCTGCGCCACGAGCGCTGGTGATGCTGGCTCGTGGCTCCACGGTCCCCAGGTCGCATACGACGGTGCACTGCCATATGGCTACGGCAGCAGATCTCAATCTCGCGATTCTATCGGTGCTACCCATGATCACCCGCGCCGGTGCGGTGAACCAGCCGGCCGCCCACCTGCGCGGGCGTCGCACCGGTTCGCTCTCTTCTCCACCATAGCGGCGTCGAGGGGGCCGCTACGAGGGCCGCGTGGCCCACGGCGGGGCCGGGCGTCGGATACCCGCGCCGACCAGGGATGATCGATCCATGACCGAGCAGCAGTCCCCCGACGAAGACGAACCGATCGTCGTCGATCAGACCGACAAGCGTTCCCTCGCGCCGTTCCTGGCCGCGGCCGTGCTCGCCGTCATCGTGTTGGTGGCCATCGGGCTCGGCGGCGTGCTCTCGCCCGCTGAGAAAAATGTCACAGAGGCCGAGAAGATCGCGGGCGCGGTCGGCAACTTCGTCGAGGGCGCCAACAACACCGATATGGTGCCGCCACCTGGTACCGGCTGCGCCGAATTCGACCCCGCC
This sequence comes from Nocardia sp. bgisy134, assembly GCF_057708325.1. Taxonomy (NCBI): domain Bacteria; kingdom Bacillati; phylum Actinomycetota; class Actinomycetes; order Mycobacteriales; family Nocardiaceae; genus Nocardia; species Nocardia sp. bgisy134. The sequence continues at coordinate 764 of NZ_JBYIRW010000008.1, forward strand.
AAGTCGCCGTTGGCCGGGCAGGAAGGTGTCGGCAAGACAATCGAACTCATCGCCGTCACCGATCAGACCCTCAACGGCGATCGGGCCAAGGCCACGGTGACCACGAGGGTCGACGGCAAGGAGTACACCGCGACCTGGAACCTCACCAGGACCGACGGCAAATGGCTGGTCTGCAATGTTTGACACGGTGACCTCGGTGCAGGCAATCTCAGTCCCTAGGTCATGAGAACCAGCGCCAAGCCCCGGCTGGCTGGTCGGCAACCCTCCTCCGCGGTGGGGTGCTCCGGGTGACGACCTGGCCGCGCACCGAACCTGGTGCGGCAAGTGCGGATTCACAGGAGGTTCCAGATGAGTTATGCCGGTGACATCACCCCGCAGCAGGCGTGGGAAGTGTTGCGCGACAACCCCGCCGCCGTCCTGGTGGACGTGCGCACCGAAGCGGAGTGGCGCTTCGTCGGAGTGCCCGACACCAGTTCGATCGAGCGGCCCACCGTGCTGATCGAGTGGGTGGACGGCACCGGCACGCGCAATCCGCAGTTCACCGAGCAGCTGAGCAAGGCGCTGGAGAGCCGCGAGCCGGAGGCGCCCGTCGTCTTCTTGTGTCGCTCCGGCCAGCGTTCTGCGCACGCGGCCACCATCGCCACCCAGCTCGGCATCGGGCCGTCCTACAACGTGATCGAGGGCTTCGAGGGCTCGCTCGACGCGTCCGGACATCGCGGCGCGACCGGCTGGCGCGCCACCGGCCTGCCCTGGCGGCAGTCGTGATCACCGGCGGCGCGTTCGACAAGCCGCTGCCCGAGGGCGTCGGCCCCGCCACCCTCGGCGTGCGCGGCGGCCTGCGCCGCTCCGGCTTCGAGGAGACCTCCGAGGCGCTGTACCTCACCTCCGGCTTCGTCTACGAGAGCGCGGAAGCGGCCGAGGCCGCGTTCACCGGCGAGGTGGAGCACTTCGTCTACTCCCGCTACGGCAACCCGACCGTTGCCATGTTCGAGGAGCGGATCCGCCTGATCGACGGCGCCGAGGCGGCGTTCGCGACGGCCAGCGGCATGTCGGCGGTGTTCACCGCGCTCGGCGCGCTGCTGAAGGCAGGCGATCGGCTCGTCGCCGCGCGCAGCCTGTTCGGTTCCTGCTTCGTGGTGTGCAACGAGATCCTGCCGCGCTGGGGCGTGGAGACGGTGTTCGTCGACGGTGAAGACCTCGACCAGTGGGAGCAGGCGCTGTCGGTGCCGACCACCGCGGTGTTCTTCGAGACGCCTGCCAACCCCATGCAGACCCTCGTCGACGTGCGCCGGGTCACCGAGCTCGCGCATGCCGCAGGCGCGAAAGTGGTGCTGGACAACGTCTTCGCCACGCCGCTGCTGCAGAAGGGCTTCGAGCTCGGCGCCGACGTCGTCGTGTACTCGGGCACCAAGCACATCGACGGCCAGGGCCGTGTCCTCGGCGGCGCCATCCTCGGCTCCCAGGAGTACATCGACGGCCCGGTGAAGACGCTCATGCGCCACACCGGCCCCGCGCTCAGCCCGTTCAACGCGTGGACCCTGCTCAAGGGTCTGGAGACGATGCCGCTGCGGGTGCGTCACAGCACCGAGTCCGCGCTGCGGATCGCGCGTTTCCTGGAGGGCAACAAGTCGGTCAGCTGGGTGAAATACCCATTCCTGGAATCGCATCCGCAGTACGACCTGGCGCGCGGCCAGATGTCCGGCGGCGGCACGGTGGTCACGTTCGAGTTGAACGCACCCTCCGACGAGGGCAAGAAGCGCGCCTTCGAGGTGCTGAACCGGTTGCGCGTCATCGACATCTCCAACAACCTCGGCGACGCCAAGACCCTCATCACCCACCCGGCCACCACCACCCACCGCGCCATGGGCCCGGAGGGCCGCGCAGGCATCGGCCTCTCCGACGGCGTGGTTCGCATCTCCGTCGGCCTCGAGGACGTCGAAGACCTCCTCGCCGACCTCGACCACGCGCTGAGCTAGGCCCTCGCAGCGGCTTCACACGCTTCACAGGGGTTGTTGCGCCTGCGAAGCGTGTGGAAGGTCTGCGGGGTACCAGCTTCCGATACGGGAAGCGGTACGGAGGTCGGCGGCGCGCGTCAGGCGGGTCAGCCAGGGAGCGTTGGGGGCTTCGAGTTCGGCCCAGGTCCAGCGGACTACGAGCCAACCGAGGGCGCGCAGCGCGTCTTCGCGGGCTTTCTCGGCGATCACCACGTCTTCGGCGGTGCGCGGGCCTCGGTGTGCCGCGCGGTATTTCATGAGGCCGTCGAACTCGCCGACGACGCCGAGTCCGGGAAACAAGAAGTCGACTCGGGCGATACACGTACCCTCCGGTGTGGTGATTCGCGCCTGCAACTCCGGGTTCGGCAGGCCGGCCGCTCGTATGGCGACTCGGCTTCGTGACTCGCCCACGCTTTCGGAGCGGCCGTCCATGGAAGCGATCGCGCGACGGGCGGCGGAATTGCCCGGTCGCCCCTTCGAGCGGCCGAGCTGTTCGAGCAGATCGGCAGGGGTGACCGCACCGAGCCGTAATGCACTGTCGCCGACCACTACTGCCCGCTCGAAGGGGATCGTGCGAGCAAGGTCGACCACTGTTCGCGCCGCACTGGTCATCGTGAGACCGCCGCACCGCACGACCTCGTCGGCCTCGATTCGGGCGGCATGCAGAACGACCTGCCGTGATGTTCGAGCACCCGCCGAGCGGTCGCGGGTCAGGTGCACCCGGTGCGTCGGCACATCCCAATGCGAAAGCCCATGGGCCATCGCGGCCGAGATATGACTGACCACGGCCTTCGGACTGGAAACCTGACATACAGCACGGGCCAGCGCCAAATGCTTCTCCTCGGCCGACAACTCAGCCATCCGCCCGGCATTCAGATATGCGCCGCGCCGCACGCGCCGCCACTCGAGGCCGTGCAACTCCCGATCGGTGAACCCCTCGGCGATCGCCCGCCCCCGCTGTACCGGCACCGGTATGTCCATACCTCGGATCGTCCCGCACACCTACGACCCGAACACCCATCTCCGCCCCCACCTGTGCACAACCCGCCAATTGTGTACAACCCCTCCCAAATCGGGTCCTCGCAGAGACTTCACACACCTCGCAGCGGTTGCTGCTGCTGCGAGGTGTGTGGGCGAGCTGCGAGGACGGATCAGGTGAGGGTGATGCCGAGAATCCAGGTGGCGGTGGCCAGGAGGGCGCCGAGGAGTTCGATGAGCATGGAGAGGCCTACGCCCTTGAGGGCGTGTTTGGTTGCGTGCCAGGCGGGTTGGTTTTGGCCGAGGCGTTGGAGTTCGGAGAGGTAGACGCCGAGGACGAAGCCGACGAAGAGGCCGACGACCGGGATGACGAAGAAGCCGACGACGCCGAGCACCGCACCGAGGAACAGGGCGCGGTTGGAGACGCCGGCGTCCTTCATCTTGCGGCCCGGCCAGGTGTATTTGACGATCCCGGAGAGCACAAGGAAGACCGTGCTGATCGCGAAGACGGTCCACGCGGTGGCGCCACCGGTCATGATCGCCCAGGCCAGGATCGCGCCGAAGACCAGGATCACCCCGGGGAGGATCGGCACGATGATGCCGAGCAGGCCGACCAGGATCAGGAGGCCGATGACGACCTCGCCCCACACGCTCATGCTGGGATTCTCACCTACCGGGCCGCCCGGTGCACGACGGAGGGTTCCGATAGAAAGTGGCGGCGTTATTGTCATACTGTCAATACATCCGCGGGCGCTGCCCGGGGGACCGCACCGCCGGGCGGTGCGCAGGGATCAACGACGAACCGAGGTAGGGCGTGACCACACCATCCACCGCCACCAAGCAGGGCCCGCTCGCGGGCATCAAAGTTGTCGAGCTGGCCGGTATCGGCCCCGGTCCGCACGCCGCGCTGTTGCTGGCCGATCTCGGCGCCGACGTGGTGCGGGTGCAGCGGCCGAATCTGCTGCCCGGGTTCATGGAGCGTCCGCAGTGGCGCGGCCGGACCATCGTCGAGGCGAACCTGAAGGATCCGGCCGACATCGAGAAGGTGCTCGGGCTGATCGAGAAGGCCGACGTGCTCATCGAAGGCTTCCGTCCCGGCGTCACCGAGCGCATGGGCCTCGGCCCCGACGAGGCGCTGGCGCGCAATCCGCGACTGGTCTACGGACGGATGACCGGCTGGGGCCAGGACGGCCCGCTGGCCGACCGCGCGGGCCACGACATCAACTACATCTCGCTGACCGGCGTGCTGAACGCGATCGGCCGCAAGGGCGAGCGACCGGTGCCGCCGCTGAACATGGTCGGCGACTTCGGCGGCGGCTCGATGTTCCTGGTGTTCGGCATCCTCGCCGCACTGGTGGAACGGCAGAGCTCGGGCAAAGGCCAGGTGATCGATGCCGCGATGATCGATGGCGCGCTTGCCCTTTCGCACATGATCTGGGGCATGCGCGGAGTCGGCCTGTGGTCCGACGAGCGCGGCACCAACCTGCTCGACACCGGTATGGCCTTCTACGACACCTACGAGACCTCCGACGGCAAGTACATGGCCGTCGGCGCGATCGAGCCGCAGTTCTACGCCGAACTGCTGAAGGGTCTGGAGATCGACCCCGAGGGCCTCCCGATGCAGATCGACCCGAACGGCCAGGACCAGCTGAAGAAGCTGTTCGCGGAGAAGTTCAAGACCAAGACCCGCGACGAGTGGGCCGCGGTCTTCGACGGCACCGACGCCTGCACCACCCCGGTGCTGACGCTGACCGAGGCCACCGAGAACGCGCACATCGCCGCACGCAACGGTCTGGTCGACATCGACGGCGTGGTGCAGCACGCGCCCGCGCCGCGCTTCTCGCGCACCCCGGCCGCCATCCCGACCCCGCCGCCGACCGAGGCGACGCCGATCGAATCCGTTTGGGCGGACTGATATTTCCGCCGCGAACGCCCCGTGGCCGAACGGTCACGGGGCGTTCGCTTTCGGGTGCGGCCCGCGAAACTCAGTAGCAGGTGAGCGGATTCAGCGGATCGGCAGCGCGAGGGGTGAGCGCCCCGTAAGCGGAGGCGACGGCTTTCACCGCCAGCCGCAGATCGGCCTCCTGATGCGTGAACGGCAGCCGGAGGAACCGCTCGAAAGCTCCCTGAACGCCGAATCGCGGTCCGGCGGCGAGCAATACGCCGTGATTGGGCGCGGTGGCTGCGAGCGCGGTGGACACCGGGGCGGGCAGCTGAGCCCAGACCGACATCCCGCCCACTCCCGAGCTGATCCGCCAATCCGGCAGCTCTTCGGCCAGCGCTTCGCGCAAAGCGGCTCGCTGGCTGCGCAATTGATCGCGGCGGCGGTCGAGAATGGTGTCGGCGTGCTCCAGCAGGTGCACCGTGGCGAGCTGATCCATCACCGGGGTGCCGAGGTCGACAGTGGAACGAATGCCGAGCAGCTTGGTGATGAGTGTCTGGTTGGTGCGAATCCAGCCGACTCGCAGACCACCCCAGAACGACTTGGACGCCGAACCGATCGTGATGATCTCGGCGCCCTTGGCGAACGCGGCGACCGGCGGCGGCAGGGTGTCCACGTCCAGCCCGAGGTCCACCATCGACTCGTCGACGACGACCGTCATGCGGGTCTCGCGCGCGATGGCGGTCAGTTCCGCGCGACCTTCGGCGTCGAGCAGCATGCCGGTCGGGTTGTTGAAGTCCGGGACGAGGTAGGCCAAGGTGGCCGCGGTTTGCCTTGCGGCGCTGCGGATTCCGTCCAGATCCCAGCCCGAGTGCGGGCTCTCCGGCAGCAGCGGCACCGGGACGGGACGCGCACCGACATCGCGGATGGCCTCGATGGCGTTCGGATAGGTGGGGTGCTCGATCAAGACACGAGCGGCCGGTGCGGTGAGCACGTTGAGCAGCAGGCGCAGGCCGTGCTGGGCGCCGAGCGTGATGAGGATCTGCTCGGGCTCGGTGGGCAGTCCGCGCTCGGTGTAGCGGCGGGCCACCGCCTCGCGCAGCGCGAGCACGCCGACCGGATCCATGCCGTGGGTGCCGAGATAGGCCGGAAGTCCTTGCAGCGCGTCGGAATACGCGTCCTGCATCTCGCGCGGCGCGGCCATCGCGGCGTAGGTCATGTCGATGGTGGTCAGCTCGGGCTGCGCCATCAGCGCCAGGATGCTGCGCGCCGGTTTGGTGCCGTCGTGCGGCACCGCAGGGGGCAACGCCACGGTGCTGCGCGAGCCCTGGCGGCTGATCAGGTAGCCGTGCTCGCGCAGCAGCGCGTAGGTGGACGTGATGGTCGTCCGGCTGACGCCGAGCGTGCCCGCCAGGTCGCGTTCGCTGGGCAGGGCGACGCCGAGCGGCGCGCGGCCGTCGTGGATGAGCAGCCGAATGCCCTCCGCGAGGGCCAGGTACGCGGGACGAGCCGCGCGCCGCGCCGGGTCGTCGTCACCGGCGCTGCGCCAGCTGCCCAAATCGCGCGCCAGGCTGGCCGCGCCGATCACTCGTGTCGCCATAAGGTCCAGTATTGAGGGATTGGATATTTATTGGCAAGGCCAGTTGGCGGAACGTGTCCAGTATGACCGCCCTGCTCACCTTCCTCGTCGCCGCCGCGTTCTGCTACGCGATCTACCACTACGCGCCGAATCGCACCAAGGACCTGTTCGAGCTCGAGCGGTTCCGCCCGCTCGGCTCGCTCCTCGACGCCCGCCCCTCGCACTACGATGACCTGCGGCAATACTCGGATCTCGTGGCCATGCGCGGCCGTGACCACGAGCCGGAGCCGGAGTTTTCGCCGTTGCGGCCTTCGCTGGCCGCTGTGCTGCGGCGAAGCCATGACGCGAGCCGGAGCGCGGTTAAGGCCAGTTCTGAAAAACTGGCCTGATATCCGGCAACAACGGGTTTTGTCGGTGCCGGGGTGCACACTGACGGTATGAGTGAGTCCGCTCGCCCGGCCGTCGCGGCGCTGTTCGACACCGAGATCGGGGTGTGCGCGATCGCTTGGAGCGGTGACGCCGTGTTCCGGTTCCAGCTGCCCGAGGCGGACCGGGAGGCCACTCGCGCCCGCATCACCCGGCGGCGTGCGGGCGCCGAGGTGCCCGAAGACGCACCGACCCCCGTGATCGCCGAGGCCATCGCGGGCATCCGCGCCCACCTCGCGGGCGAGCTGGACGACCTGCGCTGGATCCCCCTGGACACCAGCGCGATCCCGGAATTCCACCGCGCCGTCTACGCGGTGACCCGCGCCATCGACCCCGGCCACACCCTCAGCTACGGCCAGGTCGCGAACCGCGTCGGCGCGCCGGGCGGCGCGCAGGCGGTGGGTCAAGCGTTGGGGCGCAACCCGATTCCGCTCATCATCCCGTGCCATCGGGTGCTCGCCGCAGACAACGCGCTGCACGGGTTCTCCGCGCCGGGCGGCATCTCCACCAAGGCACGACTGCTGGAGATCGAGCGGACGCCGGGGTTCGGGGAGCCGACGTTGTTCTGACGCTCGGAGGGTCCCGGCGGATACCGAAACCAGCGTTGATGCGTGGTCTTCGCACCGGGCGGCTTGCGCCGTTCTCGCCGACGACGGACTCCGGCGGCGTCGTACCCGCCCACGGCGGATAGCGTTGCTCATTGCGAATGATTCGGCGAGTTCGCGCCGTCCGACGACCGACCGAAAAGGAGCGCAGGCATGGAGACAGTCACTTCCGCGGACGGGACGACGATCGCGTTCGACCGCGTCGGCGACGGCACGGCAGGCACGGTGATCCTGATCGGCGGGGCGTTCGGGTATCGGACGTTCCCGAAGATGGTGCAGCTGTCCGAGGCGCTGGCCGAGGGGTACGGACTGACCGTGATCAACTACGACCGCCGGGGTCGCGGCGACAGCGGGGACACTCCCGGCGTGTACGACGTGGACAACGAGATCGACGACATCGCCGCGCTGGTGCGGGCGGCGGGCGGGTCGGCGGCGTTGTTCGGCTGGTCGTCGGGGGCGGTGCTGGCGCTGCGCGCGGCGAGCTCGGGACGGGTGCCCGGCATCACGAAGGTGGTGGCGTTCGAACCGCCGATCGTGGTGGATCGCTCCGAGCGCGTTCCGCCCGCCGACCTGGACGTCCGGCTGCACGAATTGATCGCGGACGACAAACGCGGCAAGACGGTGCGGTACTACATGACCAAGGCGATGGGCGTGCCGTGGACGATGGTGACGGCCATGCGGATGACGCCGTTCTGGAAGAGCCTGAAGGCGGTGGCGCCGTCGACCGCGCACGACTGGGCCGTCGTGCGCCAGTACATGCGCGGTGAGCGGCTGCGCGCGGCCGACTGGTCGGGCGTCACCGTGCCGACGTTGGTCGTCGCGGGCGCCGACAGCGCCGCGCTGCTGAAGAACGCGGCCAAGGCCGTCGCCGCGGCACTGCCCGACGCGAAGCACCGCGAGCTGGCCAAACTCGGCCACGACCCGAGGATCGACATCCTCGCCCCCGCGGCGGGGGAATTCCTCACCACAGCCCAGTGATGAAGTACCGCAGCGCAGCGACGAAGTACCCCAGCGCAGCGACGAAGTACCCCAGCGCAGCGATGAAGTACCCACGCAGCGATGAATTCGCATCCGCAGCGATGAAGACCTAGCGGAGCGATTAGTTCGCGGGCGGGGCGCCGTCTACACCCGTGACGGCCCGAAGCGGCCGATGACAACCCCGCCGAGGAGTACTCATGAAGACCGAAAAGCTTTTGGCCGCAGGCATTCTCGCCACCCCGATGTTCTTCGTCGTCGCGCTGGCCCAGGCGTTCACCAAGGACGGATTCGACCTGCGCGAGCACATGATCAGCCAGCTGGCGATCGGCTCGCTCGGCGGAATCCAGATCGCGAACTTCCTGGCGACGGGCGCGCTGTTCGCGCTGATGGCGGTCGGGCTGCGCCGCCGCCTCACCACCGGGATCGGAAGGGTGTGGGTGCCGCGCCTGGCCGGGGTGTTCGCCGCCGGGATGATCGGCGCGGGGGTCTTCGTCTGCGACCCGTACCAGGGTTACCCGGTGGGCGCCACCGAGGTGATGACCTGGCACGGCACGCTGCACGGGGTGTGCGCGGCCGTCGCCGGACTGTCGCTGGTCGCGGCCATCGTGATCCTGGCGCGGCGGTTCCGCAGCGAGCGGCGCACTGGGGCGGCCGTACTCGGCATCGTGATCGCGGTGGTCTACATCGTGCTTCCGGTGTCGATTCCGGCGCTCACCAGCATCACCTTCGCGATCGCCTCGTTCCTGGCCTGGGGTTGGGTCGCGGTGTTCGCGGCCGGGTTGCGCACCGAGCGGGTCGCGAACCCTGTCGTCCCGTCCCGTGGGTTGCAGCCCGCCTGAGTGCCGATGGACGAAGCCCCGGGCCCCTGATTTTCGAATCAGGGGCCCGGGGCTTTCCCGTTCACTGTTCCGGCGGATGCTGCCGGTAGAACTCGCACGCCTCGCCGGTGAGATAGCCGTCCATGCAGGCGAAATACGTCTGGATGCAGCTGTTGGTCGTACAACCGAGCTCGAGCAGTCGCTCGTGGATGCGCCGGTTGCGCTCCTGCTGGGGGTTGAGCGCGGGCGCGGTGCTCACCACGGCTGACGAGGGCACGGGCGTCCCCGACTGGGTGCACCCGGACAGCGCCGTGAGCGCGACCGCCGCCACACCCATCGCCACTGTCCACCGCACCATGCTCGACAACCCTTCTCGATCGCTTAGAGGTGACCGTACCCCGTCGGCCCCGGTCATTCGATCCGGTAGCCAGTAGGTGGCCAGAGATCCGACGCACGCCCGAACGCTCCGCGCTGTGGATGCCGCAGCTCGACGAACGCGGCTGCCCACGACCAGCTCGAAGCGCTATGCGGACGATTCCCCACGCATCAACGCCCCCAGCGACTCGCGGTCGGTGACGTCCATCTTGATGCACGCCCGATACAGATGCCCCTCGACGGTGCGGACGGAGACGGTGAGCCGGTCGGCGATCTGCCGGTTGGACAGACCGGCCGCGACCAGATTCGCGATCTCGCGTTCGCGGGCGGTGAGCGGCAGCGGTTGAGCGGCCTTGCGCAGGGCGGGGGTGGCGGCGCCGCCGCAGGCCGCGGCGAGTCGGTTTGCGGCCGCGGCGGATTCGAGGAGGCGGCGGCGGTCGCCCGCCCGCTCGTGCGCCGACGCGGCCTGCGCGGCGGAGTCGGCGGCCGAGAGCACCGCGCCGATGGACTCGAATTCTGTTGCGGCGGCGTCGAGTCCGGGGCCGTCGTGGGCGGCCAGCGCGACCGCGTGTTTGGCCTGAACCTGGACGAGCCGACCGTCCACCCGAGCCGCGAGGTCCGCGAGCCTGCCCGCCACCGAGTGGTCACCGAAGCGCGCTGCGGTGTGCAGCGCCATCGCCTCGATCGCGTGCTGGTGCGAACGCGCTGCCGCGTCGGCCGCGCCGATCGCCAGCCGGACGGCGGGGGTGACGGTGCCCTCGGCGCCCGCCACGCAAGCCTTGGCGATCTCCAGCTGCGGTTCGTAGACGGCGCTGTGCCTGCCGCCGCGCCGTACCGCCTCGGCCACCGATTCGGCGGCGTCGTGCGCCCGGCCCAATGCCGAATACGCTTCCGCCAGACGGATTCTCGCCGGGAACAACCACGCCGCCGCACCCTCGGTGGTCAGCGCGGCCAGTGCCTGCTCCAGATGTTCGATACCGTCGATGAAACGTCCCTGCGCCACATCGACGGTGCCCTGCAAGATCTTGGACATGCCCCACGCCAGATACTGACCGGGCGCGGTGTAACCGAAATACGGTGTGGCGCAACGCCTCGCGGCCTCGAACTCGCCGCTGTAGATCAGCGCCAGCACCTCGGCGTGGGTGGACATGAACCGGTTGAGCCCGTCGATCTCGAGCTCCACCTCGTGCCCGCGGGCGGCATACTGCCTGGCCGCCTCGGCCTTGCCCATCAGCGCCAAGGCCAGCCCGCCGCCGAAGGACGCCCACCAGACCGCCCAGTGCGGAGCGCCTTTGGTGGTCATCACCGACTCGGCCTCGGAGAACGCGTCCTCGATGCGGTTCTCGTTCACCGCGCACGCCGAGGCCAGCCCGGCGAACGTGGCGATGATCTTCGGATGCCGCACCCGCTCCCTGACCTGGGCGAGCACCTCGTCGGCGCGATCGGCATCGCCCATGGCCCATAACAGGTTCGACACCCGGGTGCTGCCCCAGCGGGCCAGCTGCACCTCGTTGAGGTTGTCGGCGTCGAAGCTGGCCAGCGTGCGTTCGGCCTCGATCCGATGCCCCTGCCACAGCAGCGCCCTGGCCAGCAGGTCGGCCGACTCGACACCGCCGCGCCGCTCCACCGCCGCCCTGGCGAACCGTTCGCCGAGCGGCAGGTTGGCCAACCCGATGGCGTCGGCGGCGGCCGCCTCGAAGAGCTCCAGATCGGCGGATTTGTCGCTGTCCAAGGCCAATTCGGCCAATCGGATGCGGTCGGCGGCCGAATTGATGCGGCGCTCCTTGAGCGAGGAGTACAGCCTGCCGCGCAGCCGCCGCGCCGACGCGATGCCGAGCCTGCGCCGGATCACCTCGCCGAACAGCGGATGGTTGTAGCGCACGATGAGCTGGTGAGCGTTCTCCACAACCCGGATCACACCGCGGGTTTCGGCGGCCTCCACCGCGTCCTCGCCCGCCAGCTCGGCGAGCACGTCGAGGTCGATCGGTTCGCAGAAGGTGAGCAGCTCGAGCACCCGAAGCACCTGCTCGGGCAACTGCTCGACCCGATCCTCGAGCAGCGCAGCCAATTCCGAGGTCACCGCGGCGCGGCCGCGCAGCTGCCAGACGCCGTTGACCTGGCGCAGGGTGCCCGCCTCCAGCGCGCCCTCCACCAAATGCCGCAGAAACAGTGCGTTTCCGCCGGAGGACTCCCACATCAGATTGGCGGTGAAGCCCTCGAGCTGACCGCCGAGCATCGACTCCACCAGGTCGACGCTCTGCGACTGCGTGAACGGGTTGAGGTCGACGCGCAGCAGGTGCCCATCCTTCCACAGCGAGGTCACCGCGTCGGGGACCTGCACCCCGCTACGCACGGTGGCGACGATATGGGCGGCTTTGTCGATGGCCAACTGCAGCAGCAAGGTTGCGGACAGTTGGTCCAGAAGATGCGCGTCATCGACGCCGATGATGGTGTGCCCGTCGGCGAGCAGGGCCTCCCGCGCCGCGGACATGAACGTGACCGGGTCGTGTGCGGTGTAGACGCCGACCATGTGCGCGAATACGCCCAGCGGAATACTGCGGGCCGACTCCGTGCCCGCTACCCACCGAATATTCCCGCCGACCGCCGCGGTCGCCTGTCTGGCCAGCGTCGTTTTGCCCACCCCGGCGTCACCGGTCAGGACCGCACCCACATACGCCGATCCGGTGAGCGCGGACCGAATCGCCTCGAACTCGGTCTCGCGCTCGATCATCGGCCAGTTCCGAGCCATGATCTAACTGTAGTTCTTCGCCGTTCATGATCGAAGGGAACTGCGAACGGCAACCGCTCTCAGCGCGTCGTGAGCGGAAAAACGCTGTGGTTCAGCCGAGGACGTCGTGTCGAACGATCGTTTGGTCGCGGCCGGGCCCGACGCCGATGCAGGAGATCCGCGCACCCGAGAGCTCCTCGAGCCGCCGCACGTACGCCTGCGCGTTGACGGGCAGGTCCTCGAAGGTTTTCGCGCCGGAAATATCCTCCCACCAGCCGGGCATTTCCTCGTAAATCGGCTTGGCGTGGTGGAACTCGGTCTGTGTGGTCGGCATCTGCTCGACGCGCTGACCGTCGATCTCGTACGCGACGCAGATCGGCACCCGGTCCAGGCTGGACAGCACGTCCAGCTTGGTGAGGAAGTAGTCGGTGATGCCGTTGACGCGCGTGGCGTAGCGGGCGATCACCGCGTCGAACCAGCCGCACCGGCGCGCACGGCCGGTGGTGACGCCGACCTCGCCGCCCTGCTTGGCGAGGAATTCGCCGTGCTGATCGAACAGTTCGGTCGGGAAAGGACCCGAGCCGACGCGGGTCGTGTAGCACTTCAGGATGCCGAGCACCGTGTTGATCTTGTTCGGTCCGATGCCGGAACCGACGGCCGCGCCGCCCGAGGTCGGGTTGGACGAGGTGACATACGGGTAAGTGCCGTGGTCGACGTCGAGCAGGGTGCCCTGAGAACCCTCGAGTAGCACGGTTTCTCCGCGCTCGAGCGCCTCGTTGAGCTGCAGCCTGGTGTCGGCGATGCGGTGCTTGAAGCTGTCCGCCATGGAGAGCACTTCGTCCACCACCTGCTGCGGGTCGAGCGCGCGGCGGTTGTAGATCTTCACCAGCACCTGGTTCTTGAACTCCAGGGCGGCCTCGACCTTCTGGGTGAGGATCTTCTCGTCGAGCACGTCCGCGACGCGCACGCCGACGCGGGCCACCTTGTCCTGGTAGCACGGGCCGATGCCGCGGCCGGTGGTGCCGATCTTCTTGTTGCCGAGGAAACGCTCGGTGACCTTATCGATGGCCACGTGGTACGGCATGATCAGGTGCGCGTCGGCCGAGAGCAGCAGGCCCGAGGTGTCGACGCCGCGATCCTCCAGCCCGGCCAGCTCGGCGAGCAGCACGGCGGGGTCGACCACGACACCGTTGCCGATGACATTGCGCACACCCGGAGTGAGGATGCCGGACGGGATGAGGTGTAGCGCGAACTTGTCGCCGTTGGGCAACACCACCGTGTGACCGGCGTTGTTGCCGCCCTGGTATCGGACCACCCATTGCAGCCTGCCGCCGAGCAGATCGGTTGCTTTGCCCTTACCCTCGTCGCCCCACTGGGCGCCGATGAGGACGATTGCCGGCATGGTCGTGTCTCCTACGGTTCGACGCGCAACACACTTGTGCTGCAGCTACCTGCCGTACTGAGGCGGTGGCCGGAAGCACAGTTTACCGAATGGCCTAGGGCACCCCGGTGGGAAGGCACCCTACGCCGGTCACAATGCCGACTCGGCCCGGGCACAACGGGTTGAACACGGCTATGGTTGCTGCGGGCGGACCGGGGCAGCGTGCCCGCCTGGATAGGTGCGAGGGAGCCGGCGGGGTGTGCCGGCAGGATCCAAGGAGGGTGTACGGCAGTTTGAGTACCCATGTTCTCCGCTGTGATGGCGCGCCCGTCCCGATCGCCCTCGCCGCACTGCCGACAACTCAGACGGCCGCAATCCCCGACACCGCGGTGATCGACGAGCTCCTCCCGGTGCTCGCCGCCGACAGCCTGCCGCGCCTGATCGTGCTCGGCGAAGACGCGGCGCTGGCCGCGGTGCTGACCCACCTGATGCGCACCGAGCGGCTGCACGTCGAGATCGGTTACGTGCCGATCGACAAGACCTACGGCTCGCGCGTCTACCAGACCGGCACCGGCAACGCCGCCGCCAAGCGGGCGATCGAGGGCAAGGCGACCGAGACTCCGCTGGTCCGCGACGACACCGGCAAGGTGCTGATCGGCCGGGCGACCATCACCGGCCCCGGGGGCGCGAAGCTGGAAGGCGAGGCCTACGTGGACGACACCCAGCTGTTCTCCGGCAAGGTCGCCGCGATGCACGTCTCCCCGACCCTGGACCTGCCCGGTGTCCGGGCGACCGTGCGGAAGGGTCTGCGCAAGCGCCGCTGGGTCGCGGGCCGGGCCGCGCAACTCGGGACGCCGGGTGCGGTGGTCACTCGTGACGGCATTCTCACCGAGCGCCCGGTGCCGCGCTCGACCTTCTACCGGCACAACGAATCCTGGCTGTTGGTGCGATGAATTACTCCTTCCCGCAACGCCGAACGGGTCTCGGCGCGGTTCGCCCGAGCCCGGTGTTCCTGCTCGTCGTCGCGATCACCATCGTGGGCGGCGTGCTGGCCTGGGCGTCGGACTACGGCTCGACGCGGGCCGACGTCGGCGTGTTCGTGCTCGTGGTGGCGGGCTGGATCGTGACGCTGTGCCTGCACGAGTTCGCGCACGCGTACATGGCTTGGCGCGCAGGCGATCACGAGGTGGAGCTGCGCGGATACCTCACGCTGAATCCGTTGAAGTACTCGCACCCGCTGCTGTCGATCGTGCTGCCAGTGGTTTTCATCGCGCTCGGCGGATTCGGTCTGCCCGGCGGCGCGGTGTACGTGCACACGCACAGCGTCAGCGCACGGATGCAGCGGCTGATCAGCGGCGCGGGCCCCGCGGTCAACGCGGCCTTCGCGGTGGCGCTGCTCATCGTGGTCGAGGTGTTCGGCAGCCAGACCTCGCACGCCGCATTCTGGTACGGGCTGGCGTTTCTCGCCTTCCTCCAGGTGACCGCGGCGGTGCTGAACCTGCTGCCGATTCCCGGTCTCGACGGATACGGGATTCTCGAGCCGTCGCTGAGTTATCAGACCAGGCGCTCGCTGGATCAGCTCAAGCCACTCGGCATGCTGCTGCTGTTCGCGCTCATTCTGACGCCCGCGGTCAACGAACCGTTCTTCGACGCGATCTACACCATCTGCGAGGTGTTCGGCGTCGAGTCGTCGTGGATCGCCAGAGGCGCAGGCGCCGTGCGTTTCTGGTTGTGAGAATCGGCCGCCCGGCCCTCGCCGGGGCCGGGCGACCTTGCTCCGCACGACGTCGCCGCGCCGCTACCCGCCCGGCCACCACAACCGCTATGGCCGGTGCGTCGCCGCATCGTCGTGCGAAGTGTTCGACCGCAACACCCCTCGTTGTCGCGGTCACGAAACGAGATTAGGGAGCGGGGCGCGGCCGGGCGCGAGTAGTGGACTACCCGAAGATCGGCTCGGCGGTGCCGCAGCAGCCGCCGAATACGTCGCGGGCGGTGCGATTGTCCGAAAACCGCTGAGTAGCTGAGTCAATCCTCCGGGCGCACATAGGGATTCGGGACCGTCGGCGGCAACAGCGCGATCGCCGAGATCCGTTTCATGCCACACACCTGCATCAGGTCGACCACGATCGAACGCACCTGCGCGAACACCACGTGCGCCGAAAGTCCGGCTCCCGCCACGAGTTCCGGCCGCGCGCCCTTGGCGACCGTGCGCAGCACCCTGGCCGCCTCCGCTTGATCGGGCTGCTCACCGGGGTCGGCCAGCATCATCTTGCGCACCACCTCGACGGCCTGGGCGAGCCGCTCCACCTCGTCGACCAGGCGCGGGTCGAGGATTTCGTCGTCGCGCACCAGGCTGAGCGAACGACGCAGCAGCACCCTGGTATTGCGGACGGCGTTGTCGAGCGGGTCGGCGGTGGCGTGAATGCGCTCCAAGCGGGGCCGAGAGTTCCAGTACAGCGGGGAGATTCGGCTGATCTCGCGTCCGCCCTCCAGGCTGGAGCGCAGCGAATCGATCTGCGACTGCGTCGCGCGCGCGGCCGAGAGGCCTACGCGGATCTTCTCCGGATCCTGCTCGAGCAGACCGTCGGCGCACTGGGTCAGCGATTTACCCATCACCGCAAGGATTTCCGCCGCGTGCTCGCGGGCGCGGCGCACCGGATGCAGCGGAATCGCCGCGACGATCACGACCCCGACCAGCCCGCCGATCAGCGCGTCGATCATGCGGTCGAAGCTGCCGCCCGCCGAAGGCGGCATCAGTGTGGCGACCAGCACCGCCGAACCGGCCGCCTGCATGGTGATGATGGACCCGCCGTCGAGGAACACGGCCAACGCCATGGCCACCGCGACCACCAGCGCGATCTGCCAGACGCCGGTGCCCGCGCTGGAGATGAACAGGTCGCCGATGCCGATGCCCACCGCGACGCCGACCACCAGCTCGATGGCGCGCTTGAGCCGAGCGCCGAACGAGATGCCGATGGAGACGACCGCGGCGGTCGGCGCGAAGAACGGCACCGGATGGCCGACGATCTGGTGCGCGATGAACCAGGCCAGCGCCGCGCCCAGCGCGCACTGCACGATCGGGAGAGCCGACAGCCGCAGGCGCGCCCACGCGCCGCGCAGTCGCTCGGCGCCGCCTGCCGTGGCGACGCCGAAACGCGAATCCGGGTCGATCAACTACGACTCAGTCGAGGCCGAGCTCTGCCGCGGCGCGCGGGTCGCAGTCCTCCAGCAGGTCCAGGCAGCGCGCGTATTCCTCGGTCTCACCGATCGCCTTGGCCGCCCTCGCCAGCGCGCCGACGCTGCGCAGGAAGCCTTGGTTGGGTTCGTGGCTCCACGGCACCGGGCCGAAACCCTTCCAGCCGTTCCGGCGGAGCAGATCGAGGCCGCGGTGGTATCCGGTGCGGGCGAAGGCGTAGGCGGCGACGATGTCGTGGTTCACCACGGCGTCCGCCTCCCCCGCGCCGCCGCGCTCGAGAGCGGCCTCGGCGAGGTAGGCCCAGGCGATCGACGCCGCCGGGTGCGCGGCCGCGACCTGCACCGGATCGGCGTTGTCGAGCAGCGCGTCCTCCGCCTCGGGGTTTTCGGGTAGCAGTACCGGTTGCGGGCCGAGCAGATCACCGAACGAGGTCATGCGGTTCATTGTGCACTCCGGCAGGGCGGGCGCGCCCGCGGGCCGTGGCGAGGGCGGTGCCTCGGTGTTTGCTGCGGCCGGGCGCGGGTTATTGACGGACCTCGCCCGGCCGTTCCTATTAGGCTGGCCGTCGACTTGCACAGATCTTAGGAGCGAGGGGTAGTAGGTGTCCGACCCGAACGACGAGAAGAACCCGGCGCGCGACGCCGGTTCCGCCGATCAGGCGGGGGCGCGGGACCCGCGCGACCAGCGTCCCGTCGTGCCGGAGAACCCGCAGGCCACCACCCCCACGCAGCCCATGCCCGCCGCGGGTTCGGGCCAGTCGCGGATCATCTCCGGCGGAGGGTTCGGCGCAGCCTGGGACCAGGACGAGAGCCCCACCGATTCCGCTGCCCCGAGCGCGTCGGCCGACCGCCCCGGCGCATCGCAGGCCGGTCAGCAGGGAACCTCCGCCGCCGCAACCGCCGACCGCCCCGGCGCTGATGCCGCGCAGTCCGGCGCACCCGACGCGGCGACCACGGAAATCCCACGCGGCGGCTCGCCCGCAACCGAATGGGATCGACCGACCGTCGCGGGAACCGCAGCAACTGGAGCCGGGACCACGACCGCCCAGGCGCGGCCCGCCACCGCTGGTGGTGCCCAGTCCGGAGAGCCGAATGCCGCCCCGCAGCAGGGCGACTTCGAAGGCAGACCGGACACGACGCCACGACAGCGTGATGCCGCAACGACCCCCGCCGCAACCACAGACCGCCCCGGCGCTGACCCCGCGCACCCCGGGCGACCCGACGCGGCGACCACAGAAGTCCCACGTGGCGGCTCCACCACATCCGAATGGGAGCGACCGGGACCCGCAGCACCTGCCGGCACAGGAGCGGGGAGCGCCGTAGACACGACCGCCGCCCGGCAGGGCGCACCCGGTTCCACGGCCGCCGCTCAGCAGGGCGCACCCGGTTCCACGGCCGCCGCTCAGCAGGGCGCACCCGGTTCCACGGCCGCCGCTCAGCAAGGCGGGCCCAGTTCCACGCGCGCCGCTCAGCAAGGCGCACCCGGTTCCACGGCCGCCGCTCAGCAAGGCGCACCCGGTTCCACGGCTGCGGCGCAGCAAGGCGCGGCCGGAGCCAACGCTGCTCAGGCCGGCACCCCTGCCGCCACTCAGCCCAGCGCGGCCACGACAGCAGACTCCAGCGCCGCCGCAACCGGTTCCGACGCCGCTGGATCGGGCGCTCCCGGAGCCGACGCTGCCGCCGGACAACAGGGCACGGACGCTTCGCAGGCGACCTCCAGCGGCCACGGCACCACCCCGACGCAGGGCGCTGCTGCCACACAATCCGGCGATGCCGATCGACGAGGTGCAGGCGCTCAGCAGAGCGCTCCTGCCGCACAGCAGGGCGCATCCGCACCCCGAGCCGGTGGCGTTCAGCAGGGTGGACCCGCCGCACCGCAGAACCCGGGCGCGGCCGACGTGGGTCGCCCGGCGGCAGCCGCAGCAGGGGGCGCAGCTGCCGGACAGCAGGGCGCTGCCGCGCCGCAGGCGACGTCCGGAGGTCAGGGCGCGGCCTCGACGCACGACGCTGCCGCCGCACAACCCGACGCTGCCGCCGAACAGCGAGGTTCAGCCGGTCAGCAGAGCGGACCCGCCACGCAGCAGAGCACACCCGCCGGACAAGCCGGTGGCGTTCAGCAGAGCGGACCCGCTGCGCAGCAGGGCGCACCCGTCGCCCAAGCCGGTGGCGGTCAGCAGAGCGGACCCGCCGCACCGCAGCGTCCGAACTCGGGAGGCGCGGGTCGCCCCGCCGCGGCCGCAGCAGCTGCGGCCGCCGCGCAGCAGGGCGCGGGTTCGCGACCGCAAGGTTCTGCCGCGCAACAGGGCGGACCCGCCGGACAGGGCGCGGCCGTCGACAACCAGGCTGCCGCGCAGCAGGGCACCGCTCCCGCTCGGCAAGGCGGCCCCGCCGAACAGGGCTCCACCCCCGCGCAGGGCGCTCCCGCCCAGCCCGCCGCCGAAGCCGAAACCACCGAGATTCCGCAGAACCGGCCGGGTGCCGGAGCCGGTGCGGACGAGCAGGGTCCCGCACCGTCGAGTGCCGACTACGAGACCGTGGTCATGCGGCGGGTCGATCTGGTCGGCCAGGACGACGAGGAGGACGAGCCCGGTCCGGCAGGCGCGGAGGCCGCGACCGTGGTGATGCGGCGTGAGCCGCAGGACGCGCGGGCCGATATCGCCGGGGCCGACGCCGCGACGATGGCGATGCGGCGTGAGCCGCAGGATGCACAGGACGATATCGCCGGGGCGGACGCCGCGACGATGGCGATGCCGATCGTCCGGCCCCTCGGTGACGACGACGCGAAGACGATGGCGCTGCCGATTCAGCGTCCGGCGGGCACCGACAAGGTGCAGGGGCAGCGGCCGCTGTCGAAGCCGCCGACCACCCCGCGTCCCGCGCCGGGTCCGAAGCAAGCCGGTCCGCAGGGTCCGGCGGGTCCGCACCAGGCCGGTCCGCAGGGTCCGCCGCCGAGCTCGCCCGACGAGGTCGAGGACACCCGGCCTTCGCCGCCGCGCCCGGCGCCCCAGCAGCGCCAGGTCGCGTCCGCGCCCTCGCCCGCCGACCTCAACGCGACCCGTCCGGCGCAGTCGGTGATGGACGGGGCGGGTCAGCGTCCGCCCCAGCAGCACCCACAGCCGCAGCAACCACGCCCGATGGCCCAGCCGCAGCGCGTCCCCCCGGCTCCGCCGACCCAAACCCCGGCCGCGGAACCGGCGCCGGCGGGTCGCTCGAAGCGCTGGCTGCTCGTGGCGGGCGCCGCGGCCGCGGTGCTGGTGCTCGTTCTCGTCGGGTTGTTCGCGTTTGCGGGCAGTGAAACCGAGGAGGACAAGGTCCGCACCGCGATCGGCGACTACACCAGCGCGCTGCGCGACGGCGACCTCCCCACGCTGCGCGACAGCACCTGCGGGCCGCTGCACGACTTCTACCAGAACATCCCCGACGACCAGTTCGCGGGCGTGCACCGACTCTCCGAGGAACGCAAGAACATCCCGGTGGTGGACAGCATCGACGCGATCCGCATCACCGACGGCACGGCCATCGCTCAGGCCACCGTCTACACCGATGCCGATCCGAGTAAACGTTCGGCGCGCACCTTCGATTTGGAGCGCACCGACAACGGCTGGAAGGTGTGTGATCCGCCCGCGGGAACTCCATAGGCGTCAAGCCGGGTGAGCGGTGCCAGTGATCACACTTACCTGGTCAACGGACCGGTACGGCCAGTAGCATGGCCCGGATCATGCGCAGGGAGCAGACGATGGCGGAGCCGGGAGCCGTGGATACGGCGTCGCTGGCAGGACGACGATTCCAGGTTCGGGACCACTACCAGGTCGGCCGGGAGAAGGTGCGCGAGTTCGCGCGAGCGGTGCAGAACCATCACGACGCGCACTACGCCGAGCCGGGCGCACGCAGGCTCGGCTACGACAGCGTCGTCGCGCCGCCCACCTTCGCCTCGGTGATCGGCATGGCGGGCACCAATGCCCTGCTGGACACGGTGCTCACCGACTACGACCTGACCCAGATCCTGCAAACCGATCAGGTCTTCGAGATGCACCGGCCGATCCTGGCCGGTGACTCCATCCGCACCCAGATGCTGATCGAGTCGATCCGGCAGTTCGGCGACAACGACTTCATCACCGTGAAGTTCGAGCTCGCCAACCAGCACGACGAGATCCTGCAGGTCGGCTCGACCACGATCGTGGCCCGCCGCGGCGCCGAGGTGGACCCGAACCTGATCGAGGCGGTCGACAAGATCTTCATGCACTCGCGTCCGGAGCCGGAGCCCGGTGATCCGTTCCAGCACGACACGCTCGTCCCGATCGAGTCCGACACGGACGAACAGACGCGCATCCCCCCGCCGCGGGCCGTGCACACGGGCCCGAACTTCGACGAGCTGACCGTCGGCGGCCAGCTGCCCCCCGGGACCGCCTCGCTGACCCGAGGCGACCTGGCCAACTACGCGGGTGTCGCGGGCGATCCCAATCCGATTCACTTCAGCGAGCGCGCCGCCGAGCTGGTCGGGCTCCCGACCGTCGTCGCGCACGGCATGCTGACCATGGGCCTGGCCGCCGAGTACCTGACCGCCTGGCTCGGCGATCCCACGGCCTTCGAGAAGTTCAGCGTCCGCTTCTCCGGTTTCGTTCCGGTGCGCGCCGACGCGGCGAGCACGATCGAGTTCACCGGCAAGATCAAGTCGCTCGACCCCGAGCGGCGGGCGGGCACCATCGTGCTCGGCGGCACCGCCGAAGGCCGCAAGCTTTTCGGCCGCGCCGTCGCCGAGGTGCGCTTCTCCTGATCGTCACTCCTCGATGGCGGCGTGCATCAGGTAGACGTTGTAGTCGCTCCAGGTCGAGATCTTGAAGTACAGATCCGAGCCCGTCGACCACGGGTGGATGAAACCTCCGTACAGCTCGGGGTAGTCGAGCACGGTGACTGTCGGCGTGCCCGCGGACCACACGCCCTGCGGCGAATCCGCTTCGCGCACAACGATGGCGGCGCGCGCGGTGTCGAGATAACTCATCTGCCATACACCGCGCGCCGCGTCGTAGCGGACCGAGAGTTCGCCTGCGGGCGCGTCGACGATCGGTGTCGCGCCGCCCGATCCGCCCACGGGCGTCCACTCGCCGTCTCGCCAGTACTGATAGGCGGTGGTGTTGAGGATCTGGTCCTTCGCGACCCTCGCCAGGCCGACACTGCCGAGCCGAGTATTGGGCGTGCCGAACACGTAGACGTGATCGCCGTGCGGAACCATCGCGCTCACTTGGAAATTCGCGAGCCCGAAGATGTTGTCCCAGCGCGCGTGCGGGTCCTTGGTCCAGGTCTGGCCGTGATCGTCGGAGTAGGCGATGCCGCCGTAGTTGGTGAAGAACGTGCCAGGCACGCTGTGCCAGGTGCGCATCGACATGTAGCTCAGGTACTGCCGATCGCCGAGCGCGAAACCGGAGGTCGGGATGGTGGTGATCTCGACGTTGTCGAGCTTGCGGCTGGACAACACCTCGGCGGCGTGGCACCGGCCGTCGGTGACCATCCGGTCGTAGGTCATCCCGTCGGACAACTCGCGGTCGGTGCTGAAGGCGAGCACGTTGCTGCGCCAGTCGCCGCCCATGCCGCCGGGCGGATGGAACCCGCGGCCGACGGTGTCGCCGAACGCGACCGCGATCTCGCCCGGCGCGCTCTCCCACATGATGCCGAGGTCGGTGCCGTCCACCTGCCAGCGCTTGTCGGTGCGGTTCACCGAGTTGGCGCCGGTCTGTTTGGCCACCTCGCGCACCGCGGTGATGCGCGGCGCCGGGCGCTCGGGCGACTGCGCCGCGGGTTCGACGGGCGGGACGACGCGCGGCGGAGGCGGCGGCACCGGACCTGGATCCGGGCCGGGGCCGGGCACGCCGAAGTGGAAAGGCTTGGGGCTCAACAGGATCTCGGGGATGCCGAGCCGACTTGCCAGGCCGGGCGGAGGCGGCGGGCCGTCGGTGAGATCGGGGCACGGGTTCACGCACGGGTCCTCGGGCAGCGCGACGTCGGTGCGCACCGGCACGGGGTCGGGCTGCTGGGGCGGCAGCACGGTGATCACCGGATACGGGATCGGCACCTCGAGGGTCTTGGGAACGAGCGGTTCGTGAACGGGCCGAGGGTCACTCACGCACGGGCCGCTGCCCGGCACACCCGCCGCGACGCCCGGCGGTGGTGCCGCCTGCGCGAGCGGTCGATCGCCGTACACCAACGCGCCGGCCCCGAACACCACGGCGCCGACCGCGGCCATCAGCCGCATGGCCATATGCAACCCCTCGACGTTTGACGGACTCACGGTCGGGTCGACCCTACCGGCCATCACCCGCAGACCAGGAGATACTTTTCGAAATCCCCTGGACAGCCGAGAGTGTCGGCCGGTCGCCGAGGCTGTTGACGGACTCCGTCCTGAGGCGCACGTTGGATGCGTGAGCACTTCAGTGATACGCCGCTGCGCCGTCGCGGCCTTCGGCGTTATGAGCGTGATGGGCGTCGCCGCACCCGCTGTCGCCGAGTCGCCGCCGTTTTCGGTGGTGTCGGGCCCGCGGGATGCCGATCCCGGACCGACGTACCGACCGGGACCCAAGGGCAACAACGTGCCGCCGCCGGAGGAGAACGACGAGCGTCCGCGCCGGTACTACACCGACTGCGATCAGGTGCGCGCAGAAGGGGCCTGGCCGCTGTACCGAGGCCAGCCCGGCTACGCGTCGTACCTGGACACCGACGGGGACGGCATCGCCTGCAACTGAGGCGTACCCGCCCTACTGCACCGCCTGGAAGACCAGGACGGTCGCCCCGATCCGGATGACGTCGCCGTCGGCGAGCAGCGCACCGCTCTCGATCGGCTCCTCGTTGATGTACACGCCATTGGCGGAATGCAGGTCCTTGATGAGGAGTCCGGCCCGGCTCGGCATGATGTGCGCGTGGTAGCGGCTGGCCTTCGGGTCGTCGAGCACCAGGTCGTTGTCGGTCATCCGGCCGATCCGCATGCCGCCCAACGCGATCGGCTGCACCCGCCCGTCCGGCATGCGCAGCTGACCGCTGCGCACCGAGCGCGGCAGCTCGGTGACGGTCTCGGTCATGGCGGCGGCCAAACGCTCGGTGCGCTTGAACTCCACGGTGTTCAACGGCTCCTGGCGCAGCACCCGCTGCTCCAACTCGACCAGCGCGGGGCCGGGGTCGATACCGAGTTCGTCGGCGAGCACGGTGCGCACCCTGCGGCACGCGTCGAGCGCGTCGGCCTGACGGCCGGAGAGGTAGAGCGCGGTGATCAGCTGACCCCACAGCGGTTCACGCAACGGATGCTCGTTGGTGATCGAGACCAGCTCGCTGATCACCGAAGACGTACGCCCGCAGGCGATCTCGGCGTCGATGCGGGCCGAGACAGCGAGCAGCCGCTCCTCGTCCATCGCGGTGGCGAAGCCGTCGGCGAATTGCAGACCGGCGAGGTCGGACATCGCCCGGCCGCTCCACTCGCGCAGGGCGTTGCCGAACAACTGTGCCGCGCCCGCGTGATCGCCGACGCCCGCGGCTTTGGCCGCGGCATCTCTGGTGGCCTCGAAACGGCCGAGGTCGCAGGCCTCCTCGGGGATCTCCAGGCGGTAGCCCGAGGACTCGGTGCGCAACACCTGCGCCGGATCCACACCCGAATTCCGCAGCGCCTTACGGATGTTCGAGACGAACACCTGCAAGCTGGCGGCGTAGGAATCCGGCGGATCCTCGTTCCACACCATGTCGGCAAGTGCGGCCGATGCCACCGCGCGCCGCCGATTGACGGCCAACGCGGCAAGCAACGCTCGCGGCTTGGGCCCGCCGACCGCCACCGGCTCACCACCGACGAGCAGCCGAACGGGCCCGAGCACACGCACATCAAGACTCATGAGCTCGGGCCCCCGGAGAGACAGGGGTCAGGCGCTGATCGACCGCCCCGCAGACTTCAGATCATTGCACGCCTCGAGGACGCGCGCCGCCATCGAGGTCTCGGCCTTCTTCAGGTAGCTGCGCGGGTCGTAGGTCTTCTTGTTGCCGACCTCGCCGTCGATCTTGAGCACACCGTCGTAGTTGGCGAACATGTGCGCGGCGACCGGACGGGTGAAGGCGTACTGGGTGTCGGTGTCGACGTTCATCTTCACCACGCCGAAACGCAGCGAGTCCTCGATCTCCGACTTCAGCGAGCCCGAGCCGCCGTGGAAGACGAAGTCGAACGGCTGCGCGTCCGAGCCGAGGCCGAGCTTGGCGGCCGCGACGCGCTGGCCCTCGGCCAGCACCTCGGGCTTGAGCACCACGTTGCCCGGCTTGTACACGCCGTGCACGTTGCCGAAGGTGGCGGCGAGCAGGTACTTGCCGTTCTCGCCGGCGCCGAGGGCGTCGATGGTCTTCTCGAAGTCCTCGGGCGAGGTGTAGAGCTTCTCGTTGATCTCGGCCTCGACGCCGTCCTCTTCACCGCCGACGACGCCGATCTCGACCTCGAGGATGATGTTCGCGGCGGCGGTCGCCTTGAGCAGCTCCTTGGCGATCTCCAGGTTCTCGTCGATCGGGATCGCCGAGCCGTCCCACATGTGCGACTGGAACAGCGGAAGGCCGCCCGCGTTCACCCGCTCCTGGGAGATGGCGATCAGCGGACGGACGAAGCTGTCCAGCTTGTCCTTGGGGCAGTGGTCGGTGTGCAGCGCGATTGTCACGTCGTACTTCGCGGCGACCACGTGCGCGAACTCCGCCAGCGCGACCGCACCGGTGACCATGTCCTTCACGCCGAGGCCGGAGCCGAACTCCGAACCACCGGTGGAGAACTGGATGATGCCGTCGCTGCCCGCGTCGGCGAAGCCCTTGATGGCCGCGTTGATCGTCTCCGACGAGGTGCAGTTGATGGCCGGGAAGGCAAAGGAGTTCGCTTTGGCCCGACCGAGCATCTCGGCGTAGACCTCCGGAGTCGCGATGGGCACTGTGAAGACCTCCGTGTCGTGCGGCAAAAGGCGGTAGCCAAATTCTGTCAGGCCATACCCTAAGGCAGGGGCGTTTCGCGACCTATACGGCCCGGTATCGCGGGCGGGTCAGTCGGGGCAGCCCGGAACGAACCGGGCGGCCCGTCCGGTTGTGATCCGGACCACGGCCGACCACGGCTCTCGGTCACAGCAGCGGTGCGATCCGCCTGGTTGATCGAGGGTAATTTCTCGCTCGACGGGGGATTCTCAGTCCGACCCGGTACTGTGGGCCGGGTAATTGCGCTGGCAGCTTCCGACGCGGTGGCAAGCAACGTATATAGGCCAGCCGCATCCCGGGACAGGAGGCCGCGTGATTCTGCAGGCAGCGACCGAATCGGTGACGACGAACCTCGCGCTGACCCAGTTGCTGGACCCGATGTACCTGCTCCAGGAGACGTGGCTCAAGAACGCGGTATTGCCCGCGATCCTCGTGATCGTCTTCATCGAGACCGGTCTGCTGTTCCCGCTTCTGCCCGGCGACTCACTGCTGTTCACCGGCGGCCTACTGGCCGCGCAGGACCCTCCGGTGGTGTCAATCTGGGTGCTGGTGCCCGCCGTCGTCTTCATCGCCTTCGCGGGTGACCAGTGTGGTTATTGGATCGGACGCGCCATCGGCCCGGCGATCTTCCGCAAGGAGGACACCCGCTTCTTCAAGAAGTCCTACGTGACGGAGACGCACGCGTTCTTCGAGAAGCACGGCCCGAAGACGATCATCCTGGCCCGGTTCGTGCCGATCGTGCGCACCTTCATGCCGGTGCTCGCGGGCGTGTCCAAGATGGATTACCGCAAGTACGTCGCGTTCGACATCATCGGCGCCGTCCTGTGGGGCGGCGGCGTCACCATCCTCGGCTACTTCCTCGGCGGCGTCGACTTCATCCGCGAGCACGTCGAGGCGATCTTCCTGCTCATCGTGTTCGTCTCGATCCTGCCCGGGATCGTGGCGGTGGCGAAGAAGCTGACGAACCGCGGCGCCGCCGAGCCCGAGGTCGTCGAGCCCGAGCTGACCGCCTCGGCGAACGAGACCACCCGCTGAGGCCGGTGTCCAGCGCGTCGTCGCCCCTCGCGGTGGGCAGTTTCGATCCGCTGATCTCGGCGGGCCCCGCGCTCGTCTGGACGGTGGTACTGACTTTCGTCTTCCTGGAATGCGCGTTCATCATCGGGCTGTTCCTGCCCGGTGACTCGATGCTGATCACGGCGGGCATCGTGATGGCCTCGCACGCCACCGGCGAAGCGCAGGTGTGGGCGCTCTCGGTGGGAGCGATGGTCGCCGCGATCTCCGGCAACCAAGTCGGGTACGTCATCGGGCAACGCACGGGCCACCGCTTGGTGGCCCGCAAGGACGGCCGATATATCAACGCCCGCAATCTGCAACGGGTCTCCGAGTTGCTGCAACGGCACGGTTTTCTCGCGGTGCTGGTGGCCCGGTGGATTCCGTGGGTGCGGACACTGTGTCCGATGGTCGCGGGCGCCGCGGGGATGGAGCACCGCAGATACACCGTCGCCAGCACCATCGGCGCCATCATCTGGGCCCCGGTGCTGCTGCTCATCGGCTTCTACGCGGGCAGCTTCCTGGAGCGCGTGCCGTGGCTGATGCCCGGCGTGATCTGCACGCTGGTGCTCGGCCTGATCATCGGCACCATCCTCGGCATCCGGCACTACCGCCTGGAGATGGCGAAGCCCGCGGAGGAGTTCGACGTGGACGTCGACGCACCGACCGTGGTGCTCCCCCGGGTCGAGTACTGAGAACCGGCGGACCAGCACACGAATCGAGCGCTCGGCGTCGTCGCCGAGCGCCGAAAGTGGATCAGAGCCCGGCCGCGCTCACCTGGTAGGCGGCCTCCATCAGCAGCCAGCCGGACAACTGCACCGACAGATCGCGCTCGGGCACCTTCGACGAGGTCACCGAGCCGCCCGAGGTGAAGTAGCCCGCCCCGGCCGTGCCACCGGGCAGCTGGGCGGGCTTGCTCCAGTCGGCGCCGAACAGCGGCTCGCCCTCGACCTCGAGACGATTCGCCCAGGCCGCCGTGGCCGAGGCTCGCACGATCGCGGCCGCGGCCTGTCGGTCCGCGACCTGCTGGCGATCGTCCCCGGGCAGCATCATCGCGACCACCGCGAGGTAGCGGGCGAGGATCCCGTTGAACAGTCCGCCGTCGCCGCCACCGCCGCCCTTGATGACGCCGCCCGCGGTCATGTGGTCCTCCACCGCGACCAGCAGCCGGTGCACCCGCTCCAGGTGCCGCTCCTCACCGGTGTGCATCGCCAGCTCGGCCTCGACACCGAGCACCACGCCCTGGCAGTAGGTGAACGTCGGGCGCTCGATCACCCCGGAGGGCAGGTGGATGCCATCCAGGATCAGGCCGGTGCCGGGATCGCGCAGGGTCGCGTCCAGCCAGTCCGCCATCTCCTGCGCACGGGTGTGCCGACCGAGGCGGTTGAGCGCGATGGCCGCGGGGCCGTTGGCGGGCGCGTTGTAGTAGTCCGCGCGGACCCGCCACGGGATGCCGCCGCCGACCTCCGGATTCCACGCCTCGTACAGCTTCTTCTCCAGCGCGACCAGCGCGCCGCGCGCCTCGGTGACGCCCTGGGTCCGCTCGGCACGCTCCAAAGCGATGGCGAGCCAGGCCATGTCGTCGTAGTAGTTGTTGGTCCAGCCGGTGATGTTGCGAATGCGGTGCGAGCGCACGAGTTCGCCGATCCGCTTGCGCCGCACCGATGTCGGCGCACGGTTGGCCGCGTCCACCGCGCAGTCGATCAGGTGCGCCTGCCACCAGTAGTGCCAGGACACGAAGGCGCGCTCACGCTTGGTGGCCGGCCAGCCGACGACGCCGAGTTCCGTTCTGGGACAAGCCCACAGGGCCCGCAGGTGCCGGGAGACGATCGCGGATTCCGCCATATCCGCCCGCTCCGACCAAAGCGCGGGCGTTGGTGCAGCATCCTGCCCAGTCCGTGGGCTCCGCGAGGTCATCCCTCAATGGTGCCAGTTGGAAGCCAGTTCCCGCCGCCGAATTGTTACCCGGCCGACGCCGAATCGTGCACACCACAAGATCGTTCACCACGCCGTCGCGAGATCGGCGTGCTGGCGAATCCACGCGTGCATGGCGATCCCGGCGGCCACCCCGGCGTTGATGCTGCGGGTGGAACCGAACTGGGCGATCGAGACCGTCATCGCCGCCGCGTCTTTCGCGTGCGCGGTCACGCCGGGACCTTCCTGCCCGAACAACAGCAGGCAGTCGCGCGGCAACTGCGCGGACTCCAACGGCACCGAGCCGGGGACGTTGTCCACGGCGACCACGGTGAGACCCGCGCGCTCGGCGAAGGCGAGCAGTTCGGCGAGGTCGGTGTGGTGCTCGATGTGCTGGTAGCGGTCGGTGACCATGGCGCCGCGGCGGTTCCACCGCCGCCTGCCGACGATGTGCACCGCGGCGGCGGCGAAGGCGTTGGCGGTGCGCACCACGGTGCCGATGTTCGCGTCGTGCCCGAAGTTCTCGATGGCGACGTGGAACGGATGCCTGCGCGCGTCGATGTCGGCGACGATCGCGTCGCGCGACCAGTAGCGGTAGGCGTCGACCACGTTGCGGCGGTCGCCGTGCGCCAGCAGTTCGGGATCCAGCCGCGGGTCGTCGGGCGGCGGGGCGCCGTGCTCGTCGAGCCACGGACCGACGCCGTGCGGGTGCTCGCCCCACTCGGTGGGCCCGGGGAGGTGCTCCCCCGGGGAAAGGTCCGTGGTGTCCGACGACGAGTAACTCACCTGGACGATGCTAGTTCCGGCGCGCAAACGCACCTCGGCCCGCGCTCCCGACTGCGCGGCGCCGCCCGCGGTCGTCGCCGGGCTGCGCCGCTCAGTAGGACGACGACGAGTTCGCGGCGATGATCGAGATCACGATGACGGCGATGATGCCCACGAGGTAGACGAGCATGATGATCGTGCCGACGATGCCGCAGACATAGCCCGCCTTGACGTTGCCGCGTCCGCCGATCGCGCCGCCCGACGCGTCGATCTCGTCGAGCGCCCGCTTGCCCATCACCCAGGCGAACGGCGCGCAGAGCTGGCACAGCACCAGCCCGAGGATGCCGAGCACCAGGATCGTGGTGGACTGCGGGTGGTCCGGCGGCGGACCGTACGGATTACCGTAGGGCTGCTGCGGATAGCCGTACGGCGGTGGGTAAGTCATGCGGGTGATGCTAGTTCCAAAACCGGCCGGGCGGCCCGGACAACCGCACCGGCCGGTCGCGCCGCTCACGGTCGCGCGATGGTGTAGCTGGCCACACCCTCGATTCGGCGGTCAGCTCCATCGAGAACGCCGAGGTCGGCGAGAAACATGGAGCCCATGACCGAGACACAAGCCGAACCCACCCTCGTGCTCGACAAGCAGGCCGCACCACGCGAGCGGACCGGCCGCGCAGCGCTGTCGGCCGTCCTCCGCGCGCCGATCCAGGCAAGGACCTGGAAGGAGTTCGCCTATCTGATCGCCGCGTTCGTGCTCGGATGCCTCGCCGTCTGCTACCTGTTCTTCGGTTTCGGCGGCGGGCTCTACGCGTCGATCGTCCTGGTCGGCATCCCGCTGCTCGCGCTCGTGCTGCTCGGCGGCCGCGTCTGGGGACGGGTCTACCGGACGCTGTGCCGCGGCCTGCTCGGCACGCCGGTGGAAGCGCCACCGGCGTTCACCCCGCAGCGCGGGCTGTTCGGGTTCCTGAAGAGCGCGTTCACCGACCGGGCGAGCTGGCGGGCGATGCTGTTCCTGCTCGCGCAGTTCGTGCTGGGGGTGGTGATCGGTTATCTGACACTGATCGTCGTCGCGATGGTGGTGTTCATCGCGATCTCGCCGATCCCGTGGGCGCTGTTCGATCCGATCAACGTCGACGAGAACGGGGTCGAACACCATTCGCTCATGCAGTTCGGTTCCTTCTACGTCGACTCCTGGCCGCGCGTGCTCGTCGTCGCCGCACTCGGCGTCGTCGGCTGCTTCGCGCTGCCCTGGCTGGTGCGCGGCGTCTGCCACCTGCACCGGCTGCTCACCGTCTGGCTGCTGGCGGCCACCGTGCGAGACCGTCAGCTGGTCGAGCTGCGGGCCAGCAGGCGCGCCGCCGTCGAGGACGCGGCCGCCACGCTGCGGCGCGTCGAGCGCGACCTGCACGACGGCACCCAGGCCCGGCTCGTCACCATCGCCATGGCGCTCGGCAGGGCCGAGGAGCGCATCGCGGCGGGCGGCGACGCCACCGATCTGATCGCCGACGCGCACGCGAGCTCCAAGGAGGCGCTGACCGAACTGCGCGAACTGGTGCGCGGCATCCATCCGCCCGCGCTGGAACTCGGCCTCGGCCCGGCGCTGGAGACGCTGACCGCCCGCAGCGCGGTGCCCGTCGAACTGCGGGTGCACCTGCCGCGGCGGCCGAGCCCGGCCATCGAGGCCATCGCCTACTTCTCCGTCGCGGAACTGCTCACCAACGTGGTCAAGCACGCGCACGCGGACCGGGCGTGGGTCTCGGTACTGCCCGACAGTCTGCGCACCATCGCGGTCACCGTGCGGGACAACGGAATCGGCGGCGTGCTGCCTCCGGCCGAAGGCGCACAGGCCGGGGGAAGCGGCCTCGCGGGTCTCGCGGCGCGGGCGCGCGCGGTGGACGGCACCCTTGCCGTGCACAGCCCCACCGGCGGGCCGACCGTGGTGACCATCCTGCTGCCGAAAGGGGACCCGCAGTGAGCGCGCCGCTGCGCATCGTGATCGCCGAGGACAGCGCCATCCTGCGCGATGGCCTGGCCGGTCTGCTGGTCGAGCGCGGCCACGAGGTGGTCGCGATGGTCGGCGACGCGAGCACGTTGAGCGACGTGGTCGGGGAACACCACCCCGATGTGGCGGTGGTGGACGTGCGGATGCCGCCCTCGTTCACCGACGAGGGCTTGCTCGCCGCCATCGAACTGCGCAGGAAGTACCCCATGACGGGCGTGCTGGTCTTCTCCCAGTGGATCGAAACCCGTTACGCCACCGAGCTTCTCGCCGGTGGCGCCAGCGGCGTCGGCTACCTGCTCAAGGACCGGGTCGCCGACGTGCGCGATTTCGTCGACGCCCTGTACCGCGTCGCCACCGGCGGCACCGCGCTCGACCCCGAGGTGGTGAGCCAGCTGATGGGTGCCTCCCGCCAACAGGATTCGCTGGCCAGGCTCACCCCGCGCGAACGCGAAGTGCTCGAGCTGATGGCACAGGGCCTGTCCAACAACGCCATCGCCGACGCCCTCACCGTCACCGAGCGGGCCGTCGAAAAGCACATCGGCAACATCTTCGCCAAACTCGATCTGCCGCCATCGGATACGCACCATCGGCGCGTACTGGCGGTGCTGCGGCTGAAGGGTTAGACGCGGCGCACGCCTACCGCGCCATCGTGCAGGCCGCGGCGATTTCCTTCGTATCCCAGTAGAACGGGCGGATTTCCGCGATCCGCCCGTCCTCGACGCGAAGCGTCTGCAAGATCGGGAAGCGCAGCTCGCGGCCGGTCGCCCGGGCCCGGGCGCGCACGTCGGTGCGCACCACGGCCGTCTCCCCGGTCGCCAGGAGCTCCTGTGCGACCATCTCGAACGACTCCCATACCGCCGCCATCGCCACGAAGAATCGCTCCAGCCCGGCATGCCCTCGCCAGATCCCGCCGTACGGCATCCCGTCGGCCTGGTACAGCACCACGTCCTCGGCGAAGAACGGGGCCAGAGTGGTTGCGAAGGGTGCGCGGCCGGGGCCGCCCGCGGCGAAGTACGCGGCCTCCGCGGCATACATTCCGGTCAGCACGTCGGTAGTGGTTGCGCTCGGCATGGGAACAGCGTGGCGCGCGAGGCGCGCCCGGCGCTGGCGGAGATCGGACAGGGCGATCGGGGGTTCGACGGGCTCGCGGAGGGAGCGACCGCCACCGCACGACCACGCTACGAAACCGATATTCGCAAGGAACCGAATCGGAGCATGGTGGCCGCCTATGCTTGAAGTACGAGGTCAGGAGGGGTGTACACCGACTGGCGCAGCCGGACGAAGTCCGTTCGAAGACCCGGGCACGACCGGACGAAGTCCGTCCACAGACCGCACAGCCGGACGACGTCCAGCCACGACCGCACACAGCCGGACCGAGTCCCCACAGATGCGCACGGCCGAGAGAAGGCGGGAGGCACGCATGGATCACGCACGGATTCTGCGCACGGTGCTCGGCGTCACCGCCGCGTACCTGATCATCCTGTGCTTCTGGCTGGGTTGGCTCGTGCACCGCACGCCGCCCGGCACGGTCCCGTTCCAGATCGTCGCCCTGGTCGGCGTCTTCGGCTCCTGCGTCGGCATCGGCATGATGCTGGCCGCCCGCCCCTCCCGCGCCGACCGCCACCTCTGGCGCCACGGCCTCGAAGGCTGGGCCACCGTCGAAGGCGTGCACCCGCTCGAGCGCACCGACCACCACAGCGAACTCACCGAGATCGACCTCGAGCTCACCGTCCCCGGCTCCGAAACCTACCGGGGTTCTATAGTTTTCGACGTCATGCCCGCCGACAAGCCGAAACTGAGCCTCGGCGAGACCATTTCGATCCGCGTCGACCCGGCCAACCGCGACCGGATCATCCTGGTGCTGTGAAGGCGGTGGGCATTCGGTCGGGCGTGTCCTGAACCGCCGTCACCGGACCGGCCGGGGAATGCCGAGAACAGATCGTCCGGTACCCGACGCAGCGGGTTCAGCGTGCGGCGAACCTGCCGTTGCGCACGCCCTCCACAAGGTGATTGATCCGCTGTTGCACGGTATTGATCAAAGCCTGCTGCGGCGCGGGTTTGGCGACGACCTTGTCCTCGCCGAAACTGATGTACCGCCCATCGCCCTCGAAGTCGTTGACCTGAAAGTCCTGCCTGCCCGCGATGTGTCGATTGTCGACACTGCCCAGCGGATACACCGCCACGTGCGCGATACAGGTGGTCGGCCGGTTGAAGAAGCGATCGAATTCGTCCTTCGGTCCGCGCCGCCACGGGTCGGTGTTCACGCCGCGCGGACCGGCCAGATCGCGGACATCGATGGAGAGCGAATCACCGCGTCCGGGAGGGCATTTCGGCAACGCGCCGATGATCGCGGGCGCGACCTGATCCGCGGTGAGGAACGCGAGCTCCACCTCGCCGCCGTGATCGTGATCCACACCCGGCCGCTGCGTGACGATCGCACCGTGCTGGTAGTGCACCCCCGCGTGCGCTCGAATCCGGTGCTCACGCCGCAGACCACGGAATCCTGCCACCTCGACGCGCGCCTCGGGCCGCAGCAGAACGTCCAACGCGCGCAACAGGTTGTCGTCCATATGCGTCCACACCGCCATGGCCGCCACCTGCCAGGCACGACGGAAATCCTCCGGCACACCGGTGTCCTGCCATCGATGCCCCAAGGGGTACGGGAGCACGTCCCGACCCGTCGACTCCCACAGCACCCGAAACTCCAGCGCGCTGAACCGCCAGCGCGTCACCCCGCTCAGCATCGGCTCCGACTCACTCCCCGATCACCGGCGGAACCGTCTTCGGCGCATCGGTCAACCCGGTGAGTTCGTCGCCGTGCTCCTGCGTGATCAGGTAGTCCGGAATACCCTTCGTCGACTCGTCGTCCCCCTTGCCGCGCGCCCCCGGCGCACCCATACCCGGCATACCGCTCATGCCCGTGCGGGCGTTGGCCGCGGCCGGGCGGGTCGCCGCCGGATTCGCGCCACCCGGAATGCCGGGCATGCCCGGCACGCTCGAGCCGGGGCGGCCGGTCGGGGTCCCTGGACCGCCGGGCCCGGGACCACCCGGACCTCCCGGAAAGCCAGGGGTGCCGGGCGTTCCCGGGGCGGTTGGCGTGGTCGGCGACGTCGGCGACGCCGAAGCCGGAGCAGTCGTGCCGGTGGGCGTCGTCGGCGTCTCGGTGGACGCGGCCTGCGTGTCGTCGTTCGACTGTTGCTGCTGCGAATTCTGTTGGCCCTGTGAGGGATCCTCGGTCTCGCCGGATTGGGTCGTGTCGTCGTTCGTCGTCGGCTGGCCGCCGTCGTTCGTGCCGCCGGGTTGGACGCCGGTGCTCGTTCCACGTGGTCGCCCACCGTCGTTCTGGCCCGGGTCGACGTTGTTCGCGGTGGGGTTGTGTGGTTTCGGGATCACGGGGACGCGATCGGTTTCCCGAAGCACGGGGTCGTAGACAGTGCGAAGTACACGCTTGGCCTCGGCCCACGCGGTGTTGTACGCCTCCTCGTTGTCCCGCCAGCCCCGACCGGCAATCCACCGCCGAGTGTTTTCCCAGTTGGTGTTGTGTTCGGGGACGTGCGGGACCAGTTGCAGTGTTGGAGCGAGACCTGTGTAAAGCTCATCGACCTTCTTCGCCATCAGCTGCGCGGCTTGCGATGCTTTCGAAGCTGAGGACAGGAACGTGGCGACACCGTCCGCCGCGGCTGCCGCAGATTTGCCGTGCCACACGTTTGCGTTCAACGCGCGCTGCATCTCCAGGTCGAAAGCCTTCTGAGCATCAGCGGTTCGGCTACCGATCTGCTCCCATGCGGTCTTCAGATCGTTCACTGCTGTTAGGTCGATCTTTTCGACTTTCTCCCGGAGCTGCTCCAGGGGCGCCTCGTAATCTTCACGACTCTTGATTCCCGACTTGTAGTCACCGACGAATCCGATCTCCGACGCCCGACCGCGTACAGCTTCTCGCTGCTGGTTGAATCGGCCTTGAACATCGCCTGGCCTGGTGCCCGCTTCGATATCCTCCCCGGCAATCCAGTTGGTGAGACTGTGAAACATATTCTCACCAAAAGTGTAGTTCTCGAAGAATCCCAACCCCGGTAGTGACATCTAGCGATCCCCCAGCTCGTTGGTAACGCCCGCGATCTGCGATGCGTGGTCGACCACCTGCTCTTCGATTCGGTCCATCGAAATCTGCATAATCTCACGCATAGCTTGGACTACTTTGATCGATTCCAGAACGACTGCGTCGATGGAGTCAGACTCACCGGTAGCTTGCTTCAGGAAGAGTGCAGCGAGTTCACCGGCTATGTTGAAGTCGCCAAACCCAGACACACGTGCGGCATTTCGAGTAAAGGTGAACAGGCCGTCGTAAGCCGCTAGGAGTCCGTCGCAGGCAGTAAGACACGCAGTTGCCGCATCCTTATCCAAATAAAGATCGCCAGCTCGAGCCTGGTCGGCGAAACGTTGCCACTGAGAAAGATCTTGCTCGCTCATTTGCCAATCCTCTGCCTAGTACTCATCTGGGAAATTCCGAAACCAGGTACTCGGCAGCCCGCGCAGATAGTGCACACGGGTCTACGTGGCCATTCTGACTCGGCTTGTTACCGACCTTGACAGATATGGACCCTTGCTGAGCGCTGAAAGCAGTGTCACAGTCGAGCGCCTTACCCGCACCTTCGACTCGATATCGAAGACCACCCCTACCGGCTATCTGAATCTCTTCAAAATCCACATTCCCCGGTTTGTTCCGAATCTCTTGCTCTGTTCGATCCGAGGAAAATATGGTCAAGTAGTATTTGGGCGCCGCCCAAGTGCAGATCTCCCAGCCGGACTGGTCCACGCCGGCAAGCCCCTTTTCCTCGGTCGCCGGATCGACGCCGATCTGCCGCAACAAGTCATCCGGCACCTCTGTGCACGGATTCCACAACGCCGCCTGCGCCGCACTGGTCGAAGTCGTCGCCGCCCCCTCGGTCGACCCCCCACAAGCCGCCACCCCCGGCACCAACACCGCCGCACACAGAGCCAACATCACACGCCGCGCCATCCGCTCCCCCTCAGGGTTATCGACCTGCCTGTCCATGCCACCCTACCGAGCCGCCGATACGGGTGGAATCGCTGCGCAGGGCAGGTTGCGTCTTCACTGTCTTGGACGCGACAGCCCCGCAATCGGTTCCATCGAAACGCGCCGCGCGTCCGATCCACGGCGCGGTCGACGATGTCGGCGGCCGAGTAGCCCTCCGGCGAGTGTCCCTAGGAACGGTCGAGTGACGTCCTGGCGTGGGCTTGCGGGTCGGCCAAAAGGTATTGGGCCGCAGCGTAAGTCGCGAGGATGACGCCCTCCGCCGCACGGCGGGAGCGGGACGTGTGGGTGAAGAGGCGGCGCAGGACGATGAGGCCGTCGGAGAGGGTGAACAGGAGGGCGCCGAGGCCGAGGCGGCTGCGCGGGTCGGCGTCGGGGATGTTCAGGCCCGCAACGTTTTTCGCGCCGGGGGCGAGGCGGGGATCGGACGCGAGGACGGCGGCTGTGCCCAGGGTGGCGCCGTAGGCGGTGAGCGGGGCCGCGACGGTCGGAGCCTTGGCGCGCAGCAGACCTGCGGCACCGAGCCAGGCGACCACCCGGGGCAGGGCGATCGCGGGGAGGGGACGCGCGCCGCGCCGCCACCACAGCGTCGAGTAGCCCGCCTGCATGACCGCGAACGACGACGCGCCCGCGATGAGACGGCGGTCGTCGTCGGGTTCGATGAGCAGGATGTCACCGACGGTCGCGGCGCCGAGCGAGCCGAGCAGGATGGTGCGCTCGGTGGGGTCGGTGTCGACGCCGCTGGTCGCCACGTCGGCGGCGAGCAGCGGCATCATCAGGGGTTTGGCGACCCACTGGAGCCGGTCGCGGCCGGTGACCGCCCCGAAGACGGTCACGGCGGCGGCAGCGAGGAATCCCGTGCGAAACGGACGCCCCGCGCCGGGGAACGCCGGGGCTCCGGAGGAGCTCATGTCAGAAGCTCGCCTCGGTGGGCGCGGGCGGCAGCGTCACGACCTGACCCGCGTAGCTCAGGCCGGCGCCGAAGCCGAGCAGCAGCGCGAGCTGTCCGCCCTTGGCCTTGCCTGTGACCAGCATTTCCTCCATGGCCAGCGGGATCGAGGCGGCGGAGGTGTTGCCGGTGTTCTCGATGTCGTTGGCCATCGGGATCTCGTCGGCCAGGCCGAGGTTCTTCTTCATCAGGTCGTTGATGCGGGCGTTGGCCTGGTGCGGGATGAAGACCTCGATGTCCTCTTTGGCCACACCGGAGGCCTCCAGCGCATCAGACAGCGCGCGCGGCAGGGTGACGGCGGCCCAGCGGAACACCCGCGGGCCCTCCATGCGCAGCGACATCCGGCCGACCGGCTCGATCGCGGGATCGATGCCCTGCATGGCCTGGGCCTTGTTCATGTACTCCAGGAAGTCGACGTCCTGGGCGATCGCCTCGGCGTTCTCGCCGTCGCTGCCCCACACCGTCGGGGAGATGCCGTTCTCCTCGCTCGGGCCGACGACGACCGCGCCCGCGCCGTCGCCGAAGATCATGGCGGTGCCGCGGTCGGTCGGGTCGAGTCCGACGGTCATCGTCTCGGCGCCGATCACCAGCACGTAGTCGGCCGAGCCCGCCCGGATCAGGTCGGCGGCGACGCCGAGTCCGTAGCCGAAGCCGCCGCAGCCGGAGGTCAGGTCGAAGGCCGGGATGCCGTTGATGCCGAGATCGGCGGCCACGCTCGGGGCGCCGTGCGGGGTGAGTTTCAGCCAGCTGGACGTACAGAGGATGAGCGCGCCGATCTTGGACCGGTCGATGCCGGTGTTCACCAGCGCGCGTTCGCCCGCGGCCGCGGAGATCGACCGCAGCGTCTCGTCACCACTGATCCAGCGCCGGTTGCGGATACCCGTGCGCTCGTAGATCCACTGGTCGGTCGAATCGAGGACCTTGCACACCTCGTCATTGCTGACGATGCGCTGCGGTCGGTAAGCACCGATTCCGAGCATCGCAACATTTTCGCGACTCTTGTTTACTGCAATGCTCACCACTGGTGACTCACACGTCCCTCAACTGTCGGACAAACTTGACCCGCGTCCAGGCTAACCCAGGGCAAGATCCTTGAGGCCGAGGATCGACCGATACTCCAGTCCCTCGGCCGCGATCACCTGATCGGCGCCCGTCTCCCGGTCGACCACGGTGGCGACGCCGACCACGGTCGCGCCCGCCTCGCGCAGAGCGCGCACCGCGGTGAGCGGCGAGTTGCCGGTGGTGGTCGTGTCCTCGACGACCAGCACCCGCTTGCCGACGACGTCGGGTCCTTCGATCTGGCGCTGCATGCCGTGGCTCTTGGCGGCCTTGCGCACCACGAACGCGTCGATGGGGCGGCCCGGCGCGTGCAGCACCGCGAGCGCGACCGGGTCGGCGCCCATGGTGAGCCCGCCGACGGCGTCGAAATCCCAGTCCGCGACGAGCTCGCGGAGCAGTTTGCCGATCAGCGGCCCCGCGCGATGGTGCAGGGTCGCCCGGCGCAGGTCGATGTAGTAGTCGGCCTCTTTGCCCGAGGAAAGCGTCACCTTGCCGAGCACGACGGCGAGCTCGCGCACCAGCGCGGCCAATTTCTCGCGGTCGGCGCCGAGCGCAGAGTCGTTGGTTGTCGCCTCGTCGATCATGTCTAAGTCCTTCCGCGTGAATTGAACAGGCCCCGATTCATTCGGACCTGCAGGGTTCGCGGGATGAGTCCGACCGCCGCGGTGATCGCCTTGTACTGCGCACCGGGCACGCTGATCACCCGGTCCTTGTCCAGATCACTCAGCGAACCGGCGACGACCTGCTCGACGGAAAGCCACAGCGGTTTCGGCAGCGAGGACATCTCGATACCGGCTCGCTCGTGGAATTCGGTGTGGACGAACCCGGGGCACAACGCCTGGATCCGGACCCCGGTTCCAGCGAGTCCGCCCGCCAACCCTTCCGTGAAGGATACGACGTAGGACTTGGAGGCCGAGTAGGTCGATCCCCGACCCGGGACCAGACCCGCGACGCTGGCCACGTTGACGATCGACCCCTTGGCCTTGGCGATCATCGACGGCAGCGCCGCGTGGGTGAGCTGGAGCACAGCGGTGACGTTGACGTCGAGCTGCGCCTGCAACTGCTCGTAGGGCAGCGTCCAGAATTCTCCTGAATGCGCGAAACCCGCGTTGTTGACCAGGAATTCGATGCCCTCGGCAGCGCGAGCTGCCACCCGCTCCCGGTCCGCGGCCTGCGCGAGATCGGCGACGAGCACCTCCGAGCGGGTGGCGTATTTGCGCTCCAACTCGGCGGCCAGCGCCTCCAGCCGCTCGGCGTCCCTGGCGACGAGCACCATGTCGTAGCCGAGCGACGCCAGCCGTAGCGCGAACCCGTGACCGATGCCGGACGTCGGTCCGGTGATCAGTGCGATAGGGCGGGTCGCGCCGGGCAGGCGCGCGGGAGCAGAGCTGTCGGTCATCGAGGCACTAATCCAATCGAGCGGTCACTGCGGCACAGGGCCCTGGTACGGACGGAATCCTGGGTGGAAGGGGCCGCCGGCGCGGTCCGCCTCGTCGGCGCGGGCCCCTGGGCGCGGATCCTCGTCCCAGTCGTCGGCGCGGCCGGGTTCCGGCCGCCAGTCGTTCTCGGGCTCGTCGTCGGACCAGCGTTCCTCGCGTCCCCTGGCGTCGGGGACGACGGCCAGCGAGGGACGTCGCGGCTGGTCGCCCGACTCGTCCTCGTCGTCGTAGCCGTCGCTGTCGTCGAAATTCCGATCGTCGCGATCGTCGTAGCCGCGGTCGTCGTCGCCGGCGCCGGGCGGCAGAACGCGGGAGGCCCCGCGTGCGGCGGACGCCTGCGACTCCTCGGCGCGGCCGCGCGTCCTGGGATGCGGGCGGCCCGAGTCGTTATCGGCGTTGTCGGCGCCGCGCGAGTCGCTGACCGGCGGCAGCACGTGCAGCAGACCGGACAGGCGCAGCACCGAGTCGATGGCGGACTCCCAATCCTTCGAGGCCGTACCGACATTCAGCATGCCGAGAGTCCAGTTGCCCTCGCTCCAGAGCATCTGCACGGTGTCGGGCAGCGTCTCGATGAACGCGACCATCCGCTGATCGACCGCGTGCCTGGCGATCTCCGGGTTCGTCGCGAAGACGACCCGGCCGCCGATGGCGCCGAGCAGTTCCAGATCCGCGTCCTTCGGCGGGGACGCGGTCTTGAGCCGCATGTCGACATCGATGTCCGAACCGATCTGGCGGCGCACCGCGACCAGCGTCGCGGCGTCCTCCAGATCGAACAGAACGAACTTCTCGCCCTTGCGAATACCGGAAACCACGTCGACCGCCGACAGATA
This sequence comes from Nocardia sp. bgisy134, assembly GCF_057708325.1. Classification (NCBI taxonomy): domain Bacteria; kingdom Bacillati; phylum Actinomycetota; class Actinomycetes; order Mycobacteriales; family Nocardiaceae; genus Nocardia; species Nocardia sp. bgisy134. The sequence continues at coordinate 41,728 of NZ_JBYIRW010000008.1, forward strand.
GCCGAGCTTGGCCAGCGCACCGCGCCGCCACGTCGACGGGAGTGCCGGTTCCACCGACACGTAGGTGTATCCCTGGGCCTTGGCCCACACCTGGCGCGCGTGACCGGACCGCTGCCGCTGGACCCGATCGAAATACAGCAGCACGATCGCGCCAACAAGCGCGATCGCCGCCAACCCGAACCACATAGCCGTCATCGCGGTCTACCCTAATAGGCCCGGCCGGTGGAGGGCCTTCTTTGGTGCCGCGCCGGGCCGTACGTCTTGTGCCGCCGCACGAAGTCCCGCCTCGCCGCTCATCTTCCGCCGCCGGGCAGCGCGGTGCTGATGATGATCTTTGCGCGGATCGATCCGTCCGGTCCCTTGTCGCCCTGCACCATGACCATGTCGCCGACGGGCAGGTCGGCGGGCTTGGCGCCGGACAGCGAGATCACCTGGGTGAGTTCGTCGGTCCGGACGGCGACGGTGTTGCCGGAGACGGTGTCGATGGTGAGCTGGCCGCCGTCGTTGGCGCTGATGGTGCCCATGGTCGCGCCGATGCCGTCGAGTCCGGGCAGACCGGGCAGACCGCTCGGCGATGGCTGGCGGGGCGACGGGTTCTGCGTGGGGAAGGCGCCGCCGGTCGGGAAGTTCGCGGTGGTGTTGCCGCCCGCCGTGGTGGTGGACGAGTCACGGCCGCCGAGCACCAGCCCAGCGACCACCCCGGCCACCGCGACGAGCGCCACGACGCCGAGCACGAGCGCGATCCACAATCCCGTATTGCGTTTGGGCGGTTGCTGATCCGTGGGCGGGCCACCCGGCGGTGCCGCGCCCGGCGGCATGGCCGCGTGGTGCGGATCCGGCGGACCGGGGTACTGCTGGCCCGGGTACTGCTGGCCGTAGCCGCTCTCGTAGGCGCCCCACTGGCTCTCCATCGGCGGGAGCTGCTTGGTGGCGTTCGCGGGCGGCGGGCCCCACTCGAATTGCTCGGTCGAGGGGTATCGAGTGGTGTCCCCGGACGGGTCGTAGCCGGACGCACCCGGCGGACCGAGGTGTTCGGTCGGCGCATCCTCCGGCCGCTGCCCCCAGGGATCCTTCGGGTTCGTCATGCCCTCCAGGGTAGGCGTACCTTCGCCGTCGCTCCGGCCCGTGCGCAAGGTCAATGCCGGATTTCGTCCGGCAGCGCCCCTCGTGCGTACCGCCACGGAGTCGCCGCCCGCGACCCGCCGATGACGCTTCAGTCGAAGAGCTGCTCGACGTCGGTGATCGTCACCGCCCGCCGCAACCATTCGCTCAGCTGGTCGAGATCGGTGCACGAAGTGATCCTTCGCCGGGCCGCCTCGGAAACAGGCACAGCGGCGTGCCGCCAGGCGACACGCGGAACCGCCGGGAGTCGCGCCGATTCGGCGAGATACGCGGACGCCCCCGCCCCACTCGGAGCGGGGGCGTCCGGCGCACTCAGCGGCCGACGATCAGGCCGTCGCCGTCCTTGCTGACGCCGACCTTCACGGTGTCGCCGTCGGTGACTTCGCCTGCGAGCAGTTCCTTGGCGAGGGTGTCGCCGATGGACTGCTGGATCAGCCTGCGCAGGGGGCGGGCGCCGTAGGCCGGGTCGTAGCCGCGCACCGCGAGCCAGAACCTGGCCGAATCGCTGACGTCCAGCTTGAGCCTGCGCTGCGACAGGCGCTTCTGCAGCTGGTCGAGCTGGATGTCGACGATGAGTTCCAGCTGTTCCTCGTCGAGCGCGTGGAACATGACCACGTCGTCGAGCCGGTTGAGGAACTCGGGCTTGAACGCCGAGCGCACCGCGTTCATGACGAACTCCTTGTCACCGCCCGCACCCAGGTTCGAGGTGAGGATGAGGATGGTGTTGCGGAAGTCCACCGTGCGGCCTTGGCCGTCGGTGAGCCGACCCTCGTCGAGCACGGCGAGCAGGATGTCGAACACATCCGGGTGCGCCTTCTCGATCTCGTCGAACAGCACCACCGTGTACGGCCTGCGCCGCACCGCCTCGGTGAGCTGGCCGCCCTGGTCGTAGCCGACGTAACCGGGCGGCGCGCCGACCAGGCGGGCCACCGCGTGCTTCTCGCTGTACTCGCTCATGTCGATCCGCACCATGGCGCGTTCGTCATCGAACAGGAAGTCCGCCAACGCCTTCGCCAGTTCGGTCTTGCCGACGCCGGTGGGGCCGATGAACATGAACGAGCCGGTGGGGCGGTTCGGGTCGGCGACGCCGGCGCGCGCCCTGCGCACCGCGTCGGAGACCGCCTGCACGGCCTCACGCTGCCCGACCACACGACGCCCGAGCTCCTCCTCCATGCGGAGCAGCTTCTGGGTCTCGCCCTCCATCAGCCTGCCCACCGGGATGCCGGTCCACGCGGACACCACCTCGGCTATGTCGTCGGGGCCGACCTCCTCCTTGAGCATCACCTCGCCGTCCGGCGCGGCTCCGTTGGCCTTCTCGGCCTTGGCCAGCTCCTTCTCCAGCGTGGGGATTCGGCCGTAGCGCAGTTCGGCCGCCTTGCCGAGATCGCCGTCGCGCTCGGCGCGCTCCGACTCGCCGCGCAGGCTCTCCAACTGCTCCTTGAGGGTGCGGACCTGGTCGATGGCCTTCTTCTCGTTCTGCCACCGGGTCGTCAGCTGGTTGAGCTTCTCCCGGTCGTCGGCCAGTTCCTGGCGCAGCTTCTCCAGACGCTGCTTGGAGGCCTCGTCGGTCTCCTTGGTCAGCGCCACCTCCTCGATCTCGAGGCGGCGCACCGCGCGCTCGACCTCATCGATCTCCACCGGGCGCGAGTCGATCTCCATGCGCAAGCGCGAGGCGGACTCGTCGACCAGGTCGATCGCCTTGTCCGGCAGGAACCGCGAGGTGATGTAGCGATCCGAGAGAGTGGCCGCGGCCACCAGCGCGGAGTCGGTGATGCGCACGCCGTGGTGCACCTCGTAGCGCTCCTTGATGCCGCGCAGGATGCCGACGGTGTCCTCCACCGAGGGCTCGCCGACCAGCACCTGCTGGAAGCGGCGCTCCAGTGCGGCGTCCTTCTCGATGTGCTTGCGGTACTCGTCCAGCGTGGTCGCGCCGACCAGGCGCAGTTCGCCGCGGGCCAGCATCGGCTTGATCATGTTGCCCGCGTCCATCGCGGATTCTCCGGTCGCGCCCGCGCCGACGATGGTGTGCAGCTCATCGATGAAGGTGATGATCTGTCCCGCGCTGTTCTTGATCTCCTCGAGCACGGCCTTGAGCCGTTCCTCGAATTCGCCGCGGTACTTCGCGCCTGCCACCATCGCACCGAGATCCAGTGCGACGACGGACTTTCCGCGCAGCGATTCCGGCACGTCGCCCGCCACGATGCGCTGGGCGAGCCCCTCGACGATCGCGGTCTTGCCGACGCCGGGCTCGCCGATCAGCACCGGGTTGTTCTTGGTGCGGCGGCTCAGCACCTGGACCACGCGCCTGATCTCGGTGTCGCGCCCGATGACCGGGTCGAGCTTGCCGGAGCGCGCGGCCGCGGTGAGGTCGGTGGAGTACTTCTCCAGCGCCTGGTAGCTGCCCTCGGGGTCGGGGCTGGTCACCCTGGCGCTGCCGCGCACGGCGGTGAACGCGTCGCGCAGGGCGTCGGCCGTCGCGCCGTGCTTGGTGAGCAGCATGGTGACGTCCGAGTCACCCTCGGCGAGGCCGACAACGACGTGCTCGGTGGAGACGTACTCGTCGCCGAGTTCGGTGGCCAGCCGCTGGGCCGCGGTGATGGCGCCGAGCGCCTCGCGCCCGAGGTTCGGCGTCGTGGTCGCACCGGTCGCCCTCGGCAGCCGGTCGACAATGTCCTGTGCCTCGCGCCGGACCGTCGCCGGGTCGACGCCGACGGCCTTCAGCAAGGGTGCGGCGATGCCGTCGGTCTGATCCAGCAACGCCACCAGCAAGTGCGCCGGACGAATGTCCGGGTTGCCCGCGGCCGACGCCGCCTGGAGGGCCGCGGTCAAGGCCGCCTGGGTCTTGGTGGTGGGATTGAACGAGTCCACGAGTCACCTTCCTACTAGTCGATTCCCCAGCATCGAGTGCCCTTCCCGCGCGCGATGACGCACAGGCTCGTGCTGTTCCTATCGGTCTCAACGTGGGAGAGGTTGAGTCTGTTCCGCTCAAGTTTGAAAATTTTGCGACAGCCCGCCGCCGGGCCGATTCGGCGACTCAACGCTACGCCGCGCCATCGTCGAATGCCGTGAATCGCAGCGCCGGTGGTGTAGGGATGCATACGAGCACCAAGACGGTTAGTGATGCATCACCCTTCAGCCGAACCGAGGAGCGAAACCGATGCGCGCGATCGTGGTACGGAAGTTCGGAGATCCCGTCGAGCTGGCCGAGATGCCGGTGCCCGAGCCCGGCCCGCAGACGGTCAAGGTGCAGCTCGACGCCGCGGGCGTCAACCCCTTCGACCTGAAGATGTCCAAGGGCATCCTGGAAGGCAAACTGCCGCACGACTTTCCGGCGATCCTGGGGGTGGACGGCGCGGGCAGCGTCGCCGCGGTCGGCCCGGGCGTCACGAAGTTCACGGTCGGCGACCGCGTGGTCGGCAAGTTCCTGGTGCCGCCCGCAGGCCACGGCAGCTTCGCCGAGTACTCGGTGCTGCCGCAGGACGCGACGCTGGTGCCCATCCCGGAATCGATCACCACGCTCGCCGCCGCGGCCCTGCCGACCGCGGGCGTCACCGCGCAGGACCTGGTCGACGCGGCCCAGATCCGGCCCGGCCAGAAGGTGCTGATCGTCGGCGCGACGGGCGGCGTCGGCTCCTTTCTCGTGCAGCTGGCCAATATCGCGGGCGCGCACGTCATCGCGACCGCGCGCGGCGACACCGCCGATCGGATGGCCAGGCTCGGCGCGGCCGAGACGGTCGACTACAGCCAGGCGCCCGTCGCCGATTCGGTGCGTTTCACCAACCCCGACGGCGTCGATGTGCTCTTCGACCTGGTCAGCCCGCCCGAGGCGCTCGCGCCGCTGACCGAACTCGTGCGTGAGGGCGGCGCGGTGTACTCCATCGTGTTCTCGGCCGACGAGGCCGCGCTGCGCGAGCGCGGCCTGCGCGGCGGCAACTTCGAATCCAAGGGCCGCGCGCCGGAACTGACCCGGCTGCTGACCCGCGTCGCGGCGGGCGACGTGGTGGTGCCGATCGACGCGACCGTCCCGCTGGAGGAGGCGCCGGCCGTCCTCGGCGCGGCGGGCGCACGCGGCAAGACCGTGCTGGCCATCTGAGCAGCCGACCGAGGGCGATCCGAGGCAGCAGGTCCGCCACTACGTCGAGCAAGTCGCACCCGCTGTTCGCGCCACCGTTGCCGGGGCATCCTGACATCGGGCCGCCGGTGATGCGGTCAACTTGTGCGTAGACGGCGCACGAGCAGCCCCTGTCCTCCCGTTGCAGGTACCCATCCAGAGAACCACACCGTGGGCAGGTTCACCTGCCCCCGCTATCCTGGTCGGTGGCCCAACCATGGGGCCGAGCGCAGCGAGGCAGCAGCGGGCGCGTGAGCGCCGCGAGCCAGCCGGGCAGACGTCCCGAGCTGCCGACTTAGCCGAGGGATAACCGGAGCGGTCGAGAGCATGCTGCGCATACCCACACGACCACGGACTTTTCGGGGATACTTGTCCGCGAAGGACCGCCGGTTAGGGGCACGTCCCTGCGCAGCAGTCGATAGCGGATGCGCAGCTATAAGCGGGAAGAGAGGAAATCTCGTCGTGGATGCGCGTTCGGCAGCGCTGGTCCGCGCCAACTTCCGTTCGGTGACCGAGTCACCAGGCGGACCCGAGCGGTTGATCAGTGCGTTCTATGGTCATCTGTTCGCCGAGAATCCACGCCTGCGCGAGCTGTTCCCACCCGCGATGGACATGCAACCGAAGCGGTTGTCCACGGCCATCCAGTTCGTGCTCGACCACCTGGAATACTGGGATCGCGCGCAGAAGTTTCTCGAGCAGTTGGCGCGCGACCATCGAAAGTACGGCGTCGAGGCCGCCCATTACGATCAGGCGGGCCGCGCGTTGCTCGCCGCGATCCGCGTGTACAACGGCGCGGCATGGAGCCGTCAGCTCGAGGAGGGCTGGCGCGACATCATGATCTTGATATCGGCGTCGATGGCCATCGGCGCGAACTCGGACAAGTCCCAGCCGTACTGGGAGGCGACGGTGGTCGGCCACCGCAGGGTGCTCGAAGACCTGGCCATCGTGCGCTTGCAGTCCGACAGCCCGGTGCCCTACCAAGCCGGGCAGTACGTCCCGATCGCCGTGCCGCAGCGGCCCAAGATGTGGCGCTACCTCTCGCCCGCGATTCCGTCGAATCCCTACGGCGAGATGGAATTCCACGTGCGCAAGATTCGCGGCGGATGGGTGAGCCCGGCCATCGTCAACGAGACGCAGGTGGGCGATCGCTGGCTGATCGGCGGCCCGCTCGGCGGACTACACGTGGACCGCGACACCGGGCGCGACGTGCTGCTCATCGGCGCGGGCACCGGCATCGCCCCGCTGCGCGCCCAGCTCATCGAGATGAGCCAGCGCGGCATCAACCCGCGCGTGCACTTCTTCATCGGCGGCCGCTACCCGTGCGACCTGTACGACGTGGAGAACATGTGGCAGCTCTCGCAGAGCAATCCGTGGCTCACCATAGTCCCGGTCTGCGAGCAGAAGACCAATCCGTGGTGGTACCCGCACCCGGCCTCCGACGCGCCCTACGGCATGCACCGCACGCTGGTCGGCAACCTGGGCGCGGTGGTGGCCAGCTTCGGCGCGTGGGCCGACCGCCAGATCCAGATCGCGGGCTCGGCGCGGATGATCGCCGACACCCGGAGGGCGCTCATCGCGGTCGGCACGCCCGAACACGTCATCAGCTGCGATCCCGTCTGATCCGCCGCGGCCACGCGCCGCGGCACCCCACAACAGCAGAGGAGTTCCCATGACGGAGCCGGGCGCGCTCGGCAACGGAGTCGCGCAACAGGAGTGGACCTCGACCGTCGTCGGCCACCATCGTTTGCGCCACGACGTAGCGGTGATCCGTCTGATCGGCGAGTTCGTGCCGTTCGTCGCGGGCCAGTCCGTCGAGGTCCGGGTGCCACAGCAGCCCGGAGTGCGCCGCAGGCTCTCCCCCGCGCTACCGCCTTCGCTGGACGGCAAGCTGGAATTCCACGTGCGCACCGTGCCGGGCGGCTGGCTGAGCGGCTCGTTGGTCGCCGACACTCAGCAGGGCGACGAGTGGCGGATCGCCGCGCCGCAGGGCGCGTTCACCGTCGATCCGGCGGGTGACGAGGTGGTGATGATCGCGGGCGGCACCGGTCTCGCGCCGATGCGCGCGCAGATCCTGGAACTGGCCAGGCTGCCCGAGCCCCCGCGCACCTACCTGTTCGTCGGCGGCAGGTCCCCGCGCGACTTGTACGCCTCCGACATGCTCGTCCTGCTCGCCGAGGAGCTGGACTGGCTCACCATCGTGCCGGTGGTGGAGAACCTGGAGGACCCGAACTGGGAGGACGAGTGGTACGAGCACACGCGCGTCGACATCGGATTCCCCGTCGACGAACTGCTGCAAGGCACGCTGGCCGACGTGATCGGCTCGCACGGCGCGTTCGACCGTCACCAGGTGCTCGTCTGCGGTTCGCCCGCGATGACGCGGGCCACGGTGGACCGGCTCGTCGAGACCGGCACGCCCGCCGAACGCATTCAGTACGAAGGCCTTTGACCGCCGTCGTTCCGGCGAAGGCAGGGATCCAGTCGAAGACTCGCGGATAGTCGTCACCCGCTTGGATCCCGGCCTTCGCCGGAACGGCGAGGGCGTCCGCTAGAACAGCGGATCGTGGCGGATGTGTTTGGTCTGGGTGCCCGCCGCCATCAAGCGGAACTTGGTGGTCTGCACCATCGAGGGCGAGCCGACGATCTGCACGTCACGATCGGCCCACGAGCCGTAGCTGGCGACGACCTTGCCGAGCTGGCCGGTCATGCGCGGCTCCAGTCCCGGCCATATTCGCTCGACCTCTCCGGATTCGTAATACCACCACGGGTTTTCGTCGCTCTCGCTGACCGGCGTCACGGTCAGCCAGCGGTTGGCCATCGCCAGCTTGCTCAGCGTCTCCAGATCGTAGAGATCGCACGGGTGATGGCCGCCGATGAACAGGTGCACTTTCGGATTCGTTCGCCGCAACGCCATTTGCATCAGCTGGGCCCGCAGCGGCGCGATACCGGTGCCGCAGCCCACCATGAGCATCTTGCGCTTGGTGTTGCGCGGCACGCCGAGCCCACCGAGGGGCGAGCCGATCAGCCACTGGTCTCCCACCTGCGTCTGGCCGATGATGGCCGGGCTGACCCAGCCGCCGAGCACGCCGCGCACGTGAAATTCGATCTCGCCGTTGGCGTTCGCGGGCACGGCGGGCGAGAGATAGCGCCACATCCGCGGCCGCGAAGGGATCTGCACGCTCATGTATTGACCCGCGGCGTATTGCATCGGCTGGTCGAGTTGTAATCGCACGATCGCCAGATTGCGCAGGACCAGCCGGTTCTCCAGCACCCGGCCGGACCAGACGGCGGGCGTGGCCTCCTTCTCGGCGGCGCCCATCATCGTGTCGCCGATGACGGTCAACCCTTCGTCCCACGCCTTCTCGACCTCGTCGGTCCACATCTCGGTGCCCGCGAAGCGGCGCATCGCGATCTTCAGAGCGGTGGCCACCGCGGCGTAGTGTTCGGCCTGCACACCGTATTTGCGGTGATCGCGGCCGAGCTGGGCGAGGAACGGCAACAACTTGTCGGGCTCCTCGAGCCGGTCCAAGGCGTAGCCGATAGCTTTGACGAGGCGGTCGCGCTGTGAATCCATCGCAGCGGGGAAGAAATCACGGACTTGCGGGTAGTCCGTGAACAGGATCGCGTAGAACGACCTGGCCAGCCTTTCCGGCCCGCCGTCTTCCGCAGCAACCGCCTTGAACGTTGTTCTGATCAAAGCGACAGTCCGCGAATCCATTTGTGTCACAACCCCATTTCGCACTAGAACGCAGAGCGCGCCGGCGAGTGAAAGTGCTGCGGGACACTCGACAGCAGCCGATGCCAAGGAGTGTAGGCGAGGTTTGCCAGCAACGGAACGCAACGAATAAACATCACGCGTGGAATTCCGTGGAAACAAGAAACGGAAGCGCAAAACTCGCGAATAACAGACCGAAAGACCGTACTAGAGCGGTGAATTCAGTCGCACACTCACCGAATTCGCGCGCCTCGGTTTGCAAGCCTCGTCCAGTTGACCCGAGCGGAGCGATCTTGTGGCAACTCCGCGATCGGAGCCGAGAGTTGCTGCGGGGCAATCTTTGCGCATCCCAGGGCGACAGCGAAAGCGGACCGGTCGGTTGCTCATGTGGCGAACCATGATCATCGGAATCCACTGCGTCCCAGCAAACTCGGATACTCGCACAGCAAACTCGAACTCGCCGGTAACAACATTCGCCTCGGCTTTTCCTCGTCTTTTCGGCCGAGGAAAAGCCCCGGAATTGAGAAAGGGCCCCGCCGCGGACCCGAAAACGAGTCGGCGGCGAGGCCCGAATTCCACTCGCCTCAGCGCTGGTTGCGTGGTTTCCACACCACCAACGCCGTACTGCGTTGCGGCGGAGCGAGATCCGGGCGATAACTCGCCCGCAGCCGCTCCACCTCCGCGCGCATCTCGGCGAGCTGCTCCCGCAATTCCTCGACCTGATTGGTGAGTTCGATGATGCGTTTGATGCCCGCCAGGTTCACGCCCTCGTCCTGGGACAGCCGCTGCACCTCGCGCAGCAGCTCGACGTCCCGCGCCGAATAACGTCGCCCGCCGCCCGAAGTGCGTTGCGGCGTCACCAGTCCCAGCCGGTCATACGTGCGCAGTGTCTGCGCGTGCATGCCCGCCAGCTGGGCCGCCACCGAGATCATGAAGAACTCGGCTCGCGACCCACCGGACGCCTTCTTCGGATCAGTGGACATCACGCACCTGCCCATCCCGCACGAGGATCGAATCCGCTGGACCGCTCCGCCTCCTGGTAGCGCTTGAGCGCGTCGGTGGCATCGCTGTCCAATTTCTGCGGCACCGCGACCTTGACGGTGACCAGCAGGTCACCGGCGCCGCCGCCGCGCTTGGGGACGCCGCGGCCACGCACCCGCAGGATCCGCCCGTCGGCGGTACCGGGCGGCACCTTGACGCCGACGCGCCCTTCCAACGTCGGCACGGAGACCGTTGTGCCGAGCACCAATTCAGCGTAACTGACCGGCAGCACCAGGGTCAGGTCGTCGCCGTTACGGCCGAAGACCTTGTCCTGGCTGACGTGCACGGTGACGAACAGGTCGCCCGAAGGCGCACCGCGCAGTCCCGCCTCACCCTGTCCGGCCAACCGGATCCGCTGACCGTCGCCGACGCCAGGCGGAATCCGCACCGTGATGGTCCGGGTGCGGTTCTGGATGCCGCTGCCGTGGCAGTCGACGCACGGGTCGTCGATGATCGAGCCGGAACCCCGGCACTCGTCGCACGGTTCGCTGAATCCGAACGCACCCTGGTTGCGGCTGACCACCCCGGTTCCGTTGCAGTTGGCGCAGACCCGGGGACTGGTCCCCGGCTTGGCGCCGCTGCCGTGACATGTGGTGCACGGCGACGGACTGGTCATCCGCAGCGGAACGGTCACGCCCTGCGCGGCCTCGCGGAAGCCGAGCGTCGTCTCGGTCTCCACATCGGCGCCGCGCCGCGGACGGCTCGTGGTGCGAGCGCCACCCCGGTTGAACAAGCCGCCGAGCAGGTCGCCGAGCCCGCCGTCGCCCGTGGTGGCGCCGCCGAAGATGTCGCCGATGTTGAATTCCTGCGAGAAGCCGCCCGTGCCGCCGGGAGTGAACCCGCCGCGCGGATAACCGCCGCCCGCGAAGAGCTTTCGCGTGTCGTCGTACTCCTTGCGCTTGGCCGGATCCGACAGCACGGCATGCGCCTCGCTGACGGCCTTGAAGCGCTCCTCGGCCTTGGTGTCACCCGGATTGGCGTCCGGGTGCAGGTCGCGGGCGAGCTTGCGGTAGGCCTTCTTGATCTCGTCCTGCGAGGCGCTGGAGGAGATACCCAGCTCCTTGTAGAAGTCCTTTTCGATCCACTCCCGTTGGCTCACCGAGTATCTCCTCCTCCCAAGGTGTTAATTGTCGTCCGCATTGGCATCTACATCCGATGCCTCGGTCTCGGCCAGATCGGCCACGCCATCGGTTACCCCGACGAGCGCGTGCCGCAGCACCCGATCGCCGAACCGATAGCCCTTGCGCATCACGACACCGAGCACCGGATCCGCGCCGGAACCCTCGTGCTGCACGGCCTCGTGCAGGGTCGGGTCGAAGGGCTCGCCCTCCGCGCCGAACTCCTCGAGGCCTTGCTTGCGCAGCGCCTCGACCAGCTTGTCCGCCACCGACTTCAGCGGTCCGGACTCGAGGTCGCCGTGGGCCCTCGCGCGATCCAGATCGTCGAGCACACCGAGCAGTTCGGTGACCACGGCAGCCTTGGCGCCGTCGATGGCGGTCTTGCGATCGCGCTCGACGCGGCGCCGGTAGTTGGCGTATTCCGCGGTCAGCCGCTGTAGGTCGGCGGTGCGCTCGGCGAGCTCGACACCGATCGTCTCGGCCAGCGCTTCGGCTCCCTCCGGAGTCAGAACGCCATTGCCTTCAGCACCGTTCCCGCCCTCGGGGCCGGGGCCGGCCGCGGTGTCCGCGACCGGTTCCCGAACCTCACCGGTGGCCGGGTCGACCTTGCGCTTGTCGACGAAGGTGATCGGTTCCTGTGCCGAATCGGCCTGGTTGCCCTCAGTCACTTCTTCTCCGTGTCGACCGGCTCGTCAACGACCTCGGCATCCACGACCTGGTCGTCGCTCGCGGAGCTGGACGCGCCGTCGCCGGACGCGGCCTGCTCGGCGGCGGAGGCCTCGTAGATGGCCTGGCCGAGCGCCTGCGACTCGGTGGCGAGCTTCTCCACCGCGGACTTCACGGCCGCGATGTCGGTGCCCTTCAGCGCCTCGTTGGCCTCGGCGATGGCCGCCTCGACCTTGGACTTCACGTCCGCGGGCACCTTGTCCTCGTTCTCCTTGATGAACTTCTCGGTCTGGTGCACCAGCGACTCGGCCTGGTTGCGGGTCTCCGCCTCCTCGCGACGCGCCTTGTCCTCGGCCGCGTGCGCCTCGGCGTCCTTCACCATCCGGTCGATCTCCTCCTTGGACAGGCCGGAGCCGTCCTGGATCTTGATCGTGTTCTCCTTGCCGGTGCCCTTGTCCTTGGCGGTGACGTGCACGATGCCGTTGGCGTCGATGTCGAAGGTGACCTCGATCTGCGGCACGCCGCGCGGGGCAGGCGGGATGCCGGTCAGCTCGAAGGAGCCGAGCAGCTTGTTGTGCGAGGCGATCTCGCGCTCACCCTGGAACACCTGGATCTGCACCGACGGCTGGTTGTCGTCGGCCGTGGTGAAGGTCTCCGAACGCTTGGTCGGGATGGTGGTGTTGCGCTCGATGAGCCTGGTCATCACGCCGCCCTTGGTCTCGATGCCCAGCGACAGCGGGGTCACATCGAGCAGCAGGACGTCCTTGACCTCACCCTTGAGCACGCCGGCCTGCAGGGCGGCGCCGACGGCGACGACCTCGTCCGGGTTCACGCCCTTGTTGGGCTCCTTGCCGCCGGTGAGCTCGCGGACCAGGTCCGAGACGGCGGGCATACGGGTCGAGCCACCGACGAGGACGACGTGGTCGATGTCGGCCACGTTGATGCCCGCGTCCTTGATCACGGACTGGAACGGCGCACGGGTGCGGTCCAGCAGGTCCGAGGTGATCTTCTGGAATTCGGCGCGGGTCAGCTGCTCGTCGAGGAACAGCGGGTTCTTGTCCGCGTCGACGGTGATGTAGGGCAGGTTGATCGAGGTCGACTGCGACGAGGACAGCTCGATCTTGGCCTTCTCCGACGCCTCGCGCAGGCGCTGCATGGCCATCTTGTCCTTGGTCAGGTCGATGCCCGAGCTGGCCTTGAACTTGTCGACCAGCCACTTGACGACCCGCTCGTCCCAGTCGTCGCCACCGAGGTGGTTGTCACCGGAGGTCGCGCGAACCTCGACGACGCCCTCGCCGATTTCCAGCAGCGAGACGTCGAAGGTGCCGCCACCGAGGTCGAAGACCAGGATGGTCTGTTCCTTGTCGCCCTTGTCCAGGCCGTACGCGAGCGCGGCCGCGGTGGGCTCGTTGACGATGCGCAGCACGTTCAGACCGGCGATCTGACCGGCTTCCTTGGTGGCCTGGCGCTGCGAGTCCTCGAAGTACGCGGGCACGGTGATGACCGCGTCGGTGATCTCCTCACCGAGGTAGGCCTCCGCGTCGCGCTTGAGCTTCATCAGCACGCGCGCGCTGATCTCCTGCGCGGTGTACTTCTTGTCGTCGATGCCGACGGACCAGTCCGTGCCGATGTGACGCTTGACGGAGCGAATGGTGCGGTCGACGTTCGTGACGGCCTGGTTCTTCGCAGGCTGACCGACCAGCACCTCGCCGTTCTTCGCGAACGCGACGATCGACGGGGTGGTACGCGATCCTTCCGAGTTGGCGACCACGACCGGCTCGCCGCCTTCGAGAACGGCGACGACCGAGTTCGTGGTCCCGAGGTCGATTCCGACCGCACGAGCCATGTTTGTTTCCTCCTAGTTGACGTACTTGTGTGTCGGTGCCAGGCGAGACAGCTCGCCCTGCGGCGTGTTCTGTCGACCGCCGCGAGACCTCGCCCCTAGCACCTCACGGAGCACGGTCCCAGCAACGCTGAGCGTGGTCGGCTCAATCCTGCACCCAATCCACACCGGGCGTCAAACGAAACTTGAGTCCGACTCGCTCAACATTGTCGAAAACCTCAACCGGCGACCCGTGCGCGATATTCCCGGCAGCCGCGGTATCGGACTCGCGACGGCGCGCCGCCTGACCGCCGAGGGCGTACGCGCGGTCGGCGGGGCCCGCCAACCCACCGCCGAACCCGAGGCGACGGGCGCGACGGCCGTTGCGGTCGACCTCGCGACGCCGGGCGGCGCGGACGAACCGGTGGCGCGCGCGACGGCCGGAGGCTGGCACGTGCACCGGTTCTCTCGATTCCACTGTGTAACAACCTTTTCCGCGTCATCGATGCAGGCAGGTCAGCACAATGCTCGGGGATGAGGGACGAATGCAGATCGCAATCGGGATCGCCATGATGACCTTGGTCGGCACGCTCGCCTACAAGAAGGGATTGCAGCCGTTGGCCTGGCTGCTCGCGGCCGGTCCGATCGGCTTCATCGTGTTGTTCTTCCTCCCCTCGGCCAAGGAGGAGGGACTGGACAAGGCCACCCGCGCGTCCCGGACCGAACTGGGAAACACGATCGGATGGGGCATGTCGGGCCTCGTCGTCCTCGCGACGGCCGTCCTCTTCGCGGTCGGGTAGTGCGGCGACTGCGGCTCCTACCGAGTTCGCCGCAGCGGCAACGGCATTGAAAGTGCGGCGGCGTGATTCACTCACGCCGCCGCGGTCGCTCCCGACAGCGGTTCGCGACGAATCCAAGTCAAGGCGCCCACGGCTCGCTGACCGGAGCGCCGACCCTGCCCTCGTACAGGTAGACCAAAAGTAGGTCGGCTGACCGTTGCACCACCCGGCGAACGAGTGGTCATTCGGCTCACTTCTATCGGCACACCTCCATCGGAGGCGGGACGCTTCCCATCCTAGCCGAACATACGTTCGAATCAAGGGCGGAGCGACGGATTTCGCGGCGCACTCGGAACTGTTCGACATGGAGCGCACTCCAACTCCTAGCGTCTTGTGCCAGCAGGTTTTTCGAGCGCAGGAGGTAGCACCATGATCGACGTCCGCACCCGGCATCTCGGCGAACTCGCCGTCTCCGCCTCCCCCGAGGATCTCGCCGCCATCGAGGCGGCCGCCCCGGCGGAAAAGATCGCGGGCACCCGCTACGACGCGACCAGCCTCACCTTCGTGAACGGGTGAGCGCGGGTCGCTCCGGTTACCGGCTCGCGGGTAGCCGGGTCGTGGCGACCGCCGATCGCTCTCCGCGAGTGAGCAATCCGTCCTCGGTCAGCGCCGCGGCTCGCGCGAGGAATTCGCGGCGCAGTGCCGCGATTTCCTCGGCGGCGAGCGTCGTTGTGTCGTAGTACTTTTCGATGGCGTTGTCCCATACCTGTTCGGGTGTGCCCGATCCGCCGAGGGTGATCTCCTCCCAGGTGATCGACGCGAAACCGGCTGCCGTCAGCAGCTCGTTCAATCCGTCGCGGCTACGGGTGCGGCGGTCGCCGAGCGGCGGGATGGGGCGCTGCGCGAACAGCGGCCGCGCCAGCTCGAGGAACAACTCGAGCCCGCTGCCCTCGGCCGACCGCGCGCCGACGACGACGGCCAGCCTGCCGCCCGGCCGCAGCACCCGGGCGGTCTCGGCGATGACCTGCTCGACGTCGGCCATCAGCATCAACGCCATATGGCAGACCACCGCGTCGAAGGAATCCTCGGCGAAGGGCAGCTCCTGGGCGCGCGCTTCGCGCAGATCGGCGTCGACCAGCTCGGGGCGCCGGCGAGCCACCGCGAGCTCGCCCTCGGAGATGTCGACACCGGCGAGCCCGGTCGCGCCGTCGCGGGCGAGTACCGCCAGCAGCGCGCCGTCACCGCACCCGAGATCGAGCACACGCCGGGCGCGCGCGACCCGTTCGGCGAGGAACTGATAGCTGGTTCTGCCATCGGGCAAGCGGTGCGCGGCGACGTAGCGACCCATCGCTTCCGGCGCTCGGTTGTGCAGGTTCCGCAAGAATTCCTCAGCAGCACGAGCCGCGTCAGCCGTGGTCACGATGCCAACCTAGCCGACTTCGGGTTCGCCGTACGGTCCTCGGACTGCGGGATACCGGCTGGTCGTTCGTGCCCGTGGGCGGGGCGGGCGGTGATAGGTTCGGCGCGGGGTGTCCGAGAGGAGTTCCGGTATGCGAGCAGCTGTCGTGACGAATACGAAGTTCCAGGTCGAGGAGTTGCCAGCGCCGCGGCCCGGGCGCGGGCAGGTCTTGCTCGACGTGGTGCGGTGCGGGATTTGCGGGTCCGATCTGCACGCTCGCACCCATGCCGACGAGATGGCCGAGCTGGCGAGTGCGACCGGGTACGACGCGTTCATGCGGGCCGAGCAGAGCGTGGTGCTCGGGCACGAATTCAGCGGGGAGATAGTCGAATACGGGCCAGGGTGCCGGAAGCGCTGGAAGCCCGGGACGAAAGTGGTCGCGCTGCCGATCATTCGGCACGACGGGCAGCCGCATCTCACCGGACTGTCGACGGCCGCCCCAGGCGGCTACGCCGAGCAGGTGGTGGTGCAGGAGTCCATGACCATGCCGGTGCCGAACGGGCTCTCGGCCGAACTCGCCGCGCTCACCGAACCGATGGCGGTGGCCTGGCACGCGGTTCGCAAAGGGCGAGTCGGCAAGGGGCGCGCAGCGTTCGTGATCGGTTGCGGGCCTATCGGTCTCGCGGTGATCAGCATGCTGAAGGCAGCGGGCGTCCGCACCGTGATCGCAAGCGATTTCTCCCCGCGCCGCCGTGAGCTGGCGGCCGCGTGCGGTGCGGACGTGGTGGTGGATCCGGCGGCCGAATCACCCTGGGAGGCAGCGCCGAAGAAAGGGATCGGCAGCGTCACGGATCTGCTCGGGCTCGGCTTCGACACCATGCAGCGACTGCGCCGAGTCCCGAATCTGCCGTGGTGGTATGTCTTTCGGCTCGCGCACACGTTCGACGCGGGACCGGCGGGGCCGGTGATCTTCGAATGCGTCGGCGTGCCGGGCATCATCGATCAGATACTCACCGCGGCTCCCCCGCTCTCGCGGGTCGTCGTGGTCGGCGTGTGCATGGAGACCGACCGCTTCCACCCGGCGATGGCGATCAACAAGGAGATCGAGCTGCGCTTCGCGCTCGGCTACGACCCCGGTGAGTTCCGCGACACGCTGCACATGATCGCCGACGGCAAGGTCGACCCGGCGCCCCTGATCACCGGCACCGTCGGGTTGGCGGGCATCGACAGCGCGTTCACCGCGCTGGGCAATCCGGAGCGCCACGCCAAGATCCTCATCGATCCGTCCAGCTCCGCAATCGCGCCCTGAGCCTGTCGGCCTCGACCACCATTTCTCTCTCGACGGGAGTCGAATGGATTCGACGGAGAAAGACGGTGGCTTCCCGCCCGCTCGGAGCAACCATTCTCTCCCGTGGATTTCGCCGTGCATCAACGCAGCGGGCATGGGTACGCGTTCGGTAGTCGAGCGAGGAGGGCGTGATGGGTGATCGTGAGGTTGTGCGGGCTCTGCTGGATCGCGCGGGCACGGGGTACGCCGCCGAGGCGGGTATCGAGCTCGCGGACAAACCCGCGCCGCTGTTCCAACTGCTGATGCTCGCCGAGCTCATGAGCACCCGGATCTCCGCGGACATCGCGGTGGCCGCCGCCAAAGAACTGGCCCACAGCGGGTACCGGACACCGCAGAAGGTGGCCGACGCCGACTGGCAGGACCTGGTCGACGCCCTCGGTCGCGCCCACTACAAGCGCTACGACGAAAGCACCGCTACCCGGCTCGGCGCGAACGCCGAACGCGTTCTCGAGCAATACCACGGCGACCTGCGCGAACTGGCCGCCGCAGCGGACGGCGACCCCGACCGAGCAGCCGACCTGCTCCAGGAATTCGACGGCATCGGTCCCACCGGCAGCGACATCTTCCTCCGCGAAGTCCAGGACACCTGGTCCTGGGCGCGACCCCACTTCGACGACCGCGCCCTGCGCGGCGCCCGTCGCGTCGGCCTGCCCGCCGCGCCGGACGAGCTGGCCGATCTGGCACCCCGGGACCGCGCCGCCGATCTGGCCGCCGCACTGGTCCGCGTCACCATCGATGACAAGGTGGCCGAGGGCCTGCCGACCTGACCGGTCGTGCAGGCGGTCAGCGGCGCATGCCTTGGGCCGCCGCGTCGATGCGTCGGCTGAGGAACCGGCGCCACTTCCGGCCGCGTGCCGGACCCGAGTGATCAGGCCGGGATCGGGCGCTGGTCAGCGGCGACCCATGCGCATTTCCGGGGCCGGGGGCAGCATGCTCAGGGTTCCCTCGGCGCTGCGGGCGGCGGTCAGGCAGGCGAGGGTGGTGAGCTGGTCGGCCATCGGGTGGCGGGCGCGTTCGCGCCATTTGCGCACCGCGGCGACGGCCTGCGCTCGCTGCGCCTCCGGGCCCGCGTGCACCGGGAGGCCGAGGCGCAGGTGCGGTGCGATGCCGGAGCCGCCGATCAATCGATGCAGTTCGGCGAGATCGGCTGGGGGCAGCGTCAATTCGTCGGTGCGCAGGCGGCCGAGCAGACGCAGTTCGGCGAAACCGTGCACGTCGGCGAGCAGGGTGCGGACCCGCGGCAACAGTTGGTCGGCCGAAGTGCCCGGATAGACGGTCAGGACCCGCGCCAGGGCGGTCAGCGCCGAATGCGCCTTGAGCTGGTCGGCGCGCTGGCCGAACTGCACGTCGAGCACCGAGCGCAGCTCGTCTACGCCGCTGCGGCTGGTCAATTCGGCGGCAAGCGTGGCGGAGTCGCGGACGCCGAGCCGAATCAGGGTGACCGCCATGCGGATACCGAACAGGCCGAAGCGCTCGGCGAGCTGGGCGCGCAGTTCCGGCGGGACGGGCAGCGGAATGTCGGGGCGCGCGAAGCGGTCCGCCGACAACATCGCTGCGGTCAGCTCGTCGACCGGAACACCCGCCAACGCCTGGAAGGCGGCGAACTCCTGCTGACGCAGCGTCGCCGCGGCGAAGGCCAGCAGTCCCGCGACGGGAATCACGGCCTGGCACAAGCCGGTTCGCTCCAGCTCGGTGGCGAAGCGAGACGCCACATCGCGGGCCGAATCCAAGGCGTCGATGCGTCCCGCGCCGATCTCGTCGGCCCGCGAGACCACGCCGACCACTCCGAGCGGACCGGCCAGGCCCGAACCGCCCTGGCGCGCACCGGTTCCCGCGCCGATACGCTCGAGGAAGCGGATGTCGGTCGCGTCCAGCCTGCGCAGCAGGTAGACGACCGCGTCGGCGCCGGGGACCGAGACGTGCTCGGCGGCCGCGGCGTCCTCGTCGTCCGGCGTCAGCAGGCGGGCGGTGCGGCGCGACACCTCGCGGGACAGCGATGACGTGCCGGGAGTGTCGATGATGGTGGTGTGCGCCAGTGCGGCCGCGGGCCATTCGACCTCGAGGTGGTCGACCTCGCGGGGGCCGGGCGCGTTCCAGTTCAGCCGTTGCAGGTCGAAGGTCAGTCCGTGGGCGCCGCCGCCACGGCGCACCACCACATTCGCGGCAGCGCCGTCGGGGGCGTAGGCGGTGACGCTCGGGGTCGGGCCGTTGCGGTACCAGGTGACCACCCTGGTGCACTCGGTCGCGTCGGTGGGCGCGATGTCCTGGCCGACGAGCGAGTTCAGCAGCGTGGACTTGCCCGCTTTCAGCGAACCCGCCAGCGCGACGCGCAGCGGCTGATCCAGCCTGCGCGCGCAGTCCGCGAGCAGCGCCCTCGGCCGCGGCTCGCGCGCGAACGCCTGCCTGGCCGCGTCCACCAACCGGTGCGCCTCGACGACGATGCCGGGCGCGACCCTCGTGGTCACCGGCGCCCCGCGGCGTGCACGCCGGTTCGGGTCTCGACGGCGCACCGGAAAGAGGCGGCGCCCCTGGTCGAGCGCGAGTGGGGTGTCGTGATCACCCCGATACCGTACCGAGAGCTCTCGGCACGGTCGCGTCGATGGGCTGTTGCATGGCGTCGGCGTAGCGGCGCAACTCCGCGACGAAGCGCAGCTGGCGTTCCAGCACCGCGCAGCGCTCGGTGCGGCGCGCGGTCTCCATGTTGGCCGCCTCCTGCGCGGCGCGCAGCGAATCCTCGATGGACCGCAGGCCGCGCTCGGCGACACCGCTGTAGTGATCGCGCAGCGCGCGATGGATGCTGTGCAGGCGGTCCTTGGACTCCTTGCCCGCTTGGAACGCGACGTCGTCGACGAAGCGGCGCACCGCGTTCTTGGCCTCGACGCGGCGGCGGGCCAAGCGGGCCTGTTTGTCGTCGCGGAATGCCTTGCCGCCCACGATGAGTCCCGCGCCGATGGAAATCGGGTTGAGCATGGCCAGCCCGGCGAAGGTGCTGGCCAGGCCCACCATGAGCACACCGCCGTAGGAGCCGCGCATGCCGACGAGCAGTTTGCTGGCGAAACCGATATCCGGCTCCAGATCGGCGAGGGTGCCGCACCCGGCGAGGCTTTCCTCGGAGTTCAGCCCGCTCTTCACATCGGGCAGCTCCACCGCGCCGATGTGAGTGAAGTGTTCGCCGACGCGCTCGGCCAACTGGATCGCGCGCTTGTGGGTCCACAGCAGGTTGTCGCCGAGCGCGCTGTCGACGGTGCCGGCGAGCCATTCGGCGATCGCGTCCCAGTGCCTGCCCGGATCGTGCTCGTCGATCCACTCCTCGCCGGTCCGAGTCAAGCCGCGCAGGCGATCTCGCAGATCGTGGTCGACATCGCCTGCCAGATCGGTGATTCCGTCGGTGAGTGTCTGCTGCCAGGCGGCGGTGCGCCGATGCAGTTCTTCCGCAGCGGTTTTCGCGGCTCGGAGTTCCCGGATCGCGGCCGCGCCCTGATTCGGGTCGCGCAGCGCGACGAGTTCGCTACCCAACGCGAGCGCCAGATGTTCCGCGGCGGACTGGATATCGCGGGCGACGGCGGCACGGGTCGCGGCTTGATCGCGAGCGACCACCTGCTCGCGCAGGAACTGATACAGCACACCGAAGCCGGACTCCAGTCCGAGCTGGGCGTCCTGTAGGCGCATGGCGTGCTCGCGCAGCAGCGCCGAGACCGGGATGATCGGCACGTCCAACCCGGCGCGATGCAGGTGGCCGAGATTCGCTTCGTGGACCCGCCGCCAATGCGGGTACAGGTCGGTTTTGGTGAGCAACAGCGCGACCGTGGGGCACAGCTCGCGCACCTGACGCAGGAACACCAGCTCGGGTTCGGTGATCTCGGTGGAGGCGTCGGAAACCACGAACACCGCGTCGGCGGCCGGGACTATGCCGAGAACCGTTGTGGCGCCCGCGTTTCCGTGTCCGCCGACGCCGGGGGTGTCGACCAGGACGATGCCGTCGGCGAGCAGCGGATTCGGCAGCTGGATCTCCATCCGCAGCACCCGCCTGCCATCGGCGAGCGGGGGGCGGGCGTCGATCTCGGGAAGCTGTTCGATCGGCACCGGAATCCGGCTCTCACCGCCGCCGTACGGGTCGGTGAGCAGCAGCTCCGCGTGCGCCTGATCGCCGTGCACGAGCGTGGCGGGGACGTCGGTGGTCGCGTCGTCGCCGACCGGGCAGATATCGACGTTCAGCAGCGCGTTCACGAAACGGCTCTTGCCCTGGCCGAGTTGACCCGCGATCACGATGCGACGCCGCGGCGATGGTTTCACCCAGTACCGACAGCAGCGGTACCGCGGGCGCGGAAGCGGATACGGGTGTCCCCATCGCGATATCGACCTCTCTCAGTGCAGGAACGCATCACCCGACAGGTCGGTCGACCCGCCGAGATCGACGCTCGACGCGCCCTCGGCGAACAGCGAGGTCTCGCCGGTCGCATTGGTGCCGCCGTCGAAACCGCTGCCGAATGCGCTCGAAACGTCCAGCGAGGACCAGGTGTGCGCGGTGGTCTCCGCCGTGGAACCGATGCTGCCACCCAGGTCCGTTCCGCCGCCGAGCGCACCCTGTGCTCCCGCGCCGGCCGAGTGCGTTGCGTCCGCGCCGCCGTGGAAGGAGCTGGAGGCTCCTGTGGAGAGGCCACTGCTCGCCGTGCCGCCGATGCCGGAGTCCAGACCGCCGCTCAGACCACCGCCGACGCCGGTCTCCAGACCGCTGTGCAGACCAGCACCCGCGTTAGCCGCGCCACCGATACCCGTCTCCAGACCGCTGTGCAGACCAGCACCCGCGTTAGCCGCACCGCCGACGCCGGTCTCGAGACCGCTGTGCAGACCCGCGCCCGCGTTGGCCGCGCCACCGATACCTGTCTCCAGGCCGCTGTGCAGACCAGCACCGGCGTTGGCCGCGCCACCGATTCCCGTCTCGAGACCGCTGTGCAGGCCCGCTCCCGCGCCCGCCGCGCCACCGATGCCCGTCTCCAGACCGCTGTGCAGACCAGCACCCGCATTCCCCGCGGCACCGAGACCGGACTCGAGACCGCTGTGCAGACCCGCGCCCGCGTTCCCCGCCGCGCCGAGTCCGGCCGACAGGCCCGATTCCAGTCCGGCCCCGGCCTGACCAGCCGCGCCGATGGCGCCGTTGAGACCGGCCGTGAGACCGGCGCCCGCCTGGCCGGCGGCGCCGAGGCCCGCTGACAGACCCGCTTCGATTCCGGACGCCGCCTGCCCGCCCGCGCCGAGCGCGCCGCCGAGACCGCCCGTCAGATCCGCACCCGCCGCAGCGCCGGTTTCGAGACCGCCGGAAAGGCCGGTCTCCAAACCGGTTCCGAATTCGCCGCCCGCCTCGACAGCGGCGTCCGCACCGCCGGACACACCGCCGCCGAACCCGGTCACGCCACCGACCAGACCCTGCAAGCCGCCGCCCAGTTCGGCGCCGCCCTGCGCGCCGCTGGCGAGCACGCCGCCGAGATCACTGTTCAGCCCGCCGCCGATCTCCTGCTCCGCGCCGAGAACGCTGCCGAGCCCCGCTGACACGCTCGACTCCAGACCGGTGACCGTCTGAGCACCCGCGTTCGCCCCGCCGGAAACACCGGACCCGACGCCGGCGGACGCCTCCACCGCGCCCTGCAAGCCGCTCTCCAGCCCGGCCCCGGCGTCGATGGCCCCATCGATGCCACCGGCGAACTCACCACCGAACTCCGCACCGGCGCTCGCCGCGGTGCCGAGCCCGGCCGCCAAGCCTGCTCCGGACGCAGCGCCCGCGTCGACCGCGCCCTCGACGCCGCCCTCCAGACCGGCACCCGCTTCGATGGCACCGCCCACAGCACTTTCCAGCCCACCGGCCAGATCGCCGCCGAAGTTCGCACCTGCGTCGACCGCACCACCGAGACCGGTCTCGAGACCAGCCGACAGACCTCCGCCCAGGTTCGCGCCCGCGTCGACCGCACCACCAAGACCGGTCTCCAGACCAGCCGACAGACCCGCGCCGGCATCCACCGCACCATCGAAACCAGCGGACAGATCACCGCCAAGGTCCGCGCCTGCGTCGACCGCCCCACCGAGACCAGCCTCCAGACCACCGGCCAGACCGGCACCAGCCTCCGCGCCCGCATTCAGCGCACCACCGAAACCAGCGGCCAAATCGCCACCGAGATCCGCACCCGCATCGACCGCACCACCGAGACCGGTCTCGAGACCAGCGGACAGATCGCCGCCAAGGTTCGCGCCCGCATCGACCGCACCACCGATCCCAGCCGACAGACCAGCACCCGCATCCAATGCACCACCGACACCGGCGGCCAGATCACCGCCCAAATTCGCACCGCCATCAACCGCCCCGCCGAGACCAGCTTCCAGACCGGCACCAGCCTCCGTGCCCGCATTCAGCGCACCACCGAAACCAGCGGCCAAGTCGCCACCGAGGTTCGCACCCGCATCGACAGCCCCGCCGAGACCGGTCTCCAGACCAGCCGACAGACCCGCGCCCGCCTCGCTTCCAGCATCGAAAGCACCCTCGAGCCCACCGGCCACAGCACCACCCGCTCCGAGCGCACCCTCAACGCCCGCACCAAGATTCGCGCCCGCCTCGGCCCCACCGTTCAGCGCACCACCGACACCGGCAGCGAAATCACCACCGAGGTTCGCACCCATGTCGACCGCACCGCCCAGACCAGCCTCCAAGCCGCCACCGAGACCGGCCGACAGATCACCGGCGAGTTCGGTACCCGCGCCGAAGGCACCGTCGAATCCGGCACCCAGGTCCGCGCCCGCACCCAGGCCGGCATCCAGCGCACCTTCAAGACCCGCGCCCGCATCCAGCGCGCCATCGATACCCGCGGACAGATCGCCGCCCAGGTTCGCGGCCGCATCGACCGCACCGCCAACGCCCGCACCAAGATTCGCGCCCGCCTCGGCCCCACCGTTCAGCGCACCACCGAACTCGGCACCCGCACCAACCGCACCTTCCAGACCCGCACCCAGGCCAGCACCCGCGCCGAGGCCCGCATCCAGCGCACCTTCGAAGCCACCGGCCACATCGCCGCCGAACCCGGCGCCCGCATCCAGCGCACCGCCTAGACCCGCGCCCAGACCGGCACCGGCCTCTGCACCCGCATCGATCGCGCCACCCACGCCAGCGGACAAGTCACCGCCGAACCCGGCGCCCGCATCAATCGCGCCGTCCAGACCCGCACCCACACCGGTGGCGATATCGCCACCCGCTCCGATCGCGCCACCGAGACCGGCCGACAAGTCACCGCCGAACCCGGCGCCCGCACCGATCGCGCCGTCCAGACCCGCACCCACACCGGTGGCGATATCGCCACCCGTGCCGATCGCGGCGTCGATTCCGGTGGACAAGTCACCACCGAACTCGGCGCCCGCACCAACCGCACCTTCCAGACCCGCACCCAGGCCCGCGCCCGCGCCGAGGCCCGCATCCAGCGCACCTTCGAGACCACCGACCACATCGCCGCCGAACTCCGCACCAGCATCCAGCGCACCGCCCAGACCCGCGCCAAGACCGGCACCCGCGTCAACCACGCCACCGACACCGGCCGACAGATCGCCGCCGAGCTCGGCGCCGGCATCGATCGCGCCTTCCAGACCGCCGCCCAGACCGGCACCGACTTCGGCACCCGCACCGACCGCACCGCCGAGACCGGCCGACAGGTCGCCACCCACTTCCGCGCCCGCACCAAATGCCCCATCCAGGCCCGCACCGACTCCGGTGGCGATGTCACCGCTCGCGCCGATGGCGGTGTCGATTCCGGTGGACAGGTCGCCGCCGAGCTCGGCGCCCGCGCCAACCGCGCCGCCCAGCCCCGCGCCCAACGCGCCTTCCAGTCCGGCACCGAGATTCGCGCCCGCGCCGAGGCCCGCGTCCAGCGCGCCACCCAGACCGCCGGCCACGTCACCGCTCAATTCGGCTCCCGCGCCGAGCGCGCCGCCCAAGCCCGCGCCCAGACCGGCACCCGCGTCGACCACGCCACCGACACCGGCGGACAGATCGCCGCCGAGGTCAGCGCCGGCATCGATCGCGCCTTCCAGACCCGCACCGAGACCGGCACCCGCACCAACGGCACCCCCCAAACCAGCACCGAGCCCAGCCCCAACGCCCAGCGCACCATCCACAGCGCCACCGATACCGGCCGAGAGATCGCCGCCGAGGTCAGCGCCCGCGCCGATCGCGCCTTCCAGACCGGCACCGGCTTCGGCACCCGCACCAACGGCACCCCCCAAACCAGCACCGAGCCCAGCGCCGACGCCCAGCACACCGTCCAATGCCCCGCCGAGGCCGCCGGTCAAGCCGGTTGTGAGATCGCCGACACCGTCCAAAGCCCCGCCGACGGCACCGGTCAGACCCGCACCCGCGCCGAGCGCGCCCTCGAGCCCCGCACCGACCGACGTATCCAGCCCGGCGGCGATATCGGCGACGCCACCCACCGCGCCACCCACAGCACCCGTCAAACCGGCACCGGCGCCGAGCGCACCCTCCAGACCCGCGCCGACCGACGCATCCAGACCCCCGCCGACACCCGCGGCGATGTCGGTGACCGCGCCGAGCGCGCCGCCGACACCCGCGCCCGCACCGAGGACGCCGTCGAGGCCCGCGGTCAGGCTGCCGCCGAGATCGGCCACGGCCTGCGCGCCCGCTCCTACGGTCGTGCCCAGCGCGCCACCCAGATCGGCGGAGAGGTCGGTGCCCGCGTTCACGACGGCCCCGAGGCCCGCGCCGAGCGCGCCGCCCAGGTCGAGGCCTGCGCCGAGATCGCCGTTCAGTCCGGTGTTCAGACCGAGGCCGAGGTCGATGTCGGTGTTCACGTCGGCGCCCAGGTCGACGCCTGCGTTCGCCGCCGCGCCGACCGCCGCGTTCGCGCCCGCCGAGGCGGCGGCGCCGACACCGCCTGCCGCGGCGGCTCCGGCCGAAGCCGAGGTGCCCGCCGCGACGATCGCCGACAGCTGCGAGCCGCCCGCGACCAGAGCCGACTCGGCCACCATCGGGGCGACCGCGGCGATGTCCTCCGGCGTGACCGCGGAGAGTCCCGCGGCCGCCAGCGCGCCTTCCGGGTTGGCGCAGTAACCTACCGCGGCCTCGCGGTCGCGCAGCAGGCCGAGGATGAACTCGAGAATCACGTTGGGGGTCATCGAGGATCGTCTCCTGGGATCGGCGGACCACGCGATCCGCTCTCGTTGGAATGCATTTCACGCTAGGCACGCATTGTGTTACGGGGGAACGGGGCGGACCCCTACCAATCACGGGTGCAACCCGTTAGGGGCCGGACGGCCATTAGGGGAATTACCCCGCACCTTCCCCTACCCGGTAACGGCGGCTCCCCAGCTACCGACAGATCTGACAGGTCGGCCGGATCACTCGGCTATCTCGCACCACCGAACAACCCAGCAGCGACTACCGGATCACACGGTTTTCCCCTAACGAGGTTCACCAATGACACAGCGTCTGGCGCTCGGCATCAAGGTCGGGGCGTCGAATTCGGTCGCCGTGGCGACGACGGGAGAGATCGGCGACACCCAGGCCGGGCCGGCCGCGGGTGGCACCGTCGCGAACCACCCGAGTGTGTTGCGTTTGAGCCGGGACGCCCCGCCTTCCTTCGGGAATGGCGCGCGGCGCACCGGAAGACACTCCAGTGATGCGGTGCTGGAAGGGTTTCTGGCTCGCGTCGGCGATCCGGTCGACATCCTGGCCGAAAATGGTTCCGCGCATGCGGCGGAGGACTTGGTGGCGACGGCCGTCACCTGTCTGATCGACGAAATCGCCCATGCCACAGGGCAAGAGCCCGATGCCGTGGTCGCCTGCCATCCGGCGTGGTGGTCGCGGCACACGATCGACGTGCAGCGCACCGCGTTCGACTCGGCGGGCCTGAACGATGTGACGCTCGTCCCAGAGCCGACGGCGGCGGTGCAGTGGCTGGAGGCCGCGCACGGTCCGCTCGGCGACGGCGCGCTGGTCGTCTACGACCTCGGCGCGACCGGGTGCACGGTCTCGGTGGTGCGCACCGGAACTCAGACTGCGCTGCTGGCCTCGTTGCGTTCCACCGACGTCGCCGGTTCGGAATTCGATCTGCTGACCATGCGTTACGTGCTGGCTAACGCATTGCGTGGAAATGATTTCGATCCGTTCGACCCGGTCGTGGAACGCGAATTATCGGTATTGCGAGAGCGCTGCAAAAAAGCGAAAGAAGAGCTTTCCATAAATACCGCTACGGTCGTCCCGGTCCGGCTCGACCCCGCTTCCGGTGTGGGCGACCAGATCCGTCTGGTGCGCGGCGAGCTGGAAGAACTGATCCGCGGCCCGCTGCTCACCTCCCTCGACCTCATTCGCGACACCGTGCACCGCGCGGGACTGGACGTCGGCGACATCGGCCGGGTCCTGCTGACGGGCGGCGGCGGCGCGATCCCGTTGGTCGGCGAGCTGATCTCGGGTGAGTTCGGTCTCCCGGTCGTCGCCGCGCCCGAGCCTGCCAACACCAGCGCTCGCGGGGCGGCCGCGCTGGCCGGGGATCTGATGGACAGCGCGATCGACACCGCCCCGGTCGCGGCGCTCGCCGAGGTTCCCGCGACCGCCGTCGCACCGAAGACGAAGGAACTGCCCGCCGTCGACCGGCCGACCCGCGCAGGCCGCGGCGCCGAGAAGGAGCTGCCGAAGTCCCGGATCCGCAGGCTCACCGGCCGCCGGCGCGCCGCGATCGTCGCGGGTACGGCCGTGGTCATCGGCTTGCTCGCCACCGGCACCGTCGCGATCGGCACCGGCGCGCAGTCACCCGCGAACTCGCCCTCTCCCGAGCAGTCCGTCTCGCCGGGGCCCGCCGATGTCGCGGCGCCCGGCGGCACCGGCGCTCCGGCATCGGACGTTCCCGCGGCGGATCCCGGCACCGGCACCCCGCAACAACCGAAACCCGTAGCGCCGCAGCCTGGTTCCGCGGCGAACTCGACCCCTGGCTCGAGCACGGTCGCGGTGGTGAACAACCAGCCCGCGCCTGGGCAGCCCACCCAGGGGCAGCCCGCACCCGCCGCCACCGCTCCCGGGGAGCCCGCGCCGCAACCGGCGCCGCAACCCACACCGGGACCGAATCCTCCTGCTCCGCAACCACAACAGCCCCAGCCCCACCAACCGCAGGCACCGAGCGTCCCCACCGGAGTGCTGACCGATCCGCTCGGCGATGTGGTGGACGGAGTCGGCGGCGCGGTCGGCACGGTGCTGCGCGCGCCGGGCGAGATCCTCGGGGGCAACGGTGGCTGACACGGCGTTCGACACTCTCCCGAGCGCCCGTGACATCCTGCGCGAACTCGACAGCGCCGAGCAGGAACCCGCCGTCTACCTGATTCGCGGCCGCTCGGGCACCGGCAAGTCCACCCTGCTCTCGGTGATCCGCACGCGCCTGCGCGGACGCGGTATTCCCCTACAGGACAACGTCGCCGCGCCGGGACCGAACGCGTCGACGAACGGCCAGGTGGACAGCGCCGACCCGGACGCGCCCCGCCCGGCGCTGATCATCGACAACGCGCACACCTTGGGCGCGTCCGAACTCGAAACGCTCTGCACGGCGGTCGAATCCGGAAACTGCACCGCGGTGATCGCGGTGCAGCCGCGCCCGCACGACGCGCACCTGCGCGCCCTGGCCGAGGCGGTGGCCCGGCGCGGGCGCATCGTCGACCTGCGACCGCTCGGTGTCGCCGACATCCTGCCCTTCGCAAGGGAATTGGGGATGATGGTGCCGCGTCCTGTCGCGCAGCACATTCATCAGCAGACCGGCGGTATCCGCGGCGGCGTCGTCGCCGCGCTCTCCGCCGCCTGCTCGGCGCGCCTGGACGCCGGGATCCGCACCGTGGACGAGGCGGTGGCCGACTGGTCGCGCTCGCAGTTGGACAACCTCGAACCCGATCTGCTCGAGACCCTGGTCGTCGCGACCACCGGGACCGGGCTGGACTCCAGCGAACTCACCGAAGTGCTCGGCGTCGAATCGGCTGCCGCACAGACGCTCATCGACCGGGCCCGCGCCACCGCCTTGGTGACCGACGCCGACCTGCTGCTCGCCCCCGCCGTCGCACCGCTGCGCACCATGCTCGGCGACCGCAGGTTCGTCGCGGTGCAGCGCAGGCTGCTCTCCGCCCGCCTCGACGCGGGCCTGCTGCGCGACCACACCGCGTTGCTGCTCGCCGAATCCGGGGTCCGCGACCCGCGCCTCGCCGAATTCCTCTGCACCTCAGCCGAACACGCCGGACGTGAGGCGGTCCGCTATTACGCCGCAGCCGCCGCGGCGGGCGCCGATCCGAACGAGATAGGGCTGCGCTGGGCCGAGGCCGCCGCCCGCACCGGCGACGGCGAGACCGCCATGCGGCTGGCCGAACCCGTACTGGCCAGGGCGGGCGTCGACGGCTCCGATCTCTCCGACGCCGTGCGGATCTGCGCGGGCGTGCTGACCCGGCGCGGACTCGTCGGCCGGGCCGCACAGCTCTACGGCTGGCTCGGCGCGCACCGCGTCGGCCCGGACTGGGCGGTCGGCGCGACCGTGCTGTATCTGGCGGGCAATGTGCCCGCCGCGACCGAACTGTCCGGCGCGGCGGGCAATTGGCCGCCGACCGAGGCGGGCTCGCACGCCCGGCTGATCGCGACCGCGCTCGCCGACTCCCTCGCCGATCACGGAAGCGGAACGCCCAGCGCGGTTTCCGCGCTCATCCAGGCCGCGCACGCCGACTCCGGCGTCGACCGATTCCTGCCGTGCACGGCCGTCTCGATCGCGACCTTGCTGTGTCTGAGCACAGGTGAGCCGCGCCGCGCCGGTGACGCGCTGCGCCGGGCCACCACCAGCGGTCTGCGCTGCCACCAACTTCAGGTGCTCGCCGCGTGGGCGGCCATGCTCGGCGGCGACGAACAGGCCGCGGCGAACACCGTCGCGGCCCTGGGCTGGGACCAGCTCGACATCCGTGACCGGCTGCTCGCGCACGGCGTCGCGGTCGGTCTCGCGCGCCGCGGCGGCGACCACGCCGCGCTCACCCGCGCCTGGCAGGCCGCCTACCCGCTGTTCGACGACGTGGACGCCGACCTGCTCACGGTGCTGCCGATCGGCGAACTGTGGCTGGCGGGCATCCGGCTGCGCGACGAACGCCGCGTCACGCCGCTCGTCGACGCGACGCTGAGCCTGCTGCACCGCCTCGATCAGCCGCCCGCCTGGGCCAACGCCTTCCACTGGTACGGCGTGCAGGCGGCCATCGCCCACGAGAGCCCGGCGGAGCTGCTGCCGCACGCGCGCCTGCTCAAATCCGCGGCCGAGGCGGGTGACCGGCACGCGGCCGTGCTGGTGGACGCGGGCCGCACCTGGGTGCTCGTGCTGCGCGGGCAGGTCGAGGTGAAACCGGTCGAGGTGGCCGTCAACGGACTGCGCGAGATCGGCCTCACCTGGGACGCGGCCAGGCTGGCCAGCGAAGCCGCCCTGTCCGCAGCCGATTCCGCGACCGCGACAGCGCTGCTCAAGCTGGCCCGCATGGTGCGCGCCGAGTCGAAACCGCAGGAGCAGCCGGTGCCACAGTCCGCCGCCGCACCGCGCACGTCCAGCGCGCCCGATCCCGCCGGGGACGGCGCCGCGATCCTGAGCGAACGGGAAAGGGAAGTCGCCGAACTGGTGTTGCTCGGACTGACCTATCGGGAGATCGGTGCGCGGCTGTACATCTCCGCCAAGACCGTCGAGCACCATGTCGCGCGGATCCGACGTCGGATCGGTGCGCGATCCCGCTCGGAGTTATTGTCAATGCTCCGCGCCATGGGACACGGCTCATTGCTCGTGTGATCGCCCGGGGCGGGCCGATCGAAGCCGAAACGAGGAATGTGATGGCCACAGGGGTGGGCCTGCGGATCGCCGATGAGGACTGCACCGCCGCGATCGTCACCGACTCGGGCGACCTGCACTACGTCGTCCGAGAGTCGGTGCTGCACATGTCCGACGACGGCGACACCGTCCTCGGCGGCGACGCGCCGACAGACCACTCACACTCCATCACCGGTTTCGTCGGCGCGGTCGGCAACCCCGCGGGTATCTCGGTCGACGACGGCGAGGCGTATCGCGCGGAGGACCTCGTCGCCACCGCCCTGTTCTGCCTGATCAACCTGACCACCGAGCACCTCAGCGGCGCAGCGGAGTTCTACGCCACCCACCCCGGCTCCTGGCCCGCTCAGCAGGTGCAGTCGCTGCGCGAGGCGCTGGACTACCTGGGTCTGAAATCGGTTGTGCTGGTCAGCGAGGCCGATCTGCCCGCAGTCGACACCGCCGAACCCGGCAAGTCGTTCGCCTACGACGCCGCGCGGGCCGCGCTGGCCTCCGTACTCGCCACCCCCGCGGGCGCGACGCCGCCGGATCCGGGCGCGGCCGAGAACTCGACCGTGGTGACCGACATCATTCCCGCGGTGCCCGCCGAAACCCGTATGCAGGCCTACTCCGCGGCGATGCCGACCGCGACGCCGCTGCCGACCGAATTGCTCGTCGAGACAGTGGCCCCCGAAACGCCGGCGCCCGCGCCCACGCCACGGTCCGGCGACCGCCGCCGCGTCTCGGTGCTGATCGCGGTCGCGGCGCTGATCGGACTCGTACTCGGCGGCATCGGCGTCGCCGTGCTCTTCCGCGGTGAGGAGTCCCCCGCCGTTCCGTCGGTGCGCGACGCGCAGTCAGGCACCTCGAGCAGCGTCGCCCCGCCGCCGGTGGCCCCGCCGCCCGTCGCCGAGCCGCCGGTGGTGATCACCGAGACCACCGAAGCGGAGCCGACCGTCGAGCCCTCGCCGACGCCCCCTCCGACGACCGAGCCGACCACCACGCCGACCACGACGGCGCCCTCGCGTCCGACCACCGCCCGCAACACCAACCCGTGGTACCCGTACCCGTCCTACGACCCGTACGAATGGTGGAACCCGCAGTGGCAGACACCCGGTAACACACGGCCTCGCTGATTAGTAGCGAACGGAAGGGGTTTGTGCCCTAGAGTGAAGCGCTGACCGGTCCGTCCGATGTATCGCGACGACCGGTCGGTCGCTGATCGAGGACTGTGCGCCAAGAGGTTCGCCGCCGACGGCCCACGGATTTAGCTGGCACTTCCGTGCCGACGAAGGGACTTCATGCGCAAGTTGGTGGCGCGTCGCGCCGCGGTCAAGGCTGCCTCTCTCACGGCCGCGGCGACCGTTCTTCTGGCCCCCTTGTCCGGCACGGCGACAGCGGAACCCGCGCCGCCCCAGCTCGCCGCCGATACCCTGCCCGCGGAACTGGTGCAGGCGATCGCGCGCGATCTGAAGATGACGCCCACCGAATACCTCGACCGCGCGGCCCGCGCCCAGCAGCTTCGCGACTACGCCCGCGACTTCCGCTCCGAACGCCCCGATTCCTACGCGGGCGCGTGGATCGGCGCCGACGGCAAGGCCGTCGTCGCGGTGACCTCGCCGGACGCCGCCCGCATCGCCGCGGACGACGGCTACCAAACCCGCCTCGCCCCGGTCTCCGCGGACAGCCTCGAGGGCTCGCTGATGCAGCTCAACCAGTGGATCACCTCGCTACCGCGCGAGCTGTCCGCGGCGATCAACTCGGTGGCCATCGACTTCCTGAACAGCCAGCTGGTGCTCAGCGTCGCTAACACCCCCGCAGGCCACGTGCTGAACCTGCCGACCCTGATCGCCAACATCAAGGTCATCCTTTCCCCCGGCAACGGCGGCCCCGTCGAGCGCAGGCCGATGGGCGGCGACACCTACATCAGCGCGCCCAGCTCGCTGCACGACTCCTCGCTGCGCAACGTCGACGTCTGCTCCTTCGGTTTCAACAGCGTGGATTCGGCGGGCAACGCGCTCAACATCAGCGCGGGCCACTGCGACCCGAACGTGGGCAAGGCGAACCAGCAGGCCGGGGTCTACCTCCCCAACCTCAAGGATCTCCCCAACAGCCCCGAGCTGGGCAGCTTCGTCAACGCCAAGCTCGGCGGGCAGAACGCGCTGGACTACTCGGTGATCAAGCTCAACGACCGCGCCGTCCGGGCGGGCATGGACCAGCCCTCGGTGCGCGGCGCGAACGGCACCACCCTGTCGATCACCGGCACCGCCGATCCGATCACCGGCGCACCGGTGTGCAAGTCGGGCCAGTCGTCCACATTCACTTGCGGTTTCGTGGTCGCCGACCGGGTCGAGACGCAGCTTTACACCGCCGAGGGCGAGAGCAAGACGATCCGCGGCTTCGCCAGCTCCGCCTGCACCCTCGGCGGCGACAGCGGCGGCGCGATCGTCTCCGGCACCCTGGCGCTCGGCATCACCAGCGGCTCCAACGCCGCCGACGCACCGGACTGCAGCGAGGCGAACCTCGCGCTCGCGCCGTACGGCGGCACGGCGACGCTCGGCATTCCGATCCGCGCGATCCTCGCCGACATCGACGAGTCCGCGGGCGGCGGGCTCGGCAGCGGCATCCAGGTTCGGACCCGTCCGAATGCCGGATGACCGACGCATCGCCGGATTAGTCCGAATTAGGCAAAATGGGGTCCCCGCTCGGGTGGGAATACCGGGCCGGACCCCATATAGTCTGGACATGCTCCTGCCACGTATGGGTCAACCCCGATCAGCTGCGCGACAGACAAGATTCCGGAAGTCAGTAATCGCCGCCTCGGCGGCGATCATGCTGTTCGGACCGACGGCGGCAGTGGCGAACGCGGAACCCGCCCCGGCCCTGCCCTCGGATCTCATCGCCGCGGTCACCCGTGACCTGAAGATCTCGCCCGAGGAATACCTGCGCCGCGCCGAGCTCGGCCAGCAGGTCGCGGCCTTCGCCACCTCGGCGCAGCGCCAGTACCCGGGGGTGTTCGGCGGCGCCTGGCTCGACGACGCGGGCAAGGCCATCGTCGCGGTGGCGCAGGGGCCCGGCGCGGAGGAGGCGCGCAAGGCGGCCGAATCGGCCGGATTCGAGGTGCGCAACGTCGCCAAGAGCGAAGCGGCGCTGCGCGGCGAGAAGAGCGCGTTCGATCGGTGGCTGGAGAGCCAGCCCGAGGCGGTCGCGGCCCTGGTGCGCGGCGTCGTGATCGACACGGTCAACAACAGCATCGCGGTGCGAGTGGACCAGGCGGGCCTGCCGATGCCCAGCTTCGTCGACCCGTCGCGGGTCATCGTGATGGCGCCGCCGGTGGCGGGCGAGCTGCTGCCGCAGGGCACCGCCATCGCCGAGGGCGACAACCGGGCCGCGCTGGCAGGCGGCGACGGCTACGCCTCGGTGGGCGGCGGAAGCCAGCTGCGCTGCTCGTTCGGCTTCAACGGCACCGACCGCGCAGGCAACGTCGTGAACATCTCCGCGGGCCACTGCAACCCGGACCTCGGCAACCCGTCGGCCGTGCACGAGCTGCTGCCTCAGGAGCGGCGCGGCGCCCAGCTCGGCGTGTTCCAGAAGTCGGTGCTCGGCAACCAGGACTACTCGATCATCCGGATCAACGACTCCTTCGCGGACCGCTTCTCCAACAACAGCGTGAAGGTGCCCGGCGCCGGGCCGATCGCGGTCGACGGCGTGGCCACCCCGGTGGTCGGCGCCCCGGTCTGCAAGTCGGGTTCGCGCACCGGATTCAGCTGCGGCGTCGTCAACGCCGTCGACCAGACCGTGCAGGTCGGCGATCGTGAACTGACGCAGAGCTTCTCGGCCAACATCTGCGCCCTGCCCGGCGACAGCGGCGGCCCGATCGTGACCGGCCGTCTCGCACTCGGCATCTCCAGCGCCTCGTCGGTGGCCGACTACCCGATCTGCGAGATCCCCAACCTGATCGGCGCGCTCACCGGCAACGCGCCGCAGCTGTTCGCGCAGCCGGTCAGCGTGGTCCTCTCCGACAACCCGGGGCTGCGGATCCGCACCAACTGAGCATGTTTGCCCGAAAAGGCCGTCTGCGTTCGCGCGGGCGGCCTTTTCGCTGTCTCGCACCGTTTTTCCGCTGCCCTTTCCGATGACCGCGCGGGGCCTGTCCGGCATTCTGGACCACATGTGTTTGGTGTTGATCGGTTGGCGCGCACACCCGGATTACCGGTTGATCGTGGCGGCCAACCGCGACGAGTTCTACACCCGGCCGACCGAATCCATGCGGTGGTGGCCGGAGGTGCCCGGACTGCTCGCGGGGCGCGACACGGGCGCGATCGGCAGGCGCGAGGGCGATCCTCCGGGCACCTGGCTGGGGATGAGCGTGGCGGGTGCACACAATCGCTTCGCCGCGGTGACCAACGTCCGAAATCCGGATGACCAACGCGCAGACGCGCGTTCACGCGGCGCTCTGCTGATGGATTTCCTGCGCGGCGGCGACGACAGGCAACCCTCTGGCGAATTTCCCAGCCCGGAAAAGTACGCTCGGGAGGTCGCCGCGGCGCCGGACGACTACAACGGGTACAACCTGGTGATCTCGGATCTGGCTGCGCTGTGGTGGCATTCGAACCGCAGCGCGAATCCACCGCAACCGCTCGCTCCCGGCTTCCACGGACTCTCCAACGGCACCTTCGTCACGTCGGCCGAGGCGACGCCCGGCGCCGAACTCGAGGCGCCCGAGCGGATCTGGCCCAAGGTGCAGGACGGCCTGACCGAACTGCGCAAGGTGGTGGAATCCGATCCCGGTGCGCTGGACCGGTATTACGACGTGCTCTCCGATCACACCGAGGTCCCGGACGATCAGCTGCCGCACACCGGCGTCCCGCCGGAGATGGAACGGGCGCTGTCGGCGAGATTCATCGCCCATCGGGTGCACGGCACCAGGGCGAGCACGGTCCTGCTGGTCCGCGAGAACGGCACGTTCGAGATGGCGGAGCGGTCTTACGGCGAGCTGGGAACCCGTTTGGGGGAGGTCGCTTTCCACGGCTCGCTGGAGCTGCCG
This sequence comes from Nocardia sp. bgisy134, assembly GCF_057708325.1. Classification (NCBI taxonomy): domain Bacteria; kingdom Bacillati; phylum Actinomycetota; class Actinomycetes; order Mycobacteriales; family Nocardiaceae; genus Nocardia; species Nocardia sp. bgisy134. Next base: position 77,728 of record NZ_JBYIRW010000008.1, read on the forward strand.
AGCTGAGCCGCTGGGGATTGCCGTCGGGCAGAAGACCCGCGAAACGACGACCGGCCCGCTCCCCGAAGGGAACAGGCCGGTCGTACGTGAAGAGCCGAGTCAGTTCGCGGCCTGCGCAGCCTTCGGCTTGTCGGCCCACTTGGTGGTGCCTTCCGGAGCCTGCAGGGTGTTGATCAGGTCCATGCCCGCGACGGCGAGAGCCGGGCCACCGACGGCGATGGTGCCCAGGATGCCGCCGATGCCCGCACCGGCGATGGCGGCCGGGATGCAGCCGACACCGAGCAGCGGCAGGCCGAGGATGCAACCGATGACGCCGCCCGCGATGACGCCCACGGCGGTGCCGAGGAAGCCGCCGACGGCGGTGGCGATGCCGAACTGGCTGGCGAACTCGTTCTGCGCCCGCTGGTTCTCGATCGGCGAGGCGATCGGCTTGGCGACGACGTTGACCGTGTTGGTCGCGATGCTCGCCTTCTGGTCGGCCGGGATCGCGTTCTGGTCCGGCGTCAGTTCGAGCACCTTGCCGTCGTTCTTGAGCTCCGGCTTCACCGGCACCGCGATGTCGGCGACCTTGAAGTCGAGCGGCAGCTCGATGACGGTGTTGCCCGCGTCGTCCTTGACCAGGTAGATGTCGTTTTCCTTGACATCATCGGACGACTTGGCCAGCTCGAAGGTCCCCCCCTTGAGCGTGGTCACGACCGTCTTGTCCACCAGCTTGACCGAGTAGTTGATGGCCTGCGCAGGGTCGGCGGGCTCGGCGTGAGCAGTACCCATACCGATGGTCATCGCGCCAATGACCAACGCGGCGGCCGCGGTGGTTCTGCGGAGATTCAATTCAGTTTCCAATCCATCACAGGGTTGTTGTCCGCACGCCGCTTCGACACGCGAGAGCTCATTCAACCCGAAAGACGGTCGGCCCCTACGGATTCTCCCCGAGCGGTGCGAAGACAGGCGTGGCAAACAGAACGACGTGAGCGTAATCGAACGAGCGCCCAGAAGCGAGATCCCTAGCAGATTCCGCCGAGTAAGCCTGTCCTTACCGATTGGTGTGACTTGCTCGGTGTTTACGGTGGTTACCGGCTGATCTCACGACGGACTTCGAGAATCTATGTGAGATTGATCACAAGTAAATATCAGGTCAAGCCCCAGCAAGTGGGGGCGGACCTCAAATACCGATCGTACGATAGACACTATAAGTTACCGGCGAGTAACTTACTGGCAGTTACGATACGACCAACCGGTACGGCATGCCTGCCGCACCAGTCGCTCGTGTTGCCTCAAAGAAAGGTCGCGACATGAATGCCCTGACAGTGACGCTGGGCACATTCGGAGCGGCGCTCAGCCTCCTGTGCTGGGCGTCGTTCTTCGGCGGCGTCAGGAACATCGCTCGCACCATCATGGTCGGACAGGGCGCGCCCGATCGGTGGCGACCGTTCTTCCCGCGCTTCAAGCAGATGTTCGTGGAGTTCATCGCGCACACCCGCATGAACAAGTTCCGCACCGTCGGCTGGGCGCACTGGCTCGTGATGATCGGCTTCCTCGCCGGCTTCGTACTGTGGTTCGAGGCGTACGGACAGACGTTCGACCCCGAGTTCCACTGGCCGGTCGTCGGCGGCTGGGCTATCTACCACCTGGCGGACGAGATCCTCGGCATCGCCACCGTGGTCGGCATCGTGACGCTGATCGCCATCCGTCAGCTGAACCACCCGCGGGTTCCCGAGCGCCTTTCCCGCTTCGGCGGCTCGAAGTTCGCCCCGGCTTACGTCATCGAGACGATCGTGCTGATGGAAGGCCTCGGCATGATCTTCGTGAAGGCCGGCAAGATCGCGACCTACCACCACTCCAACGCCGCGACCGACTTCTTCACCATGCAGGTGGCCAAGCTGCTGCCCGCCAGCCCGGTCATGGTGTCGATCTTCGCGTTCATCAAGCTGATGTCCGGTATGGCGTTCCTGTACCTGGTCGGCCGCAATGTCACCTGGGGTGTTGCGTGGCACCGTTTCTCGGCCTTCCCGAACATCTATTTCAAGCGTGAGGACGATGGCGGGGTTGCGCTGGGTGCGGCCAAGCCGATGATGTCGGGTGGTAAGGCGCTGGATATGGAGAACGTCGACCCCGATACCGACACCCTGGGTGCGGGTCGGATCGAGGATTTCTCGTGGAAGGGCATTCTCGACTTCACCACGTGTACTGAGTGTGGTCGTTGTCAGTCGCAGTGTCCGGCGTGGAATACCGGTAAGCCGCTCTCGCCGAAGTTGTTGATCATGTCGCTGCGTGATCACACCTATGCCAAGGCCCCGTATCTGCTGGCCGGTGGCCGCACGGACATGGGTGGTGAGGAGGTCGGTCTGGTCGACGCCGAGGGCAAGCCGGACGAGGCCGCGCTGGCCAGGATCTCCGAAGCGGCTCGCGCCGAGGCGGCGCGTCCGCTGGTCGGTGGTGAGGACGTCGGCGGCATCATCGACCCGGAGGTGTTGTGGTCGTGCACCACCTGTGGTGCGTGTGTGGAGCAGTGCCCGGTGGATATCGAGCATGTCGATCACATCATCGACATGCGCCGCTATCAGGTGTTGATCGAGTCGGAGTTCCCCTCCGAGCTGGCCGGTCTGTTCAAGAACTTGGAGAACAAGGGCAACCCGTGGGGTCAGAACGCCAAGGACCGTCTGAACTGGATCAACGAGCTCGACTTCCAGATCCCGGTGTTCGGGCGGGACGCGGACAGCTTCGACGGTTATGAGTACCTGTTCTGGGTTGGTTGCGCGGGTGCGTATGAGGATCGTGCGAAGAAGACCACCAAGGCCGTGGCCGAGTTGCTGGCGACCGCGGGGGTGAAGTTCATGGTGTTGGGTCAGGAGGAGACCTGCACCGGTGACTCGGCGCGCCGGGCGGGTAACGAGTTCTTGTTCCAGCAGCTCGCGCAGCAGAACATCGAGTTGTTGAACTCGGTGTTCGCCGGTGTGGAGGATCGCCGCAAGAAGATCGTGGTGACCTGTGCGCATTGCTTCAACGCGCTCAACAACGAGTACCCGCAGGTGGGTGGCAGCTACGAGGTGGTGCACCACACGCAGTTGCTGAATCGTCTGGTGCGGCAGAAGAAGCTGATCCCGGTGGCGTCGGTGACCCAGAACGTCACCTACCACGACCCCTGCTACCTGGGCCGGCACAACAAGGTCTACAACGCGCCGCGTGAGTTGATGGAAGCTTCGGGTTCGACGCTGGTGGAGATGCCGCGTCATGGTGAGCGGTCCATGTGCTGTGGTGCCGGTGGCGCGCGGATGTGGATGGAAGAGCAGCTCGGCAAGCGGATCAACATCGACCGGGTCGATGAGGGTCTGTCGACCCTGGCCGCGTCGAACGGTGGTTCGGGTGCGGGGAAGATCGCGACCGGTTGCCCGTTCTGCCGGGTGATGCTCAACGACGGTGTCACCGCGCGTCAGGAGAAGGGCGAGGGCGAGGGTGTCGAGGTCGTCGACGTCGCGCAGCTGATGCTCGATGCCATCACCCGTGTCGAGCCCGCCACGCTGACCCAGAACCTGACCGTCATCCAGGAGCCCAAGACCGAACCCGAACCCGAGGCCGAGCCCGAGCCGGAGCCTGTCGCGGTGGCGACCGAGACCCCGGCACCGGCCAAGGCGGCTCCGGCTGGTGGTGGCCTGGCGATGAAGGGCCCGGCCAAGGCACCCGGCAAGGGTCTCGGCATGAAGGGTGCCGCGAAGGCGCCCGGTGCCAAGGCCGCGGCTGCGGCCGACGAAGCGCCCGCTGCGGAAGCTTCGGCCGCGCCTGCCAAGGGTCTGGCCATGAAGGGTCCGGCCAAGGCACCCGGCAAGGGTCTCGGCATGAAGGGTGCTGCGAAGGCGCCGGGTGCGCAGGCTGCGGCGGCTCCGGCCGCCGAAGCTCCGGCCGCGGAAGCCCCGGCGGCGCCCGTCAAGGGTCTGGCCATGAAGGGTCCGGCCAAGGCACCCGGCAAGGGGCTCGGGATGAAGGGTGCTGCGAAGGCACCCGGTGCGAAGACGGAAGCAGCTCCGGCCCCCGAAGCGGCTCCCGAATCCGCGCCCGCCGCCGAAGCGCCCGCCGCCCCGCCCGTCAAGGGACTGGGCATGAAGGGTGCGGCCAAGGCACCCGGCGGTAAGGGCCTGGCGATGAAGGGCGCCGCCAAGGCACCCGGCACCAAGGCACCCGAAGCCGCGGCTCCCGCCACGGCAACGGCCGCTCCCGCGACCGAGTCGGCTCCCACCGCCCAAGCGCCTGCCGCCGAGACGGTTTCGGCCCCCGCCGAAGTCAAGCCGACCATCGCCGCCAAGGGCCTGGCCATGAAGTCCGGCTTCAAACGCCCCGGCCCCAAGGCCCCCGGCGCCGCCGCGACCTCGGCCCCCGCCGAGCCGGCTCCGGCCGACCCGGCCCCCGCCGCGGAAGCCCCCGCCGAACCCGCACCGGAGCAGCCCACCAACGGCACCTCCGGCAACGGCTCCGTCGCCGCACCCCCGGCCGCCAAGCCGGGCGGCCTCGGCTTCAAGTCGGGTGCGAAGGCCCCCGGCCGCAAGAACTGACGCGGCTCCCAACTGAACACAAGCCTCGGCCCGGGTTCGATCAGAACCCGGGCCGAGTGCTTTCGAAGAGTTGCTATGCGAAAAATTCGAAACGCGTTACGCTTCCTTTGAAAGGAGGCCGCGTAGATGTCGTCCGAAGCCTTGCAACAGCACACCTACCTGCCTGAGCCGACTGAGGAACTAGCCCCCGTCGTGAGCTTCCTCGCGGCCCACGAATCGCGTCGCGGTGACCGCATTCGCCCCCGGTATCTGCTGGTCGGCGCGGACGAGCACGACCAGGTCGAGGTGCCTGAATCGGTGCACCGCGTCCTGGTCCAGGTCGTCGCGGCACTTCGCGAGGGCAAGGCCGTCACCGTCGCGCCGCAGAGCATGACGCTGACCACTCAACAAGCCGCCGACCTGCTCAGCGTGAGTCGGCCGACCGTGGTGCGTCTCATCGATGCGAACGAAATCCCAGCGGAGCGAACCGGATCCCGCCGCCGCGTCCTGCTGACCGATGTCCTCGCCTACCGAGACGAGCGCCGAAAGCGGCAGTACGAGGCTCTCGCCGCGAGCTCGGTCGAGCTCGACGACGAAGACGATCCGGATGCCGTGCGCGCTCAGCTACGCGAGATTCGCAAGGAGGTCGCGCGAAGACGGCGCGGCTGATGTTCGGCGCGGTGCTGGACACCTGCGTCCTCTGGCCGAGCCTGCAGCGCGACTTCCTGCTGTCGTTGGCCGTGGAGAACCTCTACCGGCCGCTCTGGAACGACGCCATCCTGGCCGAACTCGAACTCCACGAGGAGCGCAAGCTCGTCCGCCGCGGCACGGATCCGCAGACCGCGAAACGGCGAGCATCCGGTCTTCTCGCGGTGATGACGCGCGCCTTCGACGACGCGCTGGTATGCGGTTGGGAACCGCTCGAAGGCTCGTTCGGTCTGCCCGATCCGGACGACGAGCACGCCGCCGCGGCGGCGGTCGTCAGCAATGCCGGAGCCCTCGTCACCGAGAACGTGCGCCATTTCCCGTCGCACCTGATGCCGACCGGCTTGCAGGTCGTCGGCGCCGCCGAGTTCGCCGCGAACACTTGCGCTGTCGACCCGGTCCGCGCCCTGGCCGCCATCCGACAGATCTCATCGCGTCACCGCGACCCACCGCAGACGGTCGATCAACTTCTCGACATCCTCGCCACCCGCTACAAGATGCACGAGGCCGTCGAACTGATGCTCGGCGCTTGATCCGCGCCGCCGACTACGGCCTGGTCAGCTGCGCGTACCGGGCGCGGTGGTAGTCGGTGCTGCCGAATTCGCGTTCCAGGGCGGTGAGGCGTTTGAAGTAGTGGCCGATGGCGAGTTCTTCGGTCATGCCCATGGCGCCGTGGAGTTGGACGGCGTTCTGGCCGATGAAGCGGGCAGCGCGGCCGACGGTGACCTTGGCGGCGGAGAGGGCGCGGGCGCGGTCGGCGGGGGCGGCGGAGAGGGCGTGGGCAGCGAGGTGGGATGCCGCGATGGCCTGCTCCAGTTCCATGTACATGTCGACCATGCGGTGTTGCAGCGCCTGGAAACTGCCGATGGGCACGCCGAATTGCTGGCGCTGCTTGGCGTATTCGACGGTGTCGGCGAGCACCTTGCGCAGGCAACCGACCGCTTCGGCGCAGATCGCGGCGATCGCCGCGTCCACGGTGGGTTCGATGACGTCCCATGCCGCGCCCTCGGCGCCGAGCAGCGCGTCGGCGGGGAGCCGGAATTCGGTGAGGACGAGATCGGATCCGACACGGTCGTCGATGGTGCGGTAGGAGTGCACCTCGACTCCGGCGGGCGGGTTCGCCGCATCGAATTCGGTGAGGAACAACGAGATTCCGGCCCGATCGCGCCGCTCACCCGAGGTGCGGGCGGCGACGAGCAGGTGCGTCGCGAGCGGCGCACTGGTCACCACGCACTTGGCGCCGTCGAGCACCCAGGAATCGCCGTCGCGTCGCGCCAGGGTGCCGACATCGTGCAGCGTCTGCCCCGAGCTGGGTTCCAGCGCCGCGAACGCGGTGCGGACGTCGCCCGCGACGATGCCGCGCAGCACCTCGTCGACGCGCGAACCACCCGACCGTTCCAGCAGACCGGCCCCCACGACGACGGTGTCGACGAACGGCTCGATCACCAGCGCCCGGCCGAGCTCCTCGGCGATGACCATCAATTCGACTGCGCCACCGCCCATCCCGTCGACCCGTTCGGGCAGGGTCGCGCCGAGAATCCCGAGCTCGTCGGCGAATCCGCGCCAGACGGCGGGCTGCCAGCCCTGCGCCGATTTGGCGGCGGCCCTGCTCTTCTCCAAGTCGTAGCGGACGCCGAGGAATCCGGCGACCGCATCGCGCAGCAGCTGCTGCTCCTCGGTGAGTGTGAAGTCCATCAGAGCCCCAATGCTGCTTTGGCGAGGATGTTTCGCTGAATTTCGTTGCTGCCCGCGTAGATCGATCCCGCGCGGTCGTTGAAGTAGCGCAGCGGCGCGACGGCCTGCCAGTCCGCTCCGCTGTGGTAACCGTCTGCGGGAGCGGCGAATTCGGCGATCGGCCCGCCCGGCGCGGTGGCGTGCGGCTGGTAGACGCGTCCGGCCGGACCCGCCGCATCCAGCGCGAGTTCGGTGAGCTGCTGGCTGAGTTCGGTCGCCAGGATCTTCAGCATCGAGGACGCCGGGCCCGGGTCCTTGCCCTGCGCCATCGCCGAAATCGTCCGGTACTCCAGCACTTCCAGCACCTCGGTGCGAATCCGCGCGTCGGCCAATCGGGTGGCGAAGCTCGGGTCGTCGATCAGCGGGTTGCCGTCCGGGCCCGGCTGCCGCGCCGCCGCCTCGGCCAGCTCCTGGCCCATGACCTGCAACATCGGCGCCGCCGCGCCGCCGCGTTCGTGCACGAGCAGGTACTTCGCGACGGTCCAGCCGTCATCGACGCGGCCGAGCACATTGCTCTTCGGCACCCGCACATTGTCGAAGAACACCTGGTTCTGCACCTGTTCGCCGGAGGTCATCACCAGCGGGCGGATCTCGATGCCCGGGGTCGTCATGTCGATGAGCAGGAAGGTGATGCCCTGCTGCTTCTTTCCCGTGCGCGAGGTGCGCACCAGGCAGAAGATCCAGTTCGCCTCGGTGGCGTGGGTGGTCCAGATCTTGCTTCCGGTGCAGACGAAATCGTCGCCGTCGTCGACGGCCGCCATGCTGAGCGAGGCGAGGTCCGAGCCCGCCTCCGGTTCCGAATATCCCTGGCAGAAGAAGATCTCACCGGTCAGGATGCGCGGCAGATAGAAAGCCTTCTGCTCCGGCGTGCCGAACGCGATGATCGCGGGCGCGACCATCCTGATCCCCATCGGCGAGAGCGTCGGCGCGCCCGCGAGCGTCGACTCCCTGCTGAAGATGTAGTGCTGGGTCAGGCTCCAATCACACCCGCCGTGCTCCACCGGCCAGTGCGGCGCGGCCCATCCGCGCTCGTGCAGAATCCGCTGCCACTCCGTGCTGGCCTCGTGGTCCGGGTACACGCTCGTCGCCAGCCGCCCCGCTCGCCGCAACTCCGGCGTCAGCTTCGCGGCCAGAAACCCCCGCACCTCGTCCCGAAAGGCCAGATCGGCCGCTGACCAGTCGTAATCCATCTGTCCTCCCGGCGGGGTATGCCACAGTGCACCACTATTGGCCACCGGCCAACACGCCCCCAATGTAAGCCCACCCACATCCCGAAATCAAACTGAAGCAACCCGCCCGCAGTTGCCTCACCCGCGTCCCCGCAGAGGTTCCACACGCCTCACAAGAGATATGACGTCTGCGAACCGTGCGACGGGCCTGCGGCAACTGGATCGCATCCTCGGAACGGACGCGCATGATGCATCGCCTCCGCCGCGCAGATATCAATGATCTGCTCTACCTGGCGGCTCGGCGTGCCCGAGTCCGGCGCTTTCGCGCCCATCTTCGACCCTGGACGAGCCATCAGCGTGGATTGCTCCGACCGCCACATTCGCCCTGGACGACGGACACCGGGAGGCGTTGGACCTGACCACCGCCGACACCGGCCTCGACGGCCATATCGGCTCCGACACAATCTATTCCGTAGTCGATGAATTCGGTCTGATCGATGATCCAGCGGGTACGGTGACCCGTCGATCGCCCAACTCGGTCACACTTTCATGACCGTGACCTTCGCTCCACACAAGGCGGTGAGGTCGTCCGGATCGGACGTGAGGATTGTGGTTGGCCCTGGAGCGGAGAGGGCAGTAGCGCAGAGCATCGCGTCGATGGCGTGCTTGTGGCCATGTAGACCCGCCTGACCCAGGAGGGTGGCCGCGTGGCGAGCGATTTCCTCGGTGATCGGCTCGACAACCAGGCGGGACAGTATCCATTCCAAGGCCGGGCGCTTTATGCGCGGATGGATCACTTCGACGATCGTCGCCGCCGAAGTGATCACACGCAGGTCGTCTGCCCGGGCCAGCGCGAGCCAGCTGGTTATCGCACGGTCCCGCAGAACAGCTTTGGACAGACCCTCACTGTCCAGAACGAGCGTTCCGCCAGGCGCCGCCGCACTCATGCCACGTTCGTCTCACGCTGCGCTGCTCGCACTTGCCGAAGCTGATCGCGGAGTGCCTGGACCTCTTCCTCCGTGACAGGCCCGTGTTCCGCCTCGGCGACCGCGATGATCTCGTTAAGGTTGTCCCGTTCGATCTGCCGGGCCACAGCGGCGGCCACATAGCTGGAGAACCCGGAAGGCCCACTGCGAGCACGGGCGGCGTCCGCGATGTCGCGCGGCATGGTGATCGAATACTTCCCGGTATTCTCACTCATAAGACTTATCCTACCAGCGATCCTCCTCGCAAAGGCCTACAGGGAAACAGTGTGATCGACTGGCTGACCTCCGCTCGGAATCAGAGGTGTTCGGCAGCTGACCTCGCACGGTCCGGGTTCATCAGTCAGCTAGCAGTCTTCGAAGAATGCCCGCGTGTACCCCGCCGATTGGTAGGCGTAGTCGTACGCCCAGCGGGCGACGGAGAGGTCGGGTTGGGGGTCGACGAAGAGAAGTTCTCCGTCCCAGCACTTTCCGATGATGTAGCGGGCGCGGGAGACGTGCGGGGTGAAGGTGACGACGATGACGCGGCGCCACCCTTCGGCACGCGCCCTGCGGGCGAGTTCACGTCCCTCGCCGCGGGTGGTGCGCGGGGACGGGTCGAAGCAGATGACCTCGAAGCGGTACCCGCCGTGACAGATGCGGTTCATCGTCGCGCTGTACTCGTAGGGGTCGGAGAAGAGCACCCGCGGCGCGTAGCCCTCCGCGGCAAGGCGCAGGCCGAGCTGCTCGCGGCCGTCGCGCGCGCCGCCGAGGACCAGGATCGCGTCGGCCGTCGCGGGCTGGTCGGTGCGAGGCCGGACGTAGACCGGCCACAGCGCGACCACCACGAGGACGAGCACCGCGGCAAGGCCGATCACGGCACGGGTCACCGAACGTCGTCGCACGACTTCCGATGGTATGCGGGCACCGCATCATCGCAGGTCATCGCCGCCGACCCGGGGCTGTTTCCACCTGTACACCTGCTGTTGCCGTGACCCTTGCCTCGCTGACGTGGCGTGGCCATCGTCGGGGCTTACCAATCGATCATGCGATGCACAGTCTTCGGAACCGGGTACCTGGGGGCCACGCACGCCGCGTGTATGGCCGAGCTCGGGCACGACGTGATCGGGGTGGACGTCGATCCGGGCAAGGTGGCGAAGCTGTCCGACGGCGTGGTGCCGTTCTACGAGCCCGGCCTCGAGGAGGTGCTGCGCCGGAATCTGGATGCGGGCAGGCTGCGGTTCACCACCTCCTATCCGGAGGCCGCCGCCCACGCCGAGGTGCACTTCCTCGGCGTCGGCACGCCGCAGAAGAAGGGGGAGTACGCCGCGGACCTGAAATACGTGCACGCCGTGGTGGATACGCTCGCGCCGATGCTGGAGCGCCCCTCCGTGCTCGTCGGCAAGTCGACCGTTCCGGTGGGCACGGCCGCGGCGCTGGGCGCGCGGGCGCGGAAGCTGGCAGGCGCCGAGGTCGAGGTGGCGTGGAATCCGGAGTTCCTGCGCGAGGGTTTCGCCGTACAGGACACGCTGCGTCCCGACCGGTTGGTGCTGGGCGTGGACCGCGCTCGCGAGAATGCCGACTGGGTCGAGGATTTGGTCCGCGAGATCTACGCCGATCTGATCGCCGCGGAAGTCCCTTTCCTGCTGACCGATTTGGCCACGGCCGAATTGGTGAAGGTCTCCGCGAATGCTTTTCTCGCGACGAAGATCTCGTTCATCAACGCGGTCTCCGAGGTGTGCGAGGCGACCGGTGCCGACGTCACTGTGCTCGCCGACGCGCTCGGTTACGACGCGCGCATCGGTCGCCGATTCCTCAACGCGGGCTTGGGTTTCGGCGGCGGATGTCTGCCCAAGGACATCCGGGCCTTCATGGCCCGCTCCGGTGAGCTGGGCGCCGATCACGCCGTCGCGTTCCTGCGCGAGGTCGACAACATCAACATGCGCCGTCGCACCAAGGTGGTCGACATGGCGGCCAAGGCGTGCGGCGGCTCGCTGCTCGGCGCCAATGTCGCGGTGCTCGGCGCGGCCTTCAAACCGGAGTCCGACGACGTGCGCGATTCCCCCGCGTTGAACGTCGCGGGCATGATCCAGTTGCACGGGGCGGTGGTGACCGTGTACGACCCGAAGGCGCTGGAGAATTCGCGCCGCGTCTTCCCCACCCTCAACTACGCGACTTCGGTGGCCGAGGCGTGCGACCGCGCCGACGTGGTGCTGGTGCTCACAGAGTGGGACGAGTTCACCGCGCTGCGCCCCGAGGACCTGGATCGGGTGGTGCGCGGCAGGTCGATCATCGACGGCCGAAACTGTCTCAATCGTGCCACCTGGAGAGAGGCGGGATGGGTGTACGCCGGACTCGGCACACCGTAGAGTTGCCTGGCGAGGCCGCGCTGGATCACCCGATCCCGCCTGCCTCGTGTGCGACTGAGCGCCGCCGGTAGGGTCCCGGGAGCGGTTCGCGTCGATGACGACGCGAGCTCGCTTTGTCGTGAAGCGTGAAACGAGATGGGCAGCTGATGAGTTCGGTACTGGGGGTTTCGGTGGGGGCCGGCGCTGTCCGTATGGCGCGACCACACCCCGGAAATCCCCCCGGTCATGTCACGCCTGATGCCTACGATCTCCAGACCGTCCCGGTGACCGAGCACCGCGCGGAGGAGCTGGTCGCCGAGGCGGTCGGCGTCACCCTGGCGACCGATCAGATCGGCGCCACCGCGATCGCCTACCGCAGCGAACAGCAGGCCAGGGCGGTGCGCGCCGCGATGGCGCGACAGCAGGTCACCAACTACGAGCTGGTGCCCGAGATCTTCGCCGCGCTCGAATTCGCCCAGGCCACCGGCGATATCCGCGGCATCTCCTCGCTGGTCGTCTACGACCTCGGCAGCACCGGGCTCTCGGTCAGCGTGGTCGACACCCAGACCAGGGAGGTCAGGCACAGCGAGCGCACCAGCGATATCAGCGGTGACTACCTGGATTCGCTGATCCGCGAACAGCAGATCGCCTCGGGCCGCATCGCGCACCCGCAGGACCCGGCGGGCTTGGCCGCGCTGGACGCGCTGTGCCGCGAGGCCAAGGAACAGCTGTCGAGCAATACCGCGGTCGCGCTGCCCAGCGAACAGGGCCTGGTGCTGTTGGCGCAGGAGAACTTCGAATCCCTGATCATGCTGGCCATCGAGTCGTCGGCACGGATGACACGCGATGTGATCGTGCGCTCCGACCGCCCGGTGCACGGTGTGCTCGCGATCGGCGGTTGCGCGCGAATCCCGCTGATCGGGAAGGTGCTCGAGCGCTGGATGGGCGTGCCGGTCATCGTGCCGGAAAGCCCCGAGACGGTGATCGCCCGCGGCGCCGCGCTGCTCGCCCGGCCGGTCCGCCCTGCGGCTCCGGTCGCTCATCCCGTCCCGGCCCCGAGCCAGGCACCCGCCGGCGGCTACGGCGACGAGGATCTCTCGCCCGCTTGGCTGTCCGCGCCGCCCAAGCGTCGGCCGAAGCGGCCGAAGGCGGCGCAGCCGGACGACTTCGACGACATCGACGGTCTCGCGCCGGACTGGCTGGCCGCCAACCCGCGCCGCCGCGAGAAGCGCGAACTGAACGGCGCCGTGCTGACCGTCAGCGCACTGACCGTGGTCGCCGCGATCGGCCTCGGCCTCGGCTACGGACCCCAGGTGCTGGAACGGGATTCACACAGCAGCGAGGGCTCGCCGTCGATCTCGCCGACCGGCTTGCCGCGCACCACCACCCTCGATCCGCAGATCGCGGTGGCGCCCGCCACCACGACGGAGACCGAGGAGTCGGTCGCCGCCCCGCCGCCGCGCAGGCAGACGACCAGCTCGCAGCCGCCGCCCAGCCAGGGCCCGAACACCTTTGTGGTCCCCGGTCTCCCACCGATCGTGGTGCCGACCATCCCGCCCGAGGTCTTCCCCTTCCCACCGCCGCCTCAGCGCTGACGAGCACTCCTGGTGCAGCTGGTCGAGCATCGGCCCGATCTCAGCGGCGCTCGGCGTCGCTGCGGGAACAGAACGGACCCCGGCACGAAGTCCACCCGCAACTGCCACCGGAGGCATGCCGACCGCCGAGACGCGAGTCGGCCCACGCAGGCCACCCCTCGCGAGGCGCGGACAGTGTCACCGCGCCCGCGACGAGCACGATCGCCGTCAACCGCGCGAGTGCCGCCCATGGCGAGGCGCGGGCGCCGGGGGCTTGTGACTGCCGAACGGCCGGGCGAGCAGCACCGCGATGCCGGTGGTCAAGGGCACCGAGAGGGCGAGCGCGATACCGCCGACCGCCGACCGCGCGATCTCGATGGCGACCGCGTCACCGGCGAGCACGTCGCGAATCGAGCGTCCCGCCACGCTGAACAACAGCAGCAACGGCAGCGCGCCACCCGCGTAGGCGAGCACCAGTGTGTAGACGGTGCTGGCGATGTGGTCCCGGCCGACCCGCATGGTCGCGGCGAAAACATGTCGGCGCGACGCGGTTTCGTCCAGGGCGGCCAGCTCGAAGGCGGCCGAGGCCTGGGTGATCGTGACGTCGTTGAGCACACCGAGCGAGCCGATGATGAAGCCTGCCAGCAGCAGGCCGGTGATGCTGACGTGCTCTAGATACGTGGCGACGTTGGTGTTCTGCTCCTCGGAAAGGCCGGTGAGCTGGGTCATCTCGATCGCCAGCCAGGACAGCGCCGCGGCGAGCAGCATCGCGGTCAGCGTGCCGAGCAGCGCCGAACTGGTGCGGAGATTGACACCGTGCGCCAGATACAGCACGGCGTAGAGGATCAGCGACCCGGACACCAGCGCGACCGGGATCGCGGGCTTGCCGTCCAGCAGCGCGGGCAGCAGGAACATCACCAGCACCGCGAACGCGAACCCGAGACCGAGCAGCGCGCGTAGGCCGCGCCAGCGCGCCACCGCGATGATCACCACGACGAAGGCGATCACGATCAGGGTCAGCGGCAGTCCGCGCGCGTAGTCCTCGAAGGAGTACAGCGGGGTGCCGGTCGGATCGGTCTGCCGGACCAGACGGATGTCGTCACCGGCGCGCAGATCGGGTTGTCCTGGGCCGGGGGCGATTTCGAGCAGCGTCTTGTTGCCCTGGTGCGGACCGGTTTCGATGGTGATCAGGCTGCGCTGACAGGTGTAGGCGTTGGTGCGCGGCGGCTCGGGTTTGTCGGCGAACACCTTGCCGATGGAGGGACTGCCGCACGGCCCGACGTCCTGCGCGACGACCGTGCCCGCTTCGGTCTCCACCGCGCCGCCGCCCGCGCTCTGCATCGGCAGCGGGATCGCGACGTGCTGACTGCTCGGCCACAGCGCGATGGTGGCGACGACGGTGAGCACACCGATGACGGTGAGCAACCCGACCACGACGCGGGCGGCGGTGGCGCCGATCGCGATCGGTCCGGAGTGATCGTGATGATGATGATGGTGGTCGGTCACCGGGCTCCTACTTCTCCGTCGTGGCCCCGGGTGCTCGTGCCGGACGACAGGAGCGGCTGACCCGCGGCAGCTACGCGGTGCCGAGCTTAAAGGATGTCGTTTTCAAGATCAGGTCGCCAAGCACCACGGGCACACAACTGCCCATCAAGCACCACCGGTACACAACGGACGGGACCATCGAGACGCAACAACTGATCTCGCAAGAGCCGGGTAACTCACCGGGTACGGGCTGACTCCACCCAGGTACCTACCGCCGGCCGCCAACGCAAATCACCACACACCTGAGTCTGGCCTGAAACGCGGAGAGGCGGGCCGGGGGGCGGCGGAGAGCAGGGGGATGTCTCCGCCGCCCGCAGGCCGGCGGCCCAGGGGGGTAGGCGGCCGAACCCGAGGCCAGGTTGCCCAGGGGGGGTAGGCAACCCGACCGGGCACTCGAAGTGCCAAGAGCCACTGTACACAAAAGTTGCACTTTTGCGCTAGCGGGTCTTCAAAACTCGCCTCTATCCATACATTCGGTATGTTTTAGGCCCAGAAGCAGGGCGATTAGGGCTCAGAGTCCCGCGACGCACATCACTGTCGGTAGCTCGCCAGGAAATTGCCGAAGCGCTCGAT
This sequence comes from Nocardia sp. bgisy134, assembly GCF_057708325.1. Lineage (NCBI taxonomy): Bacteria > Bacillati > Actinomycetota > Actinomycetes > Mycobacteriales > Nocardiaceae > Nocardia > Nocardia sp. bgisy134. The sequence continues at coordinate 92,861 of NZ_JBYIRW010000008.1, forward strand.
CGCGACCGCGAGGTCCCTGGCCCACGGCAGCGTGACGATTCGCAGGTGGTCGTGATCGGGCCAGTTGAAACCGGTCCCCTGCACCATCAGGATCTTCTCCTGCAACAGCAGATCCAGGACCAGCTTCGAATCGTCGTAGATCTCGTACACATTCGGATCCAGCCGCGGGAACGCGTACAACGCACCCTTCGGCTTCACGCACGACACACCCGGGATCATGTTCAGCCGCTCCCACGCCACATCGCGCTGTTCGAGCAGCCGCCCGCCGGGCAGGATCAGATCCTCGATGCTCTGATGTCCGCCCAGTGCGACCTGAATCGCGTGCTGCGCGGGCACATTCGGACACAGTCGGGAGGAGGCGAGCAGATCGATGCCCTCCAGGAACCCCGCGGCGTGATCCTTCGGGCCGGTGATGGCCAGCCAGCCCGAGCGGTATCCGGCGACCCGGTATGCCTTGGACAGTCCGTTGAAGGTCAGGCACAGCAGGTCGGGCGCGAGGGTGGCCAGCGAGATGTGCTTGGCATCGTCGTAGAGGATCTTGTCGTAGATCTCGTCGGCGAGCAGCAGCAGATGGTGCTTGCGAGCCAGGTCGACCAGCTGCTGGAGCACCTCGGCCGAGTAGACCGCGCCGGTCGGGTTGTTCGGGTTGATCACCAGCAGCGCCTTGGTCTTGCTGGTGATCTTGGCTTCGATGTCGGCGACGTCGGGCTGCCAGCCGTTGGACTCGTCACACAGGTAGTGCACCGGAGTGCCGCCCGCCAGGCTGGTCATCGCCGTCCACAGCGGATAGTCCGGCGCCGGGATCAGCACCTCGTCGCCATTGTCCAGCAGCGCCTGCATGGTGATCGTGATCAGCTCGGAGACGCCGTTGCCCAGGTAGACGTAGTCCACGTCCAGTTCGGGGAAGCCGGGCACCAGCTCGTAGCGAGTCACGATGGCGCGCCGGGCCGACAGGATGCCCTTCGATTCGGAGTAGCCCTGGGCATAGGGCAGCGCCGCGATGATGTCGCGCATGATCACGTCGGGCGCCTCGAAACCGAACGGCGCCGGATTGCCGATGTTCAGCTTCAGGATGCGGTGGCCCTCCGCCTCCAGCCGTGCCGCGTGCGCGTGTACCGGTCCACGAATCTCGTAGACGACGTTCTGTAGCTTCGTGGACTGCTCCAGAACGCGCGGCGGGCGGTGGGGTAGATGGCTCGGGCTCACCGTCCCATGGTGCCATCCCCCCACAAGGGGTCGATCGATCGCGTCAGGGTGCGGAATGCCCAGGCGGGATGCCCTTGGCTGCGGTCGCCCCGCAGAACTCCTCGATGCGTTCGTCCAGGAAACGGGCCTCGACGGCGTCGCGGAACGCGGGCTGGGCGATCCGTCGGCGCACGCCGGTGAGCCGCTCCTCGAGCTGGGCGATGCGCTTGTCCTCGGCCAAGCCGAGCACCGGGTTCAGCGCCTCGGTCGCGCCGTCCAGGCTGCCGTTGATCAGATGCGCGGCCGCGCAGTCCACCCGCGCCAGCGCCTCGGCGCCGTAGGAGCGTTTCTCGGACGGGCCGTTGGCATAGATATGGATGGCGCGTTCGGTGGCGGCCAGTGCGGGCTCGGCCTGGCCGAGATGGATGTAGGTGGCGCCCGCGTAGTACTGGGCCTTCGCGTCGGGGAAACCGAAGACGCCGCCGACCTCGTCGTGCAGGTTGTCGGTCGTGGCCAGCTCGCGCGCGTCGTCGGCGGCCCGGATGCAGCGATCGGTGTCGGCGTCGCTGCCGATCTTGGACCAGATCCTGGCCTCGATATTGAGCAACCGCACCTTCGCGGTCGCCGAATCGGCGAAATCCTGCCCGCTCTGCGCGAGCAGCACCGCCCTGCGCGGGCGCTCCGACCAGTATTCGATCAGCGCGTGCATGCCGCGGGTCCAGGCACGTAGCCCGTTGTGGCCACATAGCTCGGCGTAGGCCCAGGCCGCTCTGGCCTGCTCACCCGCCGCGTCGAGGTAGCCGAGGTCGGTGCTCGCGTTCGCGAGCAGGCCGGACAGCGTGCCCGCGAGCAGATAGAGGTGACTGGTGTCGGTCGGCCGCTGATGACCCTCCAGCAGTCGATACACCCGGCGCCGAACCCGAAGCATCTCCACCATCATCGGAACCGGCGGGATGTGCACGTAATCGTTCGCAATGCGCGTGACATCGGCGTCGAGCTGTTCCAACGTGGTCGCACCCACATTGGTGCTCTCGGCCCGGCCTGCGTGTTCGCTGGCCTCGTGGGCAGCCGCCATGATCAGATCCCTCTCCGAAATCGCTGCTAACGCATCACCTCTCATCGCACCGGCGTCTATGAGAGCAAGAAGGTCCGCGTCGCTCGAATAACTGGCACGCGTCCCCGCAGCGGAACGCGTGTCGAAACCGGCGGCAGGTCCATCGATCGGCGGATCGCCGATCAGCGCCGAAAACCGTGCCCGCACAACATCGTCGGACCTGGCAAGGGATGTATCGAGCGCGGCTTGGTTGACGGGGCGCGGATGAACTCGGTTGCCCCCCGCCTCCCATTTGGACACCAGGCGTTCGTGGACACCGAGATGCGCCGCGAATTCCCGGATGCTCATCCGCTTGGCATCGCGAAGGGCGCGGGTCTCTTTACCTGACCAGTGCCGGACCACGATGTCATCCCTTCCGCACGAACCTTCATCCAGGGTACGAGGGCTTTGTGGCTACGGCCACACACAATTCGCAGTTGCTATTGGCTTTTCGCGCCTCGCGCACCCGCGCGAGCGAGCTTCCCTCGGTCAAAGGCAGCGGATTGGCAGTGGAAGGCGCGCATGGGGGCGATGCCGCGTCGCGGTCATTGGCCCGACCCTGGTAGCAGGAGGCAAGGAGTTGGCCGTGAACGTGGAGAAACTCAGGACAGTCGAGGATTGGGTGTCCTTCTACCGGTACGAGTACGGGCTACCCGTCACCGAGCGTGGCGGTTTCGTGATGCTGCCGATCAGCGGCCGGGTCTGTGTCGTTCACCTGCCGACGGCCCGGGCCGAAAAGGTCAGGGCGGCACTGGAACAGCAGGGGACGAGGGGTCCCATGCTGGCCAGGCAGATCCGCTGGAGCTTCCTGGCCGAGCCGGACAGCCGTCCCGGCGCGCAGGTACTGGAGGTGCTGAATCGTCTCGATATCGGGATACCTGCCATCGGCAGTGCAGTGATGTTGCCGACGGGGCTCGGCCGGTGGACCCGGGAAGGGTGCTTCTGGGTTACTCCGCCGAGCCGCGGCGACACGCTCCCACCGCTGTCCGCCGTGGTGACGACGGCGCTCGCGGTCGGAGCGGGCGGCGGGGACTGAATGCGTCGTCGGTCCCCGTCGCCGACAGTGCGACCGAATCCGCCCCTATTTCCTGGCAGTCGGCGGGGCGGATTCGGTCGTGGGTCGTCGTGCGCGCCAGGCGAACCCGCGTCGGCTACCGCGATTCGGCGGCGTCCACCACGTCGGCGGGCAGCGGGAAGTTCAGGTAGGAGCGCGAGGGAGTCGGTCCGCGCTGACCTTGGTATTTGGAGCCCGCGACGGCGCTGCCGTACGGGTGCTCGGCGGGGCTGGTCAACCGGATCAGGCACAGCTGGCCGATCTTCATCCCCGGCCACAGGGTGATCGGCAGGTTCGCGACGTTCGACAGTTCCAGCGTGATGTGGCCGCTGAAACCGGGATCGATGAAGCCCGCCGTCGAATGCGTGAGCAGGCCGAGACGGCCGAGGCTCGACTTGCCTTCCAGTCGCCCGGCCAGATCGTCCGGCAGCGTGCACACCTCCAGCGTCGAGCCGAGCACGAACTCGCCGGGGTGCAGCACGAACGGCTCGCCCGGCGCGGGCTCGACCAGGCTGGTCAGTTCGTCCTGGCGCTGCGCGGGATCGATGTGGGTGTAGCGGGTGTTGTCGAAGACGCGGAACATCCGGTCCAGGCGAACGTCGATACTCGACGGCTGGATCAGGCTCTCCAGCAACGGCTCGACCCCGAGACGCCCAGCGGCGATCTCCGCGCGGAGGTCACGATCGGAAAGCAACACGGCACGAGCGTAGCGTCCGGCCGATCGGGCCGTTCGGGCGCACGGGGGAGGGCCGGATCGGCGACGCATTCTTCGCTGGTCTTCAGTTAATTCTCAGCGCAAGCGGGCAACCTAGGACCAGTGACCTCGAATCCCCGCAGGACGGTGCCAACGGTGCCGTCGCTCGCCGCGCTCGGCGTGCTCCTCGCGGCATTCATCACCGTGCTGACCCGCAATGTTCTCGACAGCAGCGGGCTGGCCACGATGGATCCCGAGGTCTCCGGCTGGGCGGTCGAGAACCGCAACGGGGTGCTCACGCCCGCCGCGCGGATGGTCAGCAACTGCGGGGACACCCTGTCCATGACGATCCTCACCGTGATCGTCTGCGCGGCGCTGCTGCGCGTGCGCGACCGGATGCGCGCCGCGCTCGTCGCCGTGACCGCCCTCGGCGCCGGTCTCATCGTCGTGATCGCGAAGCGACTGGTCGGCCGGGAACGCCCGCCGGTGGCCGATCACCTCGCCGTCGAGAACAGCCTGTCCTATCCCTCCGGGCACAGCACCGGCACGTTCGTGGTCGTCGGGATCGTGGCCATCGTGCTCATCCCCTTGATCCGGCGGCCGATCGTCCGAGCGGGCGTGGCACTGGTCGCCGTCCTGTTCGTCGCCGCGGTCGGCGCCTCCCGCGTCTACCTGGGCGTGCACTGGCCCACCGACGTGCTCGCGGGCTGGTCCCTCGGAGCGCTGTGGATCCTGCTGTGCCTGGCCGTCTTCCGCTACCCGACCTGGCGTTCGCGGGCCGCCGCTACAGTCGATTCGTGCCGCGAACAAAGCAAGTCCGCGACAGCATCGTCGTCGCGATCGACCCGGTGACGGCTTACGACCGGGTCAGCGACGTCACCCGGATCCACCGCTGGAGTCCGGAGAACACCGGCGCGGTACTGGCCGAGCCCGGCGCACCGGTCCGCGTCGGCCTGCGGTTCGTCGGCACCAATCTGCGCCGCGGCGTGCGCTGGTCGACGGGCTGCGAGATCACCGCCGCCGACCGCGGCGCGCGCTTCGCCTTCAAGGTCCGGCGCTACGGTCTGCGCAAGCCGGTCCTCCCGGTCGCCGTCGCCAGCTGGGAGTACCGCTTCGAGGCTGTTCCCGAGGGCACCAGGATCACCGAGATCTGGACCGACGACCGCCGCGGCTGGCCCGACCGGCCCACGCTGTGGTTCGACCGCATCGCCACCGGCAAGCCGGGGTTCGCCGAGTTCCAGCGAGGGAACATCCGCCGGACGCTGGAGCGGTTGAAAGCGGACCTCGAAAGCGAATCCTGACCCCCGAGGCGGTCAGTCGGCGGCATCCGCTCGCGCGGCGTCGATACCCGCGAAGATGACGCGTAGGCCCTCGGTGAACTCGGTATCGGTGTCGCCGGAGAAGACGTCGGTCACCAGTTGCGCGGTGAGAGGGTAGCGGTGGGCGTCGATGACATCGGCGAGGCGTTCGGGGAGGTACGGGTTGCGGTCGCCGTACGCGTCGTCGGAGCGCGCCTGCTCCTCGATGACGAAGCCGACGGTGTAGTGCAGCAGGATCGGGAAGACCCGGGCCGCTCGGGTTTTCGAGAACCCCGCGTCCTCCAGCGTCCGCAGCGTCAATTCGACTGTGCGCCACATTGATTCGTCGTCGATATAGGTTCCTGCCAGCACCTTCGCCCCATCCCGGTAGCCGAGCATCGCCCGCCGCAACCGGCTCGCCAACGCGATGAGCCAGTCCCGCCAGTCCTCGTCGCGACGCGGCGCCTCGATGCCGTCGACCGCGGAAACGAAGACGGCCCGCGCCATCGCGTCGAGCAACTCGCGCTTGTTCGCGAGATGCCAGTACAACGCGGGCGCTTGCACATTCAGCGCCGCGGCGACCTTCCGCATGGTCAGGCCGTCGAGCCCGACCTCGTCCAGCAGGGCGAGCGCGGCCACGGCGATCACTTCGGCGTCCAGCTTGGTCTGACCGGATTTGTTCGACACCTTGACAGCTTAACAATGTTCCTGGTCTCCTTAACAACGTTAAGGATTTAACGTTGTTAAGGAGATGACATGGACACGACCGATGTGGTGATCGCGGGCGCCGGCCCGACCGGCCTGATGCTGGCGTGCGAACTGCGCGTCCTCGGTCTCGAGGTCGTCGTGCTCGACGCACTGCCCGCGCGGACCGGCGAATCCCGGGCGGGCGGCATCCACGCCAGGACCATGGAGGTCCTCGATCAGCGCGGCCTGCTCGACGGGCTGCTCGAGCAAGGCCATCCGCGGCAGGTCGGGCACTTCGCCGCGATTCCCTTGGACTTCAGCGATTACGCGACCCGCTACCCGTTCACGCTCGTCATCCCGCAGTCCCTGATCGAGCGCGAACTGGAAAGCCGCGCAGCGGAACTCGGCGTCACCGTGCGGTGGGATGCGCCGATCACCGGATACCGGCAGGACGCGTCCGGCGTCGAGATCGAGATCGGCGGCTCGAACGGAATCCGTCGCATGCGCGCCGCGTATCTCGTCGGCTGCGACGGCGGGCGCAGCGCGGTCCGCAAGCTCGCCGGGATCGATTTCGCCGGCACCGAGGCGACCATGACCGGCATGATCGCCGACGTGGAGCTGGCCGACCCGCCCGCCGAACCATTCTTCGGCCACCGCCGCGGGATGGGCGATTTCTCCGCCGTGCAGCTGCAACCCGGCTGGTACCGGCTCGTCGTGCAACGGCACGACCGGGTCCTCGAGCGCGGCGCGACGCTCTCCTTCGACGACTTCCGCGCCAACTTCACCGAGATCGCGGGCACCGACCTCGGCATGCACAGCCCCCGCTGGGTATCGCACTACGGCGACGCCGCACGGCACGCCGACCGCTACCGCGCCGGACGCGTGTTCCTCGCGGGCGACGCCGCCCACATCCACTACCCCGCCGGCGGACAGGGTCTCAACCTCGGCGTGCAGGACGCCGTCAACCTGGGCTGGAAGCTGGCGGCCGCGCTGCGCGACGACGCCGCCGACGATCTGCTCGACACCTACGAGGCCGAACGCCGCCCGGTCGCCGCCCGCGTTCTGCACAACACCCGCGCGCAGACCGCGCTCTCCCGCCCCGGCCCGCACACCGACGCCCTGCGCGACATCATGGGCGACCTGATCACCCTGGACGACGTCCGTCATCGACTCGGCCACATGATCACCGCCCTCGACATCCGCTACGACACGGGCTCCGACCACCCGCTCGCCGGACGCCGCGTCCCGGACGTCGACCTCGTCACCGCCGACGGCCCCACCCGCGTCCACGAACTGCTCCGCCCCGCCCGCCCGGTCCTGCTCCGCCTCGACGACACGTCGCCGACCGCGTCCGAAAGCAACGGTCACCTCGACTCCGTCCTGGCTCGCAGCCACGCCACGCACTGGTCGGTCCCTGGAGTCGGCGACATCCCCCGCCCCACGGCCCTCCTCATCCGCCCCGACGGCTATACGGCCTGGGCGACCGACGACCGAACCACCGACGGCCTCGCCGAAGCCCTCCGAAACTGGACCACCCCGATCGCCACCCACTGACCCGCCACCGTCCGGGCGGCGCGTACCTGGATCGCGGCCGCCCACGGACGTAGCCGAAGAGGCAGAATGGAAGTTGACCGGCCCAGGGCTCGGTCTGATAGAGTCGCGGACGCGTCTACGCGCGGTGCCGATGTAGTTCAATGGTAGAACTTCTGCTTCCCAAGCAGACAGCGCGGGTTCGATTCCCGTCATCGGCTCAGCAAAATAAGGCCCTGACCAGCATGTTGTCTGGTCGGGGCCTTTCTCGACTCCAATGCTGTGTAGCCAAGGGTGTAGCCCTGACCCTTTGCCGGCGGCCTTCAGTCTGTCGACCATGGGCGTCGATCGCACTCGTCAGGCACGGCGCATGACGCAGCTACTGTCCGAATCCCGTTGCACCCGAGTCACTCTCGACTGTCACGACAACCACCACATCCGCCGCCGCGACGCACAGATCCGCTGGACCGACGGTCCTACGTGGCATCAGATACTCACGCTCGCAGCGGCACTCGCCGGGCAGGCGCCGGGCTTCGGCCCCGGCCGAGGTGCGGCCATCGACGGCATAGCGGTGCTCACCGCCGCGCTGATCCCTACGCGAGTCGACACCGGCGCCGGAAGCAGGAGGCGCGTCTGCACGCCGAGAAGGAGCACCGCGGACGCGCGAGCTGCACACCCTAGAAGGAGTGGCGCCAACGGGCGCACCCCCACAGCGAAGTAGTCGTGCCGCCTGCCACGTACTGCGGAGCGATCCGCACCTTCCGTCCGCGTCAGGTGCGACAGGGTCAGTTCCCGCGCGCCTCGATCGCACGACCGATGAGCGCGCGGGCGCCCTCGCCGTAGAGCGCCTGCTCGGCGAGCACCGTGAACATCTTCTCGTACAGGGTGATCTCGCGCGGTTGTGTGACCGCAAGCTCGGCGCTGATCGTCTCGACTTGGACGAGCCTGCTGTCGAAGATGGCGAACCCGTTCGTGGCGGGCGCCGCGTAGGCCGAGGCCGCGGGAATGATGCCGAACGCGATGCTCGGCAGCATCATGACGTTGAGCAAGCGGTCGAGCTGGCCACGCATCACCTCGTCGTCGCCGACGGTGGTGTGCAGCACCTGCTCGGCGACAACGAAATTGAACCGGCGCCGCCCGCGGTAGAGCACGTGCTGCCGTTCGATGCGCGCCGCGACACCCTCCTCGAGGTCATCGGGGATGTCGTAGAACGAGATGACCTTGCGGAGGATGCCCTCGGCGTAGGCGGGAGTCTGCAACAGCCCTGGAAAGACGTACGGCTCGTACCATCGCATCGAGTTGGTCTCGGCCTCGACGCGCACGCGCGCCTTCTGCGGGCGGCGCATGCCGGTACCGAGGATGCGCCGCCATTCGAGGTAGGCGGCCTCGATGTTGCGCAACGTGGCGACGAGGTCGGCGAGCTGATCGCCGGTGCCGGTGCGCTCGCACCAGGCGCGTAGATCCGCCTCCGACGGCGTCTGCTTGCCGTGCTCGATACGCGACACCTTGGACTCGTGCCAGCTCGCGAGCTCGGCGAGGCGGCGCGCGGTCAGGTCCGCGTCGCGGCGAAGCTCCCGGAGCCGCAGGCCGAGAGCCTCCCGGGCCTCGTGAACGGCGCTCGTCACCGCTGACCGGCCATCGCGTACTCGGCGTGCGGAATGGCACGCTGCCACACGAGATTCCACACCGCCCGGCACCGGTCGACGATCTGCCAATCGGTTGTCACCGCGACGCCCGCCCACCGCCCGTCCGGCTCGAACACAGTGAACGCGGCGCGGTCGTCGAGCAGCCACCAGTCGTCGGCGGTGAGCTCGTCGGGCGAAACGAGATGTCGCGGTAGATAACGGACCTCCTCGCCCGCGGCGATATTGACCCGCGACACTTCCAAGGTCCACCGTTGGTAGTCGACGTGTGGCACGGTGACGACGCGGGCTCGCCGCACCGCGACGCCGCGGCCGGTGGTCTCCCGGACCAGCGCCGCCCAATCGGCCATCCACGCGTAATCGTCCGGCTCGCCCGCGAGGAACCGAGCGAAAGGCTCGGACTCCTCGGGAGTCTCGTAGGTGTCCTGTACCTCGAGATGCAGGGCCGCACGCTTGCACTCGCCCACTGCGTCGGCGAACTCACCGGCCGTGATCAACAGCACCGTAGAACGTCCTCTCTCGCTTCGGCACCTCGATGGCGGTCTCGTCGGGGGTGAAGCTCATGTGTGCCAGCGCCTCTGGGTCGCCGAGTGGCTCGCCCGACAGGGTGAACGTGCCGCGGCCCGTGTCCGCCATCGTCGCGCCGACAAAGGTGTCCGGCTCGACGAAACCGAGTAGCGCGTGCGGGATCTCCACCGTCGCCTCGTCGTTGGTCCGCCACCCCTGCACGACGTAGGTGCCGCGGTCGGTCGCGTACAGCGTCGGGCATCCGCCCTGGTTCGATCCGCCTTTGCCCAGGAACCTCAGACGCATCGTGCTGTCCTCTTCCAACGGTGTGCGACGGCTTGCGCAACTCCTCCAATAGTCCATCAACTAGGGCGTTTTCGTCACCGTTTGAAAACAGGGATGCAAGTTCGCGCAAGTTTGTGGCAGCGCAGGCCACTCGGTTCGTACTGTCCGTTACAGCACTCGATGCGGAGGCGGTCGGTCCCGACCCTGCGCCGGTCGGCGAGCCACCACATCCTCGGCATCGGAGGCGACCGCACACGCCGACGCGGAGGGCTACCGCGATGGAGATGAACGAGGGCCGCGTGATGGCCGCGCTACACGATCACGGGCCGCTCACCACTGCGGAACTCGCGCGCGAGACGCGCATGAAGGAGTCGTCGGTTCGATCGGTGGTCCGCGAACTCGTCGACCGGAGCTTGGTCGAGACGGCGGCGCGGGGATGGACGCTGTCGGCTCGCGGCCAGGCATTCACCAACACCCCACGCGGGCGCAACGCGCTCGACGTGCCGACAATGCCGAGGCGGTCATGATGTCCTGTTTCGACGACGCGCTGCTGATCAACCATCTCAGCTGCGCCAACACCGCCTACCCCGCATCGAGTCTCCGTGCCGCGCACCGGACGATGCAGGTTCACCTCGAATGCCTCGTCGGCCAATGTCCGGCGAAGACCGCCGCGCACCACGCCCTCGAAGAGGCGGGGCACCTGAGGCCCGACTCGGGCAGGCAGCGACGATGACCGGCAGCGAAAGGTAAGTCGTAGGGGCCGTCAGCTCGGCACGTTGGTGATCTCGCTCGGTTCGGCGTGCAGGCGGCGAAAGCGGCTGCCGTGGAAGACGAGCGGGTCGATGTCGTGGCGGGTGGCCAGGCGGTGGATGCGGAGGATGACGACGAGGTGATCGCCCGCGGGGACCTGGGCCTCGATGACGCCCTCGATCCAGGCGGACGCACCGTGGATGAAGACGGCCTCACCGGTGCCTCGGTGCAGTTCGCTGGCGCGGAAGCGGTCGCCGTCGCGTGCGCCGAGCGCACGCGCGGCGTCGGTTTGGTCGGTGCCGAGCAGGCTCAGGCCGAGGTGGGTCGCGCGCTCCAGGCGCGGCCAGGTCGAGGAGCTGTTCTGCACGCAGAAGGAGACCAGCGGCGGATCGAGCGAGACGGGCACGAAGGTGCTCACCGCGAGGCCGTGCGGCACGCCGTCGACCTCGGCGCAGACCGCGACGACGCCGCTGGGGAAGTTGGCGAAGGCACGGCGCAATCCCGTTCCGTCGGCCGGTGTTTCGAAGAGTTCATGCATGGTCCGCCGCCTTGCTCGCGTTCGCGTAGGAATCGGCGTCGGATCGAAGCGAATCACCTGCGCTGGGATCCCTCGATTCACTCGCGCTCGAAAGTCGTTCCCCCGAATCACGGACGTTCGGCTGCTCGGCGCTCGTACGACCCAGTGCTTGCACCACGGGCCGCCACCGGTCGGCGTACGCGCCGATCACTCCGTCCTCGGTGAAGGTCCGATCGGCCAGGTACAGACCCGGCAGCGCCGCGGTCGCGCCGAGTTCCGCCAGCACGGGCTTGAGCAGCAGGTCGGGAGCGAGCGCGTGCGCCGGTCCTGCGCCGAGCATCACCGGGACGGCCAGCACTCCCGCCAATCCCGTTCCGCCGTCGAATTGTTCGAGGAAGAGTTTGAGCAGCCCGGTGTAGGTCGCCTTGAAGGTCGGGCTGGCGAACACCACCAGCTCGGACTCCGCCACGGTGCGCACGGCGTCCGCCACCGCGGGATCACCCCAGCTGAGCAGCGCGGGCCCATAGGAAGCGAGCTCGAGCACGGTGGGTTCGACGTCGGGCCGCAGACCGCGGGCCACCAGGATGCCCGCGGCCAGCGTGCGGGACGCGGGTTTCGGATTGCCGACCACGACGGTGACTGTCACTGCTGTGTCCTTCCTTTCGCGTGCACGCGGCTGTCCCCAGTGCAACACCGGCCGCGAGGCGAAACGAGGGTTTGAATCTGTGCGATCGCATCGCGAGACGCGCGCGCACGGGTTCGGTCCGGCCGCCTACGAGCGGACTACCGACAACCGCGCCCGGAGCTCGGCTCAGTTACTGGATGAACGATCCGAACGAGCATCTCGGTCGACTCCGAGGAGCCCATGTGAACCCGATCGGGGGCGGACTCACGGGTTGCGCGCACCGGGATCGACATGCGAGCGCGACCTGTCGGTGCTCGGCATTAGGGTCGGCGCGTGGCTGGTTCGCGATATTCGTTCACGGCACGGGTGTGGGAGCACTCCGGCGAAGGCTCCTGGCATTTCGTGTCGCTGCCAGAGGAGATCGCCGACGACATCGAGGAGCGCTACGGGCATCGGTCCGGTGGGTTCGGAGCGATCCGCGTGCACGTCAGGATCGGCGCGAGCAGCTGGTCCACCTCGCTGTTTCCGGACAAGAAACGCGCCACCTACGTCCTGCCGGTGAAGAAGCCGGTGCGGGTCGCCGAGAACCTCGTCGCGGGTTCGGATGCCGAGATCGATCTGACGATCGCTCTCTGAGCGAGAGACGGTCATGGGCGACGCGCGCCACGCACTGGAGCATGCGGCGACCCCGACGGATCACGCCCACCAACTGCCGTCGGCCACACCCACAACCCAGATCCGACCCAGTCGCCCCACCACTGGATGCGAGCCACACCGGCCGGCAGGCGGTCAGCGGCCACCAGAGCCGCAGGCCGGTCATTCGACGAGGTAGGTCGCAGCGCCGACTCCTGCCCAGCCCATACCCGTCAGAAAATGCACTCCTGCACCATTCGCCGGGTAGCGACACCGACTCGCGTCTGGTCTTCCGCGCTCAGCCCGAGCAAGACGGGGTCGACGGGACCGGACAGATCCGCACCGAGAACCCTGCGCAATCCGTCCTGAGAGATCTTCTCCTCCACATAGATTCGCGCGACGCACTCGGATTGCTTCGGGGGAAGTCCCTTCCCCGCCAGCACCGTGGTGACGTCGGCCTGGCTCAAATCCCCGGCGGGCAGCGGGACGGTGGTGGTCGACGCCGCCGCCACGGTGGTCGACGCGGCAGTGGTCGACGCGGCCACGGTGGTCGACGAACCGGATGCCGTGCTCGAATCGTCCCCGCACCCCGCGAGCAGCGGCACCGCGATACACGCCACCGCGATCGTTCTTCTCATCCGAATTCCCTCGCTTCCAACGGTTCCCGTATGGCCGGGACCGTACCCGCAGCGAGGGGTCCGCGTCACAAGTCCATCGCGGCGCGCAGCGCGGTGTCCAACCGTTCCAGCACGTCGGACTCCATGTCATCGATGCGCTCGGCGAGCCAGCCGCGATAGATGCGGCCGATATTGCCCGCGTGCACCCAGCCGCGCCCTGGCACCTGGACCGCGAGGATGTCCTGCGGATCCTGGTCGAGCAGTTCGGCGGCGATCAGCCACTGACGCGGCGATTCGTTGATGCCGTCGCTGCTGATGAGCACGACGGTACGACGCCGAAGCGAACCGTGCGGGTGATAGCTCCACAGTTCACCCCTGCGCACGCATCGCCTCCTCGGCGGCGGCCAGCTCCGCCTCGTCGGCCGCGGCCTCGGCCGCCACATCGACCACGGAACCGACGCCCGTGCGCACCGCTTCCCGGCGCGCGGCCTTGGATATCCACGCCGACGGTGACATACCGGCCCGTGCCGCCGCCTGTTCCGCGAACGACCAGGCCGCCTCGTCCAGCGAGAGAGTGACCTTACGCGTTGCCATACCATTTATCGTACCCGCGAGCGAGCACTCTGCCAGCGGGAACGCGGACGTACTGATACTATTGGCGCACTGCCAACAGAGAATCCGGGGACGAGCATGACGACGTGGAACCATCATCGGGTCGGCACGGGCGAACCGTTGGTGCTGGTGCACGGGGTCGGCAGCCGCTGGCAGATATGGGAGCCGATCATCGACACCCTGGCCGCCTCCTTCGAGGTGATCGCCGTCGATCTGCCCGGCTTCGGCGGCTCGGATCCGTTGCCGCACACGACCGTCGACGAACTCACCGACGCGCTCGCCGACTGGCTGGCCGCGGAAAACATCGAACGCCCGCACCTCGCAGGCAACTCGATGGGCGGCCTGATCACCCTGAAGCTGGGCGCGCGCGGATCGGCCCGCTCGGTCACCGCGTACTCCCCGATCGGGTTCTGGGACACCCCGGGCCGGGTGTGGTGCCAACAGTCGCTCGGTAAGTCGGTCACCCTCGCTCGCGCGATGCGTCCGCAGCTGCCCAAGATTCTCGGCACCGCGGCGGGCCGCACGGCGTTCCTGTCCCTGATCTTCGGCAAGCCGTGGGCGTTGGACGCGGAGTTCGCGATCGGCACCGCCGAGGGAGCGATCGACTCGACCGGATTCCGAGAAGCGCTGGCCTCTTTCGCCGACGCGCGGCTGCCCGAGATCGGCGCGCTCGCCGACATTCCCGTCACCATCGCCTGGGGCAGCCGCGACGTCCTGCTCACCTACGCCACCCAGCACCGCAAGGCCCGCGCGGAACTGCCCAACGCTCGTCACGTCACCCTGCACGGCAGCGGGCACTCGCCGTTTCCGGACGATCCCGAGGCTTGCGCCCGGGTGCTGCTCGACCAGCTGGATCCGAACCGCCGGTAGCGCGCGCTCGCCCCGGGACTTCGCGCGGAAATCCCGCAACAGCCACCGCAACCGAAACCGGCCGCATCGATCGACCGGCCGCACGCCCCCGGCGAGAACAGTCGCGTCGGCACGACAGCTACAAGGCCTCCGTCGCGCACGTCGCCCTCCGCCACAGCGCCCCGGCGAGAACAGTCGCGTCGGCACGACAGCTACGAAGCCGCCGTCGCGCACGTCACCCTCCCCCGCAGCGCGCCCGCGAGAACAGCCGCGTCGGCCACGCCTCACACGGGCCGAGGGTCCAACAACGTGTCCGCCGGTGCCGTCCCGAGCAACACCCGAACCGAATTTCCCCAGCGCTGCTGGAGGATTCGGTTGCGCTCCACGTTCCCGGTCAGCAGCGCCCGCATGGCCAGCCCGGTCATGATCTCGATGGTGAACTCGGTGATCGTCGGCACCCGTGGGTCATCGGGGAACTCGGCACGGAAGATGTCGCGAATGCTGGTGTGCATCAGCTCGAAGAGACGCTGCTCCAGCGGCAGGAAGGCGGCGCGCAACTCGGGATCGGTGCGCGCGCCGACCCAGATCTCCAGCGCGGCAAGGAAAGATTCCCCGCTGAACATGCGCATGGTGAGATCGACCGCGGTGGTGAGCCGGTCGGCATCGTCGGGTATCGCCGCGAATTCCGTTGTCAGCTGCTCCAATCGGCGCGCGGCGAGATGCTCGACGGCGCCGGCGAGCAGATCCGGTTTGGTCGGGAAGTGGTGCTGCAACGTGCCGCGCGGTACCCCGGCGCGGTTCTGCACCTCGAGCGTCGTCGTCCCTGCGTAGCCGACCTCGACCAGACTCTCGATCGCCGCGTCCAGGAGCCGCGTGCGCATTCGCGCGCGGCGCTGCGCCTGCGTCTCCCGGACGCGTTCCGGCATCGGGTCAGCGCCCCTGCCACTGCGGTTCACGCTTCTGCGCGAACGCGAGGGCGCCCTCGGCGGCGTCCTTGGAGAACAGCGCGGGCAGCGCGATCTCGCCCTGCTTGGCGAAGGACTCCGCCACCGACCAGTCCGGCGACTCGTCGATGATGCGCTTGCTCGCGGCGACCGAAAGCGGTGCGGCCGCGACGATTTCGGCGGCCAGCTCCAGTGCGCTCGCCAGCGCGGCGCCCGGCTCGGTGACCCGGTTGACCAGGCCGAGCTGGTAGAGCCGCTCGGCGCCGATGCGTCCGCCGGTCAACGCCAGCTCGGCCGCGATGGGCCGCGGCAGGCGCTGGGTCAGCCGCAGCACGCCGCCGCCCGCGGCCACCAAACCGCGCTTCACCTCGGGGATTCCGAATTGCGCGTCGCGCGCGGCGACGATCAGGTCACCCGCGAGCGCCAGCTCGAAACCACCCGCGAGCGCGAAACCCTCGACGGCCGAGATCATCGGCTTGGCGGGCGGTTTCGCCGCGATACCGAGCGGACCCCGCCGCTGCGTCATCGGCATCTCCCCTTTGGAGGCGGCGACGAGATCCATTCCGGCGCTGAAGGTTCCGCCCGCGCCGGTGAGTACGAGCACGCGCGCGCCGGCGTCGGCCTCGAATGCGTCGACGGCCGCCTCGATGGCCTGCGCGGTGGCCAGATCGATGGCGTTGCGGGCCTCGGGGCGGTTGACGGTCAGCAGCGTGATCGCGTCGCGGCGTTCGACGAGTACCTGATCGGTCATCGGGGGGTCCTCTCGGTGCGCAGGGTGAGCTGGTCGGCGGCGGTGATCTCGGCGGCCGCGCCGATCGGGTCGCCGTCGGTGAACGCCGCGATGGTCTCGGCGTCGGAAACCCGAACCAGTATGCGTGCACCCGCCGGGTTCAGCGCGCTGATCACCACCGCCTCGGGCTCGTCGGCGCGCTCCGGCGCGGGCCCCTTGCGGTAGGCGACGGTGTAGGCCTCGACGGTCGCCGGGCCGGTGTAGCCGGGCGCGGTGTCGCGGCGCGCGGCGGGCACCACGGCCTCGGCCGCGCGAAAGAGCTCGGCGGGCGGGCGCGCCGAGTACACGCCGACGCCGTGTTTGGTGATGTACCAGCCGAGCGCGGTCGCCAGGCCGTAGGACTCGGGGTCCTCGCGCAGCCGCGTGGCGAGGGTGGCGATCGAGTGGGTGGTGTAGTTGTTGCCCGGCCCGCCCGCGAAGGTCAGCCCGCCGGTGACCGAGAGCGGCCGTGCCGGATCGTCGATCGGCAGGCCGAGCGCCTCCGCCGCGACCTGCACCGCGACCGGGAAGCAGGAATACAGATCGATGTGGGCGACATCGTCGATGCCGATACCCGCTGCGCCGAGCGCGGACTCGCCCGCCGCCGCGATCGCGGGCGAGACGCTCATATCCGCGCGCTCGGAGACGAACCAGACGTCCGTGGCGGTCGCGCCGCCGTGCGGGAAGACCCACCGATCGCGCGGCACACCGGCGGCGTCGGCGGCGGCCGCGCTGCACACGATCAGGCCGGCGCCGAGATCCACCGAGAGGTTCGCGACGAGCAGCTTCGGGTACGGGGTCGACACCAGCCGGTTGTGCGATGAGGGCGTCGCCAGGTCGGCGGCGGACTGCGCCGCGGGCAGCCACGCGTACGGGTTGTCCTCGGCGACCGACGACAGCCGCGACCACAGCCCGCCGATGCGCTCGCGATGCGCGGCCTCGCTCAGGCCGAGCCTGCCGCGCAGCGCGGTTTCCATCAGCGCGTAGAAGTAGACCGGGCCCCACAGTCCGGCCGCGGTCTCCATCTCCGAGTTGGGCGCCTTGTCCGAACCGATCAGCTCGGTGGGCGCGACATCCTCCGGCTGCTCGGGCCATTCGAGCCCGGCGCCCGCGCGAGTCGCCGCGTTCGACGAGGCCACCGACTCGGCTCCGGTGATGAGGGCGATCTCGGACTTTCCGTCGGCGATGGCCTGCGCGACCGTGTTCAGCAGCCGCTGCGGCGCGTCGCCGCCGAATCGCACGGACTGCACAGTGCGCTTCGGCGCGGCCCCCAGCTCGGCGGCGACCAGCGCGCCGAGATCCGGATACGGCTTGCTGACCGGGGCGACGGCGGCCACCAGATCGGCGGCCCGCAGCAGCCGATCTCCTGCGCCGCTGTCCGCCCCCGCGCGGCGCAGCGATTCGGTGGCGAGTTCGACGGGGCCGGGCAGCCCCGGATCGCCGGTTCTGTGCACGACCTGCCCGACGCCGACGAGCACCGGCGTCCGCGGATCCATTCCGGCTGGCAGCATTCTTCCTCCGCTCCGAATATTTACCGTCAGCATTGACGGTAATTTGGTTCGATTGAAGCAGCCCGTCCCGACCAGGGCAATAGCCCGTGGACAAGAACTGACTCGAGAGTAAGATCCGGGCATGGGATCCCCTATCGCACTGCGGTTCGACGGCGACCGCGCCTACGTCAGCCTGGACCGCCCGGACAAGCACAACGGCCTGACCATCGAGATGCTCGGTGACCTGGTCGATGCCGCGCGCACCGTCGCGAAGCGCAAGGACGTGCACGCGGTGATCCTGTCCGGCAACGGCCCCAGCTTCAGCAGCGGCCTCGATGTCGCCAAGGCGACCCGCGATCCGCTCGCGGCTGTGCGCAACTTCGTGCCGCTGCCGTGGCGCGGCACCAACACCTTCCAGGAGGCCTGCTGGGCCTGGCGGCGGTTGGAGGTCCCGGTCATCGCCGCGGTGCACGGCCGCTGTTTCGGTGGCGGACTCCAGATCGCGCTGGCCGCCGACGTCCGCTTCGCGACACCCGACGCGGAGTTCTCGGTCATGGAGGCCAAGCACGGCCTCGTTCCGGATATGACCGGCGCGGCCACGCTCTCGCGATTGATCGGCATCGATAAAGCACTGCTGCTGACCATGACCGCCGACGTGGTCGACGCCGCCTACGCCGAACGCATCGGCCTGGTCACCGAGGTGACCGACGACCCGATCGGCGCCGCCGAGAAACTCGCAGAACGCATCGCGTCCCGCTCCCCGCACGCGGTGGCGGGCGCCAAGCGACTGTTCGAGCGGTCCTGGCACGCATCGGCGCGGCGCACCTTCGGAATCGAGCGCGCGACACAGCTGCCGCTGATCCTGCGTCTGGCCGCGAACCGAGATGGAAGATCACACAAAGAGGGCTTCATTTCGTAGAGACAAGATCGCAAGCCACCAATTTCCCCGGTTCGACTGCTAGCATTTCCGTCGATTTGCCAGCCATTCGAAATGTGCTTCGGTTCACATCGGGGGGTGGTGTATCGAGGCCCGTTTCGGCGAGACCCGGAGGGCCCACGACCTTGAACAAGACCGCAAAAATCCTGCTTTCGGCTCTAGCGGGTGGCACGGCCTTGCTTCTCACGGCAACTACCCCCGCCACGGCAAACCCAAACGCGATCAACCCGATTCCGGTGCTCAACGGCACCACCGGTCTGCCGAATCTGGCCGGTCGCAGCCGCGCGATGTTCCAGGTGACCGGCATGGCGAGCCCCAACAACACCCAGACCTACAACGTGCTCGGCACCGATCTGGGCATCATGTGGGACAACGGCCATGGCGAGATGCTCACCGCGTTCGGCGACACCGCCGGACTCGGCTTCCCCAACCTGCTCGCCGGCAGCATGTGGGCCTGGCGTAGCAACATCCTGGTCCGCAGCAACACCAAGGACCCGGCCAACGGCATCTACTTCGACAGCGTGGTGCGCGACGTCTTCGGACAGGCGCGCGATCTCATTCCGAGCCCGAAGATTCCGTTCATCGAAATCAGCCGCATCCCCACCGCGGGCATCGCGGTCGACGGCGTGCAGTACATGAGCACGATGTCGGTGAAGACCTGGGACAACGTCGGCGAGTGGACCACGAACTACTCGGGCCTGGCCGCCTCCGCCGACAACGGGGAGACCTGGGCGGATCTCGGGCACACCCGGCGCCCGAACGAGGGCGGCAACGCCAACTTCCAGATGAACGCCTTCCTGAAGAGCGGCGGGTATGTCTACGAGTACGGCACCCCCTCCGGGCGCGACAACATCGCGTTCATCGCGCGGGTGCGCGAGCACGACATCCAGAACTTGGGCGAGTACGAGTACTGGGACGGCGGCGGCTGGCGCAAGAACGACGTCAACGCCGCGGCGCCGATCATGTGGGGCGTCGGCGAACTGTCGGTCATGTGGAACGACTATCTCGGCCAGTTCATCTCGCTGACGACGGACGCGTTCAACTCGGTCGTGATGCGGCGGGCTTCCTCGCCCGAGGGTCCGTGGAGCGATCCGGAAGTCCTGATCGACACCAGGGAGTTGCCGTCGGCCTACGCCCCCTCGATCTTCCCGTACCAGACCGGGCGCGACCTGTACTTCATGACCACCGTGCACAGCCAGTACAACGTCGTCCTGATGCGCACCACGCTGTGATCATCGCGCCGTGACGCGTTCGGGGTGTCCGCGATTCAGCGGGCACCCCCTTTTTCCTTCCCGGATCACTTGACCTCAACAAAGCTTCATGTACGAGGCTGGCCGCAGCACGCGACCGATCCGGAGGAACAATGACTTCTGCATCCAGCATCGCCCGCCCATCCGCCGACGTGACGGCATGGGTGCGGTCCGCTGCGCGCCCCGTGGTCGACACCGAACCGGACTATGTGGGAAAGGATCTCGACGAGCTCGTCGAGACACTCGGATCGGCGACGATCGTCGGGCTCGGCGAGTCGACCAGGTTCTCGCGGCAGACCTACGGCGTGCGGGAACGGCTCTTCCGCGCCTTGGTCGGCAGGCACGGGTTCCGCGGGCTCGCGATCCAGGACAGCGCGCGGTCCGGCGAGCGCATCGACGAGTACGTCCGCACCGGGGCGGGCGATCCGGAATCCGCGCTGGCCGGAGCGTGGCGCCCGCTGCGGACCGCCGAGATGGTCGACACGCTGGCCCGGATCCGGCTGTTCAACCAGCAGCACCCGGACGACCCGATCCGCGTCCTCGGCGTGGAACCGCCGCGCGCCGAACCCTCCGACTACGACGCGGTGCTGGACTACCTCCGCCAAGCCGCGCCGGACCGGCTGGCGCGCGCCGAAACCCATCTGAACCCGATCCGCACCGCACACCGAATCGACGAGCACGTCCAGCGCCATCAGGGCATTCACCCAGGACGCCCGTTCGCCGAGCACGCCCGCGACGCGCTCGCCCTGCTCGACGAGCTGCCCGACACCGCGGAGCACCGGCGGGCCCGCGCCCACGCCCGGCTGATCGCCGATTTCCACGAGCAGAGCGTCGCCGGGCAAGGCGGCTTCGCCCGCGACGAGCGGCCATCGGCCGAACGCGTCATCGAATGGCAGCGCGCGACCGGCGTGAAGATCGCGTTCTGGGACGGCATCGCCCACGTCAGCGCTCAGGCGCTCGGCGTCGGCTCGGCCGCGGGCGAGTTCCGCGGCACGGGCTCCCACCTGCGCGACCACTTCGGCACGGACTACGTCACTGTGGCCATCGGCTTTCACCATGGTGATCTCGGCATGGCCGAGGCGCCCAGGCCGCGGCCGGAGCTGGTCGACGCGGTGCTCGGCGAAGTGGATTTGCCCGCGTTCTTCGTCGACTTGCGCACGGCCGCAACGGAATCGGTGGACACCTGGCGTCGCGCACCGGCCGAGCTGCGCACCATCAGCGGGATCTACGACCCGAGCAAGGACGCCGAAGCACACATGGGCGTCCCCTCCCTGACGGGGGCGTTCGACATCCTCGTGCACATCCGCGAGACCTCGCCCGTGCACTGGCTTCCCGCGCCCTCCGAGTGAGCACCGGCGCGGTGCGTGCGGTGCCGCGCGGGAGCGGGCTTGTGCGGCTCAGACTCCGCACCTCCGGTGCTTTCCAGCGCGGTGCCGACGGTCCGCCCGAACACGGCGGTTCCTAGACTCGCCCTATGGATGCGGCCGATTGGGACGAGCGCTACGCGCAGAGTGAATTGGTCTGGGGCGCACCGCCGAACAGCACCGTGGTGGAGCACGTCTACGGGCTGGACCGGCGCGCGCCTGTGGGGCCCGACTCCGCCGAAGGCGAGGATCTCGGTCTGCCGCGGGCGCTCGACCTGGCCTGCGGCGAGGGACGCAACGCCGTCTGGTTGGCCACGCACGGCTGGCAGGTGCACGCCGTCGACTATTCGCAGGTCGGCATCGACAAGGGGCGGACCGTGGCCACGCGGCTGTCCCGATCGGTGCGCGGACGAATCACCTGGCAGTGCGCCGACGTCACCGATCTCGACGCCGCCGGGATCGCAGGCCCCTATGAGCTGGTGCTGATGGTCTTCCTGCATCTGCCCGCCGAGCAGCGCCGCGCCGTGGTGCGCCGCGCCGCGGAACTACTCACACCGGCGGGCACGCTGCTGATCCTCGGGCACGACACACTGAACCTGACGGAGGGCTTCGGCGGACCGCAGGACCCGTCGATCCTCTTCACCCCCGACGACATCATCGCCGACCTCGGTTCGGATTCGGGTCTCGAGATCCACATCGCGGACCGGGTGCTGCGCCCCACCGAGGGCCGCGACGCGATCGACGCGCTGGTCATCGCGACCAAACCCGCGCCGGAACCCTCGGAAACCGAAGCCTCGGCCTCCTGATCCAGCACAGCTGCACGCCGACCGCGAGACACAGGCCGACCCGGCGACCGACACACCTACTCCGACCAGCGCCGCAACCACGGCTGCACGGTCGCCGCAATGGTGTCGAATCCGGCGCGGAACGAGTGCGGCTGACCGGGGATCACGCGCACTTCGGCGGCGTCGGCCGCCTCGGGCACGCCGAACGGGTCGTTCGCCCCGTTGATCACCACGACCTCGATGCCGCCCGGCGCGAGCAGCTCCTCGCGCCGCGACTTCTCCGGCTTACCCGGCGGATGTAGCGGAAACGAGAGCGCGAGCACGCCGCGGGCCCGCGCGGCGACCGCCGTACGGCAGGCGACCCGCGCCCCGTTGCTGCGCCCGCCGAGGATGACGGGGACGCCGCGAACTTTCTTGCGCAAAGCCGCCACGATCTCCAGCCAGGCTTGATCCTGCTTGTCCGCCGAGCCCGGCGCCCGCCGCCCCGTGACGCGATAAGGCTGCACCACCCTGGCCACCGCGCCGCCCAGCTCCAACGCCGAATCGCGCACCACCAAAAGATCTTTCGCGTCCACCCCACCGCCCGCTCCGTGGGTGAGCAGCAGCAGGAAGGCCGGTTTGCGCGGCCGGTCGAGCTCGATCTCGGCGGGACCCGCGCTCGTCTCGATCTGCACACCTCACCGTAGCCGCCTACCAGCGGAGAGCGCAGATGCAGCGCTCAGGGGCTGTTTATCGCGTCACATTGCCGGCCGCCGTCTTTGCCTGCCCCTTACCGGCCGGTAATATGGCGCATAAGTTACCCGCGAGTAGCATGCGGAAATCCGGAAAACTACCCCGGTGGCGACAACGGGCGGGAACGGCAACCAAACCGACCGCACCAACTCAACGGAGAGTGAGTACAGACCATGGGTCACTACAAGAGCAACGTCCGCGACCTGGAGTTCAACCTCTTCGAGGTCCTCGGACTCGGCTCCCTGCTCGACGCAGGCGCCTACGGCGACCTGGACAGCGACACTGTCAAGGAGATGCTCAACGAGGTGCGTCGCCTGGCCGAGGGCCCGCTGGCCGAGTCGTTCGTCGAGGGCGACCGCAACCCGCCGACCTTCGACCCCGAGACTCACGTCGTCACCCTGCCGGAAGCGTTCAAGAAGTCCTACCGCGCCCTCGAAGAGGGTGAGTGGATGAAGGTCGGCGTCCGCGAGGAGCTGGGCGGCCTCGGCGCTCCCGCCAGCGTCGTCTGGGCACTGAGCGAAATGATCCTCGGCGCCAACCCGCCCGCTCAGATGTACGGCGCAGGCCCCGGCTTCGCGCAGGTGTTCTACAACAACGGCACCGACGAGCAGAAGAAGTGGGCCCAGATCATCGCCGAGCGCAACTGGGGCGCCACCATGGTGCTGACCGAGCCGGACGCCGGCTCCGACGTCGGCGCCGGCCGCACCAAGGCGATCAAGCAGGAAGACGGCACCTGGCACATCGAGGGCGTCAAGCGCTTCATCACCTCGGGTGACTCCGACGACCTGTTCGAGAACATCATGCACCTGGTGCTGGCTCGCCCCGAGGGCGCGGGCCCGGGCACCAAGGGTCTGTCGCTGTTCTACGTGCCGAAGTACCACTTCGACTTCGAGACCCAGACCCTGGGCGACCGCAACGGTGCTTTCGTCACCAACGTCGAGCACAAGATGGGCATCAAGGTCTCGGCCACCTGTGAGGTCACCTTCGGCGGCCACGGCGTGCCCGCCAAGGGCTGGCTGGTCGGCGAGGTGCACAACGGCATCGCGCAGATGTTCGACGTCATCGAGAACGCCCGCATGATGGTCGGCACCAAGGCCATCGCCACCCTGTCGACGGGTTACCTGAACGCGCTCGACTACGCCAAGCAGCGCGTGCAGGGTGCGGACCTGACCCAGATGACCGACAAGGCCGCGCCGCGCGTCACCATCACCCACCACCCGGACGTGCGTCGTTCGCTGGCCCTGCAGAAGGCGTACGCCGAGGGCCTGCGCGCCATCTACCTCTACACCGCCGCGCACCAGAACGCCGACGTGGCGAACCTGGTCTCCGGCGCCGACTCCGACGTGGCCTTCCGGGTCAACGACCTGCTGCTGCCGATCGTCAAGGGTGTCGGTTCCGAGCGGGCCTACCAGTACCTGACCGAGTCGCTGCAGACCTTCGGTGGTTCGGGCTTCCTGCAGGACTACCCGGTCGAGCAGTACATCCGCGACGCCAAGATCGACTCGCTGTACGAGGGCACCACCGCCATCCAGGCGCAGGACTTCTTCTTCCGCAAGATCGCCCGTGACCGCGGTGTCGCGCTGGCGCACGTGGCGGGCCAGGTGCAGAAGTTCATCGACTCGGAGGCGGGCAACGGCCGCCTGAAGGGCGAGCGCAAGCTGCTGGCCACCGCGCTCGAGGACGTCCAGACCATGGCGGCGACCCTGACCGGCCACCTGATGGGCGCTCAGGAGCAGCCGTCCGAGCTGTACAAGGTCGGCCTGGGTTCGGTGCGCTTCCTGCTCTCCGTCGGCGACCTGCTCATCGGCTGGCAGCTGCTGCGCCAGGCCGAGGTCGCCATCGCGGCGCTCGACGCGGGCGCCTCCGGCTCGGATGTGGCCTTCTACAACGGCAAGATCGGTGTCGCGCAGTTCTTCGCGCGCAACGTCCTGCCCGAGTTGACCGCCACCCGCGCCGTCCTGGCCAACCTGGACAACGACATCATGGAGCTGGACGAGGCCGCCTTCTAAGGTCTCGCCGACACCGTCGAAACACCGCGAGAGCGGCCCGGATTCGTCCGGGCCGCTCTTTCGCGTTCGGGACATGGCGGGTCCCACAAGGTCAACCTCGCCCGAAACCGCAACGGGCAGGCAGAATGTTCGAGGCAGACCGCGCGCCACAGAAGGGACCCGTCCGGATGAACCGATCGCTGTCCGCACTCGCCAGAGCCGGGGCCGTCGCCGCGGCCTGCACGGTCGTGTTGGCAGGCCCCGCCGCCGCCGACCCGAACAACGTGAATCCCATTCCGGTGCTGAACGGCTGGCGCGGACTGCCGCAGCTGCCCGGGCCGACCAAGGCGGTCTTCCAGATGACCGGCATGGACAGCCCGAACCGCACGCAGAACGTGAACGTGCTCGGCACCGACCTCGGCATCATGTGGGACGACGGCAGCGGCCGGATGATCACCGCCTTCGGCGACAGCGCCGGGCTCGGCATCCCCAACCTGCTCGCGGGCAGCATGTGGGCCTGGACCTCGAACGTGCTGTTCCGCAGCACCACCAAGGATCCGTCGGGCGGCATCTTCTTCGACAGCGTCGTCCCGAATCCGTTGCCGAGCCCCAAGATTCCCGGCATCGAGATCAGTCTCATCCCCACCGCGGGCATTTCGGTGGGCGGAGTGCAGTACATGAGCCTGATGTCGGTGCGGGAGTGGGGCGATCACGGCAGGTGGAACACCAACTTCTCCACCCTGGCCACGTCCGGTGACGGCGGCCAGACCTGGGCGCCGCTCACCACCACCCGCCGCGCGAACGTGGACGGGCACGAGCGCTTCCAGCAGAACGCCTTCCTGAAGCACGACGGCTACGTCTACCGCTACGGCACCGCCCCTGGCCGCAACAACCCCGGATTCGTCTCGCGGACAAGGGAAGCCGACATCGCGAACATCGACTCCTACGAGTACTGGGACGGCGGCGCGTGGAAGCCGAACGATCCCTTGGCCTCGGCGCCGATCGTGGACGGCGTCGCCGAGTTGTCGGTGATGTGGAACGACTACCTCGGCCAGTTCGTCATGCTGACAACGGATCCGGCGAATTCCGTCGTCCTGCGGACGGCTTCGTCGCCGCAGGGGCCGTGGAGCGCGCCGCGGGTGCTGATCGAGGCCGCGTCGCTGCCGACCGCTTACGCGCCGATGATCTTCCCGTATCAGACCGGGTCGGATCTGTACTTTCTGCTGACGGTGCACACGCAGTACAACGTGGTGCTGATGAAGACGCCGCTGTAGGTACCGCGAATACGAGAACGGCCCGGGGTGTTCCCGGGCCGTTCTCGTATGCAGGAATGCGCCCGTCGCCTCCGACCTCCACCCGACACTGGCAGCCCGCGGCGCTGACAGCCTCGTGGCGGCACGGCCGTGCCGCGCCTACCGCGATCAGGGCAGCGACTAGCGACCGCTGGAGCCGGTGCCGATCAGGTTGCCGAGGCCGACGAGCAGGTTGGAGGAACCTGCGCTCCAGCCGTCGAGGTAGGGGTTGACGTAGCCGTCCGCGACCGGAAGCGGCTTCACACCGCCGGAGCCGGTGACAAGCAGGTTGGTCAGGCCGGTGCCGAAGTTCGAAGAACCGGCGCCCGAACCGGTGGTCTCGCCCGCGGTCGGCAGGGGCTTCACGCCACCCGAACCGGTCGCCAGCAGGTTGGTCAGACCGGTGGCGAAGTTGGACGAACCAGCGGCCGAACCGGTCTCCGCCGACGCCACACCGGAACCACCAAGGACGATACCGGCGGCGACCACAGCGATGCCGAGCACGCGAATCTTGCTCATGGAATTCTTCTCTTCCTCGAAAATCTTGGTCGACAACACAGTGCGGTCGACGCGCCTATGTCTATCACGCAATATTTTCGGGCCACGACGTGATGATGAACGCATCGCAAATGATCAGTTACGAGTAGTTCACCTTCGCGGGTTCCGACGCGTGAACTCGGCCCTCGGCACTCCTGCCTGGATCTCCGCGCTGACGTGCGGCGATGGCGAACCTTACGCGACATCGGGTTCGCGCCGATTGCCAGCCGTGCGGCAAATACTTCCGCGCAGAAGGGATTTCGAAGCTGCTGATATCCGATCGCGCTGATTGGATGGGTTGTTCAGCGCGGTATCGCGAGTAGTGTTTCAGCAAACTCGAGGACTTCCCGAAACGAAAAAATGCCCCGCCTCGATGAGGCGGGGCGTATTCGAGCTATGCGCTCACTTCGTCAGGTCGAGGTTCGCCGAACCGGTGATGAGCGTCTCCAGCAGCTTGGTCGTCGACTCCGAGGAACCGGCATCCGAGGCGGTGGGCTTCGTGGCGGAACCGGTCGCCAGGTTCTCGGCCAGCGCGGTCAGCGCCTCCGACGAACCGGTCTCCGCCGCGGTCGACTTCGTGGCGCCGGCCGAGCCGGTCGCCAATGCCTCGACCAACTGGGTCGTGAACTCCGCCGAACCGGTGGTCTCGGCGCCGGCCAGCCCGGAGCCTGCCAGCACGATTCCGGCAGCGGCGGCGAAAGCGAAACCGAACGAACGAATGATCTTCATCTTCGAAATATCCCCTTGGAAGTTATCCTCCGTCGGCAACCCGTTGGCGGCCGACGGGATTGTTCTATCACAGGGGTTCGAGTGTTAACGATGAACCGGTTGCAATTCAAACGGTGGGGAGTAACCCCGATTTTGCGAGCAACTCGGGATGAAAGGTTCGCAATCGGACGGCTCACGCTTTACCGCGGTCGATATCGCCCTCCGAACGGCTAAATCCGCAGCGCGAGCGCATCGCCGCGCCACGCCGTCCTACTAGGGCAGATACCTTGCAATCCGGACGCAAGCCGCCAGCTTGCCGAACGGACCATCCTCGTCGCCGACCATCGACGCCAGACCTTCAGCCGACCACAAGCCCGCGAAGTTACTGGCGGGTCGGAGCCCAAATCCGGTAGTGAGATCTATTTCACAAAATCGATATGTAACGTTTCACCTGGGCGAATACTGGGAACAATTCCGGCAAGCCTTTCGACAGCATTCCCACGGTTTGCAAGACTCAGTCCGAGGTTTGCAAATCAATTCCTCCGCGATCACTACTCGATCGAGGCCCCCGGTACACGATTCCGGAATAGGTCCTCGCAACGACTTCGCACGCCTCGCAGCGGTTGCGGCCACCGCGAGGCGTGCGGGCGCGTTGCGAAGAGGTCGCCTGGAAACGACAAAACGCCCCGCCTCCACAGCGGGGAGACGGGGCAGTCCAGGTCAGGCGGGGAGGCGCTCAGAGTTCCTCTTGCAACGAGGGTGGGATCTCGTAGCGGGCCGCCGGAGGTTCCTGGCCGGGAACGTGCAGGCGCAGGAAGCCGCGCAGCTCGTCGATGTGCTGTTGGAGAGCGCGGATCAGGCGGATGGCGTCACGGAAGCGCTTCTTGTCATCGACCGCCTGGCTCTCCAGAGTCTCTATGCGAGCGCGCAGTTTCGCGACTTCACGCGCCTGCCAGGCGGTGACGGCGCCGATCACCGTGGCCGCGGCGGCGCCGAACGCCTGCACGAATTCCGGACTCAACCAGCTCTGCGCCATTCATCGTCCGCCGTCCTGCCGATCGACCGGCGTGACCGCAGGCCGAATGACTGCGCCCGCGATCACCGGAGTGAGCAGGCCGTAGATCGTCAGTACCGACTCGATCCACGAGACATCGATCCGATGGCCGACGACGAAGGCGATCACCCCGGTGATCGCGACGAGCACCGAGCGGATCAGCGCGGGCTCGGGAAGTTTGGTGAGGAACATCAGATCTTTCCTTCCATGGCGTCGAGCAGACGGTCGACCTTGAGTTCGAGCGCCTTCAGACGCTGCTCGTTGCGATAGTCGGCGGCGTCGGAATTGAGCACATAGCCGGCCACCGTGTCCCGGTACTCGGAATCGGCCACCCGAGACTGGAATCCGTAGGTCAGCTCGAAGTGCACCCGGCGCAGCTTGTCGAGCAGTTCGCGCTGTTCCAAGTCGGAAAGTGCCACCAGCACACCGCCTTTCAATCGTTCCGCGACATCGGCGCGGAATTGGTCCATATCCATACCGCCCGGATCCCACTTGCCTTGTTTGGATCCGGCCCATTCCTTGTGGCCGATCACCCGATCGGCCCCGTGGCCGAGCCTGCGCAGAATCGCCGCGCAGCAGCCCACATACGCGTCGTATTGCTCGCGCGACCAGCCCTCGGTGCCGTTGTTCACGGCTTCGATGCCGATGGTGTGGAAATTCGCGTCGTCCTCGGGCAGCCCCGGCCAGCGGCCTACCCCGGCGTGCCAGGCAACACCTGCGGCGACGACCGTGACGGTGCCATCCCGGTCGAGATGCAATTGCGACAACGGCCCCTCCAAATGCGCAAAGCCGTAAGCGATTTCGGATGTCGGCGTATTGGAGCCGCCGGTGTGATGGGCGATGACGCCCCAGATCTCACCGAAATCGCCGTGCCCGCGCTCGCGCCAGCCGGGGAATTCGACCACACCCAAACCCTCCTCACGGAGGACGTCCGCCAACCAGACGGGATCACCGGTCCAAGACATGGCTGTCCTGCCTTTCCAATAGTTCGATGGACGAATAAGTCGCCGCGGGCATCGAAATAGCTGTGCGGACGCGATATTCGCGTCGGCGAAGGCGCCGACGGCCCAGCACGCCGACGCCTTCGACTCGGGCTTGTTACTCGCCCGATCCCGCGTTCGGCGGGAAGGCGTCGTACATGCTCTTCTTCCACCACAGGAGGTAGTCGGTGTTCATGAACGGGATCGCGCCCTGAAGGCCGGATTCGACGTACTCGAACTCACTGGGTTCCTCCCCCGGCGACGTCGGATCAGTCCGGGAACCCTGGCGGATCAGACACCGCTCGATGCCGAACGTGAAGTCCTCGGTACGCCAGTAGGTGGCGATACCGCTGGGGACACCGCCGCCGGGGAAACCGCCGACAACTAGCCCGCCGCCCGGCTCGGCCCACACGAGCTGGCCACCCGCGGGCACCTCGATGCTGGTCCACTCCGTGCTCGGGACGATGGGGATGCGAACAATTCTTGTCATGGAACAACTCCCATGATCAGGGCAGGTGCGAAACGCTCCCTGCCGAACCCACCACCGCGCGGTCGCGCGTGGTGCTCCGTCGGTGCACCCGTTCCACCGCACATGGCGGTGCTTCGGGGCATGCCGTTGAAGTTCGTAGATGTGGTCCCGGGGATGCCCGATCGGGACTTTCGCAGAGTCGGCTCGGCCGAGGCCCCGCTGATCGCCGAGGCGATCCTGTCGAGCACTTCGACTAACTTCTCCCTTATGGGATCTATGCTCTCCTGGGTTGCTGTGCGAAGCGGGACACCGCAGGCCGTACTAGATCAACTGGGTCTTCACGACACCGGAATCCACCACACTCCCGGCACTTCACAGTTCGCAGGGGCGACTATGCGCAATGGGTGGTACGTGGTGATCGACTACGAAGTCGAACCGCCCGGCTACCTCGCCAAGATGCATGCACTCCAACAACTTTCGAGCGGGATAGCCGAGTCGGAGGTAATCGCCTGCTACGAATCGTCCTACGGATCCACCAGCGGTGTCGCGGCATGGACTGGCGGGCAGCGAATTTGGAGCGTGATCCACGATTCGGCACAGGCAGAGGGGCCGAATCACATTCTCGGGGAGGGCGAACCTCCAGTAGAGTTCGCCGCTCTCCTCGCAAAGGCGTGGGACGACAACAGTCGCAGCGACGGCATCGACTACGTGTTCGATGTCCCAATTACCTTCGCAGGCAATCTCACCGGGTTCTCTGAGAACCGCAAACTTCCCCGCGGTTCCAAGATCACCGTGCTCGCTTGACTCGCCCGTTCGTGACTTTTCCGGGACAGACGGATTCGAGAGCGAAGCCAACGTACGTAACCGCGCCGACGTCCCTGCCCGTCGCACTGCGAGACGGTTACGACAACTGTCGTCGAACCCAGTCCGGGATCGCACTGCCCGGACGGCTGAAGGCTGTGAACTCCGCACGCAAATCATCGACGGATGGCGAGGGCATCCACTCGGAAATCTCCGAGTTCGAAAACGCCGCCCGATAGCGGTCCGGATCAGCGATCGAAATCTGGCCGCTCAACCAAGTTCCGGTCTCCGCGTCATACGAAGCACGCTTGTGCTCGGTCAGCAACTGAAGCAGACCCTCGGACGGGCGCACGTTGTCCACCGTCCCGTCGACCCGCCGCACCTGCACGCCCGCTGCGCCCGAAGCACCAACCACCGTCACCCACAGGAGCGCGAAATCCCAGCCGTCGCCGATCATTTCGACGGCCTCGGTAACCAGGGCACGCTCGATGACATCGATACCGACCGCGTCGGGCGCCCAAGACTCCCACCGCGCGGCGATCCCTTCATCGGACAGTTCGCGATTCACCAGGCCGATTATCTGTTCCACTACCGCAGGTGGCTGCGTATCACAGAACAGGATGATATCCACCCCGGCGACCTCAGCCAGCCCACGCTCCCGGGCCAACTGTTCCGCATAACCCGACCGAACCGCGTGAACATAACTGTTCATCTTCCGACGAAAGTCCTCGCACAACACCGCGACATCACCATCGCGATACGACCGCTCCTCCACCATCACCAACGCCAACCGGCCATCCGGCCCAACTGAGACCTGGTCGATACGATCGTGCTCGTTCACCGTCATCGGTATACCTCCGCGTCCCGCCGACCGGCCAGGACGTCTTCGTTTCCATCCGCGCGAATACGGGGTGCGCAGAAGCTGGTTGTGATGTGGTTACGTCGAATCCGTCCGACTCATATGCTCCGTACCAACTCCACGAGAGGTTGTCAGGGTATGAAGGCAGCGCTTCCAGCAAGGATCGAATCTCACCCGGATCCTCTTCCCAATCGAACACAGCAGCGAGCCCTCGCGCCGAGAGCGCACGGATCAAGGCACTCCAGGGATCTCCATCCGTAGCAGCCCGAACTCCCCGCACCACATCCGGTTCGTCAGGTGCCAGCAGCTTCGCGATCGAGACCATGGACTCCTGCGCGTTCCCGGGACTCATATCGTCCTCCTCATCTCCAAATTGGCACTGCAGTTAGCAGCGGCCTCACAACCGCAATGTCGTCAGCAGCGCAAACTCCGCTACAGACTTACTACTTCACTCCGTGTCAACTTCTGAGGTCTGCATACCGGGGAAACTGCGTGTCACAGAAGAGGACGATATCCACCCCTGCGATCTCAGCCAGCCCATGCTTTCGGGCCAGCTGTTCCGCATTTGCCGGGATCGTCCGGTCGTAGGGCCCACACGCCACTCCGCAACCGCCTGCGCCACCTGGATCGCGCAGGCGATATCTACTCGCCTCAGCCGGTCTGGGCGCTAGTTGCTTCCCTTGGCGGCCGAGTAGTCAGGCAACAGGTTACCCAACTCTTGCTCGAAAAGCGTTGCACGATCTATTGAGTCCAGGCGCCCGACCTTCTCTCTATCGAGGTACCAGCCGAGCAATTCGACTGCTTGACGCGGGCGCCCGCTCAGCACCGCAAGGACCGCCACACCACGCAGCAGACGAGGGCTGGGATTGAATCTGTCCTGATGAGTTGGTTCTCGCGCGACAATAAGTAGCTGATCGACACTGATACGCTGATCGAACCAGTCGCGGACCTTACCCCGTACGTAGCGAACGAATTCGTCGACGCCGTCACCACCAACATCGAACATGTGAAATGTTCGATCGATCTTCCGTGGCGTATCGAGCGATCCGAAACCCACCATTTGGAGGTAATTGAAGTTCAAGTACTCCGCAGGCTTGTAGCTGCTGTCCAAAGCAGTGACGGGCAGCTGTTTCACAACCTCCGCAACGGCGTCCGACAGCAGATAGGCATACCCTGAAATTCTAACGCCTTCGCTGGAAGGATCGTCGACCACCAGCGCTTCGATAGCCCCCTTGGTCATGCCCGGAATACCGATTCCGTCATTGACGAACCAGACTTTATGCGCAGCCGGCGAACCGCGCTGACCGTCGCCGACTTCGAAGGTCGCGTATAAGACGTACCCCTCGACGGCTATCGCCTGCCGCAACTTATCGATAATCATCGCAGCAGTGTTCGGGCGTCCACGCTGGGCCATCTACCCCACCTTCCTATGGATCCAACTCCGACCGTTACGGATAGGACCAAGACAGTCATGGCATTTTGCTATCACCTTGTCGTGATAGCCCGATGTCGCCACCTGTCAAACCGGCAGAACCGAGCCTCTCAGGCCGATCTGGGGCCCAATCCTACAGCGCCACCCCATCGGCCTACGCACCATCAAGCCGCAGCATAGGTCAAGGAGTGGAGTTCCTCTGCCCGTACAGCATTACCCGGGCGGTCATTTCCGTCGTGGATATTTACCGTCAGAGACTGATTCGCCCACCGGCGGCGACCGGAGTAAGCGCCGCGAAACGGATCGACTGACCCCACAGGCGGAGACAGGGGAACGACTGTTGTGGCAGCGAGGCCGAGGTCGCTACGAGCAACAAATCCTCCATTCGCCAACGCGTCCGTAGCATCCGGAACAACCTGCCCCGTTGCGCGAAGTATGAAATCGGTGGCGGCCTGGCGGGCTCGAGTGATCATTGCCTGAACATGCCGCCCTTGAGCCGCATCTCGCAGAGCGAGTTCCTCGGCAAGAGCATTCCATGCAAGGAGCTTGGAATTCGTCAGCTCCAACTGTTTGGTTTTCTTGTTCTTACGAACAAAGGGACTGTAGTTTTCGCTGAACTCCTCTGCCGCCTTGGCCAGCACTGCGTCGCTGGGCCGGTATGCGACCTCACCTGGCCACTGCTTCCCAGTGCCGTTCCATCGAATCGTTTCGACCCTGTCGACTACGACATCGTCAGGATCGAAGCCCGCGTCCTCGAGCCTCTTTCTCAACTCCACATTCTTTGGTTCGAACTGGAGCCTCTGATCGCCGCTCTGATAGTGTGTATATCCGGGACGCTGGTTCGGCTGATAGTCGGCATTCCATCCCTTGGACTCCACAAATACGAGTTTGCCGTCCGGAGTTCTCGCGATGAAGTCCGGTTTGAATCCATCCTTACCGACACCGGGCGCGATGATGTTTACTTCGTTGCCTGTCGCAATGATTTCGTATCCATCGAGCTCGAGCTTTGCTCGAGTAAGCGCATCACCGACGAAGCCCTTGGCACCAGAAGATTCCCGGCCCGTTAGATTCGAGTCATCCCACCGGTTCGATCCGTCCGGCGAGATCGGCTCCATGCCAGAGTGCGAGGCCGGTGGCGTGGCCAGTTCCAGCCTACGATTCCACTCAGCTTTCGAAATCCCTGGTGGATGGATGTCGACCACCGAAACGGGCCAATGCCGCCCTGGCTCACCAGGCAGATCAGTGCCTGCACGGTCGTCCAAATGCGAGCCTTCACTCGCGTTCGGATCACCCTCGCGCCTGCCAGCACCGTCGAGGCCGCCGGTTCTCGGGGTTCGAGCATTGTCGATCGCCGCGAGGACTTCCTCAGCCGTCAGCCACTCGCCCTCGCCGCTCCTCCTGGGATTCAGCGTCTCTTGTAGCGCCCGTAATTCTCTGAGAGCGTCGATGATCTCGGCTTCGCTCTTGCCGGCCCCGACCATCTTGTTGATCAGTTGTTCTTCGCCGGCGCGCCCGCCGCGCTTGAACGCACCCAAACCTTTTGGGCCAGGGATGAGGAAAGTGGCGGCGGTCAGGACGCCTTTGGTTATCGATACTGTGCTGTCTTCGGCTAACTCATCGGTGTTCGTTCCCGCCACCATCGCCTGAAGTGCTTGCCAACGTTCATGGCCATCGCCCTTGAACAAGGGCTTCAACGATTCGACGGTCTCTCCGGCGATGTCGTCCGAGGTCACCAGAGGATCGCCAGGTAGTAGAACGTTGGCAGCGGCACCCAGGTCGGTCAACCCGAAGAATGCCCGACCCGCTCCGTAGACGACCTCGTAGGTTGTGTCGACAATCTTTTCGGTACGGGTCCGTTTGTCGGCCGGCTTCTGGCGGCTGAGGACGTTGCCGTCGATGTCATAGACCGTGACCCCGAGGTGGACATCAAGGCGGGAAATGGTGGTCTTGCCTTCGGCGTCGGTGGTGATTGTGTCGCGGTACCACTCACCAGGCTTGTTGCCACGGAATTCGTCGGTGAGCTTGCCGCTCTCATCCATGCGGAGTAGGTGCACACCCGTATCGGTCGGCTGGGTGCGCGTCAGGACCGGCTTGCCCTGGCTGTCCGGTGCGACTTCCCACCTATTGCCGTCTACTGTCCGCCAGCCATAACCGTCGCTGTCGATCTGACCAGTGAATGTGCTGACCAGCCCGCCATTTCCGTCTCGGGTGGTGGCCGAGAACGTCTTGTTGCCGTAGTTGTCGACGTGGACGTTGTCGTAGAGGCCGTTCTTGTTCGCGACACCTAGGTCGGTGCCGATCCTGTTGCCCTGCTGGTCGTAGGACGCGGTGGCCGTAGTCTTGTAGTCGGATGACATCCCGAATTCGTGACTCGGCCTGCCCGAGGTCGATGCTCCTGGATTGAAGTGCTGGCCGTAGACCTCGCTACCTTGCGTGTCTTTGCCTGCATATGAGGATGTGCCGGACGAGTCGTCGTTCCACCGTTGCCACCCTCCCAGTCCGTTGCCCGCGACCCGCGAGTTCGTAGTGCTGCCATCAGGATTGGTAATGACTTGGTCGACAGTCTGATTACCATTACCTGCAGGGATCGTGTTCACTACGGTTCGCCCGTCGGGCAACGTGGTGGTCCACGTATCGCCTTCCTTGCGGCCAGTGGTGTCGGGCAGGCCGTAGATATCTGTCACGGCTCATCGCCTCCTCAAAGGTTTCAGGCGCGCCGAATCCGACTCGAAATGCCGTAAGAGCCAGCCGATCTCAGATGGGCGGCCGCAGTGCGCAATTCGGCCTGACGATTACGACGGAAAGGACAATTGACCGGCCCTGTCACGAGCCGGAAAGTGGCGTGCTCGCGGCCGTTCGCCGACTTCGGGCGCACCCGGTTTCCAGCTGAGTGCGTCGAAGCTCGATACCCCGGGCGCAGAACGATGGCGGGGCAGCGAGCTCCGGTGTGTCCGATACCGACAGTTCGGCAGTATTTGGAAGCGGTCGTCGGACACGGCTCATCGCCTCCGATCAAGGGGCGTCGAATCCGCCGAGCAGACATCGGCCGCCGAAACCGTCGAGCAGCTGCGCAGTTGCGTCGTTCGGGAGAACGGCCGCACGCCTAGAGTGGGTGGGAGCGGCCAGGGTGATCAGGTGATCCGCAGATAGGTATTGGCCGCGTTGATCGTGGCCGTCGAGAATGAGGGCCACTGACTGGTATCGGTGACCTCGAGCGTGATCCGATCGCCCGCGGCTACCGCGACCGTGGCGCTCGCGGTGGCCGGATTGGCCGATGTGCCGGTGGCGATGACCGTGCCATTCTTCTTGAGGCGCACGGCAATCACGTTCGCAAACGTTCCGACCGTCCAGCCGACACTGCCGACGATCGTGGCCGAGGCGTGCGCGCCCTGGCTCACCAAAGCATTGGTATCCACGGTCGAGCCGGGATAGTTCGCGGTGTCCGCGGTCCAGTTGATCACCTGCACCCAGGCGTTCTGGGTGGCGGGCCCGGGCTGGGTCCCGCTCTTGTTCATTCCCGACGGCCGGAAACCGGGCACGGCGGTCGCCGTCAGGCTGCCGCCACCTGTCAATGGCGCGGAAACCGACACGGGCGGAAGGACGAGCACACCGATCATGGTGGCCGTGCCGTGGAACGCCGACACCGCACCGGAATGCGGTACGACGGTGGCCGACAACTCGCCCGCGCCACGCGCGATCGCGTTGATCGCCGCTGCGCGACCAGCACTACCGAATCCGGCGGTAACCAGCACCTTCGCCGAAAGCCCCGCCGCGACTCGCGCACGCGCCGAACCACCGCTCTCGAAGCCGACGGCACCGGACTGGCTCGGGGCGTACTGGGCCGCCAATTGCCCTGACGCACTGCTGATTCCCTGTGCCGTGACAGATGCCGTCGTCGGCGCGAGCAGCGTGCCGGCACCCGTCGTGTCCGCACGGATGAAGGGAACGACCACGGGAATGTACTTGCCCGCGATGAAAGCCACCGGCGCCGAGGGCAACGCCGAGCTGCTGGCGGGCGACGCGGGGATAGCTGGAGTAGCCGATGGCGACACAGGCAGTCTCGCCGATTTCAATGCAGGGTCCGCCACAGCGACCTCCTTCAAAACGATTGGTATCCAATAATTCGCGTCCCGAGTGCGGCGATCTCCGGGTATCGGCCGAGGCGCGGGACGATGACCTCGGAGAAGCAAAGTGCCGCGCTCGACCATCGATCGAGCGCGGCACAATGTCAGGCGGCAAGTGCCACCCCGATTCGCCTGGCGAGGGGCTGACTATCCGCTGGAGACAGCTGCCGTGGCGGTGCCCAGGGCAAAGAACGACGGCAACGCGTCGCAGTGCGTCGCAGTCACCGACGTGAGCTCACCGGTACCGGGGAAGGCGGCATCGGCTGCCACAGCACGGGTGTCGGCGTCGAACCACGCGTTCAGCACCACAGACGCACCGGAACCGACGACCACACGCGCCGTGGGAGACGCGGTGTCGCCGAAACCAGGGACGACCGATTGCGACGACCGCGTCACGGCCGTCAGCAGACCGGCTCCACTAGCGGCGGCCGCTGCTCTCGCGGACGGAGTGGACGGCGCGGCCGGACCGGCGACGCCCGCGAAAGTCGCGTACACGAAGGCGGGAACGACTGGGACCCGCGTCCCGTCGATGACGGTGACCGGTGTCTTCGGTAGCGCCCCCGCGCGGGCGGACGTCGCCGGAACGGTAAGGGCCACTGTCGGCGGAGCAGGCAGAGCCGCCGTGATCACCTGACCTGGTGGTGTCATCGAACTCTCCGATTCGCGGCGATCAGCTCATGGTGAAGGTCGGGGTGATGAGCAGTGTGCCCTGGGCGCCGAGGGTGGTGGAGGCGATGGCGACCTTGTCGATGAAGGTGCCGCCGTTGAGGGCGCTCCACAGACCCGCGTGGGTGTAGGTGCCCGCGGGCAGGTCGATGGTGACCTGGCTGCCGGTGATCTGGCCGTTGGCGGGGGCGGACCAGGTGGTGGCGACCCGCTTGTAGGCGGGCGAACCGCCGGACGCCTCGTTGGCGCCGTTGGTGCCCGGGTCCGCGGTGTGGACCGAGATGTAGACGGTGGTGGCGATGTTGGCGTAGGCGGTGCACAGCGCGTTCTTGGTCGAGGTGACGGCGATAGCCATGGTCGAGCTCCTTGTCGATGAAGGTGGAAACAGCGATTCGTCGAATCCCGCAGGCCGGGAATGACTTCGGATTCGGATCTAGATGCGGATGACGGTGCCCGCGTACCAGGCGTACGTAGTCGCAGGCGAGGTCGGGTAGGTGACCAGCATCGTGTAACGCGAGTTGGTCGGGATCTGGTCGCAGGTCGCGGCGGGCACGGTCCACGTCGCGGTGGTCGAGCCGACGACCGCCGACCATGCGCCGAGCGACGCGCCTCCCGGCGCGGTCAGCACGATGGAAATCATTGTGCCCGTGGGAAATACGGCTCCATCGGAGGGCTGAATGGTCTGCACGAAGCTGGCGCCCGTGGTCAGTTTCAGCGGTTGGAGGGTGGGCTGATAGCCCAGGTATCCGGGATCGTTCGGTGTGCTCATAGAGTTCCTCTGTTTTGTTCGACCTCGTCCACGAGTTCGCTGGACAGGTTCGGTCAGGGATTCGGCCAAGCTGCGGCCGATTCGATGCGGATCGCACACGGCGGCGCGCCGCAGTCGGGCAGGCGCTTCGCGCAGACGGACCGGACTCAGGAGAAGGAGCTGAGCGCCCCGTCGAAATAGGTGTGGGTACCAGACGGATCGCCGTACATTTGATTTGCGCCGGCAATGTAATACCCCGGCGCCCAGACACTCCCCGCGCCCGCGAAGACAACGAATGTTCCCGAAACGCGATAGACCGCAGATCCTGCGGTCTCACCGCTGTTGCGAACGACCTTCCACTGCCCCTCGGGACTCGGCGCGGACCACAACGAGACGTTGTAGTTGTATCCCTCTCCGCACGCTTGCGCCCATTGCGCGCCAACGCTCATCACGTACCAGCCGGGTTTGGTGATCTGGATCTGGCCCGAAGAAAGGTTGAGCACGTTGACCTTGTTCGCCTGCCGCACCGTGTCGAAAATGGTTCCGTAACGTGCATTTCCCGCGCTTTGCGCGACTGTCGTCGCGCTCTGGCGATACAGCGACCAGCCGGTACCGACAACAGGCGGCGACGAGGTGTCGGCCGCAGCGAAAGATTCGATGTCGAAACCGAAGTACTGGGTGGTGCCGGACCAGTCGGAATCCACGTGGCACGCGCTGTAGAACCCGACCCACCGGTTGCCTGCGCCGACCGGGGACGAGACAGCAGTGTCTTGATAGCCGAGTCTGCTGACGCCGTTGACGAGGACCTCGTAGGACGAGCCGGTCGCACCGACGGTGACCGTATCACCGGTATTAAGTGACAGATTCGTTCTTTCGGCCCAGATCGTGACAGTCATCTGACCGTTGATCAACGTTGCCCGCTGGAGTGAGATCTTGGAGGTCCCGAGCTGTACCAGAACGAAAGTCGACAGGTCCACAGCCGCACGGATGAGAACACCGCTGCCGGTGAAATAGCCCGCCTGATTGGCGCGACCCAACACCAACGACACCGACTGGGAGTCGGTCATGAGCGGTGTCTTGTACAGTGCGAAATCGCCACCCGTGCCGGTGTTTCCGCTCTTCGCGATACCGGCTTGGTTAGTGACGACGACCATGTCGGGTACGGTGTGACTGCCGTCGACCCACTTGAGGACCGACCACTTCGTGGTGTTCCAGGACTCGAAGCTGTCGGTGACCGCCGCTCCGCCGACCTCGTTCTGCGTCCTGTCGGTTTGCAGATTGGCGATGGCCGCCGCGTTGGACGCCGACGTGCTCTGAGCCGCATTCGCTGTCACCTGCGCGTCGGAAGCATCGGTCTGTGCCGAACTCGCCGCGTTGAGCGCACGGTTGGTAGCCGAGTTCAGGTTCGCGCCGATCGCATCCACGCCGGCGAAGGACTGCATGACATTGGACATGATCGAGGCCTGCGCCGACGCCCAGGTGACCTTCTGCAGGTTGCGGATCGAGCTTCCGGTGTAGGCGCCGGGAGGAATCTTCTTCTCGGGATTCGTCATCGGTCACCACCGGACGCGATGCTCTCGGCATCGCCGACCTGCGCGTGGTTGAGGTTCAGCTCGCGCGGATCGACCAGATGCTTGAGCTCACCCGACTCGCGCAGCTGCTCCACCAGGTTCGCTCGTTCGTCCGGGGTCAGCTGGGCCACGTCGGGCGCCGATGTTTCCGGCGGCCGCGCTGCGCCCTTCTCGGCCCACTGGCCTGCACCGTTGAGCCAATGGGTGACGCCACGAGCGGGCGGGATGTATTCCTTGGTCTGCTCGTCGGCGTAGTGTCGAAAACCGAGATCCCAGAGGTGTTTCGACCACTGCCGCAGCACGTCCGGGTGCACCAGCAAGGGCGAGTTGCGCGGGCCGGGCAAGCCGACGAGGGCCCACACGAACGCGTCGTACGGATCGTTGGGATCGCAGTCCTCGTGCGAGGGAATAGGCATAGTTCTCTCCGGCAATAGAAATGAGATTTGGCGAAACCGCCCTGTTCGACCTTTCCGAGCCCGCGGTGCGGCGAGCTCGGTCGGGATCACATCTGGACGGCGAGAGCGTGAATGTCGTCGACGATGTCGGCGACCACCCGCATGGACTTGGCGAACGGCATGTCGTGATCGCGGTCCGAACCGATGGTGACCTGCCAGGCGGGGCTGGCCGTGCGCGACCATGCGAGCTCGAGCTCGGTGACCTGGTCGACGTAGATCGAACCCTCGGGCATGCCCTTGACGGTGGAACCGACGCGGTCGCCGAGGAAGAAGTGCCCCTGGCCCTGATCGCCGATCAGGTACGGTTCGCCGTTCGCGACGGTGAACTTGTGGGTGAAGTGGCGTCGCGTCTTCCACAGACCCTCACCGAGGGTGAGCAGCGAGCCGAGTGTGTACGCGCGATCGGCGCTGTTCTCGAAATGCTCGTAGTAATGCGACCAGCCCGAATTATTCTCCCGCTGCGGCGATTTGAACTCCATCCAGGCCAACAGCGTGTCGGAGAGCAGCGCCATCGCGATGGTGTCCACCACTGCGGTCGTACCGTTGGCGACACCCGCCAGGAT
Source organism: Nocardia sp. bgisy134 (assembly GCF_057708325.1). Lineage (NCBI taxonomy): Bacteria > Bacillati > Actinomycetota > Actinomycetes > Mycobacteriales > Nocardiaceae > Nocardia > Nocardia sp. bgisy134. The sequence continues at coordinate 133,958 of NZ_JBYIRW010000008.1, forward strand.
GGGACCGACGAACGGCACCTCGCCGAGCGCACCGGCGGTGACCATGCCGACGAACTGGATCGCCGAGGAGATCGCCTCGTTCACGCCGGGCATCGAGTGACCGCCGGTGAGGATCTGCACCGCCGACGACGGATTGACCACGAACTGCGAAGTCTGGATACCGGTGTGCTCGTTCTGCCGATACACCACCCAGGGATTCGACGGCAGCGTGCCCATCCATCCCGGATTCTTGTACAGCTCAGGTGCATTCAGGTCAGGCAGCACATCGGGGCTGTAGTCGAGCAGGGTGTTGTCGAGCACCTGCATGGTGTGCTGCAGGCCGTCCCACATGTTTCCGCCGGTGCTGGTGCCGGTCCAGAATCCGGACTTGTCGACGATGTCGACCACCAGGCAGCCGTGCCGCAGGTTCGCACCCGGCCACGGCGCCGGGTCGCCGCGGAGCCAACGCCGGGTCACGACGGCCAGCTGCGCGGTCTCCAAGGTGCCTGCCGCGGCCTCGTGAAAGTTCCGGAACCGGGAGCCGAAGATCGTCCACACCGACGTATCGGAGACGAAGTCGCCGGGCTTCACGACCACGGCCCAGTTCGATTGGTCGAGGTTCCCCCAGCTGCTGACGTCCATGGGATCGTCGGGCAGTGTCCACCCCGCGGTTTCCAATCGCAGCAGGTTCAGGTGCAGTGCCGTCTTGAGCACCCACACACCGGGCCCGGCCAGCAGGAACTCGCGCGGGAACTGCACCGCCGCAGGCAGAAACGGATTCGACCAGCAATAGATGTGCTTGAGTTCCTGATAGGAGTGCATGAACAGCAGCTCCACCGTCGTGACGCCGTGGTCGTCGGTCTTGATGACCGCCTTCTCCAACCGGCCGTCCCAGCGCGCACCGTCCTTGTCGACGGTGATGTGCACGTTCTGCTTCGTGCGGCCGTTGATGTCCACGGCCCACTTGGCCAGGTAGTAGTCGTAAGGCAGCACCAGCAAGCCGGTGCCGGACTGGTTGAGCACCCACCGGAAGTCGGCGCTGATCTCCGCGCCGCAGACGCCGCGCAGATTCCAGTCACCGTCCCACAGCCGCACCAGCGGTCGCGCGTAACGCTGCTGCTTGCGAGTCGATTTGGCCAGCTGCGCGTCCGCGTAGAGTACGGGCAGATCGAGCGCGGTGGTCACTGCAACCCCCACGGACGCGACCAGTTCCGCGGCTGCACGACCATCACCGAAGCGCCGGTCGGCGCGCCGGACACTTTCACCGGAATATCCGTGGCGGGGGTGTACGAGGGCACCGGGTAGAGGAAGCTGACACCGTTCATCAACGCCCAGATCTGCGAACTGTTCGCCGCGACGATCATCTCCTCCATCGGATCGGTGTCGACCGTCAAGTCTTGCCCGGCGCTGGTCATCGGCAGCGTGATGACGCGCGCCTCGTCACGATCGACCGCGCCCCACGAGAAGTCGGGCAGCGTCCATTTGCCCGGCGCCGAGCACACCCATTTCAGCCACATCGGCTGATCGGTCGGGTTGGCGATGCTGACCGTGCCTTGCTGGCTCACGTTCGCGCCCGTGGTGTTCATGGTCGACGTCCACCCGCTCGTCACATCGGACTCCACCCACCAGGGATTGCCCGCGACACAGGTCATCACAACCTTGCCCTGGCTCCTCAGGTGCGGGTCCTTGTCCGGCTTGAAGTCCGGCTGCTCGGACATCCGCAACTTCAGCGACCGGGTTCCGAAGTCGGTCGTGATCGTCAGCGTCGAATCCCGGTCGTAGGCCCATGCTTTGCGCCATGCGGAGTCCACTCCCTCCCACGACCGCCCTGCGGCTTCGAAGACATTGACCGCGAATACGACATCGCGCTTGTTGGTCCGGTAACCACCGAACGACGAGCCGATCTGGAAGGCCGACTGGTTCCAGATCGTCGTCACCGGAGCGTCGTACAGCCCGCTCGGCGACGTAGCCAAATCCACACCCTCACGACCACTGCCCTGGCCGGCGATCGTCCATACCGATCCGTCGACTCCGGTCACCGTGATCATCGCGGCATTCGACGCCACAACCTCACCTCAATTCTCTTGAAAATCTGTAATAGACTCGCCAACAGGCGATCTCGAACCAGGCGGCGTCGATACCGCCTACCGGGAATTCATCAGCTCCCATTGCGTCGACAGCACTTTCAACCGCGCCACAATGTCCTCGGAACTCGACATGGAGATGTTCACGGTCGCGGGCCCACCGCCGGCCGCCGGCGCGTACCCGCCCGCATTCGCATCGGCTCTCGCCGCCGCAGCAGCATCCCGCTGCTCGAGCATCTTCTGCAGGAAGAACGGGTCAGCGTTGAGTGCCTGCAGGAATGGACGGTTCACCGATGTCGAGCGTGCGTTCATGACGAACTCGCCGTCGGACAGCCACGCCGGAATCTTGTCGCCGATGGACGAACCGGGACCTCTGATGTCGCCGCCCGCCGCTCGCTGGACGGGATATTGCGCGTCGCCAGGGTAGTTCATGCGCACGGGGTAGTAAGTGACGGTCCGGTCCGAAACGACCTTCTCCGTGTCCTCATCGACCTTGGGGATGGCCCAGAACCCGTGGTAGACATTGCTGCTGTGGTAGTCGACGAAATCGGCGTCCTCGAAGTACTGGTACCTCGGATTGCCGTTTTCATCCTCACCGATACGCTGCCGCGCATTGCCATGGCCGGCGTAGACCATGGTGTGGCTGAGGATCGGGGACCCGTCCTCGTTCTTCTCGCCGAAACTGACGAATACCAGGTCGCCGGGACGCAGTCCGGCATTGGTCAACGCGTTGGGATCGGGATTCCCGGTGATCGGGTTGACGCTGATCGGCGCCAGCCGCGTTCCCGTCGGCCCACCCTTCGCATTCCCGTTTCCGTTGGCGATGTAGCTGTACAACGCTTGAACATTCAGCCAGGGACGCGGCGCCGAATCACCTGCTTCATGCGGCGCCTCATTGCCGATGTGGTTGTATTTCCGGTTGTAGGGATGCCAGCGGTCGGTCACCGCGAAACTGTCGTCGGCCCGCGAGGGATCGAATTGAAAACCTCCGGCGTGCAAAACCTGTGACGCGAAGCTCGTGCAGTCGCCGCCGCTCGCATCGTAGTTCGGATACTCCCAGTTGCTCATGATCGCCCAGTCATCGGCGTATTTCACCGCCGTCTGACGATTCGGGTTCGGGTCCATGCCACCAGCAATCGGCACGGCGCCCTGCGCGGGGCGCAGAATCGAATCGAGGATCGAAGAACCGGCATTCAGCCACGAGTTCAGCAGCGCGGCAGGTTGATCCGGCGAATCCAGCGTTGCGCTGATCGGCCGGATGCCAGAGTGGTCCTTCCAAGTCCACATCGTCGATAGCAAGGACTCGGCACGCTGCCACTGCTTGTCCTTGACGCGATCTCGATAGCCCTTCGACTCCTTTTCCCCGAGTTTCTTGTCCTTGATCCACACCAACACATTGTTATCGCCATCGGCATCGAACTCCGCATTGTACGCCGAGGCCAAGAATTGATTCAGGGTATACTTCTGCTTGATTTCGTCCGGCATCGCGCCGGCATACGTTTCCTGCAAGTACTTGAGATAGTAGGCGGTAGTACGAACAGCCAGAGCGTCGTCGTTCGCGAGGTCGGACCATTTGTGATCATGAAATACGCTGGGATATTTCTCTTTGACTTTTTCGAAGGTGCGCTCTTTGACGTTGGTAATGCCCAGAGAATAGCCGGCCGGGTTATTCATCCTGCCGATCCACGGGATCCGGCCCCTCTGCCACTGATCCAAATCGTGCAGCGCTCCATCGTCATCGTGCTGGTCTGCTGCTTCCTCCAGCGCAATAGCCAGCACCAAGCGCGGATCGACCCCAGCCATCGAACCGCTGATCACCGAATCCCAGACCAGCGTGCGCTGCCCCGGCCGGAGCCTGTCCACCTTGCTCTGGTCCGGCTTCCTGTCGAAACTCGGCGGCGGCGTGTCCCACGTACTACTCATAGCTTTCCTCCTCACGGAATCCACCGCGCAACAACGAGATCAGTCAGATGGGCGGTCGAATGCGGCTGCGGCTATGCTGGCCGCGTGGAACGACTGGTCTTTGTCATTCCGTTGGTGTGCTGGCTGCTGGCGGCGCGGTCGCCGCGGTATCGCCTAGGGGTGGGTGTCGCACTAGCGGCGATCGCGGCGACACAGCTGGTGGTGTCATTCCTCGCTTGGACGCTGCGCGAGGTGCAGTACAGCGTCGAGGTGTTGCTGACCTTGGCTAGCGTGGGCATCCTGGTGGTGGGTTTGATCACCGACCGGGCAGCGGGTGGTATGGCTTCACTTCGGACCGCGCTCGGTGGCGTTCTCGTCGTTCTCTACTGTGTGGCAAGCCCACTCGGTGTTTTGCTCATGCTGTCGTTCTGGTCGGACTACTTTCCGTCCTATGGCGGGAAGCCGGTTCCGGTGCCAGCCGCCGATCAGGTGCTGCCACTACCCGATGGCCTTGTGGTGCTCGCGGATTCGTCCTGGTGCTCGGAATCGCGACGAGGCCCGTGGTGCCACCGTGTGCTGTCCATCGGCAGTACCGACGGCACGCCCGATAGCGGGGTCGCCGACCGCCTGCTGCAGCATCTGCGCGACTCCCGCGGTTTGCCACTCGAGTTGTATTCCAGCGGTAGCGACGGCCGCGAATGGGACATGTGCAGGAACACGGGATGGTGGCTCGACCGTGCAGTCGAAACCATTGATCTCACAACGAGAACGCCCGGTCCGCAGCACGGGGATTTAGGCATCGGCTGGCCCGAGGGCGCACCGGAAGGCTCGGTCACCGTGGTGACAATCGGTATGACCCATCTGCGATGCGAAGCATGATGCCCCCTCATCGCGACGCTGGCGCGGCATGGTAATCGGACCAGTCCTCGGCGTTTCCAATCCTCTGTTCAGCTGATGAATACGTAGACGGTCAGTCCGGTTCCGACTGCATGGCCGGCCCCGTTCTGGCGCATCCGCACGTCGATCACGTCACCCATCAGCAGGACCGGCTGCGCCGTGATCGGGATGGAGATCGGAGATTCGGGGACCAGGTTGGTGCCCTCTGTTGTGGTAACGGCAGCGAAAGTCTGCAGGACCGTGCCATTGCGAATGTGGCGAACCGAGACGGTCACATTGTTGGTTGCCACGCCGGTGATGGCCGAATAGCCCGGTGGGGCAACGAGTTCGACATCCGTGATGGTGTCGCCACTGTAAAAGCCGGGGGAATAGACGCCGGCCAGGACCGTGGCGTCCGCGGCACCGGCCGCCTGAGCAGGCAAAATTGCCGAGAAGATCATCAGTCCTCCCAGGTGTATGCGGTGAATTGGTCAATGAGGTTTTGCATAGAGCGATCGCGATGTTCGTCGCGTACCTGATCCGCCGCGGTGACGGGGCGGGGCATGGGGCGGATGGCCGGCGGGTCGCCGCCTGCAGCTGCGATGATCGCGGCTTGCACGCCTTGCAGGGCGTCGATGATCGACAGCAGCAGGTAGGTATCGATCGTGTAGCCCTCGGGCGTAGGTCCAGCAGGCCTCGCCGATTCGTCCTCGTAGAGGTTGGCCGCTTCTTCGGCGGTGACCATCCGTTCGGCAAGTTCGCGGTCCATCGACAGCGCCGAACGATACTGTGAACCGTGCGGGAGCCGGTCTTTGAACGCCCAGATGGTGCGCCAGTCGCGCGTGCGAATCGTATCGGGCCCGAAGCAGTCCCGGACGTCGATGCCGCGCTCGAGCAAGTCGTAGTCGAGCGCGGCACCGAAACGTTCCCAGAACTCTACGAGCCCGACGATCCCCCCGGCAGCTCCGCGGCGCCCTGGCCGAAAAGGTGGGCGTAGAGATCGCGTTGGAAGGCCAACCACTCATCCAGCGGCCGCTCGGCGAAGAGCGCTTCGACGGTTTCGTACTGGTCGCCCAGCACGATGGCCATCTGCTCGTCGTCGTTGTCGGTCCGGCGCAGGGCCAGCAGCTGGCCCCGGGTTACGGGCGGGATAGCGATGTCGTCGGTCAGGCGGTAGGGCGCGCGTCTGCGCGGGGCGAGTTCCTGCTGGAGCTCGTAGAATCGTCCGCCGACCTCGGCCTTGTCGGCCGCTTCGTGAGTGGTGGTCATGTCAGATCTCCGGGAATGTGTTGTGTTACTTGGACTTCGAATTGCTACGACGCGAAGCGGCCTCTTCGACCTTGACCGCGTGGCCAAGCTTGTAGACGGCGTTGACGTACTCGGTGGCGCTGGAGACGACGTAGTCGTTCTCGCCGTCGGTCATCGTGACGGGGAATTCGGTGGGGATGGCGGACACTGGTGGACCCGCTTTCTTCTCCGGAAATATGGACAGGAAATGGTGTGGGGCGTGCCATGACCGGAGACACATGACACGCCCCACGCCCAGGCCGGAACCTGGGTGATCAGGGGAGAATTCGCGCTGCGACGAGCGGCGTCACGCCGCGGGGGCGATGCCGGTCTGGGCGACGATCTTCTTCCAGCCGAGGCCGCCGAAGCCGTGCGCGACGGCGTAGCCGGCGGTGTCGTCCTTGAACGCGACCATGGTCAGCTTCTGCGCCAGCACCTCGGTGGGGGTCCACTGCTCGCCGCCGAACTTGCTGACGGCGACCTTCGGCAGCACCTTGAACACGTAGATCGGGTCGGCGTCATTGCCGTCCTTGCCGATGATGATCGCCGAGTAGTAGGTGATCTGCTCCGAGGCGGGCTGCGGGAAGAACACCTCACCGGAGGCGGCGTTCGACTTGACCTGGGCCAGGTTCGCGCTGGTGGTCAGCTCGAGGGTCAGCGCGGTGGTCTGCTGCGGCTGGAACTCGATGGTGGTGATGTCGCTGGTGATGTCGTTGCGCACCGGCTGCAGTTCACCGTAGGCCTCGATCGGCGCGGCGGTGATACCGCGGGCGAAGGCCACACCGGTCTTCTTGTCGATCAGGCCGACCGGCTTGAAAGCCGCGGGTAGCGTCTGCAGCGCGCCGCTGGCGTCGGTGAACGCCGTCGGCGCGGCGGTGTACCAGGGCGCGAGGAACACCGCGGCGTCGAGCGGCTTGAGCAGCAGCGAACGCTGAGCGTTCTTGAGGGCCGTGAGGTTGGTGGCAGGCATGTGTCTCCATTCGAACGCCCGCGAATGCGGGCAGGGATTGACGGAAACGGCACCGCGTGGTGCCGGTGAAAAGCCCTATCCGCGACAGGGTTTCGGTCCGCCTATTGGCGGCGGGCTTCGATCGAGAAGGCGATCTCGACCATCTGATTGAGCGGATCGAGGTCGGGGACCTCGGTCAGACCGCGGCTGCGCCGCAGGATCGGCGGATGGAACTTCTGCTCCTCGGCCGCGATTTCCTCGACGTAGTCGACGAGGACACCGTTGACACGGCTGGCGGGCGCACTCAGGATCGCTTCACGGATTTGCACCGACAGTTGCTGTGCTGCGACGCGGCTGGTGCCGAACGCGACGGCACTCACCTTCGCCTTGTAGGTGACCGCATTGATATCGAGGGTTCCGCCGGTTGTGCGCACCCAGATCAGCGGCAGCGACGACTGCAGCGCGGCCGAGGTCGCCGGCAGGGTGGTCACGGTGGTGGCGATCGGGGTGAACAGATCGACCATGAACTGCTCGAAATCGGGGAACTCCCCCGGCACGGGATAGGTTGCCATCACGCCGCTTCCGAAGGCGCACCGACGGACACTACCGCTTCGAGCGTGCCGGAGGTGTCCGGCGCCGAGGCCGGAACGGCCGCATCGACAGTCATCGACACGCCCTGGGCGAGATTGAGCAGCACCTCGATATCCGCCCGCAGGGTGACCAACCGGGAAACCACGGCGTGTATATCGGTCGTGATGCGTTCGGCGAGGCCGAGGGATTCATCGGGAGTAGGCATGATCTTCTCCATCATCAGGTTCACGGGTAATCCGTGGAAACGAATACGTACAGATAGGAGCCAGGCACCGCCTGACACTCGGCGGCATGACCGCCCGGATTTCCGGGACACGCGGCACCCGGCTTGCCCGCCCCGCGAATCCTGCTCTGGCACTACGGTTACAGTCCGAACAGCGGCAGCAGCAGCGGAACGAGATCGCTGATCAATTCGAGGACATCTTGGATGACAACGAGCATTCCCATCACCCCCTCTCGAGTTCTCGGCAGAGCAACGGGATGAAACCCACAGCGCGTCAGCGCAAATGGGACAGATATGTTGCCGAACGGTCGATCAGTGGATCCCTCACCTTTACGGCGTTCTCCGCGGACTTGATCACGTTGATCGTCGTGGTGCGGTCGATACTCGGACCGAACGACCGGCGATCGAGCACGTCGTTGTTCAACGGGAGGACCTGCGGCAACGGAGTCGCTCTCGGCAACGCGGCGCCCGGCTGTGTCTGCGACGGTGCGGTGAACTGCTGCAGCACATTCTGCACCGAAGAGGTCAACGTACTCACCGCCGCAGTGGCCGCGGCACCGGCAGGACCGGCGACCGCACCGGCCAGTGCGGAGATTCCTGCCTGCGTGACCTGGTCGCGGGTGCTCTTGAAGATGTTGTACCAACTCGGCCACTGCAGGAATCCGAATATCCGACCCGGTCGCGTCGTCGAGAGGAAACCATCGTCGTAATCCGGCCGCCGCCCTTCGGGCTCACCGCCTTCGGCGAGCCCGGCCGCGCCGACGAACGACTTACCGATAGCACTCCCTAAACCGCTTGCGACAGTGGGCCATTGCAGAAATGATCCGATGGTTCCCACGGGAGTAGTGGACAGCAGGCCGTCACCCGAATTCGGGCGACTTTCCTCCTCGGAGTTGATGCGCATTCCTTCATAGAACATAACGACCACCCATTAGCTGTGAATTATTGAAGTGCACGTCATCGTGTGCGTTGACGACCTCGGCCAACCGGTCGCTTGTTCGTCGGTGGCCCGAGTGGCTCGCCGGTGCCGCGGCACGTCAGAACGGCGATCACGAGATTGTGCCTTCCTGGATGAGGAGACGGTGCCGGTGAGAACGGGCAACGTATGGCTGGGGAGGCGACCCCACCCGCGTCCGCATGGCGGTACGGGTGGGGCCGCGTGCGTCCCGGCGTTCGGCCGGCCTGCAACCGTACGGACCAATCGACGGGAGTGCTGGCGGGCGGGGCGAGCTCGGTAGGGCAGAGGGCTTCGGGCGGGTGCATGACGAGTTCGGCGGGCACCCGCCCGGGGCTGTTCACTTGTGCGCGCGGCGAATTGGTGACCCGGCGCAGCACCGGGAGCCGTTTGGACGTCGTTCCGCCCCCGTCCGGGGGAGCGACCAGGACCGAACGATTCGCCCGCACCGCAGTTGCACAGCACGTCCATGGTGATGTGGACGAACGGGACACGGCTGGGCTGTCTGTGCGGTGGTCCCACTCCGGGATTCGAGGGGTCGACCGGAGTGGGGCCACCGCGCCCCTACGCTGCGACAACGTCTGCGATCGCGAACCACCCGCGGGAGACGGGAGCGATAGGGGCGTGCATGCGGCGTGCTCTGAACCCGCGTTCTACCGTGTTCTCGGTGTTCGGGGGCGTGCCGCATGAGCGGACCGACGGACGATTGACCGCCGTCAGCTATTTGGCGTTCCTGGGCATTTCGGCCGGTTGCACGGCCAGGGCGATGGCGCCGTTGAGAGATCGGACGCCCTTGGTGCGCAGCGTCGGCTCGGCGGGTCCAGATGTCGTAGCCGAAGAACCGCTCCTTGCGGGTGCGAACATGAGCGAGCACCAATCACTCTGTCGTCGAACACAATTCCGGCGCGTTGGCACAACCGCACTAGGACTTGATTCGGCAACCAGGATCGGATAGAACTTCACCGTTGTAATTCGCTCCGCGAAACATGCAGCACGCCAACCGGTTTGCAGCGTTCGCGGGGTCGGGAGGATAGGAAAAATCATGCGTCTGACTACCAGAAAATTCGGCCGTAAAGCTCTCATCGCGGCGTTGCCGCTCGCGATCGCGGTGACCTTCGCGGGCGCAGGAGCAGCTTCTGCCGACGCCTCTGGCGTCGCCCCACAGTCGGTCCCCGTCGTGAAGACAGTCGAGGCTGCGCAGGCTCCGGGAACGGTTCAGCAGGTGATCCCGGTCATCGTGCAGCCCGCCGCCGCGGCCGTCGAGCAGCCCGCCGAAGCGGATGTCGCACAGCCCGCCACTGCGGAGGTCCTGCAGCCGGTAGCGGCTGCGGTGCCGCAGGACATCGCGACCAATCCCAATGCGGCCAACCATGATCCGCTGGCCAATGGCGCGGCAGCGGGCGGAATTGCCGGGGCCGTGTTCGGAGCCGTGGTCTGCGCCGCCACCATCATCGGGATTCCCTTCATGCCGCTGTGCGCCCTCGGCTCCGGTTTCCAGGGCGCCTTGGTCGGTTTGATCGTCGGCGCGATCGCCCCGGACGTCATTCCGCAGGTCCTGCCCTGATCCCCCCGCCACCAAACAGTATTCGGTGCCGGAGTTTCCGGACCGATGCGGCGTGGATGGCGCGTCCTTTCCTTCGATGAAGCCTGCACATCAGCACGGAACTCGTCCATGTCGATGCCGGCACCTGCGGCGATGATTCCCAATCCCGGTTTGCCGACCACGCTGCTCGCGAGACTCGACCTCGCCGACCCGAGGGATGAGGTGCCCCACCCCCGGCTCGTAGCAAAACCGGGGGTGGGGCGGGCGCCCCGCGGCTCGGACCGTCTTCGACCGCGATTGTGTTGCGGGAGAAGGGAGCCGGGCGGGGCGGGCTGGTGGGGTCAGCGGGTGCGCGAGGAGTCGGGGATGATGCGGCCTTCGGCTATCAGGGCGCGCAGCGCTTGGTCCTTGCGGCGGCAGTAGTCGGGGGCGCATTCGCGGTGGACGCGCATGATCTGGTGCGCCAGATCGATGGTCGGCGTCGTCGGAAGTGCGCTGTGCGCGTCGAGCTCCAGCAGTGCGCGGATGGCTTCGTCCATGGCTGTCTCCTCGCTGATGACCTGGCCGAGTCACGGCCGGCGGGACGAGTGCCCCACCCCCGGCCTGGAGGGGCACGCCGGGGGTGGGGCGGAGGCCCGAACGTCCGCGCTCGTCTACGACCGCGCACCGGAGTGACGGGGACGGGCGGCGTTCGGGCTTATGCGGCAAGCTCTGCCCCGCTTGTCAATCGACATCGAGAGGGTTTCGGGGGCGTGCCGCATGTTCGGGGGGTGGGAAGTCTCCGGAAACAACCGTGGCACTGTACGTCCGCGGTTTTCAGACGCACAGTGCCACGAGTAGATCTGGGAGAGTGGAGGTTTCCCGGTAGATTTCGGGATGAAGGCGCAGCTCTGGCGCTGCACCAATCTTCACCTAACGCGATGCGAATGTCAACACCTGAATTTTTGATGCCTTCGAAATACCTGGTGAGAGCACATATTTCAGCATTGCGCGGTGCGTTCCGTACTTCCGTTCGGCAGGCCCGAATCGGTGCACATTGCTCCCCAGGATGGTGTCCGCAGCGGGATATGTTGCGACGATGTCCCTGTCGCGAACCGGGGAGGCGGCCGCCGTTCGCGATTACAGGAAGGGCACCCAGAGGTGGCGCGGACAGAAACCGCTGGCGCGACCATGAAGCGGGCGAGAGGTTTCGCGCGCGAGTGGCTGAACCCGCAGAGAAAGAAGAAGCCGCCCAACCGGTACTGGTAACCGGTTGGACGGCGATGGTTTTCAACGGCGTCGATGACGGAGCGATCGTCAGGTTCCCACCACTGACCTCGCGAGAATTCCCGCGCAATGCGATTCGGTCCAGCAGCAGGCGCGGTTCGCCGCCAGTAAGCACCGCTTCGGAAACGCTATGCAGCGCGACTCCGCGCGGCACTGGCCGCCTTGCGCCGCGACCTTCTTGGATGGGCAAGGTGTTGGTCGAGAACCTCTCCCGCGACGAACATCTCGGGCCAATCGGGAGCCCACGGCCCCGGCACCGGGGCGATCTTTCCCGCGTCGCGCAGCGTTTGCACGCGGCGGACAGTCAGATTTCGATACTCGTCTCCGAGCTCCTTCGCCAAAGTGGCGATGCCCGAAGCGTTGAGGCGGCGGGAACGTGCCTGGTCGATCATCGAAGGGTCGAGGTTCACCTCGACCGCCGGTGGACAGACGACCCTTGTCGCGGCCCGCACCGCCTCGCCGATTTCCCGCGACGCGCTCTCGACCCCCGGGGTCATCGCGAGCGCGATCAGGTTCTTGTCCAGCCATCGCGACAATCCGGCGGTCGTGGTCGAACTCGTGTAGCCGAGACCGCGTTGCTCGCAGACCAACCGGACCCAGCCGACCAGGACAGCGTGCAGATGGTCGGCCGCGCGGGCGGCGGCCGGGTTGTACGGCAGCGGTTGCTCGCTGGGACGGCGTCGCATGCGGTAGTCGCCGCGGCTGCCGAGCTTGGCCTGACGAGTCCGCGCAATCGCGAGATCCTCTGCTAGATCGGGGATTTCGCGAAACAACTCGACGAGTTCGCGTACTTCGGCGCGGCTCAGGTACAGGTGGTTCGGTTCGTCGTTCACACTCGCCCCCGGAGCGCGCCGTCGGCGACTTCGGCGTTGAGCTGCTGGGCAAGTCGCTCGGCGTGGCCATGCCGGATGTAGTCGTCGGTGTGCCTGCCGTCGACGAGATATCCGCGTGCGAAGGCCACGGCGCCGGACCAGCTGCGCCAATACTGCGGCGACCACCAGCGTTGCAGCTGCCGCCGCCCAGCCACATCGATCAAGCTCTGCCCCCACCGCAGCGCCGCCTGCGGCGAGGAGAGGCTGAAATACCCGCTGAGGTCGGCGATCGAGCGAAGCGGATTGCCCGCGGGCAGCGCGGTGATCGGATCACCGGGCGCTGCTACCCAATAGGTCGGGACGTTCGGTACGTCGCGTTGGCCCGCGATCCCGTAGCCGCCCGGATCGACGCCGAGGCACTTACCCTCCGGGCGGAGCGGATCGGCGATGAGGGCGCATGCGATGACCTGCGCGAACTCGCCTCGCCCGACCGAGGCCGCGATGTCACCCGCGATGGCGGCGCCCTGGGAGTAGCCCGCCAGCACCACGCGCCGGTTCGAAGCCTCGATCGCGGCGATCAGCGCCTTCCGTCCCACCACCAGGCTGTCCGCATACGGCATCGTGCGGCCGTAGTCGGCTGGATAGGGGACGATTCGCGGACTGAAGCGATCCAGGTCGAGGGATGCGGCGAACGCGGCGCTGATCCCGTCGCCGTGCGGATGCCACGTGCCGGGCATGATCAGGACATCGATCGGCTCGGGCGGCGCGGCGGAGTTCCACAGTGCACGAAAACTTCTGGGGCTTGCCATATTCAGACCTGCGACCTTTCATCGCTCGTGAGTGTGTCGGAGTAGTGATCCGGATCGGCGGTGCGCACCGCACGCCGCGATCTCGCTGCGCCTCCGGGGTCGGGCGACGCCTGCTCGCCGCATCCGACCAATCGCGGAGACGCACCGGCGACGTACGCGAGCGCGACCGTCGCGATAGCTGATCGATCGCCCGCAGCGTCGAATTTCGAGGTCGAGCGGAAGTGATTCCAGTCACAAAAGGTTTGAGACACGTTCGGCGCGAGGCCCTTATCCCGCCATGTGGTCACTTCTCCCCCGCCTGCGGGATCAGCTCGGCGGTCCGGCAGCCGACGAACGCGGCGATACGGGCAAGTTCGCAAAGTGTGAAGGACCCACGTGCAGCTAACCGCCGCCGCAGTGCCGTCGCGGGCATCCCGGTGTGCTTGACCAGGTCATTCAGTCCGATCCCCCGCTTCGCAAGAACGTGTTGCACACGCTCCGCAACCATGACATCCAAATGATCCATACGGATTACCATAAGGTCCGTTTGGACCTTTCACAAGCCCGATCGGCCTTCGGGTCGGGCCGCGAGCTTTCGCGGCGCAACCCGGCGATGCCAGCGGCATGTCGTTTGCGAGGTAGCCATTCGGACCTCAGAATGGTCCATATGGGTGCGAAAGAGACGGCTTCGGGCATCAATCGTGCGGTGGGGAACGAGTTGCGAGCGGCGCGAGCACGCCGCGATCTGACCCGTCAGCAACTGTCGGAACTGACCGGCCTCGCCGTCAGCACGATTCAGCGCTTCGAGAACGGTGAGCGATCCCCTGACATGCAACAACTGCACGCACTTTGCGAGGCGCTGGAGATTCCCATGCGCGAGTTCGTCACCATGGCGCTGAAAGACATCGAGCGCACGGACTGATCACCACCCACATCGATTACTGCCCGGGACCGAACCTACGGTCCCGGGCAGTCGACCCCGACAATGAACGGTGCGTCGCGCAGGTCGATCGACCCGCGCGCGATGGTTCACGCGCAGCGCGAACCGGTGACTCCCTTGACGGCGGATTCGATGGCCACTTCGGCGTATTCGACAACGGCCTGAACCGTATCGACACCCATCACCCAAGAAGCCAGCACGACATCGCACAATGTCGCGGTGCCGTGCAGAATCCGATGCGCAGCGTCGTCACCGATCGCCGCGCCAAGTGCCGCAGCAGCGCCCGCGCCCCGCCCCACTGCCAACTCCGTTACCGAGCCGATCTGGTCCACGACCTCAGTTCCCCTTCATCTCAGTGCTCAACCCTCGAGCGCGAGCCTGGAACGAAATTTCCACTGTCGTCCCAGAATCACGGTAGTTATATCCCATCGCCGCGCACGCGGCTCGCCAAAGTTGCCCCGCTACACAACGATTCGCAGGTCCAGCACGACCATGTGATTCTTCCAGCCGATAGCTGAAGGTTCGCGGCATTGCCCCATCCAACGGGGCCGCGCAACTCGTACCGATGGATAAACCCGTCCATACCAACGACATCCGACGTTCGAACCTCGGAATGTCAAGTGCGCCGCCAGCACGACTGTGTCGTTTCCGAACCATCCACCCGTGCCTGGTCGCGACCCGACTCCGGCTCTCGTCGCTCGTGTCCGCGTCCGCCGATACATACTGAGCGTCACAGTATTTCGCGTACACCCACCGCACGCGCTCCGCGACGCAAACGGCGTCTGTTGCGCGGTCGGATCACACGAATCGTGACCGAAATTCCCCACCCGACAACACACCCCAGCCTTCCTCGAACAGCATCACCACAAAGATGTGCACGCCGGTGCGGCTCCCCGATGAACCCCACACCCGCCGCGGCCGCACGCAAGGGCCCGGTATCCGTACCGCACCGGCCCGAGAGACCGGAATCCGCCGCCGGAACCACCTGTCCAACCTTGCAGGCGACCATACTCGCACATATTTTCGAATAACAAGGGCGTACGGTAGTCCTCGAGGGATTCACTGATGAGCATGCCGCGCCGACAACCGGGCGCACCGGAGGCGCGGACTCGATCACCCACCCACCGGCCATGAGGCGACATGCGGACAGCCACGCTCACCGACTCTCACCAGTTGTTCTGCGGGAAAAGGCAATTCGCGGCTGGGCTCGAATCTGCCAGCGATGCAGGTCGCCGTATACATCACTCTGGTTGATCCGTAGCACTGCGGAAGGGGACTATTACGGTCCAAGAGGTGCACCGAGTGGACTACCTGTCGGGCTTCGAGGACTGCGAGGTGGTTGCCGATCACGTCGTCGCTGCACTACGCGAAATCCTGAAGATCGGTGTGCCGACGGAGCTTTCGGTGAATTCTTGGGTGAATTCTTCCCCCGGCACGATAGACGTCAGCGCGCCTGCTCCTCAGCGGCATCCGCCGCCCGGTATCGACAGCTCACTCGCACTTCACGACCGGGATCGGGTCGTACTTCACCGTCCTGGTCGCCCGTGACACTTCGCGCCCGGTCTTGCGATCCTTGATCACGCGGGTATCGGAGATGGTGAAGCCCGGTGCGCCTTCGGACGCGATGCAGTCCTTCCCCTTGGGGAGGGTGACGGTGTTGGGTTCGGTGGGCTTGGTCTTGTCGCCGGTGATGGACTCGACGTCGACCGTCTTGGTGCCCCAGAGGCGGACGGTGATCTCCGAGGCGGTGGCGAAAGTCTCGATGTAGACGCCGCTTTGGGTGTTGTTGCGGAATTTGAGGTCGATGGCGCCGTCGAAAACGGTGGCCTCGCGGGCGGCCGGGTAGCGGGAGATGTAGTAGCTGTGTTCGGTGTGGCCCGCGTCTTCGAGGCCGGCGAAGTAGGCGGCGTTGTAGAGGGTGGTCGCGAACTGGCTGATGCCGCCGCCGACTGCGGTGCTCGGGCGGCCGTGGTCGATGATCCCGGATTCGACGTAGCCTTCCGCGGTGCCGCGCGGACCGGTGAAATCGTTGAGCGAGAACGTTTCTCCCGGCCGGACGACGGCGCCGTTCACCTTCAGAGCCACGGTGCGGATGTTGACGCCGGACGGTCCGCTGAAGCCGCTGGTGGTGAACGAGCCCATCTGTTCGACGATGCCGAGCCCCTGGGCGGCCTCGGTGGTGAGCTTGGGTTCGACCTTCTCGTAGACGGCGGCCGCGCTGCGCTGCTGAGAGGCCGCGAGCAGCGTGGACAACTGTTCGAGGGTCTTCGGCCAGTCGATCTTCTCGCCGACCACCGCGGGCACGACCCGCGGCGCTCCGCCACCCACCGCGAAAGTCGCGTCCTTGGGCTCCACCTCGGATTTCGCCAGCTGCGGGGCGAGGATGGCGGTCGCGGCGTTCAGGTCGTAGTTCGCGGCGAGACCGCCCTGCCCGTCCGGAGCGAAACTCAGTACGGTCGTGATCTGTTCGGGAGTGAGTCTCGCGTCGCCGTCTCTGCCCGTGAACACCACGTCGCCGCGCACAGCGGGTTCGGCGATCTCGTGCAGCGCTCGCTCGACCGCCTCCGGCCGAACGGTGAGCGGCGCTGGGACGACGGGCAATTCGAGGGTGCCGCCCTCGATCCAGTTGTCGATCAACTCGTTTCGCGCGGCGGGCGTGTCCAGCACACGGCCGAGTACGGGCGGGACGGCGACCGGTTTGCCGTTCTGGAACTGAATGGTGCCCTCGACGGTCGGGCGATCGTGCACCCGCAGCGCGGTCAGCTGACGGTCCAGCGCGGCGTCGTCTACGGTGCTGGCGACCGAGACCTCGCGGGTGCCGAAGAAAGAGACCAGGCGGGCGAAGGGGTTGAGTGGCTGGCCGCCGATGCGGTCCCAGGTGCCCTCCCAGTCGACGGCGAGGCCTGCGGCGGAGGGGGTGAGTTCGGCTCGTACGTCACCGATCTGGAGCGGCAGTTGCTGCCCGGCGCGGCCGTCCAGGGTGGTGCGGAGCTTGGCATCGGCTTCGTCGACGTCCATCCCCCCGATGTCGATCCCGGCCACGACCACTCCGCGCGGTACGTCGCCGGAAGAGAGCACGGCGTCCACGGCGTAGCCGAGGCCGCCGACTGCGATCAGGGCTCCCGCGGCGATTCCGACGCGACGGATGGCGGGGGTCTGCCACCACGACCCGGAACCGGCGGGTCCCGGTCTCGGTCTGGATCTGCGCGCGTTCTCCCAGCGCTGCCGTCCCGTACCCGACTGCTCGGCGCTGGACGGGTGGGCACTGTCGGTTGCCTGGAATGCCTCGGTCTCCTGGTGGGAGTCGGCCGCATGAGTCGCCCATCCGGCGTCGGAGGGACGACCGTGGTCGGGTGCGCCGGTACCGGGCGGGGGGTTGCCAGGCGCGTGTACGGCGCCACCGTGAGCGTGGCCACCACCAGGCGCTTGTGCGGCACCACCAAGCGCGTATGCGCCGCCACCGGGAGCGTGCGCGCCGCCACCAGGCGCTTGCGCGGCACTACCGGGCGCGTGGCCGCCACCACCGGGTACGTGCGCGGCACCACCAGGCGCATGGCCGCCACCACCGGGTACATGTGCGGCACCACCAGGCGCATGGCCGCCACCACCGGGTACATGCGCGGCACCACCAGGCGCATGGCCGCCACCACCGGGTACATGCGCGGCACCACCAGGCGCATGGCCGCCACCACCGGGTACATGCGCGGCACCACCAGGCGCATGGCCGCCACCACCGGGTACGTGCGCGGCACCACCAGGCGCGTGACCCGGCGCATATGCGCCGCCACCGGGAGCGTGCGCGTGTGCGGCGCTACCGGGCGCGTGGCCAGGCGCGAATGCAGCACCACCCGGAGCGTGGCCACCACCAGACGCATGCGCAGCACCACTGGGCGCATGGCCAAGCGCGAATGCAGCACCACCCGGAGCGTGCAGGGCCCCACCGGACGCGTGCGCGCCGCTACCGGGCCCAGGCTGGGCACCAGCACCATCGGGCGCGTGTCCGGTGACTCGCAGCGGCTCGGTGGGGGTGGAGTCGGACCGCCACTGAGGCGCCTGTCCGGGCTGCGTCACCGGAAGAAATGTGGTCTTCGCCTCATCTGGCGATTCGCGGTTCGATTCGAGTAGATGACGGAGTCCGACCTCGCCGTCTCGATGTCGGTCGCGGCCGTGGTGTCCGGTGCTCGACTCGGTGGTCACGAACCGTCCTCCCAGATGAAGATGTGTTTCCGTGCCGCGCACGGTGCGGGTCACCATCCCACGATAGTTGCCCGCGCCGGGGACGTCCGTTCAGCTCGGACGCGCAGCAAACCTTGTGCAATGAACCGTCTTGAACGCGGAAGAGCCCCGCGCAGTTGCCGGGTCGGGGGTCTGGCAACTGCGCGGAGCCGATCTGTTTATCGGAGCAGCGCACCCCGCGTTACACACTTCCCGGGGACAATCGAGGACGACCCGCCAGACAGCTCGCACACACGAGGAGATGGACGGAATGCAGCTGGGAATGATCGGCCTCGGGCGGATGGGCGCCAACATCGTCCGCCGCATCGTCCGGGACGGGCACACCGCCGTCGGCTACGAACGCAAGCCCCACAACATCGACGAACTACGCGCCGATCTGGGCGAAAATTTCCGAGGAACGCACGATCTGCCGGAATTCGTGGGCATGCTGGAGACGCCGCGGGTGGTGTGGGTGATGATCCCGGCCGGCGCGACCGGCACGGTGATCGACCAGGTCGCCGAGCTGCTCGAACCCGGCGACATCATCATCGATGGCGGCAACAGCCGGTACCACGAGGACATCAGACGGGCCGAGAAGCTGACCCCGAAAGGCCTCCACTACCTGGACATCGGCACCTCGGGCGGCGTCTTCGGCCTGACCCGCGGTTACTGCCTGATGATCGGCGGCGAGGCCGAGCAGGTGAAGTATCTGGATCCGCTGCTGAAGTCGATCGCGCCCGGCGTCGACGCTGCACCGCGCACCCCCGGCCGGACGGGCGACCCCTCCACCGCCGAGCAGGGTTACCTGCACTGCGGCCCCGCAGGCGCGGGTCACTTCGTGAAGATGGTGCACAACGGCATCGAGTACGGCGCCATGGCCGCCTACGCGGAGGGCCTGAACATCCTGCACAAGGCCGATTACGGCGCGGCGCACAAGGGCGAGTTCTCGGCGGAGGAGACGCCGCTGGAGCACCCCGAGTACTACCAGTACGACATCGATGTGCCGGAAGTCACAGAAGTGTGGCGACGGGGTTCGGTGGTCGCCTCGTGGTTGCTGGATCTCACCGCCGGCGCGCTGTTCGCGGACCCGAACCTCGACTCGTTCGGCGGGCGCGTCTCGGACTCCGGCGAGGGCCGCTGGACCCTGGACGCCGCGATCGACACCGGGGTGCCCGCACCGGTGCTCTCAGCCGCCTTGTTCGCGCGCTTCTCCTCGCGCGGCGAGTCGCTGTACGCGGACAAACTGCTCTCCGCCATGCGCCAGGCGTTCGGCGGGCATTACGAATTGCCGCCGAAGTAAGCTCCCATCACCCGTTTTACGCTGCGCAGGAACTGATTCCGCTTGTGATTCGAACTTGCTATCCATCCACCCGAAACCCCCGTCTTCGCAAACGATTTCGACTCTTCGCAGATAGTGCAGCACCTGCGAGGAGCCGAAATGGTCTGCGAAGACGTTTTGCGTCGTGGAGTCGAGTCCTCGAAGGGCAGTATTCGGCAGTATCCTGCCGATCGAAAGGACGCGATGTCGGAAGCCACGATCATCGGACATGCGATCCGGACCGCAAGGCGTCGGCATCGCTTGACACAGGAGCAACTTGCCGAGCTGGCGGGCACCTCGACCCGAACAATCCGCGAAATCGAGCACGGCAGTGGCGGGACGGGCATTGCGACCGTCGCCGCCGTCGCGAACGCGGTCGGCCTCACCCTCGGGGTCACCGCATGACGAGTCCAGCCGATTTTCGCCGAGTCCCCCGGGCCGACATCTACAAAGCGGGCCGACCGGCGGCCACCCTTGTCCGTACCCCCAACGGCGGCATCGAATTTCGATACCGGAGCGACTATCTCGCGGCGGACGGTGAGCCGATTGCGACGACACTCCCGGTCCGTCGGATCCGGTCTTCACCATGAACGGCGCGGTACCGCCGTTCTTCGCAGGACTCCTTCCCGAAGGCCATCGGCTGACCGTGCTGCGCCGCGCCGTGAAGACCAGCCCGAACGACGAACTGACCTTGCTGCTCGCCGTCGGCGGAGATGTACCTGGCGACGTACAGATCATTCCCGAGGGCCAGATTGCGGGAGGCACTCCCGCGCTGCTCGAGGACGACGAACCCGAGCACGTCGATTTCGCCCGACTGGTCGATCCTCGAACTGCCGCAGCCGGAGTATCCGCACCTGATCGAGAACGAGGCTGCGCACCTGCACGCCGCTCGGGCGATGAAACTTCCCGTGGCCGAAGCGAGTCTCGTCGCCGATCGAACCGGCGAGCCAGGGCTGCTCATGCGACGCTTCGATCGATTCTTCGACAACGGATCCTGGGAGAGGCTGGCTTTCGAGGACGGGACGCAGGTGCTGGGCCTGCCACCGGCGGCGAAGTATCAAGCGGATACCGCGACGGTGGTCGCCGCCCTCGCTGGGCTGACGAGTGCGCCACTCGTCACGATCAGGAACCTGTATATGCAGTTCCTTTTCGCATGGCTGACAGGAAACGGCGATCTACACGCCAAGAACGTTGGCGTGCTGAAGGATAAGCAGGGGCGGTGGGCGATCGCGCCGATCTATGACATCCCGTGCACGCTGCTGTACGACGACGACTCCATGGCGTTGCCGATCGCCGGGCGGACGCGGAAGCTGCGCGACCGAGACTGGGCCGCGTTCGCCGCCGAGATCGGGCTGCCTGACCGCGCTGCCGCTTCGGCGGGCGAGATCGCATTACGGGCGGCCGCGGGCGTCGACTACCCGAGACTTCCTTTCTCGGGATCACCGCTGCGGCGGACCGAGCGAGAGTTGCGTTCACGTCGCATGGAGATCGAAAAGTACTGAGGCCGAGGATATTCGTCGCGTACGCGAAAGGCGGCATCCGGAAGACCGGATGCCGCCTTCGTGGCGTGACGGGTCAGCGCTCCAGGATGGCGACGACGCCCTGTCCACCCGCGGCGCAGATGGAGATCAGCGCACGCCCGGAGCCCTTCTCGGCCAGCATCTTCGCGGTGGAGGCGACGATGCGGCCGCCGGTGGCGGCGAACGGGTGACCCGCGGCGAGCGAGGAGCCGTTGACGTTGAGCTTGCTGCGGTCGATCGAGCCGAGCGCGCCGTCGAGGCCGAGACGCTCCTTGCAGTACTGGTCGGATTCCCACGCCTGCAGGGTCGCGAGCACCACGGAGGCGAAGGCCTCGTGGATCTCGTAGTAGTCGAAGTCCTGCAGGGTCAGGCCGTTTCGAGCGAGCATGCGCGGCACCGCGTAGGTGGGCGCCATGAGCAGGCCGTCGGGGCCGTGGATGTAGTCGACCGCGGCGACCTCGGAGTCCACCAGGTGGGCGAGCACGGGCAGGTTGCGCTCGGCGGCCCACTCATCGCTGGACAGCAGCACCGCGGACGCGCCGTCGGTGAGCGGGGTGGAGTTGCCCGCGGTCATGGTG
This sequence comes from Nocardia sp. bgisy134, assembly GCF_057708325.1. Lineage (NCBI taxonomy): Bacteria > Bacillati > Actinomycetota > Actinomycetes > Mycobacteriales > Nocardiaceae > Nocardia > Nocardia sp. bgisy134. The sequence goes on from NZ_JBYIRW010000008.1 coordinate 155,784, forward strand.
GCGTCGCCCAGCTTGTTGCCGAAGACCGGCTTCAGGGTGGCGAGCTTCTCGATCGAGGAGTTCGGGCGCAGGTTGTCGTCGCGGGTCAGCCCGAGGAACGGGGTGACCAGGTCGTCGAAGAAGCCGCGGTCGTAGGCGGCGGCCATGTTCTTGTGCGACAGGTAGGCCAGTTCGTCCTGCGCCTCGCGCGCGATGCCGAATTCCTTGGCGGTGATAGCGGCGTGCTCACCCATGGACAGGCCGGTGCGCGGCTCGGCGTTGCGCGGGATCTCGATGCCGACCATGCTCGGGCGCAGCTGGCCTACCAGCTTCAGACGGTCCTTGTTGCTCTTGGCGCGGTTCGCGTCGAGCATCCACTCGCGCATGCCTTCGCTGACGCCGATCGGCGCGTCGGAGGTGGTGTCGGTGCCGCCGCCGACGCCCGCCTCGATGCGGCCCGCCGCGATCGCGTCACCGACGGTGACGATCGCCTGCAGACCGGTGCCACACGCGAGCTGCAGGTCGTGCGCCGGGGTGTAAGGCGAAAGCTTGCTGCCCAGAATGCTTTCGCGGATCATGCCGTGCTCGCCGACCCGCTTGAGCACCGCGCCGCCGACCACCATGCCGAGCCGCTCGCCCTGCAGGTTGAACCGGCTCACCAGACCGTCCAGCGCGGCGGTGAACATGTCCTGGTTGGAGGCGTGGGCGTACGCCTTGTCGGAGCGAGCGAACGGGATCCGGTTGCCGCCCACGATCGCGACCGGACGCGTCGTCTTCGCGGTCTTGGCCGTGCTCTTGGTTGAACGGGCTTTGTTTGTCACTCGAGTCTCCAAGGTCTCGTCGGGTGGTCCGGCGCCCGGGTGCGGCTCTTCGCAGATCGGCGCCCCGCGCGTTGGTTTACTTTAAACTTACTCTGGAGTAAGTTTGTTGTCGACACTGTACCCCGCAAATGTGCGCTGACACGCCCACCGCGCGGTGCCTGCCACGCAGACCAGGCCCTCGCGGAAACGTGCGGAACACCAGGGGCGAACCAGACATCCGCGAAATTCGAGACAGAAAAGGTAGGAACAGTGGCAGCCAAGAGCAAGGGTGCACCCAACCTCTACGGATCGTTCGTCCACTCCGCCCCCGGCCAGTTCCTGGCGAGCAAGCTGGGTCTGCCGCAGCCGGAGCACCTGCGCCGCTACGTCAAGGGCGAGCCGCCGCTGGCGGGCCCGGTGCTCATCGGCGGCAAGGGCCGCGTCGCCGAGCCCGTGCGTGCACTGCTGTCCGACTACACCTTCGCCGACTCGCCTGCGGGGTCGGCAGTCGGCGGAGCCGACGGGGTGGGTAAGCCCAGCCAGGGGACCAAGTACGGCGCGCTCGTCTTCGACGCGACCGGCATCGGCTCGATCGAGGATCTCTCCCAGCTGTTCGAGTTCTTCCAGCCCGCGATGCGCAGCATCACCGCGTCGGGCCGCGTCGTGGTCATCGGCACCACCCCGGAGCTGGCGGGCACCGTCGACGGGCAGATCGCCCAGCGCGCGCTCGAGGGCTTCACCCGTTCGATCGCCAAGGAACTGCTGCGCGGCTCCACCGCCCAGCTGGTGTACCTGCACCCGGAGGCCTCGGCCGCCGCGACCGGCCTCGAGTCCACCCTGCGCTTCCTGCTGTCGGCCAAGTCGGCGTTCGTCGACGGCCAGGTGATCCGGGTCGGCAAGGACGACGCCACCGCGCCTGCCGACTGGGACCGCCCGCTGGAGGGCAAGGTCGCCGTGGTCACCGGCGCCGCGCGCGGCATCGGCGCGACCATCGCCGAGGTGTTCGCCCGTGACGGCGCGAAGGTGATCGTCGCCGACATCCCGGCCGCGGGCGAGGCGCTCTCGCAGACCGCCAACAAGGTCGGCGGCACCGCGCTCGCGCTGGACGTGACCGCGCCCGACGCCGCGGACAAGCTCGCCGAGTTCGCCACCGAGCGCTTCGGCGGCATCGACATCATCGTGCACAACGCGGGCATCACCCGCGACAAGCTGCTCGCCAACATGGACGAGGGCCGCTGGAACTCGGTCATCAACGTGAATCTCGCCGCACCGCACCGCATCACCGAGGGCCTGGTGGCCAAGGGCGTGCTGAAGGAGGGCGGCCGCGTGATCGACGTGTCCTCCATCGCGGGCATCGCGGGCAACCGCGGCCAGACCAACTACGGCGCCTCCAAGGCCGGCGTCATCGGCATGGTCAACGCGGAAGCTCCGAAGCTGGCGGAGAAGGGCATCACCATCAACGCGGTGGCGCCCGGCTTCATCGAGACCGCGATGACCGCCGCCATCCCGCTCGGCACCCGCGAGGCAGGCCGCCTGATGAGCTCGCTGCTGCAGGGCGGCCAGACCGTCGACGTGGCCGAGACCATCGCGTTCTTCGCCAGCCCGGCCTCGAATGCGGTGAGCGGCAACGTGGTTCGAGTCTGCGGCCAGAGCCTGATCGGAGCATGATGACCGAGACCATCACGCTCACCGAAACGCCCAAGAACAGTAGCCTTTTCGTGAAGGCCGCGCTGGGCGCGGTACCGGTGCCGCTGCTTTCGGCGCGCAAGTCGACGATTCCGGATCGGGTCGTTCGGCTCGACGGAGTGAAGGTGGATCCGGATCATCTGGCCGCCTACTGCCGGGCCACCGGCCTGCGCTTCGGCGACTCGCTGCCGCTGACCTACCCGTTCATCCTGAGCTTCCCGCTGGCCATGCAGCTGGTGGTGGCCCGCGACTTCCCGTTCGTGGCGGTGGGTGCGGTGCACGCGCAGAACCTGATCGAGCGCACCCGCGAGATCTCGGTGAGCGAGCCGCTGGACTTCCGCACCCACATCGAGAACCTGCGCGAGCACCCGAAGGGTCTGCTGGTGGACGCGATAACGGAAGTAAGCGTTGGACGGGAGCGCGTGTGGCGACAGGTCACCACCTTCCTGCACCAGCAGCGCACCTCGCTGTCGGACCAGCCCAAGGGCGAGCCGAAGGAGGAGGAAGTGCCCCCGCCGCCGATGCGCGCCCTGCGGGTGGATCAGAAGATGATCACCAGGTACGCCAACGCGTCCGGTGACCACAACCCGATCCACACCTCGGCGTTGGGCGCCAAGGCATTCGGCTTCCCGAAAGCGATCGCGCACGGCATGTGGTCGGCGGCCAACGTTCTCGGCAACATCGAGGGCCGCATTCCCGAGAAGGCCACCTACTCGGTGAAGTTCGGCAAGCCGATTCTGCTGCCCGCCACGGTGAACGTCTACGCCGATCAGGTCGAGGGCGGCTGGGATCTGTCGCTGCTCCACCCGAAGAAGGGCTACCCGCACCTGACGGCGACGCTGCGCTGAGTTCTTCGGTCGACCGAGAACGCCCCCGAATCAGGCCGATTCGGGGGCGTTTTCGTGTGCGTCAGCAGTCGCAGCCACAACCGCAATCACCGCAGCTGCAGCAATCGCCGCAGCCCGAGCAGCAATCGGCGCAGTCGCAGCAGGAACCGCAGTCGCAGCCCTTCCACCACGCGTCCTTGCGTTCGCCAGTGCAGGGACTGGTGTGGTCGGCGCAGCAGGCGTAGCCGGTGCAGTAGACGCCGAGCACCAAGGCGAGCGCCTCGCCGATGCCGGGGCGACGGGTCGGCGGGCGGTGACCGGTGCGGTGGGCGCGGGGGTGGCCGTGGGTGGTCTCGGAGACAGGTGTCGACGGTCGATGATCGCCGAGGTGGGCGTGCGGGTGACCATCGTGAGTTGTATTGCAGACGTGGGCTTTTACCGCACCGACACCCTTGCCGAGCCGGTGCACCAGCGCGTGCAACGGATCCAGCAGCATCCAGCGGATGGTGGGGACGTCGGCCAGGCGGGCCGCGGCGAGTGCCCTGCGCAGCTCCGCGTCGGACTCGCGCACCAGTTCATACGATTCGGCGAGGGTGGTGTCTGTCGCGGCGAGCGGGTTGAAGCGGCCGTGTGCGGTGTCGTCGTCGTAATCCGCGATGGCGTCGGATAGGTGGGCGATGCGGCCGAAATGCTCTCCTGCGATGCGGAGCTGGTCGGCGTTCTCGGGACGGTTCGCCAGAATCGCGGTGTGGGCGAAGAGTTCGGCCGCGCACAGGGCGGTCGGGGCCGTGAGTTCGTCGAGTGTGACCGGCGGTTCGGCGGAAGCAGCGTTGGACGCAGCGCGGCTCTCCACGAGTTGCTGTGCATCGATCGCGGCGACAAGGGGTTCCACGTCGAAGTCGATCAGCGCCGCCTGCCTGCGGGCGCTGTCGGCCCAGCGCGTCGACATCCTGGTCATGGGTCGTCCGGCGAGCCGTGCGGCGTCACCGTCCGCGACGTGATCGCGCAGCTTGGCCGAACCGAGCAGCAGCGACGCGGTCGAGGCGAGCAGGACGCCGGGCGAATCGGCGGCGGCCACCTCCGCTCGCTGCATGCCACGCAGCGGACAACGACCTGCGGTGGTGCGTGCCGAAGGACCTGGCAGCTGCGCCTCGGTCAGCACGCTGAGCAAGATCGCGTCGGTGTTCGTCGCGGCTCGCGCCAGTTGGCCGTGCCCGTCGCGCAGGCCGAGACACAACCCGCACATGTGCGACCGCCACTCGGCCGCGTCGATACCGTACTTTTCGGCGCCGTGCGAGCACGGCCTGAGCATCCCGAACACTTTTCCCCGTTTGTCCCCGAGCCGTGGCGGCCCTCCTGCTGTGATCTCGAAGAGAGTGGCAGAGCGCCGCCCGGCTGGCAAACGGGGTGCCGGTTATTCCGGCTTCTTGCGACCGGCCAGACCGCGCCAGGCCAGGTCGTCGAGCAGGTCGACGGCCTCGGCGACCTCGATGCGCCCGCTGGCTACCCGATCGGCGATGGCCTCGCCCGCGCCGATGACGGCGACCGCGACGACATCGAAGTTGGTGCCGGGTTCGGCGTGCTTGGCACTGGATTCGAGCAGCTTGGCGGTGAGTTCGATGACCCGCTCGCGGGCGTTGTCGATCTCGGAGGCGAAGGCTTGCTGACCGATCGCCTGGCGATAGAGCACCTGCCAGGACTTGCGGTTGCGGTCGACGAACCCGAGGAAGCCCTCCAGCGCGGTGCGGACCTGCTCGTGCGGGGTGAGCAGCGGGTTACCCGCGGGCGCGACGGCCTCGATGAAGCGCAAGCCCTCGCGCTGGATGCACGCCCGGAACAGTTCGTCCTTGGAGCCGTAGTAGAGATACAACATCGGCTTGGAGATCTTCGCCTCGGCGGCGATCGCATCCATCGACGTATCGTGGAAACCCTTGCGTGCGAACACCTCGACCGCGGCGTCGAGCATCTGCTGCTCACGAACCGCCCGAGGAAGTCGCTTCGTTCCGCCCGCCATCCACTCTCCTACCACATGGTGAATCTCTTATATTACTCCAAGGTAAGTTCCGCGGGACGGATTTGCTCACCAGTCGCCGGTGTCGGCTGCGCGCTCCGGCCCGTGCGCACGCCGGAGGCGACATCGCCTGACAGCGATCCCCTCAGGTGAGCCGAACCGGTCGACATCGCCGGTGGCGGGACCGTCTACGGAAACTCAGCGATACTACGGGGCGCGGCTGGGAACCCGCCTGTACGTCATACGAGAGGGTGTACCGCCGCCTCCGCTCCGGCCGGGAATCATCCGGCTGCCGGATCGGCTTTCCCCTCAGCAGGACGGTATCGCCCCCTTGTACACGCCCATCCGCAGCACCGACCGGTCGACCTGGGCGGCGGGCAGCCGACCGCTGGCCATCGCCTGCTCCAGCTGGTTCAACACGCTCGGAACGGCGTCGGTGGTGATCCACAGTGCGTTGTCGGCGCCCGCCACCAATGCCGCCTCGACCGCTTCCTCGATGGTCATCCGGCTGGTGATGGCCGCCATGCCGCCGAGGTCGTCGGTGAAGATCGGGCCGTCGAACGGGGCGGCTCCGTATCCGGTTCCCTCGCGCAGCAGCGACATGGCCTGCGGACTGATGCTGGCGGGCACGTTCGGTTCGGTCAGGCCGGGCACGTCCAGGTGGCCGACCATGACGGCCGCCCCGGAACCGATCAGGTTGCGGTAGGGCACGAGGTCCACCGTCTGGAGCTGATCCAGCGGCGGCGTGCGCACCGCGCCGGTGTGCGAATCGCCCGATCCGGAACCGTGGCCGGGGAAGTGCTTCATCACGGTGCCGACGCCGACCTCGCGCATGGCGCGGATGTACGCGTCGGCGAAACGGGTGACCACCTCGGGGTCGTCCGAGAAGGACCGGTCGCCGATGACGGTGTCGTCGGGCTGGCTGCTCACGTCCACGTCGGGGGCGAAGTTGACCGTCACGCCGAGTTCCTTCAGATCCCGGCCGCGGGACACCGTGGCGTCGTAGAACTGCTCCGGGGTCATGGTCTGCGCGGTGGCGCGGGCCGACGGCACGGGTCCGATGAGATCGCGAACCCGCGAGACCCGGCCACCCTCCTCATCGATCGTCACCATCAGCGGCGTCGTCGCCAACGCCTTCACCTCGTCCAGCGCGGGACCGGAAATCAGCGACCGGTCGGTCCAGCCACCCAGGAAGATGCCGCCGACCTGCTCGTTACGCACCACGTTCGCCGCGTCGCCGCTACCGGTCACGCCGACGGTCAGCAGCTGCGCGAGCTTCTGCCGCGGGGTGAAGCGGGCGAGGTATTCCGCGTTGCAGTCGCGTTTGGGTGGGTTGGTCGGCGATGCGGCCAATGTGGTCGCGGGGGATTCGGCCGGCGAAGTCGTGGCCGACGTCGGGGTGTCGCCGCCGGAGCAGGCGGTCGCGACCGCGGCGCAGAGTGCGAGCAGGACGAGAGGCGTCTTCCGCATGGGTCAACGGTAGTGCGGGGGTGGGTTGGGGTGGTTGGCGGGGGTGGTTAGGCGGGTGGGGCTGAGCTGGGGTTTTCGGTGGTGGGGTGTGGAGGGGCGGGTCTGGTCGGGTGGTGCGGTGGGGGACGTGGGCGCGGGGGTTCGGGACACTCTCACACCAGGACCCGAGTGCGGCGGGCGAGATCGGAGATATGCACGCCGTCGTAACCGATTACCGCGCTGTGCAGGGTGTCGTGAAAGGGATCAGTCCAGTGAGCTGGAATCCCCTTGGCGCCGACCAGGATCCCGGCGACCGAACCGGCGGTGGCACCGTTGGAGTCGGTATCGGCTCCGCTCTGCACCGTGAGCGCGATGGTTCGGGTGAAATCACCTGCGCCCCAAAGCAGCCCGGCGGCAACTCGGCAGGCGTTGGGGATGGCGTGGACCCAGTTGTACTCACCGTGCCTGGTTTCGATGTTGTGCACAGCCCGTTCCCAAGACAGCCCGTGATCGTGGTCCGCACGCACCTCTGCGAGTGCGACGGCCAGGCGCGAACCGGGTGGGAGCACGTCTTGGGCGGACATGAGCGCGGCGGACGGGCTGGAGGCGGCAAAAGCGGCGGCGATCAAGGCAGCGGCCCACATCGCGGCGTAAATGCCGTTGCCCGTGTGGGATACGGCTGCCTCGCGGGCGGCGAGGGTGGCGGCGCGCTGTGGATCACCCGGGTTGACGTAGCCGAAGATGTCGGCGCGGATCATGGCGCCGATCCACTCGCGGTATGGGTTGCGGACAGTGGCCGTCGCGGGTGGGTGCAGGCCGTCGACGAGATTGCGGTAGGCGACGCGTTCAGCGGTGTAGGTCTGGAGGAAGGGCAGGCGTTCCAGCCATAGGTTCGCGACATCGTCCGCCGTGAAGTTCAGGCCGCGCGATTCCAGGAGGTGCAGTCCGAGCACGGTGTAGTCGACGTCGTCGTCGCGCGGAGCGCCGTCGATCCGGCCGCGTACCGACACCGGCCAGCTCGGGTTCAGCGGAAACGGGGGTGGGAGCACAGCGGGGACGTAGTCGGTCAGTGGATAGGCGTCCGCCCGTTCCAGATACGTGCGAATGTGCGCACGCGTCCACACGAATCCGTTCTCCAGCGGCTTCCCGAGCGTGCACCCGACGCATCGCCCCAGCCAACCACCGTGGATACGTTCCAGGAGTTCGTCATCCGGACCGAAGGTGGTCGCCGCGGAATCCGACGCCGCCGGACCGGGAGAGGTGAGGCCAAGGGACGCTGAACCGGTCGACGCAGCACCAGCAGACGTCGGACCGACCTCCGTCCGGGCCGCGGAATGTTCGGCTCCCCGCCGAGGCGCAGTCCCCTCACCGCAAGAACCGACCCCGGTGGTCTCGACATCAGCCGACTCCCCCTCCTCGAACCTCCACCCGGGATCGCACGGCGCCGACTCGATCTCCTCCAGCAGCGCCCAGCATGCCTCCGGATCGGCCGGGTCGGCGGTCGCCAGTGCGCGAACCGCGGACTCGAACCGGGCGACGAGGTGTCCGGATTCGAGACGCTGACGCCATTCGAAGTACAGCAGGGCGCGCGGGTCGGCCTCGTGCCTGCCGTAGAACACCGCCTCGATCGTCGGGTCCATCGCACTCCCGGTTTCCGCTGCTCAACCGTGCTCTTGTGCCTGATTATCCCTGCGCGCCGCACCGTCCGCGGGCCTGCGAGCGAGGGTAACCTCGGTTCCATAGCCAGGAGACTCCGACCAGGAGGTCACCGTGCCCTGCGATCTGATGCTCATCGCCTACGACGGGTCCGAGAACGCCAAGCGCGCCATCGAATACGCCGGCCGGTTTCTCTCCGCGAACCGGGCCGTGGTGCTCACGGCCTGGGAACCCATGGTGCGCCAGGCCGCTCGGCTCTCGGGCTTGTCCGGCGTGATGCAGCCCGAGTGGGTGCCCGACGAGGAGCTCGAGGACATCGCCTACGTCGACGCGCGCAACATCAACACCGAGGGCGTGCGGCTGGCCAAGCTCGCGGGCCTGAACGCCGAGGCGCGCACGGCCGAATGCACCACCACCATCTGGAACGCGATCGTGGAATGCGCCGACGACTTGGACGTGGACATCATCGTCGCGGGCACCCGCGGCGCCACCGGCATTCGCGCCCTGCTGCACAGCAGCGTGGCCGACGCCGTGCTCAAGCACTGTCACCGTCCGGTGCTGATGGTTCCGCCCGGCAGAGAACCGCAGCGCGAATTCTGACCCGGTGATCTCGGTCGCTCAGGCGCGCCCGTGACGGTCGCGCGGGTCTATGGTCGAGGAATCATGAACGGATTCCTGCTCGCCCAGCCCAATGGTGTGATGCGCGCGACCGGGACCCGGATGATCTTCGACGACGCGAACCGCGCCCTCTCGGCATTGCGGGACGGCGCGGCGGAGATCGTCGTCGGGGCCTTGCCTTTCGATCCGAGTCGGCCTGCCGCGCTCGCCGCGCCGCAGCGGGCCGAACACACCGCGGGCCCTTGGCGTCCCGCCGCGCTTCCCGAACTGCCGACGGTGCGGGTGGTCACCGAAATACCGAGTCCGGCGGAACACATCGCGCGGGTGACGAAACTGATCGAGCAGATCAACGATCCGGCGCAGCCGCTGCGCAAGGTGGTCGCCGCCCGTTCCGTGCTCGCCGAGGCGGACAGCGAACTCGACCCGGAACTCGTCGCCGCGCAGCTGCTCACCAGGCACCCGCACGCCAACGTCTACGCCGTCGATCTGACGCCCGCCGGTCGCGCGGGGACACTGATCGGCGCGACACCCGAGGTGCTCGTCGCGCGGCACGGTGCCACCGTGACGTTGCGTCCGCTCGCAGGCACCGCGCCGCGCCGCGCCGATCCGGACGCGGACGCCGCACAGGCCGCCGAGCTGCTGACCAGCACCAAGAACCGTGACGAGCACGCGTTCGTCATCGAATGGATCCGGGAGCGACTGGCGCCCGTCTGCGCCGACCTGACCATCCCGGACGGCCCGCAGCTGGTCAACACTCACGACGTGTGGCATCTGGCCACGCCGATCACCGGCACCGTGCGCGATCCCGCGACCACCGCGCTCGACTTGGCGCTGCTGCTGCACCCGACCCCCGCGGTCTGCGGCACGCCCACCGCGCTGGCCCTCGACACCATCAACCACGTCGAGGAGGACCGCGGCTTCTACGGCGGGGCCGTCGGCTGGTGCGACGCGCGGGGCGACGGCGAATGGGTGGTCGCGATCCGCTGCGCGGAACTGTCGGCGGACGGACGCGCGCTGCGAGCCTTCGCGGGCGGCGGCATCGTCGCGGCCTCCGAACCGCGGGCGGAACTGGACGAAACGACGGCCAAGCTGCGCACCTTCCTCGGCGGCCTGCACTGCGCGGTGCCGGAGTAGCCGGGGCCACTCGGAAATTGTGAGACGCCCGATTGTCACCTTGCTCACCCTCCGGGCGCGGCATGCGGTAGGTTGACGCGGAATGTGCCTGTCCCGATGTATTGGAGAGCCGCGATGAAGTTTGCTGTTCCTGGTGTTGCGAGTGCGGTAGCCGGTGCCGTGCTCGGTGCGATCGCGGTGTTCGTCATCACCGCGGCGGTACAGCAGAACACGCGCCCCGAAATCGACCGCAGTGGCGATGCGGATTCCTCGCTGCTCAACAACGTTGAGTACGGCAGCCGCTGAGCCGCTGACTGCCGCTTCATCCGCCGACTCGCTCGGCTCCTCCGGTGTGGCCTCGGATTCGTCCGAGGCCGCGCCGCTCGGTAGACGATGGTTCGCCGCGACGGTTGTCGTGGCGTTCCTGCTGACCTTCCTGCAGGCGCCCGGACAGACGGTCGCCGACACGAAGTACGACCTGGCGCAGAATCCGCTGGGTTTCCTCGACCGCGCCGCGCACCTATGGAGCAGCCAGGCCCCGATGGGCCAGGTGCAGAACCAGGCGTACGGGTACTTCTTCCCGCACGGCGCGTTCTTCTCGGCCGGAGATCTGCTCGGCCTGCCCGCCTGGGTGACGCAGCGGATCTGGTGGGCGCTGCTGCTGCTCGCCGGGTTCTGGGGCATCGTCCGGCTCTGCGAGGCGCTCGGCCTCGGCAGCCGCGGGTCCAGGATCATCGCGGCGGTCGCGTACACACTGTCTCCGCGCGTGCTCACCACGCTCGGCTCGATCTCCTCGGAGACCCTGCCGATGGTGCTCGCGCCGTGGGTCTTGCTCGCGCCCGCCGCCCTCGGCGCCGCGTACCGCCGTCACAAGCGTGGCGGCGCCGCCTCGCCCGCGGGCAGCGCGCTGGCGCTCGCGTTGATGGGCGCGGTGAACGCCGTGGCCACGGTCGCCGCGTTCCTGCCCGCCCTGATCTGGTGGGCTTCGTACAAGCCGAACAAGCGCTGGTGGCGTTTCACGGCGGCCTGGATTCCGCTGCTCATGCTCGCCACGTTCTGGTGGGCCGTGCCGCTGCTGCTGCTCGGCAGGGTGAGCCCGCCGTTTCTGGACTACATCGAATCCTCCGGGGTGACCACGCAGTGGGCGTCGCTGGCCGAGGTGCTGCGCGGCACCGACAGCTGGACCCCGTTCGTCTCGCCGGAACGCATCGCGGGCGCGGTCCTGGTGACCCAGCCCGCGGCGGTGCTGGCCACCGGTCTGCTCGCGGCGGCGGGCATGGCCGGACTCGCCATGCGGTCGATGCCGTACCGCGGGCGGCTGGCGCTGATCCTGCTGGTCGGGCTGGTCGGGATCTGTGCGGGTTACGTGGGCGAGCTCAGCGGGCCGTTCGCGGACTCGGTGCGGATCTTCCTGGATTCGAGCGGCGCGCCGCTGCGCAACGTGCACAAGCTCGAGCCGCTGATCCGCATTCCGTTGATGCTGGGTCTGGCTCATCTGCTGGCTCGGGTGCCGCTGCCCGCCTCGGTGCCGCTGCCGGTGTGGCGCAGCGCGTTCGCGCATCCGGAACGCAATCGGATGGTCGCGGTCGCCGGGTTGATCCTCACCGCGCTCGCGCTGTCCACCTCGCTGGCCTGGACCGGCAAGCTGGCCCCGCGCGGGTCCTACGACGAGGTGCCCGCCTACTGGCAGCAGACGGCGGACTGGTTGGCCGAGCACGCCGCCGACACGCGCGCGCTGGTGGTGCCGGGCGCGCCCTTCGGCAGCCAGGTATGGGGACTGACCCGCGACGAGCCGCTGCAAGCGCTGGCGAGCACGCCGTGGGCGGTGCGCGACGCGGTGCCGCTGAACCCCCCGGGCACCATCCGCGCGATGGACTCGGTGCAGCGGCTCATCGCGGACGGCCGCCCGTCGACCGGTTTGGCCGCGACACTCGCCGACCAGGGCATCGGAATCCTGGTGCTGCGCAACGACCTCGACCCGGAGACCTCGCGGTCGACCAGGCCGCTGCTCGCGCACCAGGCGATCGAAGGTTCCCCCGGCCTGACCAAAGTGGCCGAATTCGGAGGGCCGATCGAGACCAACGTCGTCGCCGACGGCCTGGTCGCCGACGGTGATCTGCGACCGGCGTATCCGGCGGTCGAGATCTACCGAGTCGAACCGCAGCCGCCTGTTGACGGGATCGAGATCCGTTCCGGCACAGGGGCTCCCGAATCCTTCCCCGGCGCGTACACGGTTCCGCTCGACTCCGTCCCGATGGTGCAGGGCGGGCCGGAGGTGCTCGAGCGGTTGTACCGCGACGGCTCGCCGCCGCACACGACGCTGTTCGCGGCCGACGCCGCGCGCGCCGGTCTGCCGATCGGACCGCTCACCGTCACCGATACGCCGATGGACCGGGAGGCCGATTTCGGCCGGGTCGACAACCACAATTCGGCGCTGCGTACTCCCGACGACGCTCGTCGCACCCACAATCTGGTGCCCGATTACCCGGTGCCGGGTGCGGAACTGGTGCGGGGTGAATGGTCCGGCGCGACGGTGACCGCGTCCAGTTCGGCCGCCGACGCCACCCAGCTCGGCGGCGCGGCCCCCGGCAGCTCGACCGCAGCGGTGGTGGACGGCGATCCCTCGACGGCGTGGATCAGCAACGGCACGGAACGCGCTGTGGGCCAATGGCTCCGGCTGGATCTGGACCGGCCGATCAGCTCCGGCCTGCTGCGGTTGACCACCAGTTCGGCGGCGATCGGCGATCCGGTGAAATGGGTCGAGGTGCGCACCGCGCACGGAAGCGTCTCGGCGCGGATCATCGAACCCGGTGAGCCGGTGTCGATTTCGCTGCCCGCAGGCAGCACCGACTGGCTCAAGATCACCGCCATCCGCACCGAAGGCGGCTCCGGCGGTGGACAATTCGGCATCAGCGAACTGACCCTCGACGACTACACCGTCCGCGATGCTCCGGTCCGATTGGACATCCGGCACCGCACGGTGCTGCCCGCCACGCCCGACCAGGCGCAGGTGACGGCCTGGGATCTCGGCCAGGAATTCCCCGGGCGCGGTGCGTGTTTCGACGCGCCCGATCGGGTCAGGTGCAGCAAGGGGCTGGCGCTGGCTCCGGAGGAGCCCGGCCTGTTCGAACGAACCCTCAGTTCTCCCGAACCCATGACGGCCGCTCCCGAACTCACCGTGCGCACCAGGCAAGGCCCCGCCCTGGAGGCGCTGCTCACCGACAACAGCAGGCCGGTGGCGCGCGGTAAGGCCGACGTCGGCGATCTGCGCGGCTCCGCGTTCGCCGCGACCGACGGCGATATGCGCACCAGCTGGACGGCGCCCGAGGACTCGGTGCGCAACCTCACCGGACCCAAACCGACACTCACCATCGAACTGCCCGAACCCGCGTTGGTGAACGGACTCGACATCACCGCGTCGCTGGGGGGGCTGCCCGCGGCTCCCCTTTCGGTGTCGGTGAACCTCGGCAACGGTCCGCAGGTCCGCGAGCTCGACGACCGTGTGCCGGGTGAATCGGCGCGAATTCCGTTGCACCCGACGGTCACCGACCGCATCGAACTCAGCGTGCAGAGCTGGAAGCCGGTGCTGGACAGGACCGCTCTCGGCTTCGCCATGAGCCAACCGCCGGGCATCGCCGAGGTCACCGTGCTCGGGCCCGACTATCCCGAGCAGGCCGGGTTGGACCGTGAGGTCACCGTGCCCTGCGAGCTCGGCCCGACGATCGCTCTCGGCGGACGTACCCTGCGCACGTCCGTGACTGCGACCGTCGCGGAGTTGCGTTCCAGCGCACCGGTTCCCGCGCGCGTCTGCGATGCCGGGGACGCGACTCTCGCCGTGCCGGAGGGCCGGGCGGACGTGGTCGTAGCGCCCACCGAACTGTTCTCCGTCGACCGGCTGCGCCTGAACCGCACGAACTTCGAGCCCACCGCTCCGGCCACGGACCTCCGTCTGCTGGTACTGCCACTGAGCACGAATGTCGGCTGGGAGGCGCATACCGCCGACGGGCGCACACTCGAGCCGATCGTGGCGGACGGGTGGCAGCAGGCGTGGTTGCTGCCCGCGGACGCTCACGGACCCATCACCATCTCGTTCCCGGTCGATCGGTGGTACCGCCTGGGCATTTTCGGCGGATTGCTGCTGCTCGTGCCGTTGGCGTTGCTCGCGATACCGCGGCGGATCCGGCTGCGGGGCAGTCGCGTTCGCGAGGGTGAATCGGGTGTGCCGACCGGTTCCGAGGCGCGTGCGGATTCTCGTCGCGCGACCGACGCGGACCGGACCGACTCGCCCTTGCCGGGCGTGCCCGAACCTCCGGTGACCGATTTCGCCGCCGAGGCCGCTCCACCACGCCCTTGGCGCAGCCGCATCCTGGGCGCGCTCGGCCTCACCGCCGCCGCGACGATCATCGCCGGACCAGTCGGCGCCGCGCTGACGGTGGCGGGCCTCGCCGCAACCCATTTCGCCGCCCACCAGTACGCGCGGTACCTCGCCGCGATAGCAGGGCTCGGCACCGCCCTCTCCGCCGCCGCCCTGTCCACCGGCCCGTGGCGCGCACCCGACGGATATATGGGCCACTCGCTCTGGGTGCAGCTACCCGCACTGATCGCGGTGATCGCCGTCGGCCTCGCAGCGCTGCCCACGCGTCGGCGGGGGTGAGGCCGAGTGTCGGCGGGTGCGAGGCCGAGCTGCACAGCCCTTGGCGCTCTGGGCGCGCCACGCGCACTCAGCGCGGCAATGGCCGTCGGACTCGCCGCCTCGGCGACGGGCTGAGCGCCGCCACACATCCGTCTGATGCGAGAGCGGAAATCGACGGGAGAGAAATGGCGGTTGGTGGACCTCGGCTGCGGCGGCGAAGGGCAGTCGGTGTGTGCGCTGGGGCCCTACTCCGCGGGGAGCCGTCGGCCCCGGAGAACACGGTCACCGGAGCGCAGACGCGTGCCGGTACGGCCGACTCAGGCCGCTCCCGCCTCCGCCGAATCCGGCACACCCCGCGGACTGATCGACTCCGGCTCCGCGGCCGCCGCAGCCTTCCGCTCACTCTTCCTACGATCCATCCGCCGCGCCAGCTTCCGCGCCGGCTCCTCGACCAGCGCGTAGCTCGCTGCCGCGACGGGCAGCGTGATGGCGACGGTCAGTATGAGGACGTAGACGAAGTTCCCCTGGAACGGCAGGATGCCGAACACCGGAAAGACTATCGACAGCACCCCGAGGTGCCAGAGGAAGATGCCGTAGGACCAGCGGCCGAGGGTTGCCGCGACCGAGGATTCCAGCCAGCGGTGCTTTCGATCGCCGAGCACCAGCGGGGCGAGCAGGCCGAAGCCGACGATCGCGCCGAGGGCCATCTTCGCAGCGTACTGCCATGGCTCGGCCCTGGTGAGTCCGGCGGGCCCGCCGAAATCGGTGGACGAGAGCAGGAAGGCGATCAGCGCGACGGTCCACATGAGGAGCTGGTTGCCCGCGATACGCCGCCAGAGTGATAGCGGATGCACATCATCGACGAGTTCGGCGAGCAGTATTCCCGCCGCGAACCACGGCAGATATGCGGGCAGCCAGTTGTCGGCATGAATCGCGTCCGGAGTCGGCACCGGAAGGAAATTCCAACTCAGGCTCACCAGCGCCAGCGCGAGCACCACGGGCACCCGCCAGCGCGCCGACTTCCCGCGCAGCCGGACCACCGCGAACGCCAGCAGCGGCAGCACCAGATAGAACGCCACTTCGACCGACAGACTCCACATCTGTGTGAGCCCGTCGGTCAGGGTCAACGGCACGAAGACCTGGAGCAGCGCCAGGTTGGACCCCCATACCCGCAGGCCCGCGGTGTCGGCCGCACTGGGCAGCAGCAACAGCACGGCACAAACCACCGCCCAGTAGGCGGGCAGGATGCGCGCCGCACGATGTCGCAGGTAGTTGCCGGTCGGCGGCGCGGTTCCGAGACCGCGGGCCGATTGGGCGTGCGGGCGCCACAGCAGGAATCCGGAGAGCGCGAAGAAGACCGCGACCGCCATATCGAAGCGTTCCCAGATGCGGCCGAGCACCGGCATTCCCGTCGCTCCAGTCTGGAACGCGACGTGGGTGAGCAGAACGCCGAGCGCCGCCATCCCGCGCATGCCTTCCAGCGCGGGCACGAAACCGCGCGACCGCGCCGAAGTCGTGGCCGCGGTGTCGGCGGCGAGAGTGGCGGTCATCGGGCTCCAGTCTGCCAGGGAATTTTCCAGGTGAGAACTACACGTTTCACTTTTCGCGCTAAACTCGGGCGATTTCTGGTCGGATTCCGGCCTCGGCACGGCATGGTACGCCAATGGACTGTTAGTGTCGGGGCTCACGTGGTGCCGTGGGTTACTCCGCGGTACTAGCCGGACCGACCTGTGTTCTACGACGAGGAGTGTTTGCATGGCACTAAGTGCCGGTACCAGAAGGACGGTGGCCTGCCTGCTCGTAGGTCTCGGCGCGTTGCTGATCGTCATGGCGCTGCTGATCCCGACCTACACCGTCGACAAACTGGCCAAGACTCCTCTCGACCTCGAGATCACCACCATCGCGAACAATCAGCCGGGCGAAGAGAGCCTGGTGCTCGACTCGAGGTCGCTCACCGCGCCCGAGGGTTCGGCAAAGGTGGACACCAACGTTCCGCTGATCTCGCAGCGGTTCCTCACGGTCGAAGAGCCTTCTGATGCCACCGAGATGACGGTCCAGGCTGGTCAGACCCTGCGTCGCATCGACAAGCAGGGCGACACCGGCCTGCTCACGGCGCTCGTCGACCGGGTCACCATCGACCGCAAGACCGGCATGCCGGTCGACAAGGACCCGAACGGCTCGATCGCGGTCTCGGTCAACAGGGAAGGCGAGAGCATCGCCGACCCCGTGCATCGCAACGGCCTGCAGTACCGCTTCCCGATCGGCACCGAGAAGAAGTCGTACCCGTACTTCGACGTCAACGCGCGCAAGACCTTCGACATCAACTTCGTCGAAGAGACCGAGATCAACAGCTTGAAGGTTTACCACTTCCAGCAGACGATCCCGGTCACCAACCTGTGGGACGTCGTGCAGGTGCCGACCAACCGCCTGTCGCTGCCCGCCGCCAAGTGGGGCCTCGAGGGCGAGGAGCCGGTCACCATGACCCGCTTCTACACCAACACCCGCGACCTATGGGTCGAGCCGCAGACCGGCACCGTGATCAAGGGCGGCGAGCAGCTTCACCTCTTCTACGCGCGCAGCGGCGACAAGCCGGACGTCACCGCGCTGAAGTCGCATATCGTCTTCGACGAGAACACCATCGAATCGCAGTCGTCGGTGGCTCAGGACAACATCGACCGGCTCTCGCTGTACGGCCGCATCATGCCGATCGTGCTCGGTGTGCTCGGCGTGATCCTGGCGATCGTCGGCGCGATCCTCGGTGTTCGCGGCGGCGGCACGCCCGCCCCGGCCCGTCCGGTGCGCGGCGGCAACCTGCCCCCGAGCGGTGCGGCCACCCCGCCGCGCAGCCCGGCTCCGCGCGGTGCGGACGACGCTCCGACCGAGCAGATCAATGTGAAGAAGAACCTCTAGGCGCTAGCGGTTCCGAGACAACGGCTCCCCGGCCATTCGGTCGGGGAGCCGTTGTCGTTTGCCAGGGCGTCTCGGCGGTTCCGCAGCTGGCTCTCCGCTCGGGTCGCGATCGGTCAACCGGCCAGGGTCCTGTTTTCGGCCACATGGGGTCGTCGCCCGGCGTCGACACAAGGCCGTCCAGGAATGGTTCGACCTGGTCTCCGGCGGTGAGAACGCAGGCGTCTACCAGCTGATCAACCTGTTCTGATGGTGCGCTGCTGCAGTTGCCGGTCGATCAGCCCCGATGAATCGTCAGTAGGCGCTGTACTCGAACCTGGGTTGTTCGCATCGGTGATGCGTGTTCGTTCGGCCGGTCGCGGTCCGCGGCCATCGCGCGCTCAGGCCCCATTGGCGCACTCACCCCTCGGCCTTCGAAGGCTTTGCCCTCGCGCTCAATCCGCCGCGGGTTGGGTTTCTGCTGGTTCGGTGTGCTCGGCGGTGCGCAGAACGACGACCGCGACCAGGATCGTGGTCGCGGCGGCGACGGAGACGGCGGTGGTGATGAGGGCCGGGACCGACCGGGCGAAGGAGACCATGAGGGTGACCTCGACGACGAGGCCGATCCAGGTGACGGCGGCCAGCGCCGTGCGGTCGACCGCGATCGCGGAGAGCACGGCGCCCTGGAGCACCGCGAGGATCGCGCCGTGCAGGGCGAACAACCAGAGCAGATCCTGAATCGGCGCGTAGTCCTGTCCTGCGAGCACAGGGGCGATGGGTGCGGCGAGGGCGGCGCAGAGCACCGCGACGATGCCGATGGCCGACAGCACCGCGAGGGCGTCGCGGATGGCGCGCGCGGAGTGGGTCGGCTGGGCCATCCGCGGGTAGAGGACGACGCCCACCGCCTGCGGCAGCCAGAAGGCGATCTTGGCGGCGATGGCGCCGAGGGCGTAGCGGCTGGCGTCGACCTCGTCGAGGACCATCCGCACCACGATCAGGTCGGCGGACGACAGCGCCATCAGCGCGGCCTGCACCTGCGCGGCCCGCAGCACGGGCAGAACGCCGACGATGTGCCCGCCGGGTTCGCCCTCCGGCGCGGGCCTACCCGCCAGGACGCGCGCGAAGACCGCCGCCGCGACCAACCCGAGCGCCGCCGCCCACAGCGCCGCCCCGGCCCCGCCGCCGACCGCGAGCACGACCAGCGCGGGCGCCACCCGGACCACACCGGCCGAGCCGAGGACCACCGCGAGGTCGCGGAACCGCCGACCGCCCTGCAAAATCCCCTGCTCGCCGGAGAGAAGAACCAGCGCGGGCGCGGCGCACAGCGCACCGGCACACGCCAGCACGCCGACGTTCAACGCGACCGTCACCACCGGAACGAGCCCGGCCGCCACCGCCGCGACGATCAGCGCGCACCGCCACTGCAAGCCGCGCAGCGCCGCCACTTCGGCGCCACGCACTCGCTCGCGCGCGACTACGTTCTGCAACGCCAGCGCAGGAACCGCGCACAGCAGTTGCACCGCGAGCAGGCTCGCGAACTCGCTGTATCCCGTGACGCCGAGCCATCGCCCGGCCAGCAATTGCAGCAGGTATCCGGCCACGTTGGCGGTCATCGCCCCGGCCGTCACCAACGTCAGATCCGCCACCACAGGAGGACGACGAACCACAGACATCCCGCAATAGTCCCACCCAATCCGAAACACGCGCGCGCGGCCCTGGTCGGAGAGCTCTCGTGGTCGTCCGAAGGCGCCGTAATGCGGCGGTCGGAGTACTCCGACGGCTCGGGCGATCCACACCGCGACGGACCGGACTGCCGCTGGCACGAGCCCGAGCCGGATCGTCGCCTCGGGCCGCTCTCCGAACATCAGCACGATCCGCGCCGTAGGGTTCTCATCCGTGAGTGACGGCGGTGCGGGTCTGCGGACGCGGGTAGTCGCGGGCGCGTACAGCGCGGTGCTCGCGGCGGTGGTGGTCGGGCCACTGCTCGGTCCCGGCTATCTGCTGCTGCGCGACGCGGTGAGCACGCCGCGTTCGTATCTCACGGGCTCCGCGCTCGGACTCGGGGACTCCGCGCCGCGGGCCGTGCCGCAGGACGCGCTGCTCGCGGCGGTGTCGCCGCTGGTGGACGGCGGGTTGGTCGTGAAGGCCATTCTCGTGCTCGCGCTCTGGGCGGCCGGGTACGGCTCCGCGGCGCTGGTGCGGGAGTTGTTGCGCGCCCCTCTCGCCGCGCAACTGGTCGCGGTGACAGTGGCGCTGTGGAATCCGTACGTGGCCGAACGGCTGCTGCAGGGGCACTGGAGCCTGCTGGCCGGATATGCGGCGCTGCCGTGGACAGCACTCGCCGCCTACCGTTTACGGGGCTCCGCACACGCGGCTCACAGAGGCAGCGCCCGTGTGAGACCCGTGTGGGGACTGCGGACGCGGCGCGCTTCGAAGGACGAGGTCCGCGACAGCGCGGAAACGCCGCAGGCCACGCCTCGGCGGGCCAGCATGGAAACGCTGGGTGCCTGGGCGACGCTCGCGGGGTGTTTCGCCGCCGCGGGGCTGACGCCGACCGGCGCTCTCCTCGCGGGCATCACCGCGGCGGTGACAGTCCGCCGCCGACATCTCCCCGGCACGCTCGCGCTGCTGGTGGCGGCGTCGGCGCCTTGGCTGACCGCGACGCTGTTGTCGGGCGCCGGAGCGGAGCCGTCGGATCCCGCGGGCATTCCCGCGTTCGCCGCGCGCGCCGAACCCGGCCTCGCCACTCTGGGTTCGCTGGCCGGGCTCGGCGGCATCTGGAACGCCGACGCGGTGCCGGATTCACGCACCACGCCGTTGGCGCTGCTCGCCACCCTCCTGCTGCTCGCGATCGTCGTCTCCGGCATCCGCGCGGTCGCCACCGACCGGACCGGCGGGCGAGAGAGCCTGCGCGTCCGTCGCGCCCTGCTGGCGCTGGCCGCGGCGGCGGTCGTGCTGCCCGCGCTCGCCGCGACCGGCTGGGGCATGGAGGCGATGGAGTGGCTTGTGGTGAACGTGCCGGGCGCGGGCCTGCTCCGCGACACCCAGAAGTACGTCGCGCTGGCCGTGCCCGCCTACGCGCTGTGCGCCGCCGCCGGATGCTGTGCGCTGGCCGCCCTCTTCCGCCGAACGGCAACTGCCGCAACGAAGTCCACAGCGACAACCACTACCGCGCTGGCCGCGACGGCATTCATCGCCTTCCTCGTTCTCCCCCTGTTCGATCTCGCGTGGGGCGTCGGCGGCGCGATGCGCGCGGTCCACTACCCGCCGGGCTGGCAGCACGTCGCCGAACGCATCGACGCCCCGGGCGATGTCGCGGTGCTGCCCGCAGGCATGTTCCGCAGGTTCCCGTACAGCGGCGCCGCCCCGGTGCTCGACCCCGCGCCGCGCATGCTGCCCAACGACGTGCTGCAAACCGGAGAGCTTCCCGTCCGCGGCCGCACGGTCGCGGGCGAAGGAACGCGCGCCCGCGATGTGGAAACGCTTCTGCTCCAAGGCGGTTCGGCGCGGGATCTGTCACGCCTCGGCGTCGAATGGGTGCTGGTCGAGCGCACCACCCGCGGCCCGCTCGGCGAATCGAAAACCACACTCGCCCAACTCGAACCGGTCTACGCCGACGACCACCTCGCGCTGTACCGAGTCCCGGGCCCAGACCCTGTCGTCGCGGCACCGGACCACCGTGGGCTCGCAGTCGCCGCGCACCTCCTCTGGGCGATGATGCTGATCGGCGGCCCGGCGCTGACGGTGGTAGCGCGACGCATTTCCCGTGCCGAAGATCGTCTGTACGATGTCGAAAACTGATACAGCGCAGCAAGTTCCGTGATGCTGCGGCAGATCAGCCGATGGGCCGCGCGACTGGGCGGCGACCCGGAACTCGCTCGCAGCTCCCGCACCGACCCGCCAGCGGCTCGACATCCAAAACTGAGACAGCGTGGCAAGTTCCGCGATGACGCGACAGATCGGCCAATTGGCCGCTCGACATCCAAACCGATTCAGCGCGGCAAGTTCGGCGATGACGCAACACGGCAGATCGGCCGATGGGCGCGCGGTCCGGCGCTCACGCGACGCAGCTCCCGCAGTCGCCCGCCGTCGAAACCGAGACGGCGCAGCAAGTTCCGCCGATGTCGCAACAACGGACCCGCGGTGGTTACGCCGGGCGGCCTTGTTCATCACCGGCGAAGTGAAAGCCGCACGCCCTCAGTTTCAATCCGCGGGCGCGGCGACCAACCCTGAGACGTGCTCGCCGCGCGACACCGCCGCGAGCACCTCGTACACGCCGTTGCCGGTCTGCTCCCACGAGAACTCCCTGGCCCTAGCGCGCGCCTTCTCTCCCATCACGCCGCGCACGGCGGATTCCTCGAGCAGGTCGCCGACGGCGGTGGTGAGCTGGGTGACGTCGTCGACGAGCAGTCCGGTGACGCCGTCCACGATCGAGTCGGTGAGGCCGCGGGAGCTGCGGTAGCCGACGGTCGGCACGCCGTGCTGGGCGGCCTCGATCACGGCAAGCCCCCAGCCCTCCTTGCGCGAGGGCAGCACGTGTACCCAGGCGCGGGCGAGCAGTTCGTGCTTGCGGCGTTCGTCGACGTGCCCGTGGAAGGTGACGGCGTCGGCGATATCCAGCTCGCGGGCGGTGGCCTGGAGATTCTCGGCCCACCACCCGCCGCCGACGACGTCGAGGCGCAGGCCGGGGATCCGGTCGCGCAGCCGGGCGACCGCGGTGAGCGCGTCTTCGATCTGCTTGTGCGGCACGAGCCGGGACAGCACCACGACGCGCGGCTCGGACGTGCGGGTCGTCGCCGCGCCGGTGGGAGCGTCGGCGGGCACGGGCTCGGCCCCGTTG
The DNA here is from genome assembly GCF_057708325.1 of Nocardia sp. bgisy134. NCBI lineage: Bacteria > Bacillati > Actinomycetota > Actinomycetes > Mycobacteriales > Nocardiaceae > Nocardia > Nocardia sp. bgisy134. Next base: position 178,282 of record NZ_JBYIRW010000008.1, read on the forward strand.
CGGACGACCGCGATGCGCGAGCGATCCACGCCGAGGGTGGCCAGCTCCTCCGCCGAGGGCAGCGACACGGTCAGGTATTGGTTCTCGCGATGCACGCGCGGGGACAACCGCGATTCGATCCACCAGCCGATCCGGCCGACCAGGCGACCGGCGACCGGCCACTGTTCCCGGTGCCCGTGGTGCACCAGCACCACCGAGGGCGCGTCGCTCGCGGCGGCCGCGAAGAACGGGATGCCGTTCTGCGTGTCGATCACTGCATCGGGACGCACCCCGCGCAGCGGTCCGATGCCGAGCCTGCCGAGAGCGATGGCGGCAAGGGCCCGCGGGTAGACGGTGTAGCGCCCGCCGCCGCGGCTGATGTCGATGCCGTCGACGCGTTCCCGTTTCGGCGCACCCGGGTAGCGGGCAGTGCGCAGCGTGACCTTGACCCCGCGCGCGGCGAGCTGAGCGCCGACCTGTTCCAGGTACCGCTCACTGCCGCCGCCCTGTGGGTGCCCAGTGTCACGCCAGCAGAGCAGGAGGACTTCGCGCACGTGGAGCTTCTCTCGGTCGGTAGGTCCCGGCGGGGACACGGATGGTCGGGCTACACAGTAATAGACGAGGTCCTCGGTCAAGTGCCCTAGCGCACATCCTGGCACGTCACCGCCGATTCGAAGGGATTTCCAGCGAATTGTCTGAAACATCTACATTTCACAGCCCGATCTGGATACCCTCCCGCCAGCCCCGATTTCCAGGGGCAGGCCGGTCGAAGGCCGGCCGTCACGATGAGGAGAACACCATGAAAATGGCACCGACGAGGACGGGCGGTGGCGCCGGGAACGGCGGCGACCTGGACGGCCTGCTCGGCTTGATCCTGGCGCTGATCACGTCGTCCACCTCGACCGGAAGCGGCGCGAGCAGCGGCGTCGGCTGAGCCGACTCGAAGCGGCGGTCCGGTGCGCGCGGCTCCGGACCGCTTTCGCGTGAGCACACCGCGCCCACGGGCACAGCGGCCGGTCGGCGGGCCGAGGACAGGCCTGTGCGAAACTCGGCGCCGTGCTGAGAGCCGAGATCATGTCTTCCGACGCGCCCCGATTCGCGCGACGCGCGACGCTGCGCCGGTCGCTGCGACTGCTCGGCAGCTTCCGTTTCGAACAGTCCGATCCCGGGCGCTTCTACGGCGGCCTCGCCACCGACACCGCCGAGATGATCGGCGACTTCTACGCCGACATCGCCGGAGCCGGCCTCGCGGGCACGACGATTCTGGACGTCGGCGGCGGCCCCGGCTATTTCGCCGACGAGTTCGCCAAGACCGGCGCGCGCTACATTCCCGTCGAACCCGATCCCTCGGAAATGCACGCCGCCGGACTCTCGGTGCCGGGCGCCGTGCGCGGCTCGGGCATGGCGCTGCCCTTCCGCGACGACGCCGTCGACATCTGCTTCTCGTCGAACGTCGCCGAGCATGTGCCGCAGCCGTGGGCCATGGCGGACGAGATGGTCAGGGTGACCCGCCCCGGCGGACTGATCGTGCTGTCCTACACGGTGTGGCACGGCCCGTTCGGTGGACACGAGACCGGACCGTGGCACTACCTCGGCGGCGAGTACGCAGCCCGCCGATACCACCGCAAGCACGGCAAGGAACCGAAGAACCGGTACGGCACCTCACTGTTCGCGGTCCGGGCATCCGAGGGATTACGTTGGGCGGCAACGACTTCGGCCGACGTTCACACCGTCTTCCCGCGCTACCACCCGCGCTGGGCGTGGTGGCTGGTGCGCGTTCCCGCGGTGCGCGAGCTGGCCGTGAGCAACCTCGTGGTCGTCGCGACGAAATCGGCCTGAGCGCCGGTTATTTCGCGAGCCAGCCGCGACGCCACCGGCGACCACAGGACCCGTCCCGTTCCCACGGCGATTCCTGAATGGCCAGCCCGACCGTCTCCAGGGTGGTCAATCCGACTTGATCGGCGAGGATTCCGACGGCGGCGACCGCTTCCGCGGCCTGCATCGCCGCCGTGGCCTGCTCGATGGTCAGCGTGCGTCCCGGTAGGAACGACACCACCCAGCCGCCCGCGCCGACGCTCTTCGCCTGGTGTTCGGTCTGATCGCTGGTCATCAACGACCGGCCGATCACTTGCACCGCCATGACTCGTTCACCCCAATTACGGTCTCTGATCAATGCTGCTCGGCCGATGTTTCGGCCGGAAAACGCGGGAGGGAGCTGATGAGTAGCTACAGCATCCACTGTCCAGCAACAGAACGCAATAGTGCGTTCTCGGAAAAAGCGAACCGACAGGTTGGAATTCGACCTGGTCAGGCGCCTGCGCGAAGAGAAAACTGAAACAGGTTACAGACAAGCGGGCCGTAAAACTGTAACGTGTTCCCATGCATTACGACAGCTTGTTCATCGGCGGCCGCTGGACTGCGCCAGCGGGCACCGAGCGCCTTCAGGTCATCTCACCGGCCACGGTCGAGCCGGTGGGCAGCGTCCCCGTGGTCGAGCGGGCCGACGTCGACGCCGCCGTCGCCGCCGCGCGGCACGCCTTCGATCACGGTCCGTGGCCCGCGACCCCGCCGCTCGAACGCGCCGCGGTGCTCACCAAGGCCGCGCGCCTGATCGAGCAGCGTTCGGCCGATCTGCTCGCGACACTCACTGCGGAAATGGGCGCGCCGCAGATGATCGCCCTGACGCTCAACCAGATACCGGCCACCGCCGCACTGGACGCGTATGCCGCACTCGCGCAGACGTTTCCGTGGCAGGAGACGCGCGTCGGCGGGTTCGGCACCACGCGGGTCACGCGCGAACCGCGCGGCGTCGTCGCCGCCATCACCGCGTGGAACGTGCCGCTGTTCCTCGCGGTCAACAAGCTCGCGCCCGCCCTGCTCGCCGGCTGCACGGTGATCCTCAAGCCCGCGCCGCTCACACCGCTGACCGCCAACATGGTCGCCGACATCTTCACCGAGGCGGGCCTGCCGGAGGGTGTGCTCTCGGTGCTGCCCGCCGACGCCGAGGTCGCCGAATACCTGGTCTCCCACCCCGGCGTCGACAAGCTCACCTTCACCGGCAGCACCGCCGTCGGTCGCAAGATCGGCGCCATCGCCACCGGGCAGCTCAAGAGCGTCTCGCTCGAACTCGGCGGCAAGTCCGCGGCAATCCTGTTGCCCGACATGGATCTCGCGGCGAGCATTCCGGTGCTGGCCTTCTCCGGCCTGATGAACAGCGGCCAGGGTTGCGTCGCGCAGACCAGGATCCTCGCGCCACGCAGCCGCTACGACGAGATCCTCGACGCGCTGGTCGAATACGTCCGCACGCAGAAGACGGGTGATCCCACCGATCCCGCCGTCCAGTACGGCCCGCTCATCTCCGAGCGCCAGCGCGAACGCGTCGAGGGCTATATCGCCAAGGGCGGGGCGGAGGGCGCACGCCTGGTGCTCGGCGGCGGACGGCCCGCCGACCTGGACCGCGGCTGGTTCGTCGAACCGACGATCTTCGCCGACGTCGACAACAAGTCGACCATTGCGCAGGAGGAGATCTTCGGCCCGGTGCTCTCGGTGATCCCCTACGAGACCGAAGACGAGGCGGTGGCCATCGCGAACGACTCGGCCTACGGCCTGGCGGGCTCGGTGTGGACGACCGATATCGAGCACGGCGCGCAGATCGCGGCGCGGGTGCGCACCGGGACCTACGCGATCAACTGGTACGCCTTCGATCCGACGTCACCGTTCGGCGGCTACAAGAACTCCGGGCTCGGCCGCGAGAACGGCCCCGAGGGTCTCGACTCCTTCTGCGAGCAGAAGTCCCTGCTGATGCCGCTCGGCTGGACCGGATAGGAGTACCTCCGGCTGCGCTGGGCCGTGGGCGGCGGCGGATGGGCTCTGTCCAGCGCCTCGGCTCCAGCTGTGCGCGGCGTCGGTCTCGACTCCGTCCGCTGCTCCGCTCCAGCTGTACGCGGCGCCGGTCCAACTCCGTCCGGGGACGCCGCGCTCCGGCCGTGCGCGGCTTCGGATGGGCTCCGTCCGATGCCGCCGCTCAGCGGTACGCGGCGTCGGTCTGAACCAGGGGCGCCGCGCTCCGGCCGCGCGCGGCATCGGATGGCTCTGTCCTGCGCCTCCGTTCCAGCCGTACACAGCGTCGACCCAACTCCACCCAGGCGCGCCGCGCTCCAGCCGTACACGGCATCGGTCCAACTTCGCCCAGGGCCGACGCGCGCTCCAGCCGTACGCGGCATCGGATGGCTCCGTCCGGCACCTCCGCTCCAGCCCGTACACAGCATCGGTCCGACTCCACCCACGGGCGCCACGCTCCGGCCGTACCCGGCATCAGATGGCTCCATCCGGCACCTCGGCTCCAGCCCGTACACGGCGTCGATCCAACTCCGCACGGGGGCGCCGCACTCCGGCCGTACGCGGGATCGGATAGCTCTGTCCGGTGCCTCCGCTCAGCCGTACACGGCGTCGGTCCGAACCAGGGACGCCGCGGCGGCCGTGCGCGGCATCGGATGGCTCCGTCCGGCACCTCCGCTCCAGCCGTACACGGCGTCGATCCGACTCCGTCCGGGGCCGACGCACTCCAGCCGTACGCGGCATCGGATAGCTCTGTCCGGCGCCTCCGCTGCAGCCGTGCCCGGCGTCGGTCTCGACTCCGTCCGGGGGCGACGCGCTCCGAGCCGTCGCGGCTTCGGATGGGCGCCGTACGGTCAGCGCACCGGGCGAGCGGCGCGGCTCGCCCCCGGCTCACTGGTCGGGCATCACGACCCGCAGCGCCGCCGTATCGTCTCGGCCCGGCTGGATCTGTGTGTCCACGACCTCGACCCGCCAACCGGGCGGCAGCGCCTTCTGGAGGCGGCCTGCGTGGCGGTGCAGTGGCGTGCTCACCGGCGCCGACGCGGCCCCGGCCACCACCGGGGATTCGCGGGCGTCGAACTCGAGATCGGTCATGCTCCAACCACCTCTCACGCGTCTCTACGCGCCGCGCCGGGGGCTGCGACGGCGATAGGGCAGTAGTCCCTCCGATCGGCCGGGCCAAGCGTCGAGGCGCCGATCGGTTGTGAAGCCGATATCGAAGTCAGAATAGGACACGGCGTGGCGCGCCTCACAGCCCCGGGTGCGCAGTCGGATCAGCGGCGCAGCGAACGGCGATATCCGGCGGGCGTCGCGCCCGTCGCGGCGCGCAGATGCGTACGCAGCGCGGTGACGCTGCCGAAACCCGATTGCGCCGCAACGACTTCCACCGGCAGGTCGGTGGTCTCCAGCAATTCCCGCGCCCGCGCGGTGCGCTGCGCCTCCAGCCAGCGCCGCGGCGTCGCGCCCACTTCCGCCTTGAAACGCCGGATGAAGGTGCGCTCGCTCATCAGCGCGTGCCGGGCCAGCGCGGAAACATCCGGCGCCGCAGCGGGATTCGCCGCCGCCCAGGCCATCGTCGCGGCCAGCCCCAGTGAACCGTCACCCATCCGCCCGAGCGCGTCCGGAATGTATTGCGCCTGACCGCCTTCCCGGTGCGGCGGCGTCACGTTCCAGCGCGCCAGCTCGGCGGCGAATCCGGCGCCGAGCTCGCGGCGCACCAGGTGTAGGCAGAGGTCGAGACCCGCGGAGAGTCCCGCGGAGGTGAGCATGTCACCGTCGTCGACGTACAGCGCGCCGGGGTCGAGCCGGACCGAGGGGAACAGCGTGGCGAACTCCTCGCAATACGCCCAGTGGGTGGTGGCGGGCCGCCCGTCCAGCAGGCCGGCCGCGGCGAGCACGAAAGCTCCGACACAGATGCTCACCATCGTCGCGCCGCGCCCGGCCGCCGCGCGCAGCGCGTCGATCGCCTCGGGCGGGGGCGGCAAGGTGGGCAGCCCGATCCCTGGCACGACCACGATCTCGGCCTCTTCGAGCAGCTCCAAGCCGTATTCGACGTGCAGGTCGAAGCCGTTCGGCGTCCACACCGGCCCCGGCCGCACGCCGCAGGTCCGCATCTCGAACCCGCGGCCTTCCCCGGTCTTGCTCGGCCCGTGCCGGAAGGCCTGGACCGCGCAGGCCAGGTCGTAGGTCATGACGCCGTCCAGCGCGAGGGCGACCACCTGTTTCACGCCCTCAGTTTGGCACGAATCAGAGCCTTACTGGCATTCCCGCCACTGGCCACGACCTCCGGCGGCCGGTTCACTGAGACCACCGAGACGGAGGAGGTCGGGCGTGGGTGCGCCAGCAGACGACAACAGAGCGCCAGCGGAAATCGACCCGGCGCGAACAAAGACCAACCCAGCGCCGCCAACAGCCAACGAAGCGCCGACAAAGATCGACAGAACGCCGGCAACAGCCAACCGCGCTCCGGCAGGCATGGACTGGAAATGGGCCACGGAAACCGGCGGTGCGCTGACCCGCCGCCAGCGCGGGCAACTCACCGGCAAGCTGGTCACCGCGCTGCCGGGCATCGTGGCCGGGCAGGTCCGGCTCGCCCTCGGCCGCCGCGGCGCGGGCCGCGTCGACTTAGCACTGCGACTGCCGGACTCCCGACTCGCCCGCGCCGCGGAAAATGAAGCGCGAGAACGTCTTACGCCGCACGTCCTCGAACATTCGTATCGCAGCTACTTCTTCGGACGCGCACTCGCCGACCTCGACGGCGTACGATACGACGACGAACTCGCCTACGTGTCCTGCCTGCTGCACGACCTGAATCTCGAACACCCCACGCCGGGAAGGTGTTTCGCGGTGGTCGGGGCCGAACGAGCGGTCGGGTTCGCGACCGCGTCCGGCGCGACGCCCGAACAGGCCCGCACCATCGGCGCGGCCATCGCCGCCCATCTGACCATCGGCGTCGCCGACCGCCCGGACGACCTCGGGTTCGTCTCGGCGGGCGCGGGCGCCGACGTTCTCGGCCTGCGCCTGGCCGACCTGGACCCCGCGTGGGTGACCGAGCTACTGCACCGGCACCCCCGCCACAACTTCAAACGACACATGATCGCGGCTCTGCGCGCCGAGGCAGCCGCCGTCCCCCACGGCCGCGCCCGATGGCTGCTCTCCACAGCGCAATTCGCACCACTGATCCGGCTCGCACCGTTCCCCGAATAACAGGTGTGCGCCACCCGCGCCGCCCCGCCGGGGTGCGCTCGCCCCGGGCACCGCAGCCGAACCCTCCGGCGCACACATCCACCGCACGCCGCACACAGCCGATGGCGCTGTGCGACGTCCGAACGGTGTGTGATCTCCTCGCAGTCGACCAGGAAAACACGATCGCCCGCACCGAAAACGGTGCGGGCGATCGTGAAAGACAATCAGCTCAGGCGCTGCTTGAGGGCCTCGAACTCGTCGCGCACACCCGAAGGCAGCTTGTCGCCGACGAACTCGAACCACTCCTCGATCAGCGGGATCTCCTTGCGCCATTCCTCGGCGTTCACGGCGAGCGCCTCGTCGACGTCCGCCGCGTCGACATCCAGACCCTCCAGGTCCAGCTGCGCCGCGGTCGGCACGTTGCCGATGGCGGTCTGCTCGGCCTGCGCGGAACCCTCGATGCGGCCGATGATCCACTCCAGCACGCGGGAGTTCTCACCGAAGCCGGGCCACAGGAAGCGGCCGTCGGCGCCGCGACGGAACCAGTTCACGTAGAAGATCTTCGGCAGCTTCGCCGCATCGGCGTTCTTGCCGACGTTGACCCAGTGGGCCAGGTAGTCGCCCACGTGGTAGCCCATGAACGGCAGCATGGCCATCGGGTCGCGGCGCACGGTGCCGACCTTGCCCTCGGCCGCTGCGGTCTGCTCCGAGGAGAGCGTCGCGCCCATGAACACGCCGTGCTGCCAGTCGAAGGACTCGGTGACCAGCGGGACGGTGGTCTTGCGGCGGCCGCCGAACAGGATCGCCGAGATCGGCACACCCTGCGGGTCGTCCCACTCGGGGGCCAGGATCGGGCACTGCGACATCGGGGTGCAGTAGCGCGAGTTCGGGTGGGCGGCCAGCGTCTCCGTCTCGCGGTGGTACCAGTCGTTGCCCTTCCAGTCGATCAGGTGATCGGGCTCGCCCTCGAGACCCTCCCACCAGACGTCGTTGTGGTCGGTGCGCGCGACGTTGGTGTAGACGGTGTTGCCCGCCTCCATGGTCGCCATCGCGTTCGGGTTCGACTGGCGGTTGGTGCCGGGCGCGACGCCGAAGAACCCGAACTCCGGGTTCACCGCGTACAGGCGGCCGTCCTTGCCGAAACGCATCCAGGCGATGTCGTCGCCCAGGGTCTCCGCGCGCCAGCCGGGAACGGTCGGCTGGATCATCGCGAGGTTGGTCTTACCGCAGGCGCTGGGGAACGCCGCGGCGATGTAGTAGGCCTTGTTCTCCGGGGAGATCAGCTTGAGGATCAGCATGTGCTCGGCCAGCCAGCCCTCGTCGTGCGCCATCGCCGAGGCGATGCGCAGCGAGTAGCACTTCTTGCCGAGCAGCGCGTTGCCGCCGTAGCCGGAACCGTAGGACCAGATCTCGCGGTCCTCGGGGAAGTGGGTGATGTACTTGGTGTCGTTGCACGGCCACGGAACGTCCTGCTGGCCCTCGGCCAGCGGCGCGCCGACGGAGTGCAGCGCCTTCACGAACGGCCGGTCGGCGCCGAGCTTCTCCAGCGCGGCGGTGCCCATGCGGGTCATGACGCGCATCGAGACGACGACGTATTCGGAATCGGTGAGCTCCACGCCCAGCTTGGGGTCCTCGGCGCCGAGCGGGCCCATGCAGAACGGCACCACGTACATGGTGCGGCCCTTCATCGAGCCGCGGTACAGCTCGGTCATGGTGGCGCGCATCTCGGCGGGGTCGACCCAGTTGTTGGTGGGTCCCGCGTCGGCCTCGGTCTTGGAACAGATGTACGTGCGGGACTCGACCCGGGCCACGTCGGACGGATCGGAGAGCGCGAGGAAGGAGTTCGGCTTCTTCTTCTCGTCCAGCTTCTGGAAGGTGCCCGCAGCCACGAGCTGGGCGGTCAGACGCTCCCACTCCTCATCGGAACCGTCCGCCCAGACCACTCGGTCCGGCTGAGTGAGTTCTGCGACTTCTTGTACCCAGGCGAGTAGTTCGCTGTGCTCGGTCGGCGCCTGGCCGTCGGATCCACGAAGACCAGGAATGGTCGCTGAGGTCATGAAAACTCTCCTGAGATGGGCGGCTGTCCGATGTTTCGCCGCCTGGCCCAAGGCCCATGACCAGCGCGAACACACCGAGCGCCACCGTTGGCGGGAAGGCAACCCGCTACGACCAGTCGAAAGCGCGCCCCGGCTGGACGGCGTACAAGGACGAAGCGGACGCCCAGGTTCCTGCTTAGAGGTTAACGCGATGTGACTACCAGTACGGAATCGGGTTCCTAACCATGTACCCATTCGGTTGCCTATTCAACAGGCACGATGTGCCTGTCGAGTATCGCGATATCGCGTTCGCACGCCGCCAGCTGGCCCGGCTGCTCGGCCGCGGCCCGCCGAATCCGGGCCTCCAGTTCCGCTACCCGTCGGTCGGTGTCGACGATCCGCGTGGCGCTCGCGCGCACCACGCGATCGGCCAATTCGGTCTCCGCTTCCACCAGCGCGGTCGCCACCCGTTGCTCTAGCTGGGCTTTCACGTTCACGAGCGCGTCGGCGACCCACTGCCGGACGTGCGCGCGATCGGCGACCTGCCGCCGCGCCCGCACCACCCACCAGGCCACGAGGCCGCCGAGCAGCAATGTGAAGGGGATGCTTGCCACATCCAGCGCGGGCACCAGCGACAACGGCGCGACGAGCAGCCTGCCCAGTCCGACGCCCGCCGAAGCGCCCAGCGCGATCATGAGGTGATCTTCGACACCCCGGTGCCTCGGCTCCGGATCGGGGCCGACCCGGGGCGCCGGGTCCCGTCGGCGATGCGGCGGCGCGAGATCCACGCGGCCCGCGCTGTCCAGGCGATGCATCAGTTCGGCGAGCCTGCGCTCGATGCTCGCGTCCACCGCGCCGGTCAGCTCGGTCACCGACTGCTGCAGGCGGTCCGGATAGTCGCCGAGCTCGGCGGGGTGCAGGCGGTCGAGCTCGGTGCGGGCCGCCGTGTGCAGCGCCCTGACGTGCCCGCCTACCTCGGTCATCAGGTCGACGCGGGCCAGGTGCAGCTGGCCGCGCAGCGTCGACATGGCGGTGGCGCGGCCGCCGTCGCGGCCGGCGAGCAGGGTCGCGCGCTCCTCGCGCCAGCGGGTGGGTTCCACGCCCGAGCGCAGCGCGGCGACCTGTTCGACGACCCGCTTCCTGGTGTCGGTGAGCACCCGGGCCAGCACGGCGGACAACCGCTCGTCGCCCGACGCCTCCGCGCCCGCCGCGGTCGCGGTCAGTTCGGCGTGCAACGCCGTCAGCCCGGAGCGGTCGATCAGCCCGGCGTCGCCGCCGGTGCGTCCGGCGACGGCGAGACGCGCCGAGACCGGGATGATGTCCAGGTCGCCGAAGCCCTGCGCGGCGAGCAGCTCGAGATTGTGCGAGCGCACGGTGCGCCAGTCCTGGTAGGCGTGCACGCCGTTCATGACGAGCAGGATTCGGGTGCCGTCCGACCGCAGGCGCCGCACCACCCCCAGCGTGTCGGTGCCGAGGCTGGTGCCCGCGTCGAGCAGGATCAGCGCCACGCCGGAGGGCGCGCCGCCCGAGGGGGCGGTGGATTCCACGGCCGCGTCGGCGTCGGTCATCGGATCGGTGAGATCGATGCGGGGTTCGAAACGCGCCAGCTCGGTGCGCAACAGGGTGGTGTTGGCGTCGTCCGGGCCGATCAGCGCGACGGTCGAGGCCGCTCCTGCGCCACGCACCGCCTTCAGCAACGCCATGCCCTGGGGATTCCAGCGCGCGACCACCGCCTCCACGTCCGCCGACAGCGGTTCCGGCGGGGTCGGTCCCCGCAGCGCCGGATCCGGTCGATCAGAGTCCGGCACTGCTCATTCGCTCCCATAGTCGGATGTATCCGTTGTGCACCCGCAGCGCCGCGCGCCGCGCCGCGGGCGGCATGTCGCCGGCGACCACGGCGCGCCAGCGCGCGGCCCTGGTCAACGCGTCGTCGGCGTCGGCGGGCGCGGGCGACGGATAACCCGCGGCGAGATGCGCGACCGCGGGATTCGCCAGTCCGGCGCACAGGGCCAGCCACATGGCGTCGTCGCCGTGCAGGTAGTCCTCGAGGATGTCCCTGGCCTGTCCGGTCTCGCCCGGCAACGCGCGGGCCGCCAGCCGGGCAAGCTCGTCGAGCAGTTCGCCGCCGCGCAGCGCCGAGACCTGCTCGTAGCAGCGGTGCAGCAGCCGGTGCAGCGCGTCGATGCCGCTGGCGGCGTGCAGCAGTTGCAGGATCGCGTGCGCGCCGAGCTCGGGATCGTGGCGCAGCGCGCTCAGCGCGCAGGTGATGCCGTAGAGCTCCCAGCGGTGCAGCAGTTGCTCGCGTTCGGTGACGTCGGGGCCCGCGGTCGGTGAGACGAACAAGTCCGGCGAGAGCGTCAGCGCGGGGTCCGCGTCGGCGGCGAGCCTGCGCAACGTGGCCATGTCGGCGTCGGTGACGGCGCCCGCCCGCGTGCGGACCGCCAGCGCGGCGACCACCGGCAGCGTGAGAATGCCCAGCTCCCTGGTGTACTGCTCGGCGGCGGCGACCGCGTCGCCCCAGCGCGAGCCGATGGCGTCGGCCTTGTTCAACACCACCACCGTGCGCTCGGGCGGCAGTTCGGCGAGCACCCTCCGGTCGGCGGGCAGCGGCGCGCCCGCGAGGACGTAGACCACGATGTCGGCGTCGAGCACCGGATCGGGCGCGCCCGGCTCGTCCACCGGACCGGTCTCCGCCGCCGACATCAGCGCCAGCGCGTGCAGCACCGTGGTCCGGCCCGCGTGCGCGCGCCCGGTCACCTGGATGCGCGGCGGCCTGCGCCACGCGTTGACCGCGCTGTTGGCGTGATGACCGATGGCGGCGGCCTGCCCGCCCACCGACTGCAGATCGACGAGAAGCCGATCCAGCTGATCCCCTTCGCGCGTGGGCACACCCCGTTCGCGCAGCTGCCCGTTGAATTCGGTGGCCGTCGGCATGGCTACACACCCCCTTGTCGAGGCGCAATTCTGTCAGACCGAGCGGTCACCGGCAGTGCCGACCGCTCAGGAACCGGAGAAGTATTTGTTGGCCGCGCGGACCGCCCAGCTCGGGGCGTACTTCGCGGCCGTCGCCAGCAACTTCGCCTGCGTACCGATCTCGTAGTGCACCCTGGGCAGCCGGGGGCGCTTGCTGGTCGCCTCCCAGATGCCGTCGGCCACGTCGGCGGCGGTCAGCCGCACGCCGAGCGATTTGGTCGTCGCGGTGTCCATGCCGTCCACCATCGAGGTCGCCACGAACAACGGCCACACCGCGATCACCCGGATGTCGTGCCGTGACCACTCGAGATCCAGTGCCTCCGTGAGGCTTTTGACCGCCGACTTGGTCGCGCCGTAGCTGGCGAGTTCGGGCTGTCCGTAGATCGCCGACGCCGAGCAGAGATTCACCACCTGGGACCGTCTGGTGTCGCGCAGGTACGGGAAGGCGTGGTGGGTGCCCGCGAGTACCCCGCCCAGGTTGACGTCGATGATCGCCTGGTGGGTGGCCAGGTCGATGTCTTCGAAGCGGCCCGAGCGCAGAATTCCCGCGTTGTTGATCAGGATGTCCAGCCGGCCCGTCTCCGCGTAGAACTCGGCGAGCCGCTCTTCCCAATGAGTGTTGTTCGTCACATCCAATATCCCGGTGCGCACCTTGCCACCTGCGCTGTTGATGTCCGCGGCCAGCCGGGAGAGGCCGACCTCGTCGATGTCATAGGCGCCGATGTGGTACCCGTGCCCAGCGAAAAGCAGTGCCGTAGCCCGGCCGATACCGGCCGCCGCACCGGTGATGAACACGGTCGGTGAACTCATGTCGGCAGTCTAGTGCCGTCGTCGACCCCTGTTACCAGGGTTCACACAGATACCGCGCTTCACTTACTCTGCACTGGTGGTCGGCACCATCGGCGGTGCGCAGCTTCGCTTTTCAAGCAAGCGCTCCGGCCCGTCGAGGAGGTTGCGATGACCGTCGACGCCATCGGTGTTGTCGACAGCGAACCGGAGGCCATCGGCCACCGGCAGGCCCGCGGCGCCCAGGCGCTGCCGCCCGGCGACAAGCCGCTGCTCCCCAGCGCCGATCCGTTCTACCGGCCGCCGCGCGGTTTCGCCTCCAGGCCACCCGGCGCCGTCCTCCGCAGCCGCGCCATCGATCTCGCACTCTTCGGTGTTGTGCCGCAACAGGTTTCGGCCTGGCAGCTGCTCTACCGCAGCAACGATCTGCACGGCGCGCCCGAGGTGGCTGTGACCACCGTGCTGCTGCCCGACGGCGCCGACCCGTCCGAAGACCGGCCGCTGCTGGCCTTTCAGACGGCCATGGACGCGGTCACCGAGAAGTGCTCGCCGTCCTACGCCCTGCGGCGCGGATCCCGCGCGCTCGGCGCGGTCACCCAGGTGGAGTGGCTGCTCGTCGCGAACGCGCTGCGCCGCGGCTGGGCGGTCTCGATCGCCGATCACGAGGGACCGCACGGCAACTTCGGCGCACCGCGCGAACCCGGCTACCGCGTGCTCGACGGCGTCCGCGCGGCGCTCGGCTTCACCCCGCTCGGCCTGCACGCGGGCACACCCGTCGGCGTCTGGGGCTATTCCGGCGGCGGCATGGCCAGCTCCTGGGTAGTGGAGATGGCGCCGACCTACGCGCCGGAGCTGAACATCGCGGGCGCGGTGCTCGGCGCGCCGGTCGGCGATCCCGAGCAGGTGTTCCGCAGGCTGAACGGCGGCAGCTACGCCGGTCTGCCCGCCATCGTGATCGCCGCGCTGCGCAAGCTCTATCCCGCCCTCGGCGCGGTGATCGACGACGAGCTCACGCCCGAAGGGCATCGTTTCGTCGCCACGGCCGAGACCTCGACGCCGCTCGGCGCGATCCTCGCGCTCGCGGGCAAGAAGATGGACGACTTCCTGCAGCGCCCGCTGCAAGAGTTGCTGGCCACACCCGAGTTCCGCGACCTGTTCGACGACCTGCGCCTCGGCCACTCCACCCCCACCTGTCCGCTGCTCGTGCTGCAACCCGTGCACGACCAGGTCATCCACAAGGAGGGCGTGGACGGTCAGGTCGCCCGCTACCGGCAGGGCGGCGCGTCGGTCACCTATGTGCGCGACCGGCTCAGCGAGCACTTCTCGATGCTGCCGCTGGCCACCCCGATCAGCCTGGCGTGGCTGGCCGACCGGCTGGCGGGCGAGCCGCCGACCGCCGACTCCGACTCCACCGTGTGGTCGGTGCTCGCCTCCCCCACCGGCCTGCGCGGACTGCTGGAAATGGCGACCACCACGGTGAAGGTCGTGCTCGGGCGGCCGCTGCGCGGCGAGACCCCGCCCGCGCCGAGGATCGTCGCCGAACGCGCCGCCTGACCTCGCGAAGACCGCGCGGTCGGGGTTCGATTGCCGTGCCGTTCGTCGGATGCTGGACAATGGACGCCGTGAACGACGCCGCCAACCACACTGTCGAGTCGGTTCCGGGCAGGCCGTCCACAGCATCGGCCCCGCTCGAAGCAGGCAGACGATCGCCCACCGGCTCCCGCCTCTACCCGAGGGTGACCAGCTTCCGCTCCCGCCGGGGCGCGCTGACCCCGAACCAGCAGGGCGCCTGGGATCGCATGTGGCCGAAGATCGGCCGCGAGGTCTCCGACGCACCGCTGGACGCCGCCGCCTGGTTCGGTCGCGAAGCCCCGCTGGTCATCGAGATCGGCTGCGGGACAGGCACCGCCACCGCCGAGATGGCGCAGGCCGAGCCGCACCTGAACCTGATCGGCATCGAGGTGTATCAGCCGGGCCTCGCCCAGCTGGTGCAGCGCATCGAGCGCGAGGACATCGGTAACATCCGGCTGCTGCGCGGCGACGCTGTAGATGTGCTCGAGCACATGATTGCCGAAAAGTCGCTGACCGGCGTACGGGTGTTCTTCCCCGATCCGTGGCCGAAGGCAAGGCACCACAAGCGGCGGCTGCTGCAGCCCGCGACCCTCGCGCTCATCGCGAGCCGCCTCCGGCCGGGGGGTGTGTTGCATGTCGCGACCGACCACGCGGGTTACGCCGAACACATCGCCGAAGTCGGCGCCGCGGAACCGCTGCTGATCGGCCTGAACGAGGCGACCGGCGGCGTCAGCGCGGACAACGAGGAGAGCGCCCCGATCGGCTTCGACCGCCCCGTCACCAAATTCGAAGGCAAGGCGCATCGGGCGGGAAGCGCCATCACCGAGTTCATATGGGGCAAGATCGAATGATGAGCGAGCGCAGCGAGCGACCAATTAGCTCGGCCGTCATGAAAGTCGTGGGGTGTGCCTCGCGCATGCCGGAGCCGAGCGTCAGCGAGGCGCAGGGATGAGCGAACGCAGTGAGCGAATCATGTGCCAGCGTGCCTCGCGCATGCCGGAGCCGAGCGTCAGCGAGGCGCAGGCATGAGTGTCAGTGAGATGGCCCACGAGGTGGTGGACGTCACCACGGAGGGGCACGGCAGCGGGTCGGAAGGGCTGGGCGGCGCCGCGCCCGATGTGCGCCGGGTGCTGCTCGTCTGGGACGCGCCCAACCTCGATATGGGTCTCGGCGCCATCCTCGGCGGCCGCCCGACCGCCGCGTACCGTCCGCGGTTCGATGCGCTCGGCCGCTGGCTGCTCGCACGCACAGCCGAACTCTCGGTCGGTAGCGCGACCAGGGTCGAGCCGGAGGCCACCGTCTTCACCAACATCGCACCAGGCACCGCCGATGTGGTGCGCCCGTGGGTGGAGGCGCTGCGCAATGTCGGCTACGCCGTGTTCGCCAAGCCGAAGATCGACGACGACTCCGACGTCGACGCGGACATGCTCGCGCACATCGAATTGCGTAGCCGCGGCGCCGGACTCGCCGGAATCATGGTCGCCTCCGCCGACGGCCAAGCCTTTCGCGAACCATTGGAACGATTGGCCGCGCGCGGAGTTCCCGTTCAGGTGTTGGGCTTCCGCGAGCACGCGAGTTGGGCCGTAACATCCGATACGCTCGAATTCATCGACCTCGAGGACATCCCGGGCGTGTTCCGTGAACCGCTGCCCAGGGTCAGCCTCGACTCGCTGCCCGACGAGGGCGCCTGGCTGCAGCCGTTCCGGCCGCTGTCGGCGTTGCTCACCTCTCGCCCCGCCCAAGGAGTCGCTTAGTGTTCACACGCTGGGGCGATCTGGTCTACCGGCTGCGCTGGGCCGTCATCGGCATCGTCTGCGCGGCCCTCCTGGCATTGGGAGGCTACGGCCTCGGCCTGGAACACCACCTCAGCTCCAGCGGATGGGACGACCCGACCTCGGAATCGGCGGACGCCGCGCGGATCGCCGACGGTGCCTTCGGGCGCGATCACACCAGCGACGTGATCCTGCTCTACACCGCACCCCAGGGCAAGACGATCGACGACCCCCAGTTCCGGGACAAAGTCGTCGACAGCCTGAACCGGCTGCCGAAGGAACACCCGAACGAGATCGCCAAGGTCAACGGCGCCTACTGGCAGACCGAGACCGGCCCCGGCGTCCCGCTGACCTTCGGTTCGAAGGACAAGAAGTCCACCTTCGCCTCCATCGCCATCGTCGGCGACAACGACACCGAGATGGTGCGTAACTACCGGAAAGTGAAGGACGTCTTCTACATTCCGGACGTCGACGTGCAGGTGACCGGCCTGCAAGCGGTGTCGGGCACGCTCAACGACACCATGGCCGCCGACCAGAAGCGCATGGAGATGCTCGCCATCCCGGCGGTCGCCGTGTTGCTGTTCTTCATCTTCGGCGGTCTCGTCGCGGCGGGTCTGCCGCTGGTCGTCGGCGGTCTGACGGTGATCGGCGCCAACGGCATCATCATGTTCCTGACGAAGTTCACCGAGGTGAACTCGTTCGTCTCCGGCGTCGTCTCGATGATCGGCCTCGGTCTGGCCATCGACTACGGCCTGTTCATCGTCAGCCGTTTCCGCGAGGAGCTGGCCGAGGGGTACGACACTCGCGCGGCCGTCCGGCGCTCGGTGATGACGGCGGGCCGCACGGTCGTGTTCTCCGCGACCATGATCATCGCCAGCCTCGGCGGCATGCTGTTGTTCCCGCAGGGCTTCCTGAAATCCGTCGCCTACGGCACCATCGCGACGGTCTCGCTGGCCGCGCTCACCGCGATCACCATCCTGCCCGCGATGCTCGGCGTGCTCGGCAAGCGCGTGGACATGCTCGGCTTCAAGCGCTTCCGCAAGACCAAGACCGCGGAGGAGGTCGAGAACGGCTTCTGGGGCAAGACGACGCAGTGGGTGATGAAGCACCCGCTCAAGATCGCCGTGCCGATCTGCATCGGCCTGCTGCTGCTCATCATCCCGGTGAAGAACCTGGCCTTCGGCGGCATCAACGAGCGATACCTGCCGCCGGACAACAAGACCCGCGTCGCGCTGGAGAACTTCTACGAGGTCTTCCCGCTGCGGAAGACCGACCCGGTGCAGCTGGTGATGGTCTCCGACGACAGCGCCGCGGTCGGCAAGGTGTGGAAGGAAGCGAGCGAAGCGCCCGGCCTCACCGGCAAATTCGAGGTGCCGAGCCGATCCACCACTGATCCCGACGTCTACCGGACGAGCGCGACGCTGGAGGATTCGGAGAACTACGACCCGACCATCGAGTACCTGCGCTCGATGGACGTGCCGGACAACGTCCAGCTCTATGTCGGCGGGCAGCCGACGATCCAGAAGGACAGCATCGACGCGCTGCTCGACCGCATGCCGTTGATGATCGCGCTGGTCATCTTCGTGACCACGCTGCTGATGTTCCTGACCTTCGGCTCGCTGGTGCTGCCGATCAAGGCCGCGCTCATGAGCGCGCTCGGCCTCGGCTCCACGCTGGGCATCCTGACCTGGATCTTCGTCGACGGTCACGGCGCGAGCCTGCTGAACTTCACGCCGCAGCCGATCATGTCGCCGGTGCTGGTGCTGATCATCGCGGTGATCTACGGCTTGTCCACCGACTACGAGGTCTTCCTGCTCTCGCGGATGGTCGAGGCGCGCACCCAGGGCGCGTCCACCACGGAGGCCGTGCGAGCGGGCACCGCGCACACCGGACGCATCATCACCGCCGCCGCGCTGATCCTGCTCGTGGTGGTCGGCGCGTTCGCTTTCTCCGACCTGGTGATGATGCAGTACATCGCCTACGGCCTGATCGCGGCGCTGTTCATCGACGCGACCATCCTGCGCATGCTGCTGGTGCCCGCCACCATGAAGCTGCTCGGCGACGACTGCTGGTGGGCGCCCGCCTGGATGAAGCGCATTCAGCAGAAGATCGGCCTCGGCGAACCCATCCTCGACGACGAGCGCCCCGGCGGCGGTGAGGTGGTCGACCTGGTCAAGACCACCCCCATCACCGACCCGGTGACGATGCAGATGCCCGCGGTGTCGGAGGGCAAGCAGCCGCGCACCCCACGTCGTCCGCGCACCATCGAGGAGATCGAGGCCGAAGCGCCCACGCAGAGCATCGATTCGGTTCCGCCGCCCGTGCCGCCGCGTCCGGCGACTCCGGGGGCGCACGCGGCGCCGCCCAGCCCGCCGCGCACGGTGGCTCCTGGACCGCACGACCCGACTCGGCCGCGCGCGACTTCGCTGTCGGGGCTGCCGGATCAGTACCCGGGCAGGTCGACGCAGCCGACTCCGGCGGAGCCGCCGCGGCCGCGTGCCGTGCCGTTCGCCGAACCGGCGCGGTCGCAGGAATCCGCGGGCTCGATGGACGATGCGACCCGGCCGCTCGAGTCGGGGGGGACCTCCCGACCGCGCGGCACCGCGCCCGACTCGGCCCCGCACGGGTCGAGCGCCTACGATCCGGCCGCAGGCGCAAGCCACCGCCCCTTGGCGCAGAGCCACCAACCCTCTTCCGCCGCACCGGGTTCCACACATCACCGCGCGCCCGCAGAGCACGCGGCCTCGGACGGCAGCGCCTCGGAGACGCCGGCAGACAACCGCACCAGCATCGAGAACTGGATGGCCGAACTCCGCTCCTCCCGCCGCCACATCGCGGATTCGGACGAAGGCAGGCACCACAGCGGCGACGGACGCTCGGTGAGCGTCAACGAACTCCTCCGCCGCCACGACGAGGACTGATTCCGCATCCATCGCGGGGCACCCATCGCGGGCAGGAAATCGACGGGAGAGAAATGGTGGCTCCGAGGCAGTCGGGGCCACCATTTCTCCATCGTCGAATCCATTCGACTACCGGCGGTAGAGAAATGGTGGTTGCGGCCGGTGTCGTGAGAACGGCCCCGCCCCTTGGCATTTCCCGGGCGGGGTGTTCAGGTCACTCGGCGGCCGGATCCGCACCCGAGCGGGCTTCGGTACCGCCCGGCGACGCGCTACCCGAGCCGCCCGCTTCGGCGAAAGCGCGCGCGTAGCGGGTTCCGGTGAGCAGCAGGAGGATTCCGACCACCAGGAAGGCGGCGACACGGATCAGGCCGTCCAGGGTGGCCAGGTCGAACAGGAAGAGCTTGGCCAGTGCGGCAGTGGTGACCAAAAGGCCGGAGCCGAGGGCGACCTTGGCGATGGCGGCGGAGCGTGCGAGGTTGCGCAGGCCGTAGAGCAGGGCCGCGGTGGCCGCCGCCATCCACACGATGGTGGCGATGCTGTGGCCGACGACGAAACCGTCCGCGGCGCCGGTGGCCGCGCCGACCGCGACGATCGCGGCGGTCACCAAGTACAGCGCCGCGCCGCTCGCGGCGATCCACAGGATCGATTCCTCCGCACCGCCCTTCGGCGTGCCCGCGAGTCTGCGGACGGTCCAGACCGCCACCGCGACGACGGCCAGGCCGATGACCGCCGCCAACGTGGTGGAGATGGACAGGTGCTGCTCGGCAAGGCGTGGCGACGCAAGCCTTTCCGGGGTCGCCGTGGCCGCGAACGCGAGGCCGCCGATCAGCGCGAAGGCGAGACCGAGGCCTGCGACGGCGCTGGAACGCAGCTGGCCGGCCACCCCGAGGAAGCCGAGCGCGACCAGCAGCGTCGCGATCGGAAGAGTCTGGGTGCTCGTCGCACCGACGCATGCTTCGAGCAGCGCGAAGGAACCCGCCACCGCAGCGGCGATGGCGGTGTGGCCCGGAATCTTGGTGAGCGCACGCATTTTCGGCGTCACTGCCGTCGCGGCGAGGGACAGGAGAACCACCGCGTGCGCGGCCGCGACGAGGGCGGCGATACGCCGATCGAACAGCGCCACCACCGCGAGCATCGGGGTCGTCGAGATCGCGAAGGCCAGCGTGGCGACGATGTCACCGGCACGCCTGCGCACCACCAGCACGGTGCCGGACACACCGACCAGCGCGACCGCGATCGACGCGACCAGCAACCACAGCTCGCGCCCGTGATCGAGCGTCTCGATCAGCGCGATGGCGATGCTCACCAGGGTGGCCAGCACTGCGGGCACCGTGCGCACAATGTGCAGGAACGGCCAGTCCGGTCCGAATTGCACCGGGACGCAAGCCAATTGCAGCACGATCAGGAATCCGAGCAGCACCAACTCGGTGGTCACGAACGGTGCGAGCAGCGCGGCGCCGAGCACCACGAGCACCGCGAGCGGCTGCGACTTCCACCGCATCGCGAGTCCGACGCCCCCCGCGGCGACGGCCAGCGCCACCGCCAGCCCGAGCACCGGGTGCAACCAGTGATACACGGCCGTCACAGCGACAACGTCGAGATAGACACCCGCGATACCGGTGGCCGCCAACGCGATTCCGCCGACCCGCCCGCCAGCCTTGCCGACGACCCGCACGCCAGCGCCGACCAGAACGGCCGAGAAAACCGCTCCGGACACAACTCTCGGGACCGGCCCGAAGAATCCGGCCTGCGCGGCGAGCACCAACAGCATCACCACACCGATCAATGTGACCGCCACCCCGGCCACCGCGAGCACCCGGCTGATCACCCCGTCCCGCTGCCACCACGGGACATGCGGCTCTCGCCGCGACGGCGCGGGCGGCAGCATCCCGGGCGGCGCCATCCGCCTGCCCCTGTGCGGCAACGCGCCCGGTTGCGTGGGCCATCCCTGCGGCACACCCGGTGGCGGCACCGCACCCGGCGGAACCATCGCCCCCGATCCGGGACCCCAATACCGCTCCGCCGCAGCAGCGTAGGCGGACCCGTACACGGGCTGAGCCGCCGTCGGCGGCGGGTAGGGCGGAGGCGGAACCGGCGGAACAGCTGCCGCACTCGACCCGCCACCCACACCCGGCACCGCACCCGGCCAACCCGCCACACCCGAAGACGAGCCAGCACCAGCAGACGAGTCACTCTGAGCACCGGCCGCACTCGTGCCGCGCGCAGGATGCCCGACCGCAGCCGAAGACGTTCCCACACCAGCTGGTGAACCGCCCTCGGCACCAGAGGAGCCCCGGCGCCGGGCGAGGTCTTCGGGCGTACCCGACTCACTCTCCACGGCGACCGGAGTTCCCCCGCCAACAGCGGTGCTGCGCTCGAGGTCGGGGTTCCCGGCGACGGAACTGCTTTCGCTCGCGGCGGCGGAATCGAGGTCCGTCGAGGACGACCCGCGCCACCCTCCCGCGGGCACCGAAGCGGGGCTGCCCCGGAGCGCCGCCGGAATCCCCTCCGCTCCGCCGGGGGCAGCCCGGTCACCTGACGCACCCGCGGCCGAGTCGGCCGGGGCACGCTCGGCGGCGAGATCCGGCGCCACTTGTTCGCGAAGCAGCGCGAGATCCCGCCCGAGTGCACCCATCTGCGTCCCCAGCGCAGTGAACTCACCGGACAAGCGCGAGATCAGCGCCGGATCGATAGATGTAGTCATGACCCCATGCTCGGCCCCTCATCCGTGCCGAACATGAGTAGAAACCCCCGGCCGAGGACCGATATCTACCCGATTTCGCCCAGACCGACCCCCAACCGGCTACGGGTGGGGGCCGGTCGCGCCGGGCGGTCAGGAGGCGGGCGCGGCCCGCATGCCGGTCACCTGGTGGATGGCGCCGATGACCGCCGAACGCGGCGGCATGCGCAGCACGCCGGGTGCGGGTTCGGCCGCCCAATGCCAGCCGAGGCGGGAATCGGTGCTCGGCAGCAGCATGTGGCGGCCGCCGGGAATCACGGTGACCTGATGTCCGGCCAGGCAGCGCCGGACGTGCACGTCGACCGGGGTGACGGGGCTGGGCGGGGTCACCAGGAACGTCCAGGTGCGGTCGCCGGGGTCGGCGACCACCGGGGCGGTCATCTGGCGGTCCAGGGTGGCGAGCACCTTCCTGCCGAGTTCCGGCGGCATGACGACGCCCCCGAGCAGACTGCCCGTGGTCACCACGGGACGCCCGGCGAGCAACTGGACCGGCAATCCGAACCGATGTCGGAGCAGGTGCGCCGCCTCGTTCGGGCTGTGACAGCGTTCGAACATTATGCTTCCCCTCACGCGATGACGTTGCTGTAGCAAGTGGTCGGCCGTCGGCGTAATAGTTCACGCAGGTCATGGCCCTGCAGGCGCAACTGTTCGGTTCGAGCGAGAAAAACTTGCGACGCGGTCGCGCGATCGGCGCGCCGGGCTCGCACAGTGGTGTTCGGCATCGTGGTCATTGCCGCCGCCCTTTGCATTCTCAAAGTTGCAGAAAGGCAACGGTATTCCAACCAGCGGCCAACGAGTCGTACGCAATGTCCCACTTCGGGTGAAGTCCATCCCGTAGCGTCGTACTCTGAAACCCAGATTTAACAAAGGACTTGGGTACATGGACGAATCGTCGATCGGGGTGCGGATCCGGCGCTTTCGCGGCAAAGCGCTCACACAGCGCCAGCTCGCCGACCAGGCCGGGGTGAGCGTGGATCTCGTGCGCAAGCTCGAGCAGGGTGGACGCCAAACCGCGTCCATCGCGAGCTTGCAGAAACTGGCGCGCGCGCTCGATGTCGACATCTCCGATCTGATCGGCAAGCGCCACGGGATACCGTCCGGCAACCCGGACGCGGGCATCGTCGCCATCCGGCGCGCGTTGACCCCCGTGGACGATTTGCTCGGCGAGGTGCCCGAGGAGGAGGCAGTGAGCCTCGACGACGGCCGCCGCGCGGTCGACTACGCCTGGGGCGCGTACTGGGCGGGCCGCTACGAGCTGCTCACCTCGATCCTGCCCGCCAGCCTCATCCAGCTGCGCGCGACCGTGCACTCCGCGCGCAACGGCGCGGTCGCACCCGCCAACGAACTGCTCGCCCGCATGTGCTGGGTCACCGGTTGCACCCTGGTGCATCTCGGGCACACCGATCCGGCATTCCTCGCCATCCGTCAGGCGCTGGCCGCCGCCGAGCGCGGCAACGATTCGCTGCTGCTGGCGACCATCCGCGGCTCGGTGGCCTGGCAGCTGCTGGTACAGGGCCGGTACGACGAATCGCGCCGGGTCGCGCTGCGCGCCGCGACGGACCTGGAGCCGGAGGGCGAGGTGCCGCCCGCGCACCTGTCCGCCTACGGTTCCCTCGTGCTCCAAGGCGCGACCGCGGCGGGCCGAGCCCAGAACGTGCCAGAGGCGCTGTCGCTGATCGAGGCGGCAGGTGAGGTCGCGCTGCGCATCGGCGGCGACCGGCAGGACTACGAAACCTATTTCGGCCCATCCCAGGTCGTCATGCAGACGGTCGACGTGAACGTCTCCTCGGAGCGCTATCCCGAGGCGCTGGCCGCGGCGAAGGAGATGCCCGCGAACAGCGGCCTGCCGCAGGCCTCACGCGCCCGCCACCTCGCCGACACCGCGGTCGCGCTGACCCGCACCGGCCAGCATCAGCGCGCCCTGGACGCGCTGCTGAACGCCGAACGCGTCGGCGGCGTCGACTGGATCAAATACCAGTCCCTGCCCCGCCACATCGTGTCCGAACTCCTCGACCACGACCGCCGAGTCCCGCTGCGCGCCTTCGCCCGCCGCATCGGCGTCAACACCTGACCGGCCGAACGACCGAAGGCACGGGTCAGTGCCCGAGCAGTTTGCGCCAATGGGCGATGAACGGATGCTTGGCGGTGACCGAGCCGAGGCGGACGCGGCCGTGGACGACCAGGTGGAGCGGGCCGAGCGGAGGACCGGTGCGGACCTTGTTGTTGAGGCTCGCGCCGATGAGGTCGAGACCGTTCATGTCGACGGTGGCCTCGGCGGGCACCACCAGGGTCAGCGAACTGCAGTAGTCGTCGATGTTCAACTCGACCACCTGGGTGGACATGACCGCCTCGGTGAAATCGAGGGTGACGCCCGCGAACCAGTTGTTCAGGTGCAGCGAAGGCGCGACCTGCCACGGCCCGCGCCTGTTCACGCTCGACATGCGGCCGCGAATCACGTTTCCCGCCGGGGCGGGCGGCATCGGCGGCCGATTCGCGAACGAGGGCGTGGAGTTCACGAACGTCGTGGGCCGTGCGGCGGGCTGACCGATGAGGCGGACGCCGGGCAGATCGATGAGCACGGCGTTCAGTTCGCCGCGGGTCTTGGCGGCCAGGGCGGTGTCCATCCGCTCGGTGAACTCGCCGAGCGAGAGCATCCCGAGCCCGACGGCCCGCTGCAGCAGCTGACCGACGTGCTCGCGTTCGGCGTCGGAGACGCGCAGATCCCGATCGCCGACCGCACCATCGGAGCCGACACCATTGGATACCGATTCGGGGCCGCCCATGGCTTCGAGGCTACCGAGGGGCGACGGTCTCGGCATCAGGGCGATCCCGGATTCCGGCGCGCGTGCGGATCCTCCGCCGGTCGGATGTCCCGGCCTACTCGAGCCCCTGTTCGATCGCGTACCTGGTGAGTTCGACCCGGTTGGCCAGCTGCAACTTCCGCAGCGTCGCCTGCACGTGGTTCTCCACCGTCCGGTGACTCAACCCGAGCCGGGACGCGATCTGCTTGGCGGACAACCCTTTCGCCACCATCCGCAGCACGTCGGTCTCCCGTTCGGTGAGTGCGGGCCGGTGGGGTTCGTCGGGCTCGGCGGGCGCGGTCGCCATCCGGCGGTACTCGCCGAGCACCAGCCCGGCCAGCCCCGGCGTGAACACCGGCTGACCGGCGGCGGTCGCGCGCACCGCGTCGATCAGTTCGGCCGCCGACGCGCTCTTGACCAGATAACCGGAGGCGCCCGCCTTGATGGCGTCCAGCACGTCGTCGCGCTCGGCCGAGGCCGAAAGCACCAGCACCCGGCTCCGCGGCGAGACGCGCAGCACCTCGGCCGTGGCGACAGCGCCGTTCCCGTCCGGTAGCTGCATGTCCATCAGGACGACGGCGGGGCGTACGGCCGCGGCGCGCCTGGTGGCCGAACCGACACCGTCCGCGGTCGCGACGACCTCGAACCCGGCCTCGGCGAGATCGCGGGAGACCCCGTCGCGCCACATCGGGTGATCGTCCACCACCATCACCGAAATGGTCCCGGCCGCACCGTCATCGGTCACCGCACCGCTCCTCTCGCCGTACCGTTCATCGTGCCAGAAGCCCCAGGTCAACGTGCGTCGCGCGGGACACGGAATTCCCATTCGACGCCCTCGCCCGCGCTGCCCTCGGTGAGCAGCTCCGCGGTACCGCCCAGCGCGCCGATTCGCCCGACGATCGACCGCGAAACTCCCATCCGCCCTTCAGCTTCCGCCTCGGCCAATCTGCCCGCGGCGATGCCGACGCCGTCGTCGCGCACGCTGACGATCAGCTCGGCGCCGGTGTCCTCCAGCAGCACATAGGCTTTCGCGTCCACTCCGGCGTGCAGCTCGACGTTGACCAGGGCGGTCGCGACGGCGGCGGCGATTTCCCCTGCCGCCCAACGCCCCACCCGCACCGGCTCGCCCGGCGTCGAGACGAACACCTTCGGCGTCGCGTGCACGGTCAGCAGCGGACGCAGATCCAGCTCGGCGCCGCCCGCGTCCTCGCGCACGCCCTGCTCGGAGATCAGCACCCGAAGCGCCACCTCCTGCTCACCAGCACGCAACGCCAATTCCTCGGTGGGTCCGCCGATTTCGCTGCCGCGCCGCTTGATGTAGCTGAGCACCTGGAGCACGCCGTCGTGCACTTCGCGGGCGAGCCGCTCGCGCTCCTCGGCCGCGGCGGTCAGGCGCACCGCGCGCTGCAACTGCTCCTGCGCGCGCCGGGCGGTGTTGGCGGCCAGCCCGAGCGCCAAGCCCACCGAGACGAGCACCGGCGCGGTCGCGTCCGCCCAGACGTCCTGTCCCCACTGGTCGCGCACGGTGATGATCACCGCCGCGATCAGCAGCCCGGACGCGATGCCCGCGACCGGCCCGCGCAGGATCGCCGCCGAGATCACCGCGTTGGCCGCCCACATGGTCGTCGGCAGGGTCTGGTGCCCGTGGTACCAGTCGTAGTCGGCGACCAGCCGGGTAGCGGCGATCAACCCGATCACCACGATGTGGTCGCCGATCACCACCCAGACCCGCACCTTGACCACGTCGGCATGCCACTGCGAGAGCATCAGCGCGGACAGCCCGGACCAGACCACCATCAATGCGATGAACACCCAGCTCAGACGCTGGTTCTGGTAGTAGGGCACGGACGCGACCTGCTGGCCGACGGCGTACAGCAGCGTGACGAGCCGGAACGCCTGCACGGCCCGCCACAGCGGCGCGGTCGCCGCGTCGGCCGGACTGAGCTCAGTCGGCGCGGCCGGGCTCATCGGCGTTCTGTCGTCCGGTGCCTGCGTCGCCCCCGCGCACCTTGCTCAGCAGCGCGACCTCCTCGGCGAGCGTCGCCTCGACATCGAACCTTCCCGGATCCGGCCGGTCCGGTTCCGCCGAATACAGCCGATGCTCGGCGGTCTGCAATTCGCCGAACGTCTCCTCCGGGCTGTCGGCGAGCAGCGATCGAATCGCCGTGTTCATCACCGCGACGAACGGCACCGCGAGCAGGCCGCCCGCGATCCCGCCGAGCACCACGCCCGCCGCGATCGCCAGCACCACGGCCAGCGGATGGATGCTCACCGCGCGGCCGAGCAGCAGCGGTTGCAGCACATGGCTTTCCAGCTGCATCACCGCGATGATGATGCCGAGCACGATCAGCGCCGTCACCAGTCCCTTGGTGACCAGCGCGATGAACACCGCGATGGATCCGGCGAGGAACGCGCCGATGATCGGGATGAACGCACTGATGAACACCAGCGAGGCCAGCGGCAGCGCCAACGGCACCCCGAGAATCGCCAGCCCCGCCCCGATGCCGATGGCGTCGACCGCCGCGACCGCGACGGTCGCCCGCACGAAGCCGACCAGCGATCCGAAGCCGAGCTGCCCGGCCAGCCGGACCCGTTCCCGGTGCGCGGTCGGCACGATCCGGGTGACGAACTGCCAGACCTGATCGCCGCTGTAGAGGAAGAAGATCAGGATGAACAGGGTGAGGAAAGTCCCGGTCAGTATGTGCCCGATCACCGTGGCCGTGGTGAGCGCGCCGGAGGTGAGACTGTCCTGATTGGACTGGATCGTCTTGACGATGGTGTCGCCCGCGTTGCGGATCTGATCGTCGCTCATGTGCGGCGGGCCGTTGATCAACCAGTCCTGGATCTTGTGGATGCTGCCGGTGAACTCGTCGGACAGCTGCGGCACACCATCGACGAACTGCTCGACGACGAAGGTCATGATGCCCGCGACCAGCCCGAGCGAGCCGACCATCGAGACGAACACCCCGACCCACCTCGGTATGCCGAGGCGCTGCATCCAGTCCACCAAAGGCGCGAGCAGCGCGGCAGCCAGCAGCGCGATGGCCGTGGGAATGACGACGGTCGCCAGCCGCTGCACGATCATCACCAGGGCGAGCACCGCGGCGAAGATGACCAGCAGGCGCCATGCCCACTCCGCGGTCTGCCGGACGATCGGGTGCACCGCGTCCGCGGCGGAGTCCCGGCGTGGACGTTCCTCGAGCTCGGTCACCTCGTTGAGGGTAGCGCTCCGAGCCGGGCGGTCCGGACAGCCGCACGTGGACGAATGATCGAAACGCTAGATTAGGGGGCGTGTCAGCGCCCTTGGAAGCGGTCAAGCAGACCATGCATACGCGCTGGCCGCTTTACCTGACATCGATGCTGCTGGCCAATGCCTTCGGCGCGGTGCTGGTGTGGGCGTTCATCCAGTACGGACTCCCCGTTCCGGAAGGCGAGGCGGCCGGTACCCGACACACCGGTCTGCTCATCCCCGCACTCGTCTTCATCACCGGCGGATTGCTCAGCCTCGCCGCTTCGGCGCTGATGCTGCGCCCTGTCATGCGCTGGCAGATGCGCGGCGGTCCGCCGAGCCGCCAGGAACAGATGGCCGCACTGCACGCGCCGCTGCGCCAGGCGATCCTGCATCTGGCGCTGTGGCTGATCGGCGGCGCGGTGCTGGCCGGACTCATCATCTCCGACACGCCCGCGCTGGCCGGTGCGGTGATCGTCACCGAGTGCATGGCGGCCACCATCGTGTTCGGCTTCACCTACATGCTCGGCGAGCGCATCCTGCGTCCGGTCGCGGCGCAGGCCCTGACCGAGGGCACCTTCGATCACACCCTGACGCCGGGCGTCGGCACCAGGATGGGGATGACCTGGGGCATGGGCACCTTCGCGCCCACCATCGCCATCGTGCTGCTGTGCGTCACCCAGATCTCCTCGGACGTGAAGTTCTCCGCCCAGTCGCTGGCGATCTCGATCCTGCTGCTCTGCGGCGTGGTGATCTTGCAGGCGCTCGCGCTGTCGATGCTCACCGGTTCGAGCATCTCCGACCCGGTGCGCCAGCTCAGCCAGGCCATCGACCGGGTGCAGGAGGGCGCCCGGGATGTGCAGGTCGAGGTGTTCGACGGCAGCGAGATCGGCCTGCTCCAGGTCGGCTTCAACCGCATGATGGAGGAGGCGGCCAAGCGCCGCCAGCTCCAGGAGCTGTTCGGTCAGCACGTCGGCGAGGAAGTCGCGCAGCGCGCCCTCGACTACGGCACCGAGCTGGGCGGAGAGACCAGGTTCGTCGCGGTGTTGTTCGTCGACATGGTCGGCTCCACCGCCACCGCCGCCGAACGGCCGCCCACCGAGGTGGTGAGCCTGCTCAACGAGTTCTTCCGCATCGTGGTCGACGTGATCGACCGGCACCACGGGTTCGTCAACAAGTTCGTCGGAGATGCCGCGCTCGCCATCTTCGGCGCGCCGCTGGACCGGCCGGACGCGCCCACCGCGGCGCTCGCGGCGGGCCGCGAACTCCGCGAGGCGCTGCGCGAGGTGCCCGGCCTCGACATCGGCATCGGCGTGTCCGCGGGTTTGGCTGTCGCCGGAAATATCGGCGCCGCCAACCGTTTCGAATACACGGTGATCGGCGATCCGGTCAACGAGGCTTCCCGATTGACCGAATTGGCCAAAGATCAACCCGGCCGAGTGCTCGCCTCCGGTAGCGCATTGTATTTCGCGGAGGAAAGCGAGCAGGAGTTCTGGGTGGAAGGCGAAGAGGTGCAGCTGCGCGGTCGCCGCAGGAAAACCCGATTGGCGTGGCCGAAAGAAGGCGCCGACCCGCGCACCGATGCCGACGTTCGAACAGCAGATTCGTTAGGCTGACGGCGTGACGGCCAACGGGGATACAGCGGGCGAGCCTGCACCGCGAACGTCCACCGTCGAGCAAGGCCGGAGCAAATTCTGGTGGGCCAAATGGTTGCTGGGCGCCGCGCTGTTGGCTTTGTTGATCGGCGAAGGCGTCTATCTGTGGCCGCGGCTACACGAATCGTGGCAGAAACTCACCGAAATTCATTGGGGTTGGGTCGCGGCCTGTATCTGGTTCCAAGCGCTTGCCATGAGCGGATTCGGCCGGGTGCAGAAACAACTGCTGCGCGCCGGCGGCGTCGACGTGAGTCAGAGCAAATCCGTGGCGGTCGTGTACGGCGCGACCGCGATGTCGGTGACGTTGCCCGCGGGGCAAGTGTTCTCCACCGCGTTCACCTACCGGCAGACCCGGCGCTGGGGCGCGAGTCCTATCGTCGCGTCCTGGCAGCTGGTCATCTCCGGCGTGATCGCGACGGCCGGGCTCGCGCTGCTCGGCGTCGGCGGCGCGCTGCTGGTCGGCAATCAGGTGGGACCGCTGAAGCTCGTGCTCTCGCTCGCCGCGGTGGCAGCCCTGATCTGGGCGGGCAACTACATCTCGAGCAATCCCGGCTCGCTGGAGAAGGTGCTGCGTCGGCTGCTCGCGCTGGTCAACCGGGTACGCAAGCGTTCTGCCGACCACGGCATGAGCAAGGTCGCCGAGATCCTGACCCAGCTCGAGTCGGTGGATCTCGGCAAACGCGATGGCGTCTGGGTGGCGGGCTGGGCGCTGGTGCACCGATTCGGCGACGTCGCCTGTCTCGGCGCGGCCTGCTACGCCGTCGGCGCCGATCCGAAACTCGCGGGCCTGCTCATCGCCTTCACCGCGGGCAAGGCCGTCGGCTCCATCCCGTTCGCCCCCGGCGGCATCGTCTACGTCGACGCGACCCTGATCTACGGCCTCACCGCGGGCGCGGGCCTGCCCGCCGCCCAAGCGGTCGCCGCCGCCTTCGTCTACCGCCTGGTCAGCTTCATCCTGGTCGCCATCGTCGGCTGGATCGTCTTCGCCTTCCTCTTCCGTACACCTCAAGCCGACGACGCCGACTACGAGAAGGAATTCGAGACGCGCCGCACGCTCTGAACGCCTGACGACGTCCCGGCGAAGTGACTGGACAGGGCCAGTATCGGATCGGTGTCAAGATCGAGATCGAAACGATGCCGCACTACGCTTGCGCCCGTGAAGAGACTGGTCCCGGTGGCGGTGGACGCATTGTTGGTGATCTTGTTCTGCGTCATCGGCCGGCGCAGTCACGACGAGGCGGTGATCGCGGGCCTGCTGAAGACGCTGTGGCCGTTTGCCATCGGACTGGCGATCGGGTGGGCCGCCGCGCTCGCCGTGGAGCGCCGCACCGGACGCCTCGACGGAACCCTGGTGTGGCCAACGGGAGTCCTGGTGTGGCTCGGCACCCTCGGTGGCGGAATGGCGCTGCGCGCGATCAGCGGACAGGGGATCGCGTTCAGCTTCGTACTGGTCGCGGCCACGGTGCTCGCGCTGTTCCTGCTGGGTTGGCGCGCGGCGATCCGAGCGCTGAACTGATCCGCCGCGCGGATGGATCGCAGGCACCGGATCGGCGTGCGAACCGATCAGCGCGCGAACCCGAGCGCGGCGATCACGACGGCTCCGGCGCGGCCAGCGACTGCAACATCCTGGCGGCCATCCGCGCGGTGGCGTTCCCGCTGTCCACGTCGTTGATGTGCACCGCGAACGCCAGATCGCCCATGTTCGCGATGAGCCAGCCGTCGTCGCCCGCTTTCGCCGCGTAGGCGATCACCGGGTAAGGCCGCAGCGGCGACAGATCGGGAGCTCCGGTCGCGTCGCGCAGCATGGTGCGCAGCCGTTCGGTCAGCTCGCCGCCCAGCGGCGTGAGCTGCGCGTCGGTGCCACCCGTCTTGGTGACCTCGATCTTCGGCGCGGGCACCTCGCCGCGCGCGATCGACGCCGCCGCGATCGCCATCCCGAAGGGGCTGGCCAGCACCGCGTCCGACCCGCCGCCCTGGCGCACCTGCTCGGCGCTGCGTCCGGCGATGGCCAGCCGTCCGGTCACCTCGTCCAGCCCTGCCACCTGGAAATCGATGCCGATGCCGAGCCTGCTCGCGGCCTCCGCCGCCTCCTGCACCGAAACGTCCTGCGGAGCCTTGCCGTTACCGGCCGCCGCGACGGCGCGGAACAGCTCGATATTGCCGCCCACCGGGTACAGGCCGGTGAACGCGATCGGTCCGTGCTCGCTGGCCTGACTGTTCTGCGCGACCGCGACCACCGCTCCGCTGGACGGCTGGATCGCCACGATCGTGGCGGGCGTGCCGACGCTCACCACCGCGTCCTCGGCGGCGCGCTGCAACCGCTGGTCCATGGTGGCGATGATGTCCGGCCCCGGCGGCCCCTGGTAGCCGGCGACCTGGCTGATGAATCGCCCGTCCGGCTCGAAGATCTGCACGCCCCAGCCGGAGTGCTCGTCCTGGCTGGTCTCCCAGACCTTGCGCAGCGCGTCCAGCTGCGGCGACCAGACCCGGCGGTCCGAGGAGATCAGCCGCGGGTGCTTCTCCATCACCACGCCGGGAATCGGCGCCATCCGCGGTTCCAGGATCGCGAAATCGCCATCGCGCAGGTTGACCGCCACGATCGGCTTGCCCTGAGAGGAGGCCAGCTGCTGCATCAGCGCGGGGCCGGTGATCAGCGGCGCGACGGGCTCGATGGCCTTGGCCAGCGCGTCGGTGGAGGCGACCGGATCCGGCATTCGCGTCGGGTCGAGCTTGATCACGTTGATGACCTGCTCGTGCATCAGCGGCGCGCCGACCATGTCGAGGACCCGCGGGGGCGGGGTCGGCGTGGTGCGCACCAGCTTCACGGTGCGGTTGCCTTGCAACTGCGGCAGCACGACAGACGGTTCCCAGGAGATCCGCCAGCCGATCGCGAGCTTGCGGACCGTGCCCTGGAGGCTGTAGCTCCAGTTCTTGTTCGCGCCGAAGCTCCAGTCGACGTCCATGCTGAAGATCGCCGACTGCGAGTCGAGGCCGATGAATTGGGTCTTCTGGTAGTCGACCTTGCCTGGATGCAGACCCTCGAACATTTGCTTCAGCGTTGCCGAAGCGGCGTTCGGATAGGAGGTGAGCTCCGATGCCTTCTTGTAATCCTGGTTGTCGAGGAGTTCGGTGAAGCGCTCGACGACGGCCGCGGGCTCGCTGGGCTCCTCGCGAAACCCGCAGGAACCCATGGTGACTGCCACAGCCGCCGCTCCCGCGAGTGCTAGTGCGCCCCTAACGCGAAAGCGGCGAGATCCCCTCACATCCATGTCGCCCACTCTTCACTCTTGTCACTCCAGCAACAAGACCACCGTACCTGAAATGAACCTGTTTGCGACGTCCCGGTGATCGGGCCGTTACCCATGCTCAGCATTGTCAATTGTGCCCGAAAACGCCTGTCCGAAGGTCCCGATCGGTAACGGTGTCCAGTCACAAGGCGATAACCGGCGCCGCTACCGTACCTGCCGAAACGCGAACGCGGGCGAGAACCCCTGCGGTCAGTGATCCGTCCCGAACAGAGCGCGTCCGGCACAGTACGACCTCCCTGGAGTACCCCTTCCCCACCCTGTTCACGCAGAGCGGAACCACCGCGCTGACTTGCGGCGTAATCTTGTAATCATTGCAACACCGCACCACAGTAAGTAGGCATACACGCCTTGCTCCTGAAGGAGAATCGCCATGAGGCACGAACACCGCGGACGAGGTTTCGGACGCCCCGGCGGCTGGCAACAGGCCGATCTTCCCGACCCCGCCGATGTGCCCGACTGGTTCGCCGGAAGATTGCCCAGCGACTGGTTCGCCGGCAAACCGGTCATCGAGGTGGACCGCGACGAGATCGTGGTCATCGGCGAGCTGCCGCTGCCCAAGCCCGAGCCCACCGACACCGAGGACGCCGAAGCGCCCACCGAGAAGATCCCGGCCGCGACGAAAGAGGGCGCCATCGCCCGCTTCCGCGAATCCACCCGCCCGGCGCGCATGCAGATCGCGGGCGAGGCCCAGCACCGCTACGGCCGCAACGTGGCGTGGGGCGTCTCCGTGGACGGGGAACGAATCATGTTCACCCAGCTCGCCGTTCCGGTGATGACGCGGTTGCGCCAGCCGGAGCGCAAAGTGCTCGACACCCTGGTCGATTCCGGCGTCGCCCGCTCTCGCTCCGACGCGCTGGCCTGGACGGTGAAACTGGCGGGCAAGCACGCCGAGGCGTGGCTCGAGGAACTGCGCACGGCGATGCGCAAGGTCGACGACCTGCGGTCGGAGGGCCCGAAAGGTTTGTGAGCCGGGGTTCGTGAGCCGGGCGTTCCTGCTCGGCCGGGCGCGGTTCGCTCTGTGGCCGCGCCCATTAGGGTTGGCCCCATGGCCGACACCGCCCCGATCCTGGTCCTCAACGGGCCGAACCTGAACATGCTCGGCACCCGCCAGCCCGAGGTGTACGGTTCGGCCACCCTCGACGACGTGGTCGAACTATGCGAACGGACTGCGGCGAAGTTCGACAGGAAGATCGTCGCGTTCCAGTCCAATCACGAAGGCGCGCTGATCGATCGGATCCATGAGGCGCGCGGCGCGGAGTCGGCGATCGTCATCAATCCCGGCGGGCTCACCCACACCTCGGTCGCGCTGCGCGACGCGCTGGTGATCCCCGAGGTGCCGATCGTGGAGGTGCACATCAGCAATGTGCACGCCCGCGAGGAATTCCGGCACCACTCCTTCATCTCCCCCATCGCCACCGCGGTGATCGCGGGCATGGGAATTCAGGGCTACGCCGCCGCCATCGAATTCCTCGCCACCCGCTGATTCACGCGATACGGAAAACCGGGAAACCCGATGCGATGGCGGCGAGTTCGTCGTCGGTCGAGTTCTTGGTGATGCCGTCGAAGAAGCGGTTGACCTCCCAGCCCCACTTCTCCAGGTAGAGCCGCAGCACCGGCGTCTTGTCCGCGTCGGCCACCTCGGTGGCCGTGAACGCCTCGGCCTTGCGCCCGAGCCGCAATTCGCCCGCGCCGGCGACCCGCAGATTCCGCACCCACTGCGTGTGCCCGCGCGGCGCGACCAGGTAGCGCGCGCCGGTCTCGTCCACCAGCAGGTTCACCATCGTGGTCCGCCACTCCCCGCTCTTGCGGCCACGCACGGCGAGCAGCCGCGATCCCGCGATGCTGATTCCCAGCCGGGGCAGCCAGTTGACGATGCGGTTCACGATGGGATCGAAGCCGGTGGGGCCGATGTAGCGGGTGGTGGCGTCCATGATGTCTCCTCATTCTGTGAGCACTGCTCTCTGTTGAGAACAATGATTCACCCCTGTGCGCACAAAGTCAAGAGCAGTGCTCTCTTTTCTGTTGACGCGCGGTCCCTCCCGGATGCCACCCGAGCTCGGCGCATGTCACGGGCACGGGCAACGCGCATGGGCATGGACATGGACATGGACATGGACATGGACATGGACATGGACAACGAGGCAACGAGGCAACGAGGCAACGAGGCAACGAGGCAACGAGGCAACGAGGCAACACTTACCGAGGAACCAGACGAACCAACAAGTAAGCGTCGAACCCACGAGCACGAAAACGGCCGCGATCCGCCAGAAGTGCTCGACCGTCGGCACTTCCAGCTTCGACAGAGCCGAAGTGATCGCGACCCGACTCGCTCGGCCGGACTACGAAATAGTCTTCGTGCGCAGAACGCCGGCGCTACCGGAATCGCCGATATCCCGAAAGGGAAAGCACGCGAACCGAATCGCGCGCCGAATCAACGCTCACCCCTCGGGAAGCGGAATCAGTTCGAGGTGTTCGGCCGCCTGCGGCTCGGCGGCAATACCGCGTTCGGCGACCAGATCCACCCCACCACCGTGCGAGACCAGCCATCTACCGCACACGCAGCGCAAATAGCGGACGGAGCGATGCGAGGACACGAGCATCGGCGAGGACCACGAGCAGGTGGGGCAGGTGTCGGGCATAGCTAAGGCTGAATAACGAACAGCCGGAAGGCAACGACCAGCGCGGCGTGGCGTCGAACTGGATTCGAAAAGCGGCCCGCTACCGGCGAGCGGGCGACCGCATCACCGACAGGCTCGAGATGCTTTGCCCTTCATAAACTTCTGGAAAGCGCGGCGACGAACGCTGTTGGCATGTCGAATTTCGCCTTGCGCTCCAGCAGATTTCTCATTCGATGCGGTGTGGTCGCCGCCGCCATCGACTGGTGCAACAAAGGCGCACTGGTGCAACACTTCCCCGCTTCCGGCTCGCCCGGCCCCTACACCACCGGCGGCGATGGCGACTGGTCCTCCATCGGCGAGCCGGTGCGCCAATCGGTTTCGGCCGAGCAAAGCATTGTTCCCTCGGAATGTAGTAGGTATGCTACGAACCATCCGGTCCGCATAACGGGAGGATGCCATGACTGTGGGCGATGGCGTCGTGATCGACGTCGAGGGTCTGCGAATGCGCTACGGCGCGAAGGACGTCCTGCACGGGGTCGGCTTCCAGGCTCGGCACGGTGAGGTCCTGGCCCTGCTCGGCCCCAACGGCGCGGGCAAGACCACCACGATCGAGATACTCGAAGGCTTCCGCATCCGTTCGGCGGGCCGGGTCGATGTCCTCGGCGCCGATCCCGCGCACGGCGGCGAGGACTGGCGGGCCCGCATCGGCGTCGTCCTGCAATCCTGGCGCGATCACGGGAAATGGCGTGTGCGCGAACTGCTGTCGAATCTCGGCGGGTACTACGCGCCGTACGGCACCGAGCGAATCAGCCGGCCGTGGGACACCGACGAACTCATCGAGGCCGTCGGCCTGACCGAACAGGCGGGCACGAAGGTGATGTCCCTGTCCGGCGGTCAGCGGCGCAGGCTCGACGTCGCCATCGGCATCGTCGGCCGCCCGGAACTGCTGTTCCTCGACGAGCCGACCGCCGGTTTCGATCCCCAGGCCCGGCGCGAATTCCACGACCTGATCCACCGTTTGGCCGACGACCTGCACACCACCATCCTGCTCACCACGCACGACCTGGACGAGGCCGAGAAGCTGGCCGATCGCATCCTGATCCTGGCGGGCGGGCGGATCATCGCGGACGGTTCGGCCGACGAGTTGTCCCGCCGCATCGCGGGCGAGGCCGAGGTGCGCTGGACTCGCGACGGCCAGCGCTTCGTGCACACCACCACCGAGTCGACCAAGTTCGTCTACGAGCTGTTCAAGCAGTACGGCGAGGACATCGGCGAGCTCGAGGTGCGCCGCGCGTCCCTCGAGGACACGTACATGACACTGGTGCGGCAGTTCGAATCCGGTCAGCTGGAGAACGAAGTCCACGCCTTGGAGGAGGTGGCGCGATGAACCCGATCAGGAACGCGGTCCGCGCAGGCTTGTCGCGCGGCGCGATCGAGCTGCGGCAGACGGTGACCAACGGCCAGGACCTTTTCGGCTTGCTGTTCTGGCCGGTCATCATGGTGGTCGTGCTGATCTTCATGCGCAACACGACGTTCGGGTCGAGCGGCTTCGCGCTCGGGACGCTCGCGCTGCCGAGCATTCTCGGCATGCTGGTCTCGTTCAACGGCATCTTCGGCATCGCCCAGCTGCTCAGCTTGGAGCGCGAGGACGGAACCCTGCTGCGCGCCAAGGCGACTCCGAACGGGATGGTGGGCTACCTGGTCGGCAAGGTGGTCACGGTGTCGGGCTGGGTGCTCGTGCCGTTCGGCATCGTGCTCGTCCCCGGATTGTTCGTGGTCGGCGACGTCGCGCTGGACACCCCGGCCGCGTGGCTGTCGCTGATCGGCATCGTGCTGCTCGGCATGCTGGCCACCCTGCCCATCGGCGCGTGCATCGGTGCGCTGTTCGACAGCCCGCGCGGGGTCGGGTTCGCGTCCATGCCCATCATGGGTCTGGTCGCGGTGTCGGGCATCTTCTACCCGATCACCTCGATACCGGGCTGGGTGCAGGGAATTGCCCAGTGCTTCCCGATCTACTGGCTCGGCCTCGGCATGCGCGCGGCGATGTTGCCGGACGAGGCGGCGGCCGTCGAGCTCGGCGGCTCCTGGCGGCATGTGGAAACCATTGCGGTGCTCGGCATCTGGGCGGCGGCGGGATTCGTTCTCGCGCCGATCCTTTTGCGCAGGATGGCACGGCGGGAATCGGGTTCCAGCGTCGCCGCCCGACGCGAGAAGGCCATGCAGCGTGCCTACTGAGGTCATCTACAACCGGATCGCCATGCTGCGCGCCGAGCGTGGCATCTCCCGGCGCGAGCTGGCGGAGGCGCTCGGCGTGCACTACCAGACGATCGGTTACCTCGAGCGCGGCGAATACAGCCCGAGCCTGCACCTGGCGCTGCGCATCGCGGAGTACTTCGAGGTGGCGGTGGAGGTCGTCTTCTCCACCGCCCCGTTCCCCCGGCTCGGATCGGGAAGCGAAACCGCCTGAGGACGAACTGGCCGATGACGGTCACCGAGCGGGCTCGTCCGGACGGCTCACACCGCGTCCGACTCGCGCTCACCCAGCATCAGGTTGTAGGTGGAGACCGCCCTGCCGCGCTCCTCGCTGGCGGCGATGGCCTTGCGCCAGAACGACTGAGCGGTGTGCGAGAAGGTGGCGTCGACGCCGACCTCTTCGCTGGCGTCGATGATGTGCTGCGCGCCGGCCTCCATCATCTTCAAGCTGGCCAGGTCGGCCCAGCCGCCCGCCTGGTTGGCGACGGAGAACTCCTGCATGAAGTAGGGGAACGCCTCGCTGGACCGCACCGCGAACGGTACGAACTGGGCGATGTCGTGGCCCGACTTCGCGATCACGGCGGTGGCCTGGTCGAAGGCCAGCAGCCACGGGTGGAAGATGACGAGCAGCGCCTGGTAGAAGATCTGGGCCAGACCGTCGTCCGCGCCGAGGTACTCCTGCGGGCTCAGCGGGCGCAGCAGCTCGGCGTGCGCGTCGAACACCTCGCGCGGACCGCTGTAGAAGATGTAGGACGCGGGATGGGTGATGTTGTCCCCCGCCGACATGACGCCGCCGGAAATGAACTGGGCGCCGCGCTCGCGCACCCACGCCGCGCCCAGGCGGGTCTTCTCCGGCGAATCCGACGACAGATTCGCGATCACCTTGCCCGCCAGCCGGTCCTCGGCCTGGCCGAGCACGTCGTACATGGCGGCGTAGTGAGTCAGGCTGACCACGGTCACCTCGTTGGCGTCGAGCGCGTCGGCGACCGTCGCGGCCCGCTTGGCGCCGAGTTCGACCATCGCGTCGACCTTGGCGGTGCTGCGATTCCAGACGGTCACCTCGACGCCCGCGTCGAGGAAGGCCCGGACCATCGCCTGCCCCATCGGACCGAGGCCGATCACGGAAACGGAACGGGTGGACTGCTCGGACATTGTGTGCCCCTTCGGTTCTGGATTGCTGGTTCGCGGCGCCGGAACCGATAGTCGTCTGTGCAGGTAGAGTCGACAAGACCGCACGTCGAGGTGGGGATACTTACCTCGAGGTCCGAAATATGGTCAGGAGGTCGGCGATGAACGGCAAGAGTGACATGGATCACGATGTGTGCGGTATGTCGGTCGCGATCGACGTCGTCGGCGGCAAATGGAAACTGCACCTGATGTGGGTGCTCGGTGCGGGCCCCCAGCGCTTCGGCGAAATCCGGCGCCTCCTGGAAGGCGTCAGCGAGAAGGTCCTCGCCGAGAATCTGCGCCAGCTGGAGTCCAGCGGAGTCGTACACCGCGAGGTGTTTCCGGAGATCCCGCCGCGCGTCGAGTACTCGCTGACCCCGATCGGCCACGAACTCGCGGCGGCGCTGCGCCCGCTCGAAGAGTGGGGCGACAAGCATCGGGTGGAACTGCTCGGGAATCTGGCGTCGGTCGGCTGAGCGCGACTGGCGGGAGAGCAATGGTTGCTCCACGGGCCTCTCGGACCACCCCGTCGGAACCATCCGACTGCCGTCGATAGAACGAGCTCGGTCGCTCGGGCAAATGTCGCTGATCTGCGCGGCGATGTGGGGCGTGCCGTGGCGTGCGGGGGTTCGGGGCTGCGCCGACAATGTGGGCATGACCTCCGCGCCCCGGGTGCTGCTCGCCCCCGACAAGTTCAAGGGTTCGCTGTCCGCGTCAGCGGTGGCCGCCGCGCTGGCGGCCGGAATCGCCGCGGCGCGGCCCGACGCCGAGCTCGTGCGCGTTCCGGTCGCCGACGGTGGTGACGGCACCGTGGACGCGTTCGTCGCCGCGGGGTGGGAGCGGGTCGAGTCGATCGCGCCGGGGCCGACGGGCGTTCCGGCGCCCGCTGCCTACGCACTGCGCGGGGACACCGCGGTCGTGGAGTTGGCCGAGGTCGCCGGACTGGTGAAACTGCCTGGCGGACAGTTCGATCCACTCGGCGCGGGGACGGAAGGGCTCGGCGTCGTCATCGCGGACGCGCTGGAGCGCGGCGCGACGCACATAGTGCTCGGCCTGGGCGGCAGCGCGTCCACCGACGGCGGCGCGGGTCTGTTGCGCGCGCTCGGTGTTCACGTCCTCGACGCCGAAGGTCGTGAATTGCCGTCGGGCGGAGGTGCTTTGGCACGCGCGGCACACCTCGATCGCACCGGCTTGCACCCGAGAGCCGCCGCGGCCCGGTTCACCCTCGCCTGCGACGTGGACAATCCGCTGCTCGGGCCGAAGGGCGCGGTCGCGGTCTACGCACCGCAGAAGGGCGCCGACCCGGCGCAACGAGCGATTCTCGAAGCGGCGCTGACGAATTGGGCGAAGCTGGTCGGCCCGGAATTCGCCGAGCGGCCGGGAGCGGGCGCGGCGGGCGGCACAGGCTTCGGCGCGCTCGCGGTACTCGACGCAGAAGTACGCAGCGGCATCGAGGTGCTGCTCGATCTCCTCGACTTCCCGGCCCTGCTGCGCGAGGCGACCCTCGTGGTGACGGGCGAGGGCTCGCTCGATGCCCAAAGTCTGCACGGCAAGGCCCCCGTCGGCGTCTGCGCGGCGGCGCGCGCCGCGGGCGTCCCGGTCGTCGCGGTGGCGGGCCGCGTTCAGCTCGATCCGGACGCACTGCGCGCCGCGGGCTTCACCGCCTGCTACCCACTGAGCGACCTCGAACCGGACCCGGCTCGCTCCATGGCGAACGCCGCACGACTCCTCGAGCGAATCGGCGACGGCATTGCCCAGCACGAGCTCTGAACGGCAACCGTCACCACGCCTTATCGCCCCCATACATCAGCGCCACGCCGCCCCGATCGCGGTAGCAGCCGACCGCCGTCAGCTCGTCCCGGGCATCGGTGCGGAAGGCCGCTTTCGCTAGGGCATCCGGCCGCCGAACCGCCATCTCTCTCCGCATGCGAGCCGGATATCCGCACGTGGGAGAGCAGGCGCATCAGCGGGTCGGGAGTGGGGCCTGCTCGGCGTGGGTGATGGTGACCTGGCCGGTGCGCAGGTAGGTGAGCACCGCGTCGTCGACCGCGGGGTTGCCGCGCCCGAAGGTGCCGTGGTCGCCGCCTTCGACGGTGATCA
Source organism: Nocardia sp. bgisy134 (assembly GCF_057708325.1). NCBI lineage: Bacteria > Bacillati > Actinomycetota > Actinomycetes > Mycobacteriales > Nocardiaceae > Nocardia > Nocardia sp. bgisy134. The sequence goes on from NZ_JBYIRW010000008.1 coordinate 219,194, forward strand.
AAGAACCCTGGAGCGCCCGCGCCATCGCCGGGCCGCCTTCGTATTGCGTGAGTGCGTCGTACCTGCTTTGCAGCAGTAGCGGTTTCGTGCGCAGGGCGGCGCCGCTCAACGGAACCGGTTCGGCGACCGGCCGCCAGGATCCGCAGCTGAGGCCCGCGCGGACCAGGTCGGCACGGGCGTCCATGGCGTTGCCGCCGGAGGCGATGGTGCCGATCGCGGCGCCGATCAGTTCCGGGCGACTCTGCACCGCGTTCTCGTTGCAGGTGATGGCCGAGAAGACGAAGCGGCCGGTGGGGTCGGTGGCGGTGGCGCCCTCGATGGCGAGCAGCCGCTGCACGTTGGCGGGATCGGCGTTGGCATCGGACATCGCCCGCGCGAAAGTCGGCCAGAACGAACGGGTGTAGGTCGCCACCGCGGTCGCGCCGACCAGCGGCACCTGCGCCGAGCCGCCGCCGGAGATCAAGGTGCGCACCAGGTTCTGGAGTTTGCCGCCCTGCTCGATGGTGCCGTTGAAGCCGTCGCGGGCGAACTCGGCCAACGGCTCGGGCAGTTCACCCGGCAGATCGGCCACGCTCGCGGGCGGCGGCGTCAGGTTGGCGTACCAGCCGCCGCCCTGCGCGGAGACCAGCCGCACCCAGTTCTGGTAGACGCGCAATGCCGTTTCGCCGAGCCGGTATTCGCCGTTGTGCTCGGCGATCCAGGCGAACAGGTCGTCGAGGCGCTGCTTGCCCGCGGCCTGTTGCTGAGCGAACTCCTCGGTCCACACCCAGTCCGGGTGCACGTTGGAGTCGAGCACCATGCGCTCGACCCGGTCGGGGAACAGCGAGGCGTACACCGCACCGAGGTAGGTACCGTACGAGGTGCCGAGATAGCTGATCCGCTCGATGCCGAGAGCGGCGCGCACCGCATCCATGTCGCGGGCGGTGTTCTCGGTGGTGATGGTGTCCAGGTAGCCGGGCTGCGCCGCGTCACAGGCCTTCTCGATCTCGTCGCGACTGCCGCCGCCGATCGAAACCTGTTGTCCCTCCGCCTCTTCCGTGCCGCCAGCACAGCGCAGTGGAGTGGCCCAGCGCAGCCCGCGCGGCTGCACCGCGACGCGGTCGTAGTGGGCGTTCAATGCGGCGGGCACGACCTCGACGCGCTGCGCCCAGAACCCGAGCGCGTCGGCGCCGGGGCCGCCTGGGTTGGTGAAGATGACACCGTGCCGTTCGCCGGTGGCGGCGATCCGGCTGACGGTGAGATCGATACGCGGGCCGTCGGGATCGGAGTGATTCATCGGCACGCTGATCACGGCGCACTGCGCGCCCGAGTTCTCGGGCACCGCGCCCTCCGGACAAGATCCGAAAACCGTTGCGGGAGCGGCGTCGGCGAGTCCCGTCACCACCGATCCGGCGAGCAGACCCGCTGCGGCAAGGGTGGCGGCCACCCGTGAAATACGCGTCCTCATCATGTTTTCGCACCTCCGCCGAGCCACCGCCCTCGGCAGAGCGCACGGCGCGACCAAGAGCATTCTGATCGGGCCGCGGCCGGGTAGACAAGTCGAACCGACGATTTCACACCGGATGCGCTGCGATGTCTCGCCGACGGGCATACCGGAGTAGCGTCGAGCCATGTCGACCGAGATCCGCAACAATGTCGCCCTGGAACGCTTCGAGATCTACGTCGACGGTGCCATCGCCGGATACGCGGAATACCAGGACACCGCGTCCGAGCGCGCGTTCGTGCACACCGAGATCTACCCGAGCTACGAGCGCCAGGGCTACGCGACGCAGCTGGTCGGCACGGCGCTGGCGGGCACTCGCCGGGAGGGATTCGGCGTGCTGCCGATGTGCCCCTTGGTTCACCACTTCGTGCAGACGCACCCCGAGTACATCGCCGCGGTGCCACAGTGGGCTAGACAACGCCTCGGTCTGCCGCAGTGATCTCAGTAGTTCGCGACGGCGCCGTCGAGCGCGAGCTGTAGATCCGCGTGCACCAGTCGTGCGATCTCCGCGGGCTTGCCAGGCAGGTCGGCGATCGGCGACTGGAAGTAGAAGCTGGCCGACTTGGCCTCTTCCTTGGTCGGCTCGATGGTCGGGTCGGGGCGCGGGCCGTAGCTCAGACCGAGGCTGACCAGCGTGGGCTGCACGCCGAGCTTCATGGCGCGGAACGCGATGTGCCCGATGCCGCTGCCGATGGCCTGCACCTTGGTCGGGTCGACGTCGTTGCACGTGCCTTCGGGGAACACCGCGATGTGATCACCGCGCGCCAGCCGTTCTGCGCAGATGTCCATCATGCGCTGCCCCGCCGCGTTCACCGCTCTGATGCCGTGATCCCTGCCACGGAAGACCGGGATGCCGCCCATCATGTCGACCTTGCGCCGCTGGTCGGGATCGAGGAACAGCTCGTCCTTGGCCAGTACACGCACCCGGCCGATGAGCGTGCGCAGCGGGCTGCGCCAGGCCGCCGCGGCGACCGTGTACGGATCGTTCTGCGAGAGGTGGTTGATCGCGAAGATGATCGGCTTGCCCGACCTGGTCAGCGCCCGCACCGCTTCCTTGGCGCGCTCGGCGTAGCTGATCCGGGGGTGGTAGCGGCGTCCCAGAAGGGCATACGCGGCCTTCGCCTTCAGCCGGTTCTGCCGGTGATCGCGGTAGTAGTCGTAGACGGCGTCACTGTTCTCGAGGACGACCTCGGGCGCTTCCATACCGCCGACTCTACGACGTCGCCGTGTATGTGCCACATCGGGCAGCTGGCCGCCGAACAGGGCCGGAAAATTGGCTCAGACAGTTGTCGCCCCTTTTGTCCCGCGGTGAACTCGCGACGAAATCCAGGGGCCTGGAAACGAGCACTGAGGCGCACAAACTGCGATGATGTGCGAGTGGCACGCGGAGACGACCCGGATGATCGGAAAACTCACGGCGGGCACGGTGACCGTCGCCGTCGCGATTTCCGGCGCGGCGAGCAGGCGGTACGGGCGGGCACCCTGCTGCTGGCGGCGACGGATCTGGTCGAGCCGACCTTCCGAAGAACTGTGGTGTACATCATCGAGCACAACGACTCCGGCAGTCTCGGCGTCGTACTCAACCGCCCGACCGACACCGCGGTCCACGACGTGCTGCCGCGCTGGGCCGATCTGGCCACCACACCGCGCACCCTGTTCAGCGGCGGGCCGGTGAAACGGGACGCCGCCCTCTGTCTCGGCACCTTGAAGGCCGGCGCCACCACCGCGGGCGCGCCCGGCCTGCGCCGGGTCGACGGCCGCGTGGTTCTCGTCGACCTCGACGCCGATCCCGATCGGATCGCCCCGCTCGTCGAGGGCGTCCGGATCTTCGCGGGCTACTCCGGCTGGACCTTCGGTCAACTGGAGGGCGAGCTGGAGAACGACGACTGGATCGTGCTCTCGGCGCTCTCCTCCGACCCGATCAGCACCGGCCGCTCCGATCTCTGGGCGCACGTGCTGCGCCGCCAGCCTCTGCCGCTCTCGCTGCTGGCCACCCACCCGATTGAACTGGAACGCAACTGAGCCCGTGTACTCCTCAGACGAGAAGGAGTCCACATCGTGAAGCGCAAGAACTGACCCGGTGAGTGCATGGACAACTCACCGGGGACGCCGGACCAACCCCGGCCGACCGACGCGGCCGCGGCTCATCGTGAGACCGCCGGGGCGTCGGCCGACCAAGCCGAATTGATGCGCGTGCTGTACCAGGAGCACGCGCCCGCGCTGTGGCGCTACACCCTAGGCCTGGTGCACGACGCCGGACGCGCCGAGGACATCGTGCAGGAAACGCTTTTGCGGGCGTGGCAGCGCCCGAACGTGCTCGATCAGCAGACGATGTCGGCGCGCGCGTGGTTGTTCACGGTGGCCCGCAACCTGGTCGTCGACGAGCACCGCAGCGCCCGCAACCGCAGGGAGTTCCGCACCGACAACCCGCCCGAACAACCCGCGCCGGATCAGGCCGATCGGACGCTGGACGGCTGGCTGGTAGCCGATGCGCTGGCCCGGCTCAGCGCCGACCACCGTGAGGTGATCGTGCGCGCCTACTATCGCGGCCTGTCGACCCATCAGATCGCGGCTGAACTGGAGATTCCGCCCGGCACCGTGAAATCGCGCATGCATTACGGTATGCGGGCGCTACGGCTGGCCTTGCACGAAATGGGGGTGACGAACCGATGACGGACATCGCCGACGACTACACGACGTGGGACGCGCCCTACGTTCTCGGCTCGCTCACCGGAAACGAGCGCCGCGAATACGAGGAGCATCTGGCTCGTTGCCCCGGCTGCCGCGCCGCCGTCGCCGAACTCGCCGGGCTGCCCGGCATGCTCGCGCTGGTGCCGACGGAGACCGCGCTCGGCATGATCGGGACGCCCGACGGCTCCGCGCCCGAAGCGTCGCCTCCGGTGCCCGACCTGCTGCCCAAGCTCGCCGCGGCCGAACGGCGGCGCAGGCGGCGCGGTCGATGGGCGGCGATCGGCGGTGCGGTGGCGGCGGCCGCGGCGGCCGTTGCCATCGCGGTCCCGATGATCGACACGACGCCCCAGCAGGAACCGCCGGTGGCGGAGCAAGTGATCGCGGAACGGTCGATGAGCCCGCTCGAGCCGACCCCGATCTCGGCCAGTTTCAAGCTGATGGCCGACGGCGATCGCGCGCGCGTCGTGATGACCTGCACCTACGGGGCGAGCGACCTGCCATACACCTACAAGTACAGGCTGCTGGTGACCGGCGCCGACGGCAGCCGGCTCGAGCTGGACGAGTGGCCCGCGGGCCCCGGCACCGTACTGACCGTCGACCGCACCATCGACATGCGGCCCGATCAGGTGCAGACAGTGGAGATCAAGTCGTCGGCGACCAACAAGGTCGTTCTCACCGGAACGGTGTAAGAGCGCATCCGAGAACTCAGACGCTGGCCCGCTGTCGCGGGCCAGCCGTCGGGTGAAGGTGCGGATGGCGGCGATGCAGACCATCGGTTCGCGGTGGTCGGGGCGGGTCTCGTAGTTACGGACGGCCGCTACAGCGTCCGCGGGGGCCATGCAGTGGGTTCAAGGGCATGGTAAGGATGTCGGAACCGAAATCTGTTGAGATACATCCTGTTACATGAAGGGGAGTGAACAGCCAAGAGTTCACCCACGTCAGGGGGGCGTCGAATGGACGTGCGTAGATTGGTTGCCGCTGTACTGGTTCCGGCTGCGGCGGTGATCGTGTTGGCTGCGCCGAGCGCGGCTTCACCGGATATGGCCGTTGCCGGGTCGGCAGGTTCCACGCCCGCTGGGCAGGTGGAGTTCGTGGCGCGGTTCACCGTCACGGTCAAATGCCAGCTGGTCGAGAACGGGGGCGGTACCGTCGGATACATCACCGGCACCGGCACCGGCAGCGGCAAGACGAAGCCGGATGCGGTCAAGGCCGCCAAGAAGGACGCCGACAAGTCCGTGCCGCAAGCGCACTACAAGCGCCACTGCAAGGAGATCTGAACCGCGCATGTCGAACGAGAAGACGCTGTGGGAGGTCAAGGTGGGCATCCTGGCCACCGAGGCTGAGGCGAAGAAACTGGTGGAGCAGATCGCACATCTGCTGTGCCCGGACCCCGACCACCAGCCGCCATGTCCCGTGCCGTGGGCGATCGGGCTGGACTCGGAAACCGACATGGACCCCGAGCGCCGCGAACAGTACGAGGACATCCGAGAGCAGTACCGGATCGAATCGGAGAACTCGACGCCTTGACGACCATTCGCTGCGCGCGCTGACAACGAGCACCGAAGTTCATCGAACGGGACGAATGCTCGGGATACGTGCACTCGGGACGTACGGTAGGCCCCGGTTTCCCTTACCTAGGCGGAGCCGGGGCCTTACTTCGAGGCGTCGGCCTGCATCGAACTCGGACGTGCCCTGCACGACGGATTCCCCCGCCGGATGCTTCCGACGGGGGAATTCAGCTGCACCGCAGCGTGATCAGGCGACCTGCTTGCGGAACCGCGACATCGACCACACGTAGCCGACCAGGCCGAGGCCCGCGCACCAGGCGATCGAGAGGATGCCGTTGGCGCCGATCTCGGTGCCCATCAGCAGCCCGCGCAGCGTCTCGGTGAGCGGCGTGAACGGCTGGTACTCGGCGAACTGGCGCATGCCGACCGGCATGGTGTCGGTGGCGACCAGGCCGCTGCCGAGGAACGGGAGCATCACCAGGGGGAACGGCATGTTGCTCGCGGCCTCCGGGGTGGGCGCGACCAGACCGATCGCCACTCCCAGCCAGGAGAACGCGAACATCACCAGGCCGATGAGACCGAACACCGCGAGCCATTCGACCGGGTTGGCGTTCGGGCGGAACCCGACCAGCAGCGCCACCGCGACCATGAGTACGACGCCGATCAGCGCCTGGATCAGCGCGCCGACGACCTGCCCGGCCAGCATCGAGGACTGCGAGATCGCCATGGTGCGAAAGCGATTCACGATGCCCTTGGTCTTGTCGGTGGTGATGGAGACCGCCACCGAGACCGTCAGGTAGGCCGGGAGCATCAGCATCATGCCCGGGGTCAGGTAGTCGATGTAGTTGCCGCCGGAGGATTTCTCCAGCGCGCCGCCGAACACGAAGGTGAACACCAGCATCAGCACGACAGGCATCACCAGAATGCTGAACGTCATGGCGGGATAGCGCTTGACGTGCAACAGGTTTCGGCGCAGCATCGTCGCCGAATCGGCGAGCGCAAGGGAAGGGGTGCTCATGCCTGCACCTCGCTGGCGCTCGGCTCCGGCATGCGCACGGCGCGCTGGCACATGATTCGCTCACTACGTTCGCTCATCGCACGGTCTCCTTCTCGGCAGTGGGGTGTCCGGTGAGGGTCAGGAATACGTCGTCCAGGTTGGGGGTGTGCACGGAGAGGCCTTCGACCTCGATACGCGCCTCGTCGAGCCGATCGAGCACGGCGCGCAGCGATTTCACGCCGCCGTCGCTGGGCACGGCGAGGGTCAGCTCGTCGTCGCCCTCTTGATCGAGCACACGGGCGGTCTCGCCGAGCGCCTGCGCCGCGGCGGACAGCGCTGCGGCCGTGGCGAATTCGAGGCGGATGTGACCGCCGGGCACCAGCCTCTTCAGCTCGGCGGCGGTGCCCTCGGCGACGATGCGTCCGCCGTCGAGTACGGCGATCCGGTCGGCGAGTTGGTCGGCCTCCTCCAGGTACTGGGTGGTGAGGAAGACGGTCACGCTGTAGTCGTCGACGAGGGCCCTGATGATCTCCCACATCGATCGCCTGCTGCGCGGGTCGAGGCCGGTGGTCGGTTCGTCGAGGAAGATGACGCGCGGGTCGCCGACCAGGGTCATCGCCAGATCGAGACGCCGGGCCATGCCGCCGGAGTAGGTCGCCGCCGTCTTGTCGGCGGCTTCCACCAGGTCGAAGCGCGCGAGCAGATCCTCGGCGAGGCGTTTGCCGTCGCGCCGCGGCAGGTGGTGCAGGTCCGACATGAGCAGCAGGTTCTCCCGGCCGGTGAGCAGTTCGTCGACCGCGGAGAACTGGCCGGTCACCCCGATGGCCGATCGCACCGCGTTGGGTTCGGCGGCGAGATCGTGTCCGCCGATGCGGATTTCGCCCGCGTCCGCGCCGATCAGCGTGGTGAGGATCTGCACGGTGGTGGTCTTGCCTGCGCCGTTCGGCCCGAGCAGCGAGAAGATGGTTCCTTCCGGCACGGTGAGGTCGATGCCGTCGAGCACCACGTGCTCGCCGAACGCCTTGCGCAGGCCGAGCGCCGAGATCGCCGGTGCGCGATGCCCGTTGATCATGGTGGTCCTTTCCAAAATTCATTACTGAATGCGAATAAATGCATGTTTCACCCACACCGCCGCCCAATGGCGGTGCGGTGTTGCTTTTCGAACGTGCTGTTCGGTTGTTGCGGTGCGCTTTTCGCGCCGGCGACGCATACCTCCTGCCGCGTCGGCCCCGGCTGCCTCAGATGTCGAGGTCCTCGATCTGCGGATGGTCGGCGATATCCGAGACGCGCTCGTAGAGCTTGGCGGGCATCTTGTCCTTCAGTTCGGCGAGCGTGTCGGCGATCTCCAAGACGAAGTCGCCCCAGTCCTGATCACCTACACCGAGGAAGCGTCGCCACTGCCGCCAGTCCTTGAAAACGTTGGTATCGGTGGGGAACTCGGACCAGTTCGAATACTGCGCGTGCAGCGCGAACTTGCCTTTGCGGGTCCGATACACCCGCACGAGCTCCATACGCTTGTCGTTGACGTCGCGCCATTCGCCGAGCAGGCTCCCCGAGAACCGCACCTGCCGAGCTCCGTTGTGGCCGACCCGCAGGACCAGCTCCTCGTACCCTTCCTGGCGCCCCTCCTCCAGCTCGATGAAACGGCGCAGCGCCGTGGTCACCGCGCCGGAGAGATTGCCGCCGACCAGCTCTTGCGCACGCTGGAAGAGCGGCAGATCGTCGTCGGCTACGTAGATGGTCTTGTTGGGCATGAACCCACTATACGTAGATGTATACGTACACGCAAGCGTTCTCGTCGAACGGGTTTGTCGAGAACAGATCGTTCGACGCTGAACCGCCTGCCGGGCTGCGTCGTATTCCTCGTGAACGAGGTATGTGGTCGGCCGGTACGCACGCGATCGGCCGACCTCTGCGGAAGGGAGCGTCCATGCCGAGCAGGGTCGTGGATTATCTGGTTCGGGCGGTGTCGACCCTCGGTGTGCGGCAAATCTTCGGCGTCGACGGCGCGAATATCGAAGACCTCTACGACGCGCTGTTCGACTCCGAGGTCACCGGAGTGGTGGCCAAGCACGAATTCTCCGCGGCGACCATGGCCGACGGCTATGCGAGGGTCACCGGCGGACTCGGCGTCGTCGCGGCGACCTCCGGCGGCGGGGCGATGAATCTCGTTGCCGGACTTGCCGAATCGTATGCGTCCCGGGTGCCGGTGCTGGCGCTCGTCGGCCAGCCGCCGACGGCGCTGGAGGGCCGAGGGGCGTTCCAGGACTCCAGCGGGCGCGCGGGCGCGATCGATGCGGTCCGCCTGTTCGGCTCCATCAGCCGGTACTGCGCCCGTGTGGAGACGGCGGATCAACTGCCGGACAGCGTGGTCAGGGCAGTCGCCGCCGCCCGGAGCGGTGGGCCTGCGGTCCTGCTGCTACCCAAGGACGTGCAGCAGTCCGGACTCGACGCGGTCCCGCCGTTCCGGCTACCGCCGCGAGCGCACCGCCGCGACGTGAGTGGACTCGCCGCGGTGCGCGCCGCGCTGACCGAAGCGCGGAGCACAGGGAAGGTCGTGATCATCGCGGGCGATCAGGTCGCACGCGACGACGCACGGGACGAATTGGCCCGTCTCGCAACGGCTCTGGATGCCGCGGTGGGCGTGACCCCGGACGCCAAGGACACCTACGACAACTTCGACCCCGGATTCTGCGGCGTCGCGGGCAGTATGGGTCATCCGGAACTCACCGCCGACCTCCGATCCGCCGCGCTCTGCCTGTTGGTCGGCACCCAGCTGCCCGTCACCGCGCGCGCCGGGCTCGACGAGCTGCTCGCCGATCTCACGGTGGTCAGCATCGGCGTCGCACCGCCGTACCTGACCTCGATCCACACGACCAGCACCGATCTGTCGATCACACTCGGCGAACTCGCCGACGAATTCGCCTCCCCCGCAGGCACACCGCATGCCGAACCGAAGGCGGGCGCGCTGACGCCGCTCCAGGTGCCGCCGTCGAACGGGCCGGGGCTGCGGTATCGGGAACTCGTCGAGACCATCAGCGCGGCACTGCCCGACGGCACCGACGTTTTCGCCGACGCGGGCAATACCGGCGCCGCGGCGGTGCATCACCTGCGGGTGCCGCGCGGCGGGCGCTTCGTCGTCGCCCTCGGCATGGGCGGGATGGGCTACGCCTTCGGCGCGGCCATCGGCGCCGCGTTCGCCCGACGCAAGCCGGGGCGCACCGTAGTGATCGCGGGCGACGGCGCGTTCTACATGCACGGCATGGAGGTGCACACCGCCGTCGAACACCAGCTGCCGATCACCTTCATCGTGCTGAACAACAACGCGCACGCCATGTGCGTCACCCGTGAACAGCTCTATTACCGAGACCGCTACAGCTTCAACCGATTCCGACCAGCGCTCCTCGGCCATGGCATCGGCGCCATGTTCCCCGACCTGCCCGCCCACACCGTCCGTACCCCGGCCGAACTCGCCGAAGCGCTCGGCCCTTGCCTCGACACACCGGGCCCGTCGTTCCTCGCGATCGACTGCGACCCCGACGAGATCCCCCCGTTCACCCCGTTTCTCAACACACTCGAGACACTCGAGAACCCCAGGAGGACCCCGTGACGACCAGCGCCCTGCCCGCACTCAGCGACATCCCGGAAGACGTCGTACCCGGCGTACTGCGGATCGAGAACTCCGACAAGGACGCCACCACCCCGATCATCATGGACATGCTGCGGTCGGTGTACCCGCACGACCAGATCTTCGGTGACTTCTGCCCGGTCCAGGGCTACATCGACGCGCCGCCGCGCGAGGTGTACGACTACCTGGCCGACACCAGGTCGCTGGAGGAATGGACCTACAGCCTGCGCGGTTTCACCGAGACCGAGGAGCAGGGCCTGTGGCTCGCCTACGACCGGCTCGGCGACGCGACCCGGATATTCACCCGCACGGTGGCCAATCCGGACGCGATGACCGTCGACTATCACTGCGCGTGGGATCAGGGCGAACACCTGTGGATGGTCTACCTGATGCGGGTGGTCGACGCGCAGGTGGTGCTGCACAAGCCGGGTTCGGTTGTGCTGTGGACGAATTGCCGTCACCCGTTCTACGACGAAAACCCCTATCCCGAGTCCGCGCCCGCCGGGCGGCCGGTCTGGGTCGGCGACTTCTGGGAGATGTTCTCCGCCGGGCACCAGCTCGAGCTGGACAACCTCAAGGCGATCTGTGAATACCGGGCCTCGCACGGACTGCCGGTCAAGCCCGAGTGGATGAAGTGAGGACACCTGTGTACACCACCGATCCCACTACTTCGCCGCTGCCGACCGTCAGCCTGGCCGATGTGGCCTCCTACCTGCCCGGTGAGCCCGTCGACACCGAATACTTCACCCAGTTCGCCCGCTCGGACCGGATGGCCAAGAACGTGATGTTCCGCTCGCCGCGCGCTCGCCACCACGTGGGCAGGGACGAGACGGCGGTCGACATGATCGAACGCGCCGTCGAGCCGATGCGGCAACGCCATGGGACGCAACTGCTTTCGAGCGTCGATGTGCTGCTCACGCACACCCAGCTGCCGGACAATCCGGTGCTCGGCTGCGGCCCCGAGGTCGCGCGGCGACTGGGCATGCGGCCGCGCGTCGTCTACGACATCCACAACGGCGGCTGCGCGGCCTTCGTGAACATGATGGCGTTGGCTCGAATGATCTTGCAGACCACCGACGCTCGCACCGCGCTCATCGCGGTCGCGCAGAATTGCGCGGGCCCGGTGTTCACCCAGACCGAGATCCGCAAACTCGCGCAGGCGCCCGTGCCGGGTGACGGGTGCGGCGTCGGTCTGCTGGTCAAGGACGACAGCGCACCTGTCCTGGACGTCGAATGCCGCACCTACCCGGAATTCGCCGGGGACATGGAGTTCTCGACCAACGGTGAGCGCAAGTACTGGGAGCCCGGCACGGGCCAGGGCTGCGTCAGCTTCACCGAATCCAAGGTCACCAAGGTGTTCGCGCGGGGCAACCGGCTGGTGCCGGAGGTGGCGCTCGCGGTGTGCGACCGGATCGGTGTGAAGGGCCGCGACATCGACACTTTCGTCACCAACCAGCCGAACCGGCTGTTCCTGCGCAACTGGCACGATGCGCTCGAACTGCCCGCCGAGCGGCACCCGGACACCTTCGATCGGTGCGGAAACCTGTTCGCCGCCGGCATTCCCGTCACGCTGGATGTGGAGAACCGGGCCGGTCGGCTGCGCAACGGGTCGGTGGTGCTGCTGTCCGCGTTCGCGCACGCGGGTGATTTCGCCGCCGCCGCGGCGGTGCGCTGGGGTGCGGCGGCATGACCATCGGGTTCACCGAGGACACCCGCTCCTCGCGACACCACCGTCGGCGGACCCGGCCGCCGGCGCGGTTCGATCTCTCGTTGAGCGAGAATCCGTTCCCGCCTTTGCCTTCCGTGCTTCGCGCGGTGAATCAGGCACTGGCGCAGGCGAATCGGTATCCGGAGTTCCTGCCGCGGGAGCTGCCCGAGAACATCGCGCGGCACATCGGTGTGCGGGGCGACCAGGTGGTGGTCGGCTCCGGCGCGACCGGGGTGGCCATGCAGATCATGCAGTCCCTCACCTTCGACGGCGCGGAGATCGTCGCCGGGACGCCGACGTTCGACGGGTACCCGATCATGGCCGAGATGGTCGGGATGACTCTCGTGGCGGTGCCCTTGGACGCGGCGGGCAATCAGGATCTGTCCGCGACGAGGCGGGCCATCGACAAGCGGACGGCGATAGTCGTCGTGTGCCGTCCGCACAATCCGACCGGCACCGTCGTGTCCTCGGGCGAGCTGAAGTCGTTCTTGAGCGCCGTGCCGGACCGGGTGACGGTGATCCTCGACGAGGCGTACGCCGAATTCCTCGGCCCCGAGGACCGGGTGGACACGCTCGCGCTGCTGCGCAAGCACTCGAATCTTCTCGTGCTGCGCACCTTCTCGAAGGCGTATGGACTCGCGGGTCTGCGCATCGGGTACGCGTACGGGCGGCGCGAGCTCGTCGAGCGGGTCCGTCGGCTGCAACTTCCCTTCGGCGTCTCCGCCGGCGCCGTCGCCGCCGTGTCCGCGTCCTACGCGGCCCAGCCCGAACTCGCGGCCAGGATCCGGCACATCACGGAGGAACGCGAGGCGTTGCGCAACGCACTGCTCGCCTGCGGCCACCCCGTCCCGCGCAGCCACGCCAACTTCCTGTACCTCCCCGGGCCCGGGGTGGCGACGGTGTTGCGGCGGGCGCGGATCGCGGCGAAGGCGTATCCGGACGGCAGCGCTCGCATCGCCGTCGGTGATCGAGAGGCCGGGCGCGCGGTGCTGGAGGCGGTCGCGGGGTTGCGCTGAGCGGAGCTGCCGCGCGGGATCGGGGTGGTTCGATGGAGTGGTGAGGATCCCGCGTCTGCCCGGTCTGCGACCGAACGCCGCGCCCGCGTCCGGCACCGCGAGCCGGGTGCTGGCGCAATTCACCGCAGGCGGGCGTGACATCTTGCTGCGGCAGACGGTGATCGATCCCGGCGGCAGCAGCGGCTGGCACTACCACGACGGGACGCTCCTGGTACTGGTCGCTCGCGGCACCCTCGACCACCCCGGCGCCGACGGCGCGCCCGTCACCTACCGTCGCGGGCGCGTGTTCCGCGAGCCGAGCGGACCGGAGTATCCGCACGTCGCCCGCAACCTCGGCGCCACCGCGGTCACGCTGTTCGTTCTCTACCTCAACCCGAAGGGCAGCCCGCTCTCACGCCACATCACCCCACCCCCGGGCGTCGACTGACGCCGAATCGGCGGGAGAGAAATGGTGGTCGGCGGCTTTCGATGGTCAGCCGCCGCGTGCTCGAATGGTCCGGCAGGACCCCGCGCTGCCCGGGATCGAGGCCGCGCACGGCCCGGTGACCTGCTGGCCGAGGCGACCAGGTCAGCCGCCGCCGCAACCTCCGCCGCCACAGCCACCGCCGCCACCACAGCTGCTGCCGCCACCGCAGCCACCGCCATCACTGCCACCGTCGCCGCCGCCGAAGAACGCCACTCCACCGGCCCCGGCCGCACCCCAACCGGCCCCGCGCCCGCGATGCCGCGGCGAGGTGGGCAATGGCGCACGGCGCCGCAGCTTGACCACCCCCACGACAACGAAAATGGCGGCCACGACGAAGAACGCGACACCGGCGCCGAACCCGAACGGCCCGGCCACGGCCATCCCCGCGACAAAGATCACCAAAGCAAACCCGAAATACATCCGAACCTCCCCCGGACCGAGTCGCCGCGCGGCGAACTCCAATCCAGCCTACAGACGACCACCGACAGCAACCTGCGAATTTCGGGTGGTCGCACGGGGGGAGCAGAACGGCACCGAGCAACCCGAATCGACGGGAGAGAAATGGGTGGTTGGCGGGCTTGCGAGGGTCATCCCCGACAGCCCGCGTGCTCGAAGGTGACGAGGTCAGCCACCGCCACCTCCACCGCAGCCACCCCCACCGCCACCTCCTCCGCAGCCGCCGCCACCGCAGCCGCCGCCACTAGTGCAGCCGCTGCCGCTGTCACCGCCATTGTCTCCGCCGCCACTGCTACCGCTATTGCCACCACCACCGCCGGCCGCGCCCCAATCGCCACCACCGCTACCGCTACTGCCGCCACCACCGCCGTCGGCCGCACTCCAACCGGCATCCCTGCGCCCGCGATGCCGCCGCGAGATGGGCAACTGCGAATGGTGCACCAGCAATCGAACAGACCCAACGGCAACGAGAACTGCGGCCAAGGCGAAGAACGCAGCGCCCACGCCGAACCCGAACGCCTGCATCCAAGACAACCCGATCAGAACGGTCGCGAACGCGAACGCGAAATACATCCGAACCTCCCCCGGCCAGTCGCTGGTCGATCGCCTCTGCCGCGCACCACCACAGCAGCCGCTGCTGTCTGCACGGCCAATGCTGTAGTAGCCGCAGCGGCCGCACTCCGAAGCACTCCTCGGGCAGGCGGCGCGGTCAATCGCCTCCGCCGCCGCAGCCGGAACCGCCACCGCAGCTGCTGTCGGAACCGCCGCCGCAGCCGCCGCCGTCATAGGAGCCGCCGCCGTCGCCCGCCGCCCACCAGCGGGCCCTGGGGCGGGTGCGGTTGCGCTTGGTCCGGATGACGCCGATCGCGACGAAGCCCGCGGCGAGGGCGAAGAACACGGCGGCCGTGAGACCGGAGGAGTCGATGACGGCAGCGCCGAGGACGGCGACGATCGTCGCCAGGATGAAGTACACGATTCCCTCCCGAGGCGGGTAGCCCGCTGGTGAGGGTCAGGGTACGCCTCCGTGCGGCGTCGGGAGGGTCAGTTCGCGGGCTGGCAGGCGTCGCGCAGGGAGCACGCGCCGCAGGACTGGCCGCAGCCGCCCATGTCCTCGGCGGGCACCAAGCTCGCGATGGCCTCGCCTGCCGCGTTCGCGCCCGCACCCAGGGTGAACAGGGCGATGACGGCGGCGGCGCCCGCGACGATCAGGGCGACGACGCCACCCGCGGCGTAGGCGACCAGACCACCGGCGAAGAGCAGCGCGCCCGCCGCGACCGAGGTGGGGGCGGCGACGCGGTTCGCGATACGGAAGGTCTCTTCGGAGGTGAGAGCGGCTTCGGTGTGCACACCGACGAAGCGGTTGCGCGGGAGCCTGCCGGTCAGTCCGAGCAATCCGGTTGCGATGGCCACGGCGGCCAGCACGAACAGGACGAGGGCTACGACGAACACCTATGCAGGCTAGCGCATGGGCGCACGGCCCGATTTTCGGTCCCTCGGACCGCACGTTCTACCCTGTAATACGAAGTTTGTCCAGGATCGGCGAGAAACAAGAAGGCAGGACCGTGCAGGACAGTCGTGCAACCGAAAGCGATGTACCCCAGCACCGGTACAACGCTGACCTCGCGGGCCGCATCGAGCGCCGGTGGCAGCAGAACTGGGCGGAGCGTGGAACCTTCCACGCGCCGAACCCGACCGGCCCGCTCGCCGGGGACATCCCCGCGGACAAGCTGTTCGTCCAGGACATGTTCCCGTACCCGTCGGGCGCGGGCCTGCACGTAGGCCATCCGCTCGGCTACATCGCGACCGACGTGTTCGCGCGCTACCACCGCATGCACGGCCGCAACGTGCTGCACGCGCTCGGCTACGACGCCTTCGGCCTGCCCGCCGAGCAGTACGCGGTGCAGACCGGCGCGCACCCGCGCGACACCACCGAGTCGAACATCGCCACCATGCAGCGCCAGCTGGACCGGCTGGGCCTCGGCCACGACCGGCGCCGCTCGTTCGCGACCACCGACCCGGAGTACTACCGCTGGACGCAGTGGATCTTCCTGCGCATCTACAACGCCTGGTACGACCTGGAGACCGGTCGCGCCCGCCCCATCGCCGACCTGGAGGAGCAGTTCGCCTCCGGCGCGCGGCCGGCGCCCGAAGGCAAGAACTGGGCCACCATGTCCACCGCCGAGCGCGCCGCGGTGATCGACTCGTATCGCCTGGTCTACCAGACCGATTCGGTGGTCAACTGGTGCCCGGGACTCGGCACCGTGCTGTCCAACGAGGAGGTCACCGCCGAGGGCCGCAGCGAGCGCGGCAACTTCCCGGTGTTTCGCAAGCGCCTGTGGCAGTGGATGATGCGCATCACCGCCTACTCGGACCGGCTGGTCGACGACCTGGACACGCTGGACTGGCCGGAGAACGTGAAGGCCATGCAGCGCAACTGGATCGGCCGTTCGCGCGGCGCCCAGGTGAAGTTCGATTCCGACGCGGGCCGGATCGAGGTGTTCACCACCCGCCCCGACACCCTGTTCGGCGCGACGTACATGGTGCTGGCCCCCGAGCACGAACTGGTCGACCGCCTGGCCGCGGCGCAGTGGCCGGAGGGCACCGATGCGCGCTGGACCAACGAGGGCGCGGCCACACCCGCCGACGCCGTCGCCGCCTACCGCAAGACCATCGCGGCCAAGTCGGATCTGGAGCGCCAGGAGTACAAGGAGAAGACCGGCGTCTTCCTCGGCTCCTACGCCACCAATCCGGTGAACGGACAGCGGATTCCGATCTTCATCGCCGACTACGTGCTGATCGGCTACGGCACCGGCGCGATCATGGCGGTGCCCGGCCACGATCACCGCGACCACGAGTTCGCGACCGCTTTCGGCCTGCCGATCATCGAGGTCATCTCCGGCGGCGACGTCGCCAACGGCGCCCACGCCGGCGAGGGCGAGTTGGTGAATTCCGACTACCTGAACGGTCTTTCGGTCGAGGAGGCCAAGGCCACCGTCATCGGCAGGCTGGAGGCCGACGGGCACGGCACCGGCACCATCCAGTACAAGCTGCGCGACTGGCTGTTCGCCCGCCAGCGCTACTGGGGCGAGCCGTTCCCGATCGTCTACGACGAGCAGGGCGCACCGCACGCGCTGCCGGAATCCATGCTGCCCGTGCGGCTTCCCGAGCTGGACGACTTCGCCCCGGTGACCTTCGATCCGGACGACGCGAACTCCGAGCCGTCGCCGCCGCTGGCCAAGGCGACCGACTGGGTGCACGTCGAGCTGGACCTGGGCGACGGGCCGAAGAAGTACCGGCGCGATACCAACGTCATGCCGAACTGGGCGGGCAGCTCCTGGTACCAGCTGCGCTACGCCGATCCGACCAACACCGAGGCGTTCTGCGCCAAGGAGAACGAGCAGTACTGGCTCGGCCCGCGCACCGGGGAGCACGGTCCGAACGATCCGGGCGGCGTCGACCTGTACATCGGCGGCGTCGAGCACGCGGTGCTGCACCTGCTGTACGCGCGCTTCTGGCAGAAGGTGCTGTTCGACCTGGGTGATGTGAGCAGCAGCGAGCCGTACCGGCGACTGTTCAACCAGGGCTACATCCAGGCGCACGCCTACACCGACGAGCGCGGCGCGTACGTGCCGGCCGCCGAGATCGTCGAGCGGGACGGCAAGTTCTTCTGGACCACCGCGACCGGCGGCGAGATCGAGGTGTTCCAGGAGTACGGCAAGATCGGAAAGTCGTTGAAGAACGCCATCTCTCCGGACGAGATGTGCGATCTGTACGGCGCCGACACCTTCCGCTTCTACGAGATGTCGATGGGTCCGCTGGACACCTCGCGCCCGTGGGCGACCAAGGACGTCGTCGGCGCGCACCGGTTCCTGCAGCGGGTCTGGCGTCTGGTGATGGACGAGGAAACGGGCGCGCTGCGCGTCACCGACGCCGCGCCGTCGGATGAGACGCTGCGCCTGACGCACAAGACGATCGCGGGTGTGGACGAGGATCTCGCCGCGCTGCGCGACAACACGGCGGGCGCGAAGCTCATCGAGCTGACCAACCACCTGACCAAGAACTACCCCGACGGCGCCCCGCGCTCAGTGGTGGAGCCGCTGGTGCTGATGCTGGCCCCGCTCTCCCCGCACGTCGCCGAGGAGCTGTGGGAACGGCTCGGCCACAGCGTTTCCCTGGCACACGGCCCGTTCCCGGTCGCCGATCCCGCGCTGCTCGTCGAGGAGTCGGTGGAGTACCCGATCCAGGTGAACGGCAAGGTGCGCAGCCGGATTCAGGTCCCGGCCGACGCCGACAACGCGGCCATCGAGGCGGCCGCGCTCGCCGACGAGAAGATCGCGGCGCTGCTGAACGGCGCCGCGCCGCGCAAGCTGATCGTGGTGCCGGGCCGCTTGGTCAATATCGTCGCCTGACTCCCACGGGCGCGCCTCCGTTCGCGGGGGCGCGTCAGGCGGGCGGCGACAGCACGGGGTCCGGAGATCGCGGTGAGGTCGACCGAGGACCTCGGATCAGCGGGCGATAGGACGCAGCACGATCTCGGTCGGGTGCGCGTCGCGCGGGGTCTCCACGGCGTGCCGCACCGCGGTCGCGACCGTCTCGGCGGTGAGGAACTCCTCCGGCCGGTACTCGCGTCCCTCGCCCGCGGTGATCTCACGCTGCATGTCGGTATCGATCCGGCCGGGATGGATGGACGTCACCCGCAGCGCGGGCTCCTCGAGCCGCAGCACGTCGGCGAAGGCGCGCAACCCGAACTTGCTCGCCGCGTAGGAGGCCCAGCCCGCGTTGGCCCGCAGACCGGCGCCCGAATTGATCAGCACCACATGACCGTTCGCCGCGCGCAACGCGGGCAGCAGCAACCTGGTCAGCTCCGCGACGGCGATGAGGTTCGCCTCCAAGGTGTTTCGCCACTGCGCCACCGAGGATTCGGCGATGGTGCCGAGATCGGCCACGCCCGCGTTGTGCACGAGCACGTCCAGCCGCTCCACCTGCGAGACCGCCGCGGCGACCGCGTCGTAATCGGTGAGCTCCACCGGCCACGGCGTCGCCTCGGGCAGCTCGGTGAGGATGTCGCGCAGCGCGTCTCGCGAGCGCGCGCCGAGCAGCAGCTCGTGCCCCGGCGCGAGTTCGCGGGCGATGGCCGCGCCCAGCCCTCGGCTGGCTCCGGTGATCAACGCGGTCGGCTTCGGGGTGCTGGTGACGGCGGCGTTCATGCGCCTCACCGTAGTGGGTACCCGAAATCCGTAGCACTGCGCGGACTCGTAGCGATGCACGCGTACGTCGGTAACAATCTCCACGGACGGGGGCATGCGAGAGTGAGATCCGCCGAACACCTGAGGGGCGACCGGGAAGAACCCAGCGCTGCGACAGAACCCAGCGCCACCGTAGAACCCAGCGCCGCGGCAGAACACAGCGCCACGACAGAACCCAGCGCCACGACAGAACTCGACGCCGCTGAGCGGGCATATCTCCGCGTGGGATCGCAGAATAGGGGGATGGCACATCCGGGTTTCACCCCCACTCAGCTCGCGGCCCGCGCCGCCTACCTGCTGCGGGGCAACGACCTGGGCACGATGACCAGCGCGGCGCCGCGGCTGTACCCGCACATGTGGAGCTGGGACGCGGCCTTCGTCGCGGTCGGTCTGGCTCCGCTCAGCGTGGAACGCGCTGTCGTCGAGCTGGACACGTTGCTCTCGGCGCAGTGGAAGAACGGCATGATCCCGCACATCGTGTTCGCCAACGGCGTGGACGGTTACTTTCCCGGACCGGCCCGCTGGGAGTGCCGCAAGCTGGCCGCCAACGCGCCCGACGGACCGGACACCTCCGGCATCACCCAGCCGCCGGTGCACGCCATCGCCGTGCAGCGCATTCTCGATCACTCCCGCCGCCACGGCCGCAGCACCCGCGCGATCGCCGAGGAGTTCCTCAACCGCCGATGGCCGGACCTGGTGCGCTGGCATCGCTGGCTCGCGCACGCCCGAGACCCGAAGGAGAACGGGCGGATCACGCTCTACCACGGCTGGGAATCCGGCATGGACAACTCGCCGCGCTGGGACCGCGCCTACGAGAACGTGGTCCCCGGCGACCTGCCCGCGTATCGCCGCGAGGACGTGCTGGTCGTCGCCGATCCGTCACAGCGCCCCACCGACCGCGAGTACGACAGGTACCTGTGGCTGGTCGAGCAGATGCGCCGGGCGGGCTACGACGACTATGTGCTGGCCTCGACCATGAGCTTCGCCGTGCAGGACGTGTTCGTCACCGCGATCTTCGCGCTCGCCTGCGAGGTGCTCGCCAACATCGGCGAGGAGTACAAGCAGCCGAACGCCGACGTGCGCGAGCTGTACAGCTGGGCGGATCGGTTCCGCGCAGGCGTCGTCGCCACCGCGGACGCCCGCACCGGCGCGGCTCGCGACTTCGACGTGCGCGCGCAGCGCTGGATCAACACCGAGACTCTCTCGGTCTTCGCCCCGTTGCTGTGCGGCGGCTTGCCGCGCGACACCGAACGCAGCCTGCTTCGCCTGTTCGAGGGTCCGCGCTACTGCGGCCATCCGGACCTGCGCTACGCACTGCCGCCCTCGACCTCTCCCGTCGCCAGGGATTTCCGGCCGCGCGAATACTGGCGCGGCCCGGTGTGGCCGGTGATGAGCTGGCTTTTCTCCTGGGTCTTCGCCCGCCGCGGCTGGGCCGAGCGGGCGTTCATGCTCCGCGCCGAAGGGCTGCGGCAGGCCAGCGACGGCGCCTTCGCCGAGTACTACGAGCCGTTCACCGGCGAGCCGCTCGGCAGCATGCAGCAGTCGTGGACCGCCGCGTCCGTGCTGGACTGGCTCGGGTGATCGCCGCCGTGACAGTTTACTGGTAAATATTCAGCAAACGTCTCATCGGTAACGCCGGCCACGCTGAACACGGCCCCTAAGGTCGAAGGGCATGGATAGCACGCGCTGGAGAGCGACCCGCATTTTTGCGTTGTCCGCGATCACCGTGGGCAGCATCCTTTCGGCGAACGGCCAGGCCGCAGCCACACCGACCGAGCCCGACATCTCGGCGAACGGCCAGGCCGCAGCCACACCGACCGAGCCCGACATCTCGGCGAACGGCCAGGCCGCAGCCACACCGACCGGGCCGGACGTCTCGTCCTGGCAGCACATCGACGGACGGTTCATCGACTGGTTCGCGGTCAAACGAGCCGGACACGATTTCGCCATGGTGAAGGCCACCGAGGGCTTGAGCTACATCAATCCCTACTTCGTCGCGGACAGCGTGCTGATGCGGGCGGCGGGCATCGCCCGCGGCACGTACCACTACGCCAGGCCGCAGCTGCCGCCGGAACCACAAGCAGCGCTTTACGCCACGATCGTGCTGGGTCAGAACGGTCCGCTCGATCTGCCGCCGGTGCTGGATCTCGAGCATTCCGGCGGCCTGGCTCCCGGGGCGCTGATCAATTGGACGCACCGCTACCTGAACACGGTGCGGGCACTGACCGGCCGAGTGCCGATCATCTACACCTATCCGAACTTCTGGAAGACGGCGATGGCCGATACCAGCGAATTCACCCACTATCCGCTGTGGATCGCCGACTACCGCGACAACGAGCAACCCGAGGTGCCCGGCGGCTGGCCGGCCTGGACGTTCTGGCAGACCACCGACAGCGGCAGCATCCCCGGCATCGCGGGCCGCACCGATCTCAACGTGTACAGCGGCGCCCAAGGCGATTTCGCCCGCTTCGCCAACATGGGCTGACGCACCGGAAACCGGCGATCGTCCCCCGGGTGGCGAAACCACCCGGGGGACAACAGGTTACACGCCGATCCGGCCGCCGTCCTTCTTCCATACCACCGCCACCGAGGGCCGCGGCTGCGCGGAACCGCCGTCGGGCCAGTGCGACAGCGGGTTCTCCGGAGTGGCGTCGTCGGCCTCGCCCGGGTGCTGCACGCACACGATGACCCGCGATTCGGTGACGATCGGACCGCAGGTCTCCGCGCCGCGCGGCACCGTCAGGAACTGTTTGGTCTCACCGCGATTCGCGCCGTCGAGCACCACCGAGAAGAGGCCGTCGTTGGACTTCAGCGCGTTGCCGTCGGTGGAGATCCACAGGTTGCCGTACGGGTCGAAGGCCAGGTTGTCCGGGCAGGAGATCGGGCTCACCTTGGTCTTGTCGAACCCGGCGTAGTAGGTGTCCGCCGCGGCCGGATCGCCACAGACCAGCAGCAGCGACCAGGTGAACTGGGTGCCGGTGTGGTCGTCGTCGATCTCGAGGATCTGACCGTTCTTGTTGAGGTTGCGCGGGTTCGCCTCGTCCGGACCGGCCTTGCCCTCCTTGCCGCGGTTGTCGTTGTTGGTCAGCGCGACGTACACCTTGCCGGTGTAGGGGTTGGCCTCGAAGTCCTCCGGGCGGTCCATCTTCGTGGCGCCGACCTTGTCGGCCGCCAGCCGGGTGAACACCGCGACCTCTTCGGCGGTCATGCCGTCGACGAGCGATTTGCCCTTGCCCTGCGCGTCGGTCTCCAGCAGCGGAATCCACTGTCCCTTACCGGTGAAGCCCTGGTCCGACGGCTTGGCGCCGGTGCCGTCGATCTTGTCCGCGTGATCGCCGGTGAGCTTCGCGACGTACAGGGTGCCCGCGTCGAGGATGGTCATGTTGTTCCGCCTGCTCGCCGCGCCAGAGCCGGACTGCACCTTGCGGGACGACACGAATTTGTACATGTAGTCGAACTTTTCGTCGTCACCGGTGTAGGAGACGACGTCGCCGCCCTTGGTGACGTAGATGTTCGCGCCCTCGTGCTTGAGCCTGCCCATGGCCGAGTGCTTGACCGGCGTCGAGTTCGGATCCCACGGGTCGATCTCGACGACGTAGCCGAAACGGTTCGCCTCGTTGGGTTCCTGCGCCAGGTCGAAGCGCTTGTCGGCGCGCTCCCAGAGGTTGGCCGTCGCGCCGGCGGTGAAGCCGTAGCGCTTGGCGCGCGCCACCGCGGCGTCGCCGCCCGCGGGCTTGTCGCCGTTGGCGAAGTAACCGTGGAAGTTCTCCTCGCCGGAAAGTACTGTGCCCCAAGGGGTCACGCCGCCCGCGCAGTTGGCGAAGGTGCCGAGGACCTTGGCGCCGGTCGGGTCGGCGGAGGTCTTGGTGAATTCGCTGCCCGCGGCGGGTCCGGTCAGGGTGAATTCGGTGGTCGCGGTGATGCGGCGGTTGTACTTGCCGAAGACGGGAGTCAGCTTGCCGGTGCCGGATTCGCCCTTCACCTCGACGACGGTCAGGCCGTGCGCCGCCATGGTGACGGCGAGCTGCTCGGGCGTCGGGTTGGCCTTGTCGTAGCCGCGAAACATGTGCGGCGCGGTGGTGTACTCGTGGTTGACCACCAGCAGGTAGCTGTTGGCCTGGCCCTCGATGGGCAGCAGGGCCGCGAAGTCGTTGTTGTAGCCGAACTGCTTGGCCTGCGCCGCGGCGGTCTGCCGGTCGAAGTCGAACGCGGGGGCATCGGCGAAAAGCGGATCGCCCCAGCGGATCACGACCGACTGGTCGTAGCCCTGCGGGACGACGATCGCGTCTTCCTTGTTGGGGGCGACCACGACGAAGTTGGTTCCGGTGCCGGGCGGGCCCGCCGGGGTGGCGCCGGTGGAGCCGGCCTCGGCCGTGTCGTCACCGCAGGCCGCCAGCGCGGAGGCGGCGCCGACGGCGAGCACCGCCGCCGCGCCGCCCCTGATCAGACCGCGCCGGTTCAGTGAGCTGACAATGTCGCCGAAGTACTCGCCGCCCGAGGTGTTGGGCGTCTCGTGGAAGCACGCGTTGGCACATTTGTATTCGCAGGTCACGGCGGCGCGCGCGGAGCGGCCGTCGTGCTGCACGAAGAGGGCGAGTGGTTTCAAGGTCACGATCACTCCTGACTCGGGCTGTCGGCCGCACGCTAAACGCCCCAGGCTATTACCGGGAAACACTCAGGTGAACAGCCGACCAAGTCTCAGGCGTTCACCGGTACCGCGATGACGACCTCTTGCTCGTTCTCCGGCAAGTAGTGCACCTGCACGATCCTGCCCACCTGCACGTTGCCGACACTGGCCGGCGGCAGGAACTTCTCGGCGCGGGTGCGGAAGGTGCTGCCGTCGGGCCTGGTGACGGCGAGCCCGATCTCCACTTTGGAGTAGCCGTTGCGGATCTCGCCGGGCACCGACAGCGACTGCACCACCGCCTGCGCCGCGATGCCGCGCGCCGCGATGTCGAGCTTGGCCTTGGTGGTGAAGCCCTTGCGAATCATGGATTCGTTCATCACCCGCTGCGCCTCGACGCTGTCGCCGGTCAGATCGACCTCCACCTTCTCGGTGCGATCGGGCAGGTACCGCACCGGAAGCACCACTCCGGGACGCAGCAGCGCCAGCTCGGTGAGCGGCACGATCATCTTGGCCGCGGACTCGAAAACCTTGCCGTCCACGCCCTCGACGCTGAACTCGATGCGAATCTGCGGCTGGTCGTTGACCGTCAGCCCGGTCTGCCGGAACGACTTCACGGTGCCGATGCCGAGCAGGCCGCCGCGGAATTCCGTCGAGTTGAGCCCGGTGAACGCGGACATGATGCCCTCGCCGGTGAAGGCGAAGACCATCACCACCGCGGTGAACGCGATGATCGGCAGTGCCATGAAGCCGTTCACCCAGGCGAGGAAGTCGGGCTCGTAAGGGCTGCTCGGCTCGTAGGTGAGGCCGTGCACGAGGTAGAGGCCGATCGCGGCGATGCCGAAGACGATCGCGGCGACGCGCAGTTTGGTTGCCATGGTGTACTCCCTGAATTCTTGGTTGTCGGACGGACATTCCGTGTTCCGGGCCACCCCGTCGTCCCGTCCTGGCGCACCCCTCGGTGGCGCCGGGCTCGCGGGACGACGGGGAGCCGAGCACACGGACCGTCCGTCAGGCGCCGACGATGGTCGAGCAGGCGAAGGTGATGTCGAAGGTGGAGGTGGACGGCCCCGCAAGCGGGTTGGTCAGGTCCGGCGCGCCGACGCCCTCGCCGGTGACCTTGTAGGTGTTGCCGTCCTTCACGACCTTCGCCGAACCGCCCGGCTGGCCGTTGCCGTAGCCCACCGCGTAGGGCAGACCCGAGGAGCCGCCCTTGCTGCCCGCGATGCCGACGGCCTGCACGGTGTCGGAGTCGGTGACGGTGGCGCTGGCCGTCAGCTGGCCGTAGGTGGCGTTGTTGTTGTCGGTCAGGGCCAGGGCCAGCGTGTTGCCCTGCTTCACGCAGGTGGTCTCGAAGGTGCCTGCCAGCGCCTTGCCGTCGACCAGCGCCGCGGACTTGCCCGCCGCGGGACCGGCGGGCGCGGCGGCGGTGGTCTGCTTCGAGGTCGCGGGCGAGCTGCTCGCGGAGTCGTCACCGCAGGCGGTGAGGAAGCCGGTCAGCGCGAGGGCGGCGAGGGCGGCGGTGCCGGTGCGGAAGTACTTGGTGTTCATGGTGATCCGTTCCTGTCTCTCCGTTGGTCCGGCCCGGTGGTCGGGCCGTTGAGAGAAAGGTAGGAATCGCGTGCCGCCTACCGATCCCAGGTTTCGGCGGCCCGAACCGGCCACAGGTCCGTTAACCTGGTCGAATGCGACGACCGCGCGCCATGGTGCTCGACGAGGTGTGGCGCAGGCTCGACGGCGTCGAAGCACTCAGCGGCCCGCACGGCGGACCGCTGCGCCGGACCGTCAAACTCCTGCTCGACCCCTTGGTGATCCGTCCCGTGCAGCATCCGAGCTGTGCAGGGGCGATTCTCAGCGCGGACGGCGCGACGCTGCTCGCATCGCGCCTCTTCGCCGCCGCCGACGTGCTGCGGGCCACCGCGGCCTGGTTCACGCTGCTCAAACAGGTCCGCCGCGCGCTGCGTATCACCGAAGGCAATCCCCAGGATCTCTACTTCCAGCGCTGTTTCGAGCTCGCGACCACGGCGGGTCATCCGGATCCGGTGCGCGACAGGCAAACCGCGGAGGCCGCGCTGCGCGATATCCACGAGTTCGCCGCGGGCCGGACCACGCAGGCGCTCAAGCAGCACCTCACGGACGCCGAGGTGGCGCGGCAGCTTGGCGGGTTGATCGACATCGCCTGGCGGCGGCGACCGGCGACGGTGAGCGGCGATCACACCGCGGCGTTCGAGGAACTGCTCGACGCGTGCGCGAACAGCAGGGTGACCGGTGATGGACAGCCCGAACTGGACCGTCTCGTGGCGGCGCGCGCGGGCACCCACTCCGGAATCGACCTCTGGCACCGGGCATCCGGCAGCAGCGCGAACGAACTCGGGCTCACCGCGCATCCGCTGCCGCACTCGCCCGCGCTCGGCGCGTCGGCGTCCAAGGCGGACCTCGGGCTTCCGTTCGACCGCACGATCTACGAACGAGTCTTCACGGTGTTGCAGGCCTCGAGCGAACGCGCCGAACTGCCGCCGATCCCGGAACTCGTCACCGACGAAATCGCCCGCAGCTGTTCGCCGTGGGCACTGCTGGACGAGACGCTGCGGGTCGCGGCCGCTACCGGAGCCGCCCTGGCCGTTGGCCTTTCGCCGTTCGGAGCGACGTCGGGCGAGGGCGCCGGCGGGGCGGGAAGGGTGCGCCACTTGGCCGGTGCAGCGTCGTCGGGGCGCGGCGGGGCGGACGTCGCATGGACGACCGGGCGGGTTGCGGCGCCGGACGGCATGGCGCGCGGAACCGCGGCACACCAGGCGATCAACAATCGCTGGCGGCGCGAAGCCTATGTGCTGCAAGCACGGCGGCTCGCGGTGCACGACTCCGATCGTGCGAGCGGGCCGCTCACGCAGATCGCCGCGGAACTCCGCACGCCGTGGCGACCCTACCTACGACGGCTGTGGGTTCGGTTGCACGGTCGAGATGTTCGCGCAGCCGCGGTGGTCGAACCCGACGAGCTGTGGGACCTGCTGGACGGCGTGGCCCGCTCGGTCATCCTCGATCACCGCACCAAGGTGAAGAATGCGCTCAGCGCGAGTGCTGTGGCGAGCGAAGTCGATTCGACGGAATCGAGGGCGAGCTGATGAATGCGGTGCTCGTGCGCGAAGACGCCGAAGGATTCTGGACCATCGCACCCGCAGGCGCGCCGACGGTCTGGGCGGACGCTCCCCCACTGGACACCATGGTGCTGGAGGTCGTCGGCGGTCACCTCGCCTGGAGTCTGCTGGCCGGAGAACCGGTCCCGGCCGCCGTGCTGCACGACCTCGACGAAGCGCAGGAATGGTTGTGGGCCGTCTACGGCGAGCATGTCGCACTGGCTGTCGCCGACCGGCAGGCCGTCGAACTTCCGGCAGAACCCGCGCTGCCGACCCTGGTCGCTCAGGCCAGGAAGTTGGCTTACGCGCACTGGGCGGCACGCTGGTGGCCCGCCTCCACCATCGACGGCATCCCAGCGCTGGACCAGCAATTGCTCGACACCGAGATCGCCACGCTCACCGAGGCGTGCGAGTTGATCGTCGACGGTGCCGACGCGGACCTCGAGCCGCTGCCCGCCGCACCCGTCGCGCTCGGCCGCGCGGAGGACTACGCGCTGGCCGCCGGTTCCGGTGCGCGACAAGGTGAACTGGTCTTCGGGCGTGGCAGCGGCGGCTGGGACTGGCGGCGCTGCCCGCCCGGCCTGGTCGACGCGTCCGAACACGCCGTGTCCTGGGAGTTGACCAGGGCGGAGGGGGCGACGCTAGTACGGGTGAGGGCGGTGGCCGCACCGCAACTCGATGCCCCGCCCGCGCATCTGCACCCGCGCGCGCTGCTCGACACCAGCGTCGGCGCGATCGACACGGAACTCCATCTGGTCGGCGACACTTGGCAGGGCACGGCGTCCACTGCCGCGGAAGCCGTTGCGGGAGTGCATGTCTATGTGCCCGGCGTGGGTCCGGATGCGCTCCCCGCCGACCACGACGAGCGCGCGCGGATTCGGGATCTGGTCGCCGCCCGGCTGCGCGGCGCCACGGCGGACGACGACACCTTGCTCCTGGCCGAGATCGCGGCCGCCGCATCGGATTCGGACTTCTGATGACACAGGACGAAGCAGCGCCGCCCGGCCTGGAACTGCTCTACGAAGGCGCTGCGGCGTATCAGCGCGGCGAGGTCGCGGAGGCGCTGCGCATCTTCGAACACGCGGTCCTCACCACCTCCGGCGGTGTGCGGGTCAGCGCGCTGGTGAACGCCGCGAGCATGTGCGACGAACTCGGCGACCACGCGGGGGCGGCCGTCCGGTTCCGGTCGGCGCTGGCGGAGATCCCCGACGACGCCGTCGAGAAGCGCGCGTCCACGCTCGTCAACTACTCGCAAGCGCTCCAGCACCTCGGCGAACTCGACGCGGCGCAGGACGCGCTCGAGCAAGCCAGGACGCTGCTGACCGACCATCCCGAATTCGCCTCGCTGCGGGTGCCCTGCCTGCTCTCACTGACGGCGGTGGCGTTCCACCGCGCCCAGTGGGTGCGGGTGGTCGAACTGGCCACCGAAACCCTCGACGTCGCACAACGTTTCGCGCCGCACCTCACCGGCCATCCACTGATGAACCTGGCGGGCGCGTACTTCGAGACCGGGCGCAGGGAACTCGGCATCGACTTCGCCGAACAAGCGCTGGCCGCCTTCGAGGCGGCGGGCGACCGCAACGCGGTGGCGGAAACCCAGCAGAATCTGGCCACGCTGTACACGAGAGTGAACCGGTTCGACGACGCGGAAGAGCCGCTGCGAGCGAGCCAGCGGTATTTCGAACAGGCCGGACTCGAGTACCGCGCCGGAGTCGGGCTCAGGATCATGGGGTACGTCGCCGAACATCGCGACGACGACGAACAAGCCGAGGCGCTGTACCGGCGCTCCCTCGCCTGCTTCGAGGCGTCCGGCGCGATGCTGGACGTGGCCGCCGTCCAGACCCGTCTCGCGACGGTGGCGTTCAAAGGCTTTCGCGTCGACGAGGGACAGGAGTTGCTCGCCGCCGCGTTCGAGGCGTACGCGGCGCGCGGTCTCGGATTGCACTGCGCGCAGGTCGATTTCTGGCACGCCGTGCTGCTGGAGGCGGTGATCGACAGCATCGACGCGCCGACTCCCGAGCTGCTGGCGCTGGCTCGCGATGTAGCGGTGCCCGCGGCCATCGCCATCGATGCCGTGCGATACACGCTGCCGAACGGCAATCAACGGGCCCAGTGGAATCGCGAGATCGCCGACCCCGCGATGCGCTTGGCGTTCCGATTCGCCTACCTCTGCGGGGACGGTCCGCTCATCGCGGATCTGATCGAAACACAATGTGCGGGAACCACAGTGGATGTCGATGCGACCGACCACCAGCCCCGCCCGCAGCTGCCGCTGGAGCCGCTCTCACCGATCGAGGCGCCCGCGCAGGCCGAGGGCTCCGCGCTCCACCTCGGTTCGGCATTGGCCAAGGTCGCCGCGGCCGCCGGCCTGCGAGTCACCCCGCCGCCGCGGCTGGCGGTCGCGCCGGACGGGCACATCGCGCTGGCGGAGTACATCACTGCCGCCGAGCAGCGCTATGGGCGCGCGGTGCGGGAGGAACGGGTGCTGACGGTATGAGTGAACTTCGCGGCGATGTGAGATCGGCGGGGGCTGCATCCCGCGCTGCGACCGCGTGGCCCGGGTGGGCAACACCACGCGCAGCAAACACGCGGCCCGAGTCGACAACACCACGCGCAGCAAACACGCGGCCCGAGTCGACAACAGCATGCTCGGCAGGGCACAGTGCGCGCCTGGGCTTACCTAGGCGGCGAGCCCGCGGCGCTGCTGATCGGCGGTCCGCGTCAGCACGTCGCGCGAGCCCCAGGATTCGAGCATGACGACACCCGAGCAGCCGACGGTAGTCGTGCGGATGGCCGACGCCGGTGACCTCTACATGTCCTGGCGGTGGGACGACGATGCCGCGCCGCGCGGGGCCGCGATGCTGCCGGGTGATCCGATCGCGGAGGCGGTGTCGGCGCTTGCCGATGCGCTACCGAAGCCCGACGCTCCGGGCGGACTCGAGCGCGCGCTGACGACCGGCGCGTTCGCGTCCCCGGACGCGGAATACAGATTGGCACAGTCACTTTCCCGCGCGTTGTTGCCGTACGGGCTGGCTGTGCAATTGCACGAGCTGTACACGCGGGGAGTTCGGCCGCATATCCGCCTACAACCCTCGCCACGGGTGGCGCAGGTGCCGTGGGAGATCATCGCGCCCGACCCGGCTCTGCGGCTCATCGACATCGCCGACGTCAGCCTGCTCGCTCCAGCGGGCGTCGTGCACGCGCCGGGACGGCGCGCGCGCAGCTGGTCAGCCGATCGCGAGTTGCCGGTGGTCGCCGTGCTCGATCCGCGGGTGCCGGGATTTCGCGCCGACTCCGCACTGGGCTCGGTGCTGGGACGGATGAACGGTTCGGGCGCACTCTCCGAGCGGGTCGCCGAACATGTAGCACGCCAACGCCTCCGACCCAGCGTGACCGATACCGTCGAGGTCTTCCGCCGAACCGACCTGGATCGCGGGTGGCTCTCCGAGACGCTCCGTGCGGGGGCATCGCGACTGATCTACGTCGGACACGTCACGGCCGCCGCACCGGAGTCCGGTCAGAGCGAGAGCGCCGAACTCCACCTGGCGTGCACGGCCGAATCCACCGGTTTCGCCGAACCGCTGCGCACGCACCGCCCCCTGTCGGCCAAGGACCTCCTGCTCGGCACCCACACCCTTGATCCCGAACCCGTTGCGGGCCCCGACCTTTGGCCCATGCCGAGCCGTGTCGCCCTGATCGCCTGCGAGAGCGGCGGCGACCTCCGCTTCACCGAGGCGCTCGGCCTCGTCGCGGCCATGATCAACGGCGGCGCCGAACTCGTCACCGCCACCCGCTGGCCGCTCCCCACCGACCTAGCCTTCCAACGCCTCGCAGGCGCCACCGCAACCCCCTTGCAAGACCTCATCCGCGCCATCGACACCGCTCACGACCACCCCGACCCTCTCCACCCCCTCACCACCTGGCACCGCACCCGCCTCACCACCTGGCGCGAAACCGGCGCCATCGAACACTCCCCCCTCCTCTGGTCCGCCATCGCCACCTTCCACACCTGACCATCCGCGCGCGGCGGGAGGCGCTCGGGATGACGCAGGCAGAACTGGCCGAGCGGGCAGGGTTGAAGCAGCCTGCGGTGGCGCGGTTCGAGGCGGGCGGCACCATGCCGACCATCCCCATGCTCGAGCGGTACGCGGAGGCGTTGGGGTTGCGGCTGGAGGTGCGGTTGCGGGAGGCGGGGTGAGAATCAGGCGCGCGGCGAGACGAGCGGCGCGCGCCTGGGATCAGTGTTCGTCGTAGTGGCCGTCGTGGGGAGCGTGACGGTGGCCGTCGTGGATGTAGTCGACGTGGTCACCGTGCGGGACGGCGACGTGGCCGCAGCCTTCACCGTGTACGTGGTCGTGGACGACTTCGGTGTGACCGGAGGGCTCGCATTCGTCGAAGTGGCCGTCGTGGGCGCGGTGCAGGTGGCCGTCGTGGACATAGTCGACGTGGTCACCGTGCGGAACGGCGACATGGCCGCAGCCCTCGCAGTGGACGTGCGCGTGGCCGGTGTGCTCGGAGTGTGCTGCAGTCATCAGAAAGCCTTCTTCCATCGCGATGGACAGGTGCATCTGTGAACAACAACACATTAGCACGTGTGCATGGATGGAGATTGCCAGCTATGCGCTACCGAACCTCAGAGCACCTGCGAGAGGAACTTGCGCAACCGCGGCGTCTCGGCGGCGTCGAACAGCGTGTCCGGCGTCCCGGTCTCCACCACCTGCCCCTGATCCATGAACACCACATTGTCGGAGACGCTGCGCGCGAACCCCATCTCGTGCGTCACCACGATCATCGACATGCCACCGGACGCCAGATCGCTCATCAGCGCGAGCACGCCCTTCACGAGCTCGGGGTCGAGCGCCGAGGTGGCCTCGTCGAAGAACATGATCTCCGGCCGCATGGCCAGCGCCCGCGCGATCGCGACCCGCTGCTGCTGCCCGCCGGAGAGATTCGCGGGTCGCGCGTCGGCCTTGTTCACCAGCCCCACGATCTCCAGCTGCTCGATCGCGAGTGCTCGCGCCGTGTCCTTCGACAGACCGCGCAGCTTGCGCGGGCCGAGCGCGATGTTGTCCGCCACGGTCTTGTGCGGGAACAGGTTGAAATGCTGGAACACCATGCCGATGCGCTGACGCAGCCGGTCCGGGTCCTCGCGCAGCACCGACTCGCCGTCCAGCAGGACGTCGCCGCGATCCGGCTCGTGCAGCCGGTTGAGCACCCGAAGCAGGGTC
Organism: Nocardia sp. bgisy134; assembly: GCF_057708325.1. Taxonomy (NCBI): domain Bacteria; kingdom Bacillati; phylum Actinomycetota; class Actinomycetes; order Mycobacteriales; family Nocardiaceae; genus Nocardia; species Nocardia sp. bgisy134. The sequence continues at coordinate 251,376 of NZ_JBYIRW010000008.1, forward strand.
GACTTGCCGGAGCCGGAGGGTCCGATGACGGTGGTGGTCGTGCCCGCGTCGACGTGGATGTCGATACCGCGCAGCACGTGGTTGCGGCCGAGGGTGAGGTGCAGGCCGGTTCCGGTGAGAGATGCACTCATGGTTCAGCGCCCTTCGGTGATGGTGGCCTGCTCGAGTTCGTCGATCGGCTGATCGGGCCGACCGGTGCGCATCCGGCGGTCGATGTAGTTGACCAGGTGGGTGAGCGGGATGGTCAGCACCAGGTACATCAGGCCCGCGGCGACCAGCGGCGAGAGATTTCCGGTCTGCGCGTTGAGATCTCGGCCCACCGCGAACAGTTCGCGCTGACTGGCGAGCAGACCGAGGAAGTAGATCAGCGAGGAATCCTTGATGAGCGCGATGAATTGGTTCATCAGCGCGGGGAGCACCCGGCGCACGCCCTGCGGGATCACCACCAGCGTCATGGCCCGCCGATAGCCGAAGCCGATGGCGCGCGCCGCCTCCAGCTGCCCGGCCTCCACGGATTGGATTCCGGAACGGAAGATTTCACCGATGTAGGCCGAGGCCAGCAGTGCCAGAGCGACCGCGCCGAGCCAGTACGGATTGTTGCCGGTGATGTTGCGCGCCACCGGCCCGACACCCAGACCGATGAGCAGGATGATCACGACGGCGGGCAGGCCGCGGAAGATATCGGTGTAAACCCGCGCGGGCCAGCGCAACCAGCGGGTGCGTGAGATTCCGGCGACCGCGAGCAGCATGCCGATCGCGGTGCCCAGCAGCCCCGAAACCAGCGCCAGGATCAGGGTGTTCGGCAGACCCGTCTTGATCAGATCGGGAAAAGCCTTGCGATACAGGGACCAATCGAAGAATGTGTCGCCCAGCTGTTGCAGGGTGGACTTCGGCGCGGTCTGCTCCTGGCCTTGGTCCGGTCCCTGTTCGGCGGCGATCGCGGCGAAATCGGGCAGCTGCGGAGTCGGTGCGGCCTTGGAACCCGGCTTCCAGCCCGGCGGCAACTGCCGCGGCACCCAGTCGCTGTAGAGGCGGGCGTAGGTGCCGTCCGCGATCACCGCGTCCAGGCCGCTGTTGAGCGCGTCGACGAGCGGCTTGTTGCTCTTGTTCACCGCCCACGCGGCGAAATTGTCCAGACTGAAAGCGTTCTGGACCACCGAGGTGCCGTCGCCCGGCTTGATCGCGCCCTCGGCCTGCGCCGAGGGGGCCACCCAGGCGTCGACCTGACCGGTCTTCAGATTGGCGTAGGCGGTGTTGTAGTCCGGGAACTTCACCGGGTCCAGGTGCAGGGTGTTCACCACGTAGTCGTCCTGCACCGTGCCCTGGACGACGGCGATCCGGGTACCTGGACCTAGATCGGCGAAGCTGCGGATCGGACTCCCGTTGGCCACCACGAGGGCGAAGTAGCCGAAGTCGTAGCCGTTGGTGAAGCCGACCAGTTCGCGGCGGGCGTCGGTGGTGGTGATGTTGGAGGAGCCGACATCGAAGCGCGCGCCCGCCACCTGCGCGAGCAGACCCGAGAACTCGGTGCCCGAGAACTGCACTCGCAGGCCGAGTTTCGCGGCCACCGCGCGCAGGAGCTCGTTGTCGAAGCCGGTGAAGGTCCCCGCGGAGTTCACGCAGATGCTCGGGGGCGCGTCGGAGAGGGTGCCGACGCTGAGCGTGCCGGGGGTGATCAGCCCGAGCCTGTTCGCGTCGATGGATTCCAGCGGGGCCGTGTTCGCGGTGGTGTAGCGGTCCGGTCCCGCGGTGGCGGAGGAGGCCAGATTCGTCGGCGCAGCGGACGCCGCGCTCAGCCCTGGGGGCGAGCAGAGGTCCCTGATATCGGAGGATTCGTCGCCGGAACCACAGCCTGCCGCCGTCAGACCGACGGCGATCAGTATCGAGGTGATCAGGGCACGACGCCACGCAGCGGGCAGACCAGCCATGGTCGAGAACCCTAGTGCGGACATACCGCAAATCCACAGTTACATGTGGCCGACGCGACGAGGGTCACTCGCCGCACAGCGGCGCGCCTGTGCGAGAATCGCTCGGAAATTTGCCCCGGGTACGCGGACATTCTGTCGCCGGCACGGCACGACCGGTCGGCGCGGCGTAGGTGATTACTCCCGCACGGGGCTTTTTCAAGGTTCACACCGATCGAAACTGCTCGACGTTCCACCGATGCAGCCGGCGGCCGACTTCGCCTCGGCACCACCACGATCGGACAGCGAGCGATCACCGCTGTTACCGCTTCTCGAGACTGCGTCGGGACTGAATCAGAACCGTTCGACCTCGAAAGGACACAGGGCTAGTGAACTACCTGGATTCATGTTCGGTTTCGGGCGGCTCCGCGTCGCGGACCGGGGGCGCCGCGTGACGACCGCCAACGAGATCATCGAGCTGACCGACGACGACTTCTACCGGGACCCGCACGCCGTCTACCGGAGTCTGCGCGAACGCGGACCGATCCACCGCGTCCGTCTGGACGGGGTGCTGAGCTGGCTGATCGTCGATCAGGACGTGGCCAAACAGGCCTTCATCGAGCCGAATATCAGCAAGCGCGTCACCTCGCCCGAGGGCCAGGCCGCCATGGCCAAGAACGGCGGAGCCGAGAAGTTCGCGGGCGCCGTCAACGACAACATGCTCTTCGCCGATCCGCCCCAGCACACCCGGCTACGCAGCCTGGTGGCCAAGGCGTTCGCCAGCCGCGCGGTTCGCGACCTCGGCCCCCGCATCACCGCGATTGCCGACTCGCTGCTCGACGAGTTGAGCGGCAAGGAATCCGCCGACCTGCTCGACGACTACGCGTTCCCGTTGCCGATCATGGTGATCTGCGAGCTGCTCGGCGTGGCCGACGACGACAAGGACGAGTTCCGCGCCTGGACCGAGGTCGTGGTCGACGAATCGGCCAGCGTCGAGGAACGGACCAGCGCCGGCATCAGCTTCTTCACCTACCTCACCGAACTGATCGCCGTACGCACCGACAATCCCCGCGAGGACCTGCTCTCGGCACTGATCGTCGCCAAGGACGACAACGACCGGCTCGACCAGCAGGAACTCATCTCGATGCTGTTCCTGCTGCTGGCCGCGGGGCACGAGACCACGGTCAACCTGATCGGCAACACGGTGCTCGAGCTGCTGCGCGATCCGGCCACGGCCGAGCGACTGCGCGCCGACCCGACCGGCGTCCCCGCCTACGTCGAGGAGATCCTGCGTTGCCAGGGTCCGGTGCATATGGCGACGGCCCGGTTCACCACCGCGCCGATCACGTTGGGCGGTCAGGAGATCGACGCGGGCGAGTTCGTCATGATCTCCCTGGCGGCGGCCAACCGCGATCCGCAGCGGTTCGCCGACCCGGACCGGGTCGACGCGATGCGCACCGACAACCGGCACATCGCCTTCGGCCACGGCATTCACTACTGTGTCGGCGCGGCCTTGGCCCGGATGGAGGCCACCATCGCGCTCACCCGGCTGCTCGATCGAATCCCGGCGATGTCGCTCGACGGCGACTTCGCCGAACTGAGCTGGCGCAGGAGCCTGCTCATTCGAGGTCTCGCCGAACTCCCGGTCCGCCTGTCGCTGCCCGTCGAGGGGGCAGCGGCCGTGGCCCGCGAGCGGCAGTATTCGACGGTCTGATCGCGGTAGAACCCGGAACCGGGCTCAGGCCAAGCCGGTGACCTGTTCCGGGTTCACCTCGTCGCGCCACCGGATGGCCTGCTCGAGCTGGCCGAAGTCGTAGTCGGGGCCGCTCACGCCGACGGTGAACAAGCCCACCCCTTGCTCGATGAACGCCGGCGCCTGCTCCGCTCCCGGCCACGGCACCGAGCGCTCGATACGGGACGGGTCGGAGCCGACGGCGGCGGCGTGCTCGGCGAGCACCTGGTTCTTGTGCCGCAGCGAGCCGAGGTCGGCGAAGCTGTGCCAGATGTCGGCGTATTCGGCGACCAGGCGCAGCGTCTTGCGCTCGCCACCGCCGCCGATCAGGATCGGGATGTCGCGGGTCGGCTGCGGATTCAGCTTCTTCAGCCGCGCGGTCAGCCTCGGCATGCTCTCCCCGAGCAGCTTCAATCGGCTTGCCGCCGTGCCGAATTCGTACCCGTACTCGTCGTAGTCGTGCTGGAACCAGCCCGCGCCGATGCCGAGGATCAACCTGCCGTCGCTGATGTGGTCGACGGTGCGCGCCATATCGGCGAGCAGTTCCGGGTTGCGGTACCCACCGCCGGTGACCAGCGCGCCGATCTCCACCCGCTCGGTCTGCTCGGCGAACGCGGCGAGCATGGTCCAGCACTCGAAGTGCGCGCCCACCGGATCGCCGCTGAGCGGATAGAAATGATCCCAGTTGAAGACGATGTCGACACCGGCGTCCTCGGCCCGCCGCACGGCATCGCGAATCAAGCCGTACTTGGGGGCGTGCTGCGGCTGCAGCTGGACTCCGATCCGAATCGGCCGACTCATCTCATGCCCTCCTCGTTCGCTCGCTGATCCCCGCGATCGAGGCTACCGGCGTCCGGCGGATCCGGCGTGGTGAAAACCGGCCCGCGCCTTCCTCGTGCTTTCGGCCGGCGCACGGACTCGGCTGCATGGGAATTTGTCGCCCGATACGATCGTCCGGACCGTCCGCGCGCCGCGTGCGACGGTGAGCCCTCTACTCGGATCGTCCGGCACGTTCCTGCCGGTGAAGGGATGTGATCTGCCGTGGCAACGGTGACCTTCGAGCGCGCCACCCGCCTGTATCCCGGCGCGACCAAACCCGCCGTCGACCAGCTGGATCTGGAGATCGCCGACGGCGAGTTCCTGGTTCTGGTCGGCCCGTCCGGTTGCGGGAAGTCCACCTCGCTGCGGATGCTGGCCGGGCTGGAGGAGGTGAACGGCGGGCGCATCCTGATCGGCGCGAACGACGTCACCCACGCGGAGCCGAAGGAACGCGACATCGCGATGGTGTTCCAGAACTACGCGCTCTACCCGCACATGACGGTGGCCGAGAACATGGGCTTCGCGCTCAAGCTGGCCAAGGTCGCCAAGGCGGAGAAGGACCAGCGCGTGCGGGAGGCCGCCAAGCTGCTCGACCTGGAGCCCTACCTGGACCGCAAGCCGAAGGCGCTGTCCGGCGGTCAGCGTCAGCGCGTGGCGATGGGCCGGGCGATCGTGCGTCAGCCGCAGGTGTTCCTGATGGACGAGCCGCTGTCGAACCTGGACGCCAAGCTGCGCGTGCAGACCCGCACCCAGATCGCCCAGCTACAGCGCAGGCTCGGCACCACGACGGTGTACGTCACCCACGATCAGGTCGAGGCCATGACCATGGGCGACCGCGTCGCCGTGCTCAAGGACGGCCTGCTCCAGCAGTGCGCGACCCCGCGCGACCTGTACCGCAACCCGGCCAACGCCTTCGTCGCCGGTTTCATGGGCTCGCCCGCCATGAACATGTTCACGCTGCCGGTGTCCGACGGCGCGGTGGCGCTCGGCGGGCACGCACTGCCGGTGCCGCGTTCGGTGTCCGACGCCGCCGAGGGCAAGGTCGTGGTCGGCATCCGCCCCGAACACTTCGAGCTCGGCGACGGACTGAGCAAGGACGGCATCGAGATGGAAGTGGACGTGGTGGAGGAACTCGGTTCCGACGCCTACATCTACGGCCGCACCGTCGCCGAGGGTCAGGTCGACGGTGCGGGGGAATCCATTGTGGCGCGGGCCGATTGGCGCAACCCGCCCGCGAAGGGCACCCGCCTGAAGCTGTCCACCACCCCTGAACACACGTACTTCTTCTCCGCCACGGACGGCCGTCGCCTCGACTGAGCCCCGGCGCGGGCCGCTAGCGATACCTCGCAAACTCTTCACACGCCTCGCAGCCAGTACAACTGCTGCGAGGCGTGTGGAAGCTCTGCGAGGTTCAATTCACGCACACGGCAGAGCGGTCGACCGGCCGCTACTCTGAGCGCTGCCGTCTTTGCTGCAGGTAGCTCTCGTTCACCCGAATCCCGAGTTCCTCCAACTCGATCTCCTTGCCCGTCGCGCTCCGCACCTCGACACGTACCGGAGCCCCCGTCGCCTCCTCGACCAGCAACAACGGGGCCGGGCCCGGCTGTAGGTACGCATCCCCCCACTGCATCAAGGCCAGCACGGCCGGGAGCAGGTCGCGGCCCATCCGGGTGAGGACGTATTCGTGCCGCGTGCGTTTGCCTTCTTCCTGATAAGGCTCTTTTGCCAGCAGGCCGGCCTCGGTCAACTTGCGGAGCTGGGCCGCCGCGGCCGCATCCGTGATACCGACCCGGCTGGCGAAACCGTCGAAGCGGCGGGTGCCGTAGTAGGCCTCGCGCAGGATCAGGACGGCCGAGCGCGTGCCGACGAGTTCCATCGCCTTGGCGATGGAACAGTCGACGGCCTGCCACGAACTGAGATCGGCCAAGGGTCCTTCCATCACGGCTGCCATGACGCACATCATATCCGCGACTGACTTGAGTCAGCTATACCCAGGCGTTAATCTGACTATAAGCCAATAGAGCCAGGGTGCAGAAGCCCCGGTCAGAGGAAGGATCCGCCATGAGAGACGCGGTGATCGTCGAAGCGGTGCGCACGCCGATCGGCAAGGGCAAGCCGAACGGAGCGCTGCACAACGTCCACGCGGTCGACCTGCTGGCACACAGCCTGCGCGAGGTAGTCGAGCGCAGCGGCATCGATCCGGCGCGGATCGACGATGTGATCGGCGGCGTGGTCACGCAGGTCGGCGAGCAGGGCGCCAATGTGACGCGGCGAGCGGCGCTGGCCGCGGGCTACCCCGAATCGGTGCCCGCGACGACGGTGGACCGGCAGTGCGGCAGCAGTCAGCAGGCCATCCACTTCGCCGCCCAGGGCGTGATCGCGGGCGCGTACGACATCGTGGTCGCCGCGGGCGTCGAGTCGATGGGCCGAATCCCGATGGGCGCCAACCTCGTCGGCTCCGAGGACCTCTCCGGTGTCGCGTTCGCCGAACGGTACCCGGAAGGTCTGGTACCGCAGGGCATCAGCGCCGAACTGATCGCAGCGAAGTGGGGCCTCACGCGCACCCAGCTCGACGAGTTCGCGTTGACCAGCCACGAAAAGGCAGCGCAGGCAACGAAGAACGGCCTCTTCGCCGCCGAGCTCGCCCCGATCAACGGGCTGATCAGCGACGAGGGCATCCGCGTCGGCAGCACCCTCGACACCCTCGCCGGACTGCGGCCCGCCTACTACGACCCGGCGATGGGCGAGCGCTTCCCGCAGATCGGCTGGCAGATCACCGCCGCCAGCGCGAGCCAGGTCAGCGACGGCAGCGCCGCGGTGCTGATCATGACCAGCGAACGCGCCGCACAGCTCGGCCTGCGCCCGCTCGCCCGGCTGCACAGCTTCGCCGTCGCGGGCGACGACCCGCTCATGATGCTCACCGCGGTGATTCCGGCGACCCGAAAGGTGTTGCAGCGAGCCGGTCTTCAACTCTCCGATATCGACCTCGTCGAGATCAACGAGGCGTTCTCGCCGGTGGTGCTTGCCTGGGCTCAGGACACCGGCGCCGATATGTCGAAGGTGAACGTCAACGGCGGGGCGATCGCGATCGGTCACCCGCTCGGCGCGTCCGGCGCCCGCCTGATGACCACACTGGTGCACGCCATGCGGGACCGCGGCGCCCGCTACGGACTGCAAACCATGTGCGAGGCAGGCGGACTCGCCAACGCAACCATCCTCGAGCGGTTGTGAATCACCGGGCGCCCGGTACCCGCCGGGCGCCCGTTTTCCTCTCGGATCGAGTAGATCCCGCACCAGCTCGAATCGAACTCGGCACCGGCTCAGATCGAATCCAGCACCAGCGCGAACGGAACCTAGCACCAGCTCAGATCCCCAGCACCAGCTCGAAACGAAACACAGCACCAGCTCAGAGCGAACCCAGCACCAGCGCGACGAGGCATCCCAGCAACCACGACTCGATGATCAACGGGACCGCCACCAGTGGCGTCCATCCAATTGCCCTGCGCATACGCAACTTCGACACCACCAGTACGGCTGCCACTACAACCGCCGCGGCGATTCCCGTCCATGCGAGGCCGTAGGCGACCGGCAGATACCTGCTGCCACGCTGTCCGTCGGCTACGAGGAACTCGTACAGGGGGACGAGAATCACTGCTGACCAACCGATCCCGAGGGCGACGAAGGTGGCGAGACCGGCCCGCGTCAAGTCTGCCAATCGCCTCGACAACGCCGACCCCATACGTCCAGGGTGCCCGTCTGTCGACCACGCGACCACATGCGGCCGATCGCCACACTCCGAACTCGGCCAGCACGTGCGCGTCGGCGGCGTCGCTTTTCGCTCTCGAAACGGTCGGGCAGCGCCCGTCATCGATGGCGATTCGAACCGCGTTCCGGTCCGGTTCCACTTCGGCCTCAACAGCCCCCGGGGACCCCCATCGCATACAACACACTCGGCGGCAGACAGCCCGGATCGCACCGCCAGCTGCGGCAGCCAACGCGCCAGCGCGGGCTGTGGCGGCAGCAACGCAGCGACTTCGTCTACGCCGAGCCAGCGCACCCGCATGCACGGATTTTCGCCACGATACGAACGGCGCGAACATCCGAAGCCCCATCGCCAACGCGATGGAACTCGTAGGCCGTCCTGATCCTTGCGCGAGGCCTGCTACGACACCCACCGCTTCGACGGTTTCGCAAGCCGGGCCGATATGCCGCTACTCGTATCGGCCTCGGCCCGTAGGCTGACCAACGATGACCGCCGATACGTTCCCCGAGCCCGTCGTCTACGCGATTCCGCTGCGCACGCGGTTTCGCGGGATCACCGTGCGGGAGGGGATGTTGATTCCGGGGCCGCTGGGGTGGGGTGAGTTCTGTCCGTTCCCCGAGTACGACGATCGGGAGGCGGCCGGATGGCTGGCGACGGCGGTCGAGCAGCTGACGACCGGGTGGCCGGAGCCGGTGCGGGAGCGTATTCCGATCAATTGCACGGTGCCCGCCGTCGATCCGGAGCGGGCGCACCGGATCGTCAGCGCGTCGGGCTGCCGCACGGCGAAGGTGAAGGTCGCCGACCATCCCGATTCCCTCGGCGAGGACCTGGCGCGGGTCGAGGCGGTCCGCGACGCGCTCGGGCCGGACGGCGGGATTCGGGTGGATGCCAATGCGGTGTGGGATGTGGACACCGCGGTCGCCCATATCATTCGGATCGACCGCGCCGCAGGTGGTTTGGAATACGTCGAGCAGCCGTGCCGGACCGTCGAGGAACTCGCCGAGGTGCGCAGGAAGGTCGACGTGCGCATCGCCGCCGACGAATCCATCCGGCGTGCGGAGGACCCGCTGCGGGTGGCCGTGGCAGGGGCGGCCGATGTCGCCGTGCTCAAATGCACTCCCCTGGGCGGAGTTCGACGCGCGCTGGAGGTTGCTGCGGCGGCCGGACTGCCCTGCGTGGTCTCCTCCGCACTGGAGACCAGCGTCGGCCTCGGCGCGCAGCTGGCGCTGGCCGGCGCGCTCCCGGAACTCGACTTCGCCTGCGGACTCGGCACGACCTCCCTGTTCGAGGGCGACGTGGTGGCCGAATCCCTGCGCCCGGTGGACGGTTTCCTCCCTGTGCCGCGCACACCCCTCACGCCGGACTCTGCACTCATCGACCGCTACCGCCACCCAGACCCCGACCGCGTCGCCTGGTGGCACGCCCGCTACCAGCGCGTACGCGCCCTGCTCGCCTAGAGGGAAACCCGGGCTATTTCCCGAAACCGGCTCCGCGCCAACCTCCGCCGCCATTTCTCTATCGACCGTAGTCAAATGGTTATGACGGGCGAGAAATGGCGGTTCCGGAGACCCGCAAAGCAACCATTTCTGTCCCGCCGATTGCCTACGCGCTTCGGCCTAGCCGAAACGGACGCCGCAGCTGAGCATTGTCGTTCGCAGCACTAGGGCGGCTTCGGGGCCGACGACTCCGTCCACCAATTCCAGGTAGCGGGTGCAGAATTCGGGTCCGTGGGGCGCGACTTCGCCGGGTGCGGGTTCCAAGTGGTGGGCCAGTTCGTGCAAGACGACCAGTTCGCGCAGAGCCCACGCGGTGCCGCCGGTGTGCAGCGGCACCGCGAGGACTGCGTCGGCCGCTTCGTAGTGGGCGGCGGTCGCTCCGGCACGCGACCGCACCCGAACCGGCACCTCGGCTCTATCCCATTGGGCCCGAACCCAATTGAGGGCGAGCACCTTCTCAGCATAGGTCTGGACGGACGCCACCGAGGCGAAACGGCGTTCGACGGGCAAGGTGATGTGCGAGCCGTACAGCTCGACGGTGCGATTGCCGTACTCGTCGGCGCGATCGAACATGCCACGGACCAGCTGTTCGGCGTCGTACACCTTGGCGCGCTGGGTATCTCGTTCACTCATCGCGGCACGCTCCCGGTCGCCCAGCCGTGAAGCGGCAATATCCGCAAACTCGAGATCGCCGACCGAGGGAAATGCTGCCATCCGACCGCGCCCGAGATCAGCCGCGGGCAGCCCCTCCGACATCGAGATCCCGAGCCTACCGAGTGCTGGAACAGCCACCGGCGCCGTCCATCCTCATTGCGCCGAAGCAGGCTCGAAACAAGCGCCCCGAGGCCCACCCCGCGCCACCGCGAGCCGAAATGCTCCCGGCACTGAGCACTCCGTCGGCGAGGCAGCCATACGAAAGCACTCACTCGCCCGCGCCGGAGGTCAGCTGCCCACGCGCCCCGCCCAGTTCGGGCGACGTGCCCAGCCGCGCCGCCTGACCCGCCCGATCACCCGCGCGACGGGCCCCGGCCGAGTGCCCGGCGGAGGCCTGCGGCCCGCGCCAAGTCCCGCGGGCCTCCGAGGTGCGGCTGTAGAAGTCGGTGAGTTCCAGTTCCTTGTCGCGCAGCGCGAGCGCCGTCCCGGCCGCCGCCGTCTCCGGCGCCACCGCCTCGGCCTCGACCTCCGACTTCACCTCGGCGAGCCGCCGCCCGATGCGTGCGGCGAAGGCCATCTGGAAGTTCAGCCGGGCCGTCACGGGGGCGGCGGGCGCCTGCACCCGGCGTCGCACGGTGCGTCCCCAGCGCTTCTCGCTGACGATCTTCTCGACGGTCGCCGTGCGGTACTGCCCCGATTTGATGTAGTGGTCGGACGCGCGCACCATCTGCACGAGCAGGCTGGCGTAGAGCGCCTCGCAGGTGTCGATGTCGGTGTCGAAGCCGTAGGCGTAGACCTGGGTGGAGGTGCGGGCAACATCGCAGCGCACATCATTGGCTTGCGCGATCGCGACGAACAGCTGCACGTAGGTGCGCAGTCCCTTCTTGCCCGGCTCGCCGATCGGAACGACCCGCTGCACCGGCGTCGGCCTGCGTTCCCGCCCCGCGACGTGCGCCCGCGCCACCGCGAGATCGATCGAGGATCGGGTCGCCAACCGCTGCGCCGCGGCGAGGAAGGCCTCCGCCTCGTGCTCGTTGTCGGTCGCTTCGGCCTTGCGCAGCAGACCGCCGATGCGTGTGAGCATCCGATCGGGAACCGCGTTGGGCGAAGTCATCGGCAGCCAGGGTAACGGGACGCCGCGTCACAGGTCGTCGTGCGCTCGGACGGGCGGCGGCGCATGCTCCGGTCGAGGCTCCCCGCGACCGGCGACATCCACCCGACCTGGCCTTCTGTACCGCTCTTCGGGCGTGGCGGATGAACACCATGTATCTTCCGTTGTGCAACCGGCAGGGTGTGCTGCTGCTCACGTCGTACCCATGGAGTGTTCGCAATGGCTTTGAAGAAGGTGTCGTCCCTACGTTCGTCGCTCGTATCGCGGGCCGCGCTGGCGGCTGCCTCGGTCGCGCTGTTGACGGCGACCTTCACCAGTGCGTGCTCCAGCGACAACGGCGGCAGCCCGACCGGCCAGAACCTGACCGGCCGCGGCCCGATCACCTACGTCGAGGGCAAGGACACCACCGAGACCGGTGTGGTCAAGCAGCTCATCGAGCGCTGGAACGCCTCGCACCCCGACGAGCAGGTGACGTTCAAGGAGCAGTCGAACGACGCCTCGCAGCAGTACGACGACCTCGTCGAGCACATGCGCTCCAAGCAGTCCACCTACGACGTGGTCGCGCTCGACGTGCCGTGGACCGCCGAGTTCGCCGCCAAGGGCTGGATCCAGCCGCTGAAGGACTCCTTCGCGATCGACACCTCGACGCTGCTCTCCCCGCCGGTCGCCAGCGCCACCTACAACAACACGCTCTACGCCGCGCCGCGCAACACCAACGGCGGGCTGCTGTTCTACCGCAAGGACCTGGTCTCGAACCCGCCGAAGACCTGGGGCGAGATGCTCGGCCAGTGCCAGGTCGCGCGTGACAACAACATCGGCTGCTACGCCGGGCAGTTCGCGCCCTACGAAGGTCTCACGGTGAACACTTCCGAGGTGATCAACGGCTTCGGCGGCACCTTCGTCGGCGCCGACGGCAAGACCCCGACCGTGGACAGCCCACAGGCCCGCGCCGGTCTCAACACCCTGGTCACCGCGTACAACAACGGCGACATCCCCAAAGAGGCCATCACCTTCAAGGAGCCGGAATCGGCGAACGCCTTCACCCAGGGCAAGCTGATGTTCCTGCGCGCCTGGCCCTCCACCTTCGGTGACGCGGGCGCCGAATCCTCGCAGGTGAAGGACAAGTTCGCGGTCGCGCCGCTGCCCGGCGAGAACGGCGTCGGCGCCTCGACCCTCGGCGGCTACAACGCGGCCATCAGCGCCTTCTCCAAGAACAAGGCCACCGCGCTCGACTTCCTGCGCTTCCTGATCAGCGAGGACGCCCAGCACATCATCGCCTCCGGCGCCCTGCCCTCGGTGCGCGCCTCGCTGTACGACGACCCGGCGCTGATCGCCAAGATGCCGTACCTGCCCGCCCTCAAGGAATCGATCGCCAGCGCGGTGCCGCGCCCGGTGACCCCCTTCTACCCGGCGGTGTCGAAGGCCATCCAGGACAACGCCTATGCTGCCCTGACCGGAAACAAGTCCGTCGACGACGCGATAGTCGGGATGCAGAAAGGCATCGAGACCGCGGGTTCGTGAACGAGCGTCAGCGAATGAGCCATGAACACAGCGCGCTACCGTGCACGACGAGCCGAGCGTCAGCGAGGCGGAGTCGCGCGCGGTCGCGTAGCGGACCCGACCAACCCGTAGGAGAGAGATAACGGTGTCGGATCCTTCGGGAGCGGCCACACGCCTGCCGAGCGACGAATTCCTTCCGCGCAAACGCGGTTTCGGCGCGAGCCTGGCCTTCGAGCTGCGCCGCTCCGGCAAGGCCTGGGTCTTCGTGGCGCCGGTGCTGATCGCGCTGGCGGTCGTCATCGGCTACCCGGTGGTCCGCGCGCTGTACATGTCCTTCCAGAAGGACCCCGGGCTCGACCCGAGCACGGGCATGTTCGTGGAGGGCGGCAGCGCCGGATTCTCGAACTACACGCACTGGCTGCTGCAACAGTGCAGCCTGCCGACCGGCGAGACCATCGCCTGCCCCACCGGCAATCTGGGCTCGCAGTTCTGGATGGCCGTCGGCGTCACGCTGTTCTTCACCGTGATCACGGTGGCGCTGGAGGCCACCATCGGCCTCGCCATGGCGATCGTCATGGGCAAGAGCTTCAAGGGCCGGGCGCTGCTGCGCGCGGCGGTGCTCATTCCGTGGGCCATCCCGACCGCCGTCACGGCGCGGTTGTGGGAGTTCATGTTCCAGTACGACGGCGTGGTGAACCGGGTGCTCGGCACGCACATTCTCTGGACCTCTGATCCGTGGGCCGCGCGGTTCGCGGTGATCGCCGCCGACGTGTGGAAGACGACGCCGTTCATGGCGCTGCTCCTGCTCGCCGGATTGCAGGTGATCCCCAACGACGTGTACGAGGCCGCCAAGGTGGACGGCGCCTCGGCCTGGCAGCGGTTCACCCAGATCACCCTGCCGCTGCTCAAGCCCGCGCTGCTGGTGGCGATCCTGTTCCGCACCATGGACGCACTGCGCATGTACGACCTGCCCGCCATCATGACGCTGAACAACCCGTCGACCCGCACGGTGTCGATCCTGGTGGTCGACCAGGTGCGCCAGGGACCGAACAGCGCCGCTGCCCTGTCGACCATCACCTTCCTGCTGATCTTCGCCGTGGCCTTCATCTTGGTGAAGATCCTCGGCGCCAACGCCGTCCGCACCCAGGAAGCGCAGCGCGAAGGGACGGTGCGAGCATGACCACGAGCAATCAGGTGCGCACCGAGCAAGACAGTGGAGGCGCACCGATGGTGACGAAGGAACCGGCCACCGATCGGGCGGTGCCGTGGACCAAGCGGTTCGGATCGGTGCGCATCTACCTCGGCGTGCTCATCGTGCTGGTCTGGGGCCTCGGCCCGTTCTACTGGATGGCCGTCACCGCGTTCCGCGATCCGGACTACACCTTCGACAACACGCCGTGGCCGACGCACGTCACGCTGGAGAACTTCCGCGACGCGTTCGACACCAGCCGCGGCAACGACTTCGGCAAGGCGCTGCTGAACAGCGTCGTCATCGGTGCGTGCACCACGGTGCTCGCGCTGGTCATCGGGATCTTCGCCGCGTACGCGCTGGCCAGGCTGACCTTCCGCGGCAAGTACGTGGTGGCCGGACTGATCCTGAGCGCGTCGATGTTCCCGGTGGTCGTGCTGGTGACGCCGCTGTTCCAGCTGTTCACCAACCTCGGCTGGATCGGCCAATACCAGGCGATGATCATCCCGAACATCTCGTTCGTGCTGCCGATGACCGTCTACATCCTCGCCTCGTTCTTCACCGAACTGCCGTGGGAGCTGGAAGAGGCGGCCCGCATCGACGGCGCGAGCAAGATGCAGGCGTTCCGGCTGGTGATGCTGCCGCTGGCCGCGCCCGCCGTCTTCACCACCGCGATCCTGGCCTTCATCGCCGCGGTGAACGAATACCTGCTGGCCCGCCTGCTCTCCAGCGACGCGACCGAGCCCGTGACCGTCGCGATCGCCCGGTTCTCCGGCAACAACCCGCTCGTCCAGCCGTACGCCGCGATCATGGCGGCGGGCACGATCGTCACGATCCCGCTGGTGATCATGGTGCTGCTGTTCCAGCGCCGCATCATCTCCGGTCTGACCGCGGGCGGCGTCAAGAGCTGAGTTGTCGGCGCGCTGGCGCGCGCGGGTTCGCGGCCCTTGTTGTCTCGCTTCCCAGCGATCGAGACTCGCGACTGCGTCGCATGCGCTTCGATCGCTGGGAAGCGAGACGGCCGCGAACGGTCGCTCGTCGGGCTCGCTCCGTGATGGGCGGGTGGGGCTGGGATGTTCCGTGGAATCACGGCCTTTGCGTCTGGTTTTCTGGCGGTCGGGACTCGCTTCAGCGGCGCATGCGCTGGGTATGGAGCGCTGGTGCGGAGGTTTCCGCACCGCGTCCAGCTTGCCCACCGACTGAGCTCGCGCCCGCGATTTACATGCTGAGATTTCGGCGTAATAGCGAAGACAGGTTCGCTTTGCCTCGCCGACGGTCGCGCCGGGCTCGCTCGGTGGGCGGGTGGGGTTGGGGTTGGGGACGTACTCGGGTTACTTTGCCTAAGAAGCGGGTTGGTGTGGACTGTGTGCCGCCTCGGCCGGGGTGGGCGGAGTAGAGTCCGGTCGTAGCTCGTTTCGGCGATCGTTGTCAGTGCAGGTGGGTTCGACCGACAACTCCGGGAGGAGATGATCGTGAGCTCGTTCGGCAAGCGAGGTGGGAAACGCGATGCCGGGGGCAAGCAATCGTCGCCGCAGCACGCCTCCATCGCGGGTTTCCGGGAGCGGGACACACCGCACAGCCGTGAACGGAAAGCGCAGGCGCTCAGGGGATCCCGGCCCGGCGGCACCGCGGAGGCGACGAAACCCGAGCGGCCGCAGCGCAGTCGCGCCGAACGGCTTCGTCGGCTCGTGCTCGCGCTGTTCATCCTGTTCGTCGCGGTGCCCTCGCTGCTGTTCGTGCTGGTCTACTGGAGCGCCGAGATCCCCGACCCGGCGGCGGTGCAGACCAATCAGATCGCCACCGTCCTCGCCGCGGACGGCAGCACGGTGATCGCGAAGGTGGTTCCGCCGGAAGGCAATCGGACTCCCGTGTCGCTCTCCGAGGTGCCCGAACCGGTGCGCAACGCGGTGCTCTCCGCCGAAGACCGCGATTTCTACACCAACCCCGGCTATTCCACATCCGGCTTCCTGCGCGCGGGCCGGGACAACCTGATGGGCAAGGACGACGCGGGCGGCGGCTCGACCATCACCCAGCAGTATGTGAAGAACGCCTTCCTCGGCTCGGAACGCACTCTGACCCGCAAGATGCGCGAGCTGATCATCGCGGCCAAGATGGCCAGGCAGTGGAGCAAGGACGACATCCTCGCCGCCTATCTCAACACCATCTACTACGGGCGCGGCTCCTACGGCATCGCCGCGGCGTCCAAGGCGTACTTCGACAAGCCGCCCGCGCAGCTGACGCTCGCCGAGGGCGCGGTGCTGGCGGCCGTCATCCGCACACCGTCGATCCTCGACCCCGAAACACACCTGCCGGAATTGAAGGCGCGCTGGCGGTATGTGCTCGACGGCATGGTCGAGATGGACGTGCTGGCGCCGGGCGACCGAGACGCCACCGTTTTCCCGCGGATCCTGCCGATCACCGACATTCCCGACCGCGACGCCTCCCGCGGTCCCGAGGGCCTGATCCGCACCCAGGTGCTGCGTGAGCTGCGCGCCTCCGGCATCAGCGAACGCGAAATCAACACCGGCGCACTGCAAATCACCACCACTATCGACGTCGGAGCCCAGCAGGCGGCGCTCACCGCGGTGCACGATCGGCTCGGGCCCCAGCCCGCGCACCTGCGCGCCGCGGTGGTGTCGATCGATCCGCGCTCCGGCGCGGTGCGCGCCTACTACGGCGGCGAGGACGGCATCGGCTACGACTTCGCGCAGGCGCCGTTGCAGACCGGGTCGGCGTTCAAGGTGTTCGCGGTGATCGCCGCACAGCAGCAGAGCATCCCGCTGACGCGCATGCTGGACAGTTCGCCGGTCACCGATCGCGGCACCAGGATCACCAACGTGGACGGCGAATCCTGCGGCAAATGCAGCATGGCCGAAGCGCTGAAGCGCTCGCTGAACACCAGCTTCTACCGGCTGACCATGTCGATGTTCGAAGGACCGCAGGCGATCGCGGATGCCGCGCACCAGGCGGGCATCCCGGAGGAGATCCCCGGCGTGGCGGGCAAGACGCTCGCCGAGGACGGCGGCCCGCCGCTCAACGGCATCGTGCTCGGCCAATATCTGGTGCGCCCGATCGACATGGCCTCGGCGTACGCCACCGTCGCGGCCTCCGGCATGTACCACCGGCCGCACTTCGTGCAGCGCGTGGTGACCGGCGACGGACGGGTGCTGCTCGATCGCGGCGCACCCGAACAGCAGGCCGGCGACCAGCTGCCGCCCGGCGAGCAGCGCATCAAGCCCGCTTTCGCGGAGAACACCGTCACCGCGATGATGCCGATCGCCGCCTACTCCAACGGGCACGCGCTGGCGGGCAACCGGCCGTCGGCCGCCAAGACCGGCACGACCCAATTGGGCCAGTCCGACCAGAACAAGGACGCCTGGATGATCGGCTTCACGCCGTCGCTGTCCACCGCGGTGTGGATCGGCAGCGAGCAGTCGCAGCCGATCCACACCGCGGCGGGCGCGGACATCTACGGTTCGGGCCTGCCCGCCGACATCTGGAAGCAGATGATGGACGACGCGCTGGCGGGCACGCCCATCGAGCAGTTCCCCACCGGACCCGTGGGCGGACCGGCGGTCGGCGGCCCCGCGGGCAGCACTCCGCCGAAGCCCCCGAACAATCCCTACGACATCTTGAATCCGAACCCGAATCCGTCGCGTGCGCCGCAGCAACAACCGGAGCCCTCGATCATCATTCCGCCTGCGCCGCCGCAGCCGACGCAGGTCGAGATCTTCCCCGGATTGAACGTTCCGGTGCCCGGCTGACGTGCGGGCGGTCAGATAACTGTGGCCCACACCATCTTGAATCGATCTTGTGACCTAGCGAGCCTCCGGGGAACGCATGACATGGCAGCATCGTTTTGCCAGAGTGAGAGCGCGGCCCAGCGGCGCCGAGGTGAACCAGGGGCGACGGCCGTCCCCCGGTGACGATGCGGAAGGATAAGCGCTCGAGCGACGACGGCAGCGGCGCGAGCGACCGGCCGACAGGCGGTAGCGTGCGGACCACAGAGGGGCCCGGAAGCGCCGCCAATTGAAAACAGACTAGACATAGGGGCTACGCCGGTGGATTTCAATGTCGTTGACCGTCCCGAGGTGCTGGTGGCGGGCACGGTGCTTCGCAGCCCAGCGCTAGCGGTCGAGGGGCCGCGCCGCGCGAAGGTGGAGGAAGCGTGGAAGCGCATCCTCTCGCGCCGTCTACCTGGCCCGCCGACCACCGCCTATGTCGATCATGCGCCGGAGATCAACTCCTATCTGACCCACATCGTCGGCTACCGCTGTAAGAGCATCGATGACTTGCTGCCCGGCGACGTGCTGGCCAGGGTGCCCGGTGGCCGGTTCGCCCGATTCATCGCCAGCGGCGACGATCTCGGCGATACGATCGTCAGCATTTGGCGGGCGGTGTGGGATGCCGAGGCGGCGGGCCGGTTCGTGCGTTCCTATACCGGCGACTGGGAGCACTATCCCGACGACCGCACCGCCGAGGTCTTCGTGGCGCTGGCCGACGAACCGAGCGACGGGTAGGACACAACAGTGGATTTCGAGATCGTCACCCTGGACGGCAGCCTGGTCGCCGGACTGACCATTCCGCTGGCCGGCCGCGAAGTGACCGCGCGCGACCTCGATCTGGTGAACTTCACCTGGGATCGCTACCTCGCCAGGGAAAAGAGCGTGCCGCGCGTCGCGGCGTACATCGGCCAGAACGACCATGCCGTCGCCGTCCTCGGCTACGAGGTGGGTTCGCTGGACGACCTGGACCAGGGCGACGTGGTGACCCGCATCCCGCAGGGCCGCTACGCGAAGTTCGTCGTCTCCGACAAGCCCTACGATCTGCTGCGCACGGCGTGGGCGCAGGTCGCCAAGGCCGAGAGCGCGGGCATCATCACCCGCTCGCACACCGCGGAGATCGAGCGCTACACCGGCCCGACCTCCGTCGAGGTCTACGTTTCACTGGACTGAACCGGCTCCGAGCCGACGCGGCGTGTCCGCGGCAAAAAACGCAAAGCCGGTCGGAGAGTGGCTCTCCGACCGGCTTCCCTCATCGAGTCGTCGGATCTACTCCGCGCCGATGATGAACGCTTCCAGCTGGGCGCGGGCGATGTCGTCCGCGAGCTGCTGCGGCGGGGACTTCATCAGGTAGGCCGAGGCCGGGATGACAGGTCCGCCGATGCCGCGGTCCTTGGCGATCTTGGCCGCGCGCACCGCGTCGATGATGATGCCCGCCGAGTTGGGCGAGTCCCACACTTCGAGCTTGTACTCCAGGTTCAGCGGCACGTCGCCGAAGGCGCGACCCTCGAGGCGCACGTAGGCCCACTTGCGGTCGTCGAGCCAGCCGACGTGGTCGGACGGGCCGATGTGCACGTCGTTGGCGCCCAGTTCCTTCTTCAGGTTGCTGGTGACGGCCTGGGTCTTGGAGATCTTCTTGGACTCCAGGCGCTCGCGCTCGAGCATGTTCTTGAAGTCCATGTTGCCGCCGACGTTGAGCTGCATGGTGCGGTCGAGCTGCACGCCGCGGTCCTCGAACAGCTTGGCCATCACGCGGTGGGTGATGGTCGCGCCGACCTGGCTCTTGATGTCGTCGCCGACGATCGGGACGCCCGCGTCCACGAACTTCTGCGCCCACACCGGGTCGGAGGCGATGAACACCGGCAGCGCGTTGACGAAGGCGACGCCCGCGTCGATGGCGCACTGGGCGTAGAACTTGTCCGCCTCTTCTGAACCCACCGGCAGGTAGGACACCAGGACGTCGACCTTCGCGTCCTTCAGGGCCTTCACCACGTCGACCGGCTCGGCCTCGGAGAGTTCGATGGTTTCCGCGTAGTACTTGCCGATGCCGTCGAGCGTCGGGCCGCGCTGCACGACCACGTCGGTCGGGGGCACGTCGGAGATCTTGATGGTGTTGTTCTCGCTGGCGAAGATCGCCTCGGCCAGGTCGAAGCCGACCTTCTTGGCATCCACGTCGAACGCGGCGACGAACTTGACGTCGCGTACGTGGTACCGGCCGAACTTGACGTGCATCAGACCGGGCACGGTCGAGGTCTCGTCCGCGTCCTTGTAGTACTGCACGCCCTGGACCAAGGAAGAGGCGCAGTTGCCCACGCCCACGATGGCCACGCGAACTTCGGTGGCGTTCTCAGCCGTATTGATGTCACTCATGGCCGATGGTTCCCTCTTTCTGTGGTGCCGCCTTCGTTGATTGCTCCGCCGCAATCAACTCGTTGAGCCAGCGCACTTCGCGCTCGCTTGATTCCAGACCGAGTTGGTGGAGCTGTCGGGTGTAGCGATCCAGCGACCCGCTGGCCCGTTTGATCGCTTCCCGCAATCCCTCTCGGCGCTCCTCGACCTGCCGGCGCCTGCCCTCCAGGATCCGCATCCGCGCCTCCGCGGGAGTGCGGCTGAAGAACGCCAGGTGGACGCCGAAGCCGTCGTCGGTGTAGTTCTGCGGGCCGGTGTCCGCGAGGAGCTCCGTGAAACGCTCCCGCCCCGCCGGTGTCAGTTGATAGACCCGCCGCGCGCGGCGCATGGTGACGCCCGCGACGTTCTCCTCCGCGATCAGTCCGTCCGCCTGCATGCGCCGCAGCGTCGGATAGAGCGAACCGTAGGAGAAGGCCCGAAACGGCCCGAGCAGGCCCGTCAGCCGCTTGCGCAGCTCGTAACCGTGCATCGGCGCTTCGAGGAGCAGCCCGAGGATTGCCAGCTCGAGCATCGGGCGTCACCCCCTGACTGTTGTGCAGACCTAACCGATGGATGCGACTTCCGAGTATATCGCGCCGATATAACCGGGCACAGCGATGGGCGATATATGGGGCGTTCACCCAGGTCGGATCAGCGGTTGGGCGGGCGGACGTTCAGCGGTTCGCCGTCGAAGAGGACGGTCATGAATCCGGTCTCGCTCATCTCGTTCTGCACGTAGATCTGCACGTAGGGCTGCGCGCCCTTCTTGTCCTCGCGCTCGATGCTCACGTGCGAGATCGGACTGCCCGGCAGCAGCACCGACTGCGAGGCTCCCGCGAGCAGGCGGGCGAGGATCGGCAGGTCGATGGCGCCCATGTCGACGGTCGGGGTGTCCGGCTTGCGCGAGGACGGGTTGCCGAACAGGGAGAAATCGCCGTCGAAGTGGTAGTAGACGGACTTGCCCTTCTCGTTGCGATAGAAGAGGGCGTAGCGCGGATAGACGGTGACGTCGTCGGCGACCGTGTCGCCGAACTCGGCGCGATACCTGTCGATGAAATAGGCCAGGCCCGCGCCAGTGGTCAGGTCGGGCAGGGGGTCGGCGACGGCCCGATCGACCGCGCTGTGCGCGACGCAGCCGACCAGCCCGCCCGCGATCAGGGCCGCGGCCAGGATCACCGCGGGAATCCAGCGCGTTCGTCCGCGTCCGCCGCGCACCACGGGAGCGTCGACCAACTCGCCGGGAATCTGCAGGTCGTCGATCAGCTTGTCGAGATCTCCGAACGACTTGGCGCGCATGGCGATACCGGTGCGGGCGGTGTGCTCGGACTCGGTGAGCTGACCGTCGGCGAGCGCGGCGTCCAGCAGTCCGCAGACATCGGCGCGATCGCTGTCACTGGCCCGCAGGCGGGCGGTTTTCGACGCCATCAGCGCTTCCCCTCGCCGGTCATCCGACCTCCCTGACCTTCAGCACCTCACCCGACGGCGAGATCACGACGCTGCCGTGCTGGCTGCGGTCGTTGCGCACGCGGATCTCTACGAGGGGCCTGGCGTTGCCCGCGCTGGAACCGTCGGCGGAGATCTCGATGGAGTCGACGACACCGCCGGGCACCTTGGTCATCGCCGGCGCCGTGGCGAGCACCGCGCCGATCGCCTCGACGTTCAGCGTGGCCAGGTCCACGCTGCGCGTGTCCGGCCTGCGCGTGGTGATGAGATTGTCGTGCTGGGTGAATCCGCCCCAGTAGTCCCAGTCGACCGACCACTGCGGCCCCTCCGGCGCGATGCGCTGCACCGATGCGAAATCCTTGTGCAGCCAGAGCTCGTCGACGAGGGTGTCGCCGAACTTCTCCCGGTACTTGTCGCGGTAGAGCGTCATCCCGGCGACGGTGTACAGCTCGGGCCTCGGCAGCACCAGCGGCTGCACCGTGCCCAGCTCGACGGGGACGGCCTGCGCCGGGACCTCGCTGTCGTCGCGTCCCGCGGCGAAATACCCGGCCCAGACTCCGAGCACGGCCACGACGCCCACCGCGGCACGGAACCGCAGATTCCGGCGCGAATGCGGAGGACTCGGCGGCGACGCCGCGGCGGCGCGTTGCACATCGGCCACCAATTCGCCGAGATCACCGAGGGTTTTCGCCTCGGAAGCCAGCTCGGTGAGCGCCTGGTGCTCGTCCGCGTCCAGCTGCCCTTCGCCGTGCGCGTCGTCGAGCACCCGAATCGTGTTGGCACGATCGGCATTCCGCGCCCTGGTGTGGTCCGGATAACTGGCGCGGGTTCGCGCCCGCCGCAAAGGTTTCCGCGTCTTCGCCGACCCGCCCGGCGCCAGATCACCGGCGGCAGCGGGAACTTGCAGGTCGCTCGTCAGGCGCGCCAGCTCACCGACGGTCTTGGCGCGCCCCGCTTTCGCCGTGCGGTCGTGATACTCGTCGGCCCCGAGCTGCCCCTCCGCGTAGGCCGCATCCAACAGACCGCATGCGTTCACGCGGTCCAGATCACGCGCTCGCATGCGCCCGTTGCTCCCGGTGGACACACACGAATCGTAAACAGAACATGCCCACCGGGAACGGTTCCCGCGAAACCGAAGGAGGCGAGCACCATGCACGGCATCGATTCGTGCACGTCGCCGAGGAAATGCGGCGCGCCCGAGTCACGAACCGAGTCCCGCGGCGGCCTCCGTAAGCCCCCTGTACAACACGGAACGGATCGCCTTGTCCTGAACCACCGTCCACCGCGGACGCCGGATGCCGAGCGAAGCGACGCGACATGTGCAATAAATGTCACGGATCTGCGCCTCGTGCGGACTGGACAAGCCGAGGGAAGCTAGGCGTCCTCGCCGAGCGACACAGTGATAGGTGCAGGTCGACCCGGAAAGCGAAGCGCTCCGGGTCGCGAATCGATGTCCGGTGTGGCCTACGTAAGGCGAGCGGAGCGAGGCGTCAGCGCCCGTACCCCGCTACTCTGGTTGGCGTGCGAATTCAGCGGCAGGTGGTCGACTACGCGCTCCGGCGCCGGTCGCTGCTGGCTGACGTCTATGCGGGCCGGGTCGATGTCGCCGAGGTATGTGATGCAAATCCCTATCTCCTGCGTGCGGCGAAGTTCCACGGCCGGGGGAGCGAGGTCACGTGCCCTATCTGCCGGAAAGAACAGCTCACCCTCGTATCCTGGGTCTACGGCGACGGCCTCGGACCGGTGGCTGGTTCGGCTCGCACACCGGAGGAGCTGACGCGCCTCGCCGAGACTCGCGAGGAGTTCTCGGTGCATGTCGTCGAGGTATGCCGGAGCTGCAGCTGGAATCATCTGGTGCAGTCCTATGTGCTCGGCAACGCCCCGGCGCCCACGCGTCGCCGTACGGGTACGCGAGCGAACCGACGTACCGCCGCCGAGTGATGTGCCTGGTCATCTGCCAGTCGGGTGACATGCGGAGCCTGCACGTGTCCGCCGCGGTGCCCGTGACCGCACCCAGCCAGCCTGACCGATACGAGTTATGGAGATCTTGTCAGTGAATTCGCCCTACGAGACTTCCCCCTACGGCGATGAACCGCACGGCGGCCGTACTCAGCGAAGTTCACAACCGGCTCCGAACCCGACTCCAGGCCAGCGCCAGGCGCCCCCTCCCGGTTTCCGCCCGCTACCGCCACCGGGCGGTCCGCGGCCGGGTGGCCCGCGTCCCGGCACACCTCAGGGTGGCCCCAACGGTGGCCCGCAGCCGCCGCATCGTCCCGGCCCGCCGCCGCAGGGTCGTCCCCCACAAGGTCGTCCCCCGCAGGGCCGTCCTCCACAAGGCCGCCCGCCCGAGGGTCGCCCGCCGGAGGGTCGTCCGCAGCCCAACGCCGCGCCCGGTGGCGCCGCCGGCGCGACCCAGCGCATTCAGCGGCCCGGTCAGAATCCGCAGGGCGCGCCCCGGCCCAGCTCGCTGAGCGAGGCGGTCGCCGAGCGCGATCGGCGATCCGGTCCGAGCGCCGCCGTCCGTCCCGCGGGCGGCGCGCGGCCGAACACCGGCCAGCGGCCCGCGATCGACCGCGACCGTCGTCCGAACGGTCCCGCCACCGGTGAGCGCCGCGCCCAGTCCGGCCAGCCCCCTTCGGGTCCGCCGCCGCGCCGCAACGGCGGCGGTGACGGTGGTTCCGGCGGAGCGGGTAAGCGGCCAGGCGCGAAGAGGATTCCTTGGAAGATGATCCGCCGGACGCTCTACGTACTCATCGCCCTCGCCATCGTGGTGCCGAGCGCCGTCTTCCTGGTCGCCTACTCCACGGTGTCGGTGCCGCAGCCCGGTGATCTGAAGACCAACCAGGTCGCGATGATCTACGCCGAGGACGGCAGCACGGTGCTGAGCAAGGTGGTCCCGCCACAGGGCAACCGCACCGACGTGACCATCGAGCAGATCCCGCCGCACGTGCGCAACGCCGTGATCGCGGCCGAGGACCGGGATTTCTACACCAACCCTGGCTTCTCCATCTCCGGCTTCGTGCGCGCGGCCCGCGACAACGTCCTCGGCAAGGAGAGCGCGGGCGGTGGCTCGACGATCACCCAGCAGTACGTGAAGAACGCGCTGGTCGGTGACGAGCGCTCGCTCACCCGAAAGATGCACGAGCTGGTGATCTCCGCGAAGATGGCGCGGCAGTGGAGCAAGGACGAGATCCTCGCCGCCTACCTGAACACCATCTACTTCGGTCGCGGCGCCTACGGCATCGACGCCGCATCCAAGGCCTACTTCAACAAGCCGGTGCAGGATCTGACCGTCGCCGAGGGCGCGGTGCTGGCCGCCACCATCCAGCTGCCCTCGCTGCTGGATCCGGAGAAGAACCCGGAGGGCGCCAAGACGCGCTGGGGCTACGTGCTCGACGGCATGGTCGACGGCGGCAACCTGAAGGCCACCGACCGGCAGGGCATGCAGTACCCGCAGGTGAGCCCCCTCGCGCAGACCCAGGACAAGACGCTGGATTCCGGACCCGAGGGCCTGATCAAGACCCAGGTGCTCGAGGAGCTCGCGTCCGCGGGCATCAGCGAACAGCAGCTCAACACCGCCGGTCTGCAGATCACCACGACCATCGATCCGAAGGCGCAGCAGGCCGCGGTCGACGCCGCGACGAGCAAGATGCAGGGCGAGCCCGAGCAGCTGCGGACCTCGGTGGTGTCGATCGACCCGCGCACCGGCGCGGTGCGCGCCTACTACGGCGGCAACGACGGCCAGGGCTACGACTTCGCCAACGCGCCGCTGCAGACCGGTTCCTCGTTCAAGGTGGTCGGCCTGGCCGCGAACCTCGAACAGGGCATTCCGCTGTCGCAGATGTACGACAGCTCGCCGCTGACGGTGAACGGCATCAAGATCACCAACGTGGAGGGCGAGTCCTGCGGCATGTGCACCATCGCCGAGTCGCTCAAGCGTTCGCTGAACACCAGCTTCTACCGCATGCAGCTGGACATGGGCAACGGTCCGCAGAAGATCGCGGACATGGGCCACAAGCTCGGCATTCCCGAGGAGCTGCCCGGCGTCGGCAAGACGCTGTCCGAGCCGGGCGGCGCGGGCCCGAACAACGGCATCGTGCTCGGCCAGTACCAGGCCCGCGCGCTCGATATGGCCTCCGCCTACGCCACGCTGGCGGCCTCCGGCATGTACCACGCGCCGCACTTCGTGCAGCGGGTGGTGACCGCCGACGGCCAGGTGCTGCTCGACCGCGGCGACGTTGCGGGCGAACAGCGCGTCTCGGCGGCCGTCGCCGACAACGTGACCGCGGCGATGAAGCCGATCGCGGGCTACTCGCGCAACCACGGCCTGGCAGGCGGTCGCGAATCGGCGGCCAAGACCGGCACCGCGCAGTTGCTCGACACCGGCGAGAACAAGGACACCTGGATGGTCGGTTACACGCCATCGCTGTCCACCGCCGTGTGGGTCGGCAGCGTGGACAACTCGCCGCTGCGCAACTACGCGGGCGGCATGATCTACGGTTCCGGCCTGGCGTCGGACATCTGGAAGTCCACCATGGACGGTGCGCTGCAGGGCACGCCGACCGAGACCTTCCCGAAGCCCGCGCCGATCAAGGGCCAGGCGGGCGTTCCCGAGTGGACCGCGCCCTACACCCCGCCGTCGACGGTCGACGCCCCGGCGCCGCCGGTCGTGATCGCGCCGACCCAGGTGGAGATCCTGCCCGGCATCACCATCCCGGTCCCCGGCGTGCAGCCCAACCCGCGTCCGCAGCAGCAGCAACAACGTGAGCAGGACCCGGGCCCGCTGCCCGGCCAGCCGGTCGCGCCGACCGATGGCAGCTCGCCGACCCAAACGGGCTCGCCGCGTCCGGGCGGAACCGGAAACGGCGGCGGAAACGGAAACAGCGGCCAGGAAGAGGGCTCCAGCCCTCAACCCACTCGCAGCCGTTAGGCAAGCAGCTGAGACCGGCGAGACCGCCCGGAGGAATCCTCCGGGCGGCCTCGCCGATTGTCCAGGTCAGCGACTGATGGAGCGGTCGTCTTCCACAACGACGCCACGCCGCAGGCCTGGCCGCTCCGAAATCAGACTCTGGTGATGTACCAGAACCCGTTCGGGTCCTGATAGCAGCGATCGTGCACACCAGCCCAGGTCAGGCACTCGGAGTAAGAGCCGTAGCCCTCGAGGACGACCCAGTTGCCCTCCCCGACCTTGACGCACCTGTCGCGGACGCCTGCCCAGGTCAGGCACTCCGCATACGACGGATACCCGGCCGATGCGTTCCCCGCGAGTCCGAAGACCGCAGCGCTCGCGATGGCGACGACCGTCAGCAATTTCTTGAGCATTCCCACCCCTCTTCTCGAAGATCGGCTTCCTCCCGTTGCACAGCCGATCACCGTAATTATAACAACGGCAACAACTCTGAATACGGTTACGAGGCAACACCGGCTCCCAGCGGCCGAGTGCCGCGGGGACACACGCACTCGCGCCGAGCAGGGGCGTAGGTCGGCTCGACCGCACCTATTAGGCTCGGGTTCCGTGACCGATCAGCAAGTGGTGGACGTGCGGACAGGCCAGGCCGCGCGCTCCGGCGGGGGCTCGGGCGGCGGGACACACTACGCGGCGCCCGCGCCGCTGGCGCCGGACCTGCGCTCGGCCGACGCGCGGGATCGCCCGAGCCGCAACGATTCCCTCGCCGCGCAGCTCAGCAGCGTCGTCGGCGGGCCGGTGGGCGATCACGCGCTGATCGGCCGGGTCCGGTTCTGGACGCCGCTGCGGGTGATCCTCGCCTTCACCGTGGTGTTCCTGGCGCTGGGCTGGGCCACCAAGGCGGGCTGCATCCAGCAGACCGAGGCGGGCGACGGCTCGCTGACGCTGGATTGGAACAACGGCCGCCAGTACATCGCGATGTGCTACTCGGACACGGTGCCGCTGTACGGCGCCGAACGCCTGGACGAAGGTGCGTTCCCGTACAAGAAGGCCTGGGTCGAGCAGACCCCGGACGGCGGTCGCGAGACCAGGTACATGGAATACCCGGTGCTTTCGGGCCTGTACCAGTACGTGTCCATGCAGCTCGCCAAGACATGGGACACGCTGCCGCTGCCCGGCGCGCTCCAGGTGGTCATCTACTTCAACGTCGTCGCGTTCGGCCTCGCCATGGCCTGGCTGGTGACCGTGTGGGCCTCCGCGCTGCTCGCCGGGCGCCGGATCTGGGACGCGGCGCTCGTCGCGTGCTCGCCGCTGGTGATCGTGCACGCGTTCACCAACTTCGACGCGCTGGCGACCGCCTTCGCCGCCACCGGCCTGCTCGCCTGGGCGCGGCGCAGGCCGGTGCTCGCCGGTGTGCTGCTCGGGCTCGGCGGCGCGGCGAAGCTCTATCCGCTGCTGTTGCTCGGCCCGATCGTGGTGCTGTGCCTGCGGGTCGATCCGATGCACCGGGTGCCGAGTACCCGGATCGGACTGCGCCTGCGCGATATCGACAGCGGGCGCGCGGCGCTGACCTGGCTGCGCGAAACGCCCTACCGTATCCAGTTCTTCGGCTTCCGTCCGCTGGGCGCGGCCATCGTCGCGGTGGTGGCCGCGGCGGGCACCTGGCTGGCGGTGAATCTGCCGATCGCGCTGCTGTATCCGAACGGCTGGCGGGAGTTCTTCCGGCTCAATACCACCAGGCACGCCGATCCGGACTCCATCTACAACGTGATCACCTCGTTCACCGGCTGGTCCGGTTTCGACGGCGAACTGAACCACGGCGAGCCGCCGTCCATTCTGAACGCGGTCTCGCTGCTCCTGTTCGTGGTCGCCTGCGCCGCTGTCGCCTACATCGCGCTGACCGCGCCGCGCCGCCCGCGCGTCGCCCCGCTGTGCTTCCTGGTGGTCGCCGCGTTCCTGCTCACGAACAAGGTGTGGAGCCCCCAGTATTCGCTGTGGCTGGTGCCGCTGGCCGTCCTCGCGCTGCCGCACCGCCGAATCCTGTTGGCCTGGATGACCATCGACGCGCTGGTCTGGGCGCCGCGCATGTTCTACTACCTCGGCCTCGACCGCAAAGGCCTGCCCGAGCAGTGGTTCACCGGCACCGTCGTCCTGCGCGACCTCGCCGTGATCGGACTGTGCGCGCTGATCGTGCGGCAGATCTATTGGCCGGGCGAGGACTTGGTGCGCCGCGATTTCGTGGACGACCCGGCGGGCGGCGTATTCGACCGCACCGCCGACCCCTTGCTGCCCTGGCTGCCGGAACCGTTGCGCCCCAAGGCGACTCTCGTCCGCACCGGTTGAGGCGCTGCCGCAACGGCCCGCCCGCACCGGCTGACGCACTACCGCAGCGGCTCCGGGCCCACCTCCTGACACACTGCCGCAGCGGCTCCGGACCAGATCGCTGATTCGCTATCGCAGCGGTCGGCCGCGTGCCGCTGCGAGCGCGCCTACGCCGCAAGTGGATTCGCCAGACGCGACCGGCGAACGCAACCGCGGCGCTACTCCGAACGCAACAGCTTCGCCGCCAGCTGCGGATCTCGCGGCAGCAGATCCAGTTCCAGTTGCCACGCGCTGCCGGTCCACGGATCGAACAGCGGCGTGTCCTCGACGGTCGGCAGATGGCGGCAGGCCTGCGAGAGCGCGGCCACGGTCCCGTCCGGCGATTCGGATTCGTCGCTGCCGACGATCACGATGGACAGTCCGATCAGGTCGCCGCGCAGGGTCAGCGCCGAAATGCGCTGGGCGTCGGAGGCCTGGTACCCGTGCGGGAAGTCGGCGGCCAGCAGCACCCGATGCTCGGCGGGTGGCGTGAAAGCGCCACTGGTGTAAGCCATCTCGGCGAGTTCCGCGGCGTCGACCAGGGCTTGCAGGCGCGGCGAGATATCGCCGTGCTCGGTGATCGGCGGACCGTTCAGCACCGGTCCTAGCGGTGCGAGCAGTCCGGTGAACGCGCCGGTCAGGTCGATGACATCGATGCGGGTGCGCCTGCCGGGATCGGACGCGAGCAGCCGCGCCAGCAGCGCGCCGACCACCGGAACCACCGCCGCCGACCGCTCGGTGTCGATCCACAGCGGCCGGGTCAGCGGCACCGGTACGCAGTACGGAATCCGCAGCGGGCCGCGTTCGATCGCGTACAGCTCGCCGAGGCGGATGCCATCGCTGATCTTGGCGTTGCCCTCCCATGCCGGTGACGACCAGGAGGCCAGCGCGGGCGGCAGCAACCGGTCGGCCTCGGCGAGCTCGCGCATCAACTGCTCGCTGTCGCGCCGGTGATTGCCCTCGGCGACGGCGACGAGTTCGTCGCTGCGCCGTTGCGCCTCCTTGCGTTTCGCCTCGGCGCCCGGCGTGTTCCTCGTCGCGGGATCGGAGACCGCGGCCGAGAGCTCCTCGTCCAGCCGTTTGGCGGCGTAGTCCCGTGCCGAGACGAGCGCGGCGGCCGAGCGCGCCGCGTCCTCGAAGATCATCCACAAACGTTCCAGCCCGTGCGAGACCTCCAGCACGGGAGCCTCGGCCGGATGCTGGGACTGCCGGGGACCGGCGATGGCGGCGCGGTCGCCCTCCGGATGCGGCGCGTGCGCGCTCGCGTCGGCGCCGCCGGAGACCTCGACGCCGTGCGCGGGCAACAACACCGGAAGCCCGCCGGCGTAGCCCTGACCGACGGCGCGGACCTTCCACGCGTCGCCGCGCCGATAGACCTCGAGGCAGATCAGCGCAGCCTCTCCCGCGGCGGGCGTGATCGCGAATTCGGCGGTGAGAGCGCCGTTCTCGGCAAGCGACGCGGTCACCGGACCGAGCTCGCCGCCGCCGGGCGCGGTGGGATCGGCGCTGACCACCAGCAGCACCGCCTTCGCGTCGGCGCGCACCTCGGCCAGGGTGATGGTCACCTCTTCGCCGGTCAGCGCGACGCCGCCGGTGCTCGGCTGGTTGTAGAAGACGAAGTCGGCCGCGTCGCGAACCCGCAGGTTCTCCGCCACCACCAGCGCGGAAACATCGAGCGCCGCACCGGCTTTCACGCCGAACCGGAGCACCTCGCCGGAGAGCGGGATGTTCTGGCCTGCCTTCAGTTGAATCACGTTGTCTGCCATGCTCTTCGCGCGTTCCCCCGACGAGCCTTCCTCAGAGGAAGCGGCCCAGCTGGGGGATCGCCTCGCCCGGATGCTTGGCCTGGAAGCCCTCGCCGAGCGCCTGCATCTTCCAGTCGCCGCCGACCCGGAACACCTTCGCCATCGCCATCGCGGTGAACGGCATGCCGCCCGCCATGGTGTACCTGGCGAGTTCGGCGTTGTTGGATCCGTCGACGAGCCGGCAGAACGCGTTGCGCACCTGCTCGAAGGTGTGGCCCTTGTAGGAGGTCACGATGAACACCAGAGAGGTGATGTGCGCCGGAATCCTGGTCAGGTCGACCAGGATGACCTCGTCGTCGCCCTCGCCCTCGCCGGTGAGGTTGTCGCCCTGGTGACGCACCGAGCCGTCCTTGGACGACAGCTGGCCGTAATAGGCGTAGTCGGCCGGGTTGGCGTCGGCGAACATGATCACCGAGGCATCGAGGTCGATATCGACCGTGCGGTTGCCGAACATCCCGCGGCTCTGTACCGGATCCCAGCCGAGACCCATCTTCACGAAGGTCAGCGCCTGGCCGCCCTCCTTGCGCAGCGTGACGCGCTGACCCTTCTGCAAGCTGACCGGGCGGTCCTTGCTCAGGCTCACCTCGCCGGTGGGCTGCGCGGCCTGCTGCGGCGCAGTGCCTTGCTGCTGCGCAGTGGCCGGTCCCGG
This sequence comes from Nocardia sp. bgisy134, assembly GCF_057708325.1. Classification (NCBI taxonomy): domain Bacteria; kingdom Bacillati; phylum Actinomycetota; class Actinomycetes; order Mycobacteriales; family Nocardiaceae; genus Nocardia; species Nocardia sp. bgisy134. The sequence goes on from NZ_JBYIRW010000008.1 coordinate 282,878, forward strand.
CGGCGGCGGGTAGCCACCGCCGGGCGGCGGCGCGTACCCGGTGCTGGGCGGCGGGTAGGAGCCGGTGGACGCGTACTGGGGCGACTGCTGCGCCGGGGCCGTCGGCGGCGGGTAGTGCGCCGGCGGCGCGGCCTGGGTCGGCGGCGCGGCCTGGGTCGGCGGCGCAGCCTGGGTCGGCGGCGGCGGGGCCGCGGGCGCTTCGTCGACGGTGACGCCGTGGTCGGTGACGAGCGCGGCGAAACCGCCCGCGTAGCCCTGGCCGACGGCGCGCACCTTCCAGGAGCCCTGGCGGCGGTACAGCTCGAGTGCGATCACGATGGACTCGGAGTCGAGCCCTTCGATCCGGTACTCGTACAACCGATTACCGCTGGAGTCGGACACGACGGCGGTCGGCGGCGCTGACCTGCCGAAGTTGCTGGAGGCGTCGTCGAGCGTGATCACCGCGCGGATCTGGTCGATATCGGCGGGCACCGCGTTCAGCGACACGGCGAGCGAGGCGGGCTGACCCGCCGGTGCGGGCTGCAGGTTCACGCCGGGGCCGGACGGCTGGTTGAAGAAGACGAAGTCCGCGTCCGAGCGGACCTTGCCACGCTCGGTCACCAGGAGCGCGGACAGGTCCGCCGGTGCCGACAGCTGGACGGAGATCACCACGTCGTTGGTGGCCAGTGGACCGTTCTGGCCCTTGGCGAGAGTTGCGGACAAGGTCGACCCTTCGCTTGTCGGTGCGTACGGTTGCCACTCTACGAGAAACGGCCCTGCCACCGCCGGAGTAAACGTCGCGCACGGCGTTGCGAACCTCGTGTGTCCGTTACAGTGACCGCGAGCAGCGGAACGTGACAACGACCCATGTTCCCGAACGAGACAGCAGGGCAAACACCGGATGGCACAACTTTTCGAACAGTCGAAGAAGGTGGTCGAGGCTCATCTCGCCGGAACGAGTGTCCGCGCGATAGCCGGGTCGATGATCGCCTACGAGGGAAACGTGCAGTTCAAGTCCGCCGGGTTCGGCGGAGGCGACGGCGTGCTCGCCGGGCTCAAACGACGCGCCACCGGCGAGAAGCTGTCGCTGATGGAATGCGGCGGGCACGGCAGGGTCTTCTTCGCGGTGAACGGTCAGCACGTGTCGGTGGTGAACCTGAACGGCGAAACCCTGCAGGTGGAGTCGCAGCAGTTGCTCGCCTTCGCCGGGAATCTGCGCACCGACGTGCGTTTCGCGGGTTTGCGCGGCGCCTCCACCGGCGCCGGGTTGTTCACCACCACCGTCACCGGACAGGGACAGGTCGCGCTGCTCTCGGCGGGCGGGCCGCTGATCCATCTGGAGGTGTCGCCGCAATATCCGCTGGTGGTCGATCCGGACGCGTTCGTCGCCGCGCAGGGCAATCTGAACCAGTCCTTCGTCACCGATGTCTCCTGGCGGACCATGGTGGGTCAGGATGCGGGCGAGGCGTTCTCGCTGCGCTGGGAAGGCCAGGGCGTCGTGTTGATCCAGCCTGCGGAACGGTAAGGGGCCGGGGATGTTCGAGAAAGTCAACGGCAAGGTCGTCAAGGTCGACGTCGGCATGGCGGGCGGCGTGGTCGCCCGCAGCGGCGCGATGCTCTTCTACACCGGCGACATCTCCTTTGCGCCGCATCAGATTCCGGGTGCGCAGGGCATGGGCGGCGGCGGTCTGATGGGCATGGCGGGCCGCATGATGGCGGGCGAGCACGAGCGCACCATGCTCGCGCAGGGCAACGGCCAGGTGCACTACGGCTTCGCGGGGCTGGAGGTGCACGTCGTGCAGATGCAGCCTGGCGCGTCGCTGCGAGTGGAAGCCTCACGGCTGCTTGCCAATACCGCGGGGCTGCAGAGTTCGATCGTCTCGGTGGCGAGTTCCGGCGGCGGCGGTGGCGGCGGGCTGATGGGCGCGCTGCGCGGCGCGGCCTCCGGCGCGCTCACCGGCCAGGGCATGTTCACCACCCAGCTGTCCGGGCACGGCGCCGCGGTGCTGCTCGCGCACGGCGGGTTCCTGGAACTCCAAGTGGGCGGTCCGAATCCGATCGTGGTGGACCCGCAGGCTTTCGTCGCCGCGTACGGCAATGTGCAGACCGAGTTGAAGACCGCGCTGAGCTGGCGTGACGCGGTCGGGCGCGGCTCCGGCGAGGCGATGCAATTGCATTGCGTCGGACAGGGAGTCGTCTACGTGCAGGCCTCCGAAGAGAAGTTGTGACCATGGCCCAGATCCACAACCCGATGACGCTCGGCGAGAGCGACAACATCCCGGGGAACACCTACGCCTACTGCATCGACCTGAACAAGCCGTGGTTCATGCGCAAGGGCGCGATGATCGCCTACTACGGCCAGATGAACTTCCAGCTGCTCACCCACGGCCTGCACGGCGGGCTGATGCACATGGTGTCGCAGCAGTTCTCGGCGCCGCTGTTCACCAACGACTACGTGGTGGCCGAGGGCCACGGCAAGCTGATCATCGGCGACCGCGGCTACGACATCAATTCCTACGATCTCGACGACGGCAACCTCACCATCCGCGCGGCCAACCTGCTCGCCTTCGAGCCGGGTCTCGCGCTGAAGCAGTCGATCGTGCCCGGCTTCCTCACCCTGATCGGCACCGGCAAGTTCCTCGCCTCCTCCAACGGGCCGGTGATGTTCGCCGAACCGCCACTGCGGGTGGACCCGGAATCGCTGGTCGGCTGGGCCGATTGCCCCTCCCCCAGCCACCACTACGATCACCAGTGGGTGTCCAGCTTCCTGGCCGCGGGCGCGGCGCGCTTCGGCGTGAACTCCGGCGAGGAGCGGCAGTTCGACTTCACCGGCGCGGGAACGGTGCTCATCCAATCCAGCGAAAAGGTCATGAGCGATTCGGTGCTGGTGCGCACCATCGAGGGCCAGCTCCAGAGCGGCGTCACCGTCGGCGGCCTGCAACGCATCCAGGCCGTCGTCGCCCAGCAGCTCGCGGGTCAGCAGCAGCACTACTGAGACCGCTCGACCGGCGCGACGCCCACGCCGCGCCGGTCCCGTGCCGCAGCGGGCACGGTCGGTCGAAGTCCAGCCTCCGGCGCACTGCCAGAGCAGAGGCGGAGCTCCGCCTACTCGGCGGCGGGCGCCGCCTTGATGAACCAATTGATGATCTCCTCGCCCGCGAGGATGCCGGTGGCGCGGGTGATGGTGAGATTCGGGCTGGTCCAGTTGAGTTGTTCCAGTTCGCCGTGCCTCGGCCGGATGGCGGAGTCGGCGGCGCGCAGCATCTCGGCGTCCAGCGCGCCGTCACCCGCGGCGAAGGTCTTCGCCTCGTCGGTGAGCTCGCCGGATTCCCTCAGGCGGCGGCGCACCTCGGCCACCGCGATGCTCTTGCACACCGTCTGCGGCATCGTGTAGATCTTGCGGCCCTGCTGGGAGGCCGACCAGCCGCGCTCGCGGCACCAGTCGTCCCATTCGGCGAGGAATCCCTCGGGCACCGCCTTGGGTTTGACCACCAGATAGCAGAAGAGGTGGTCGGCGACGCGGAACTTGGAGACCCAGGACTCGTCGATCCTGGCGCGCAGTTCAGCGCTCACCTCCGAGAGGGTGGCGCCGCTCTGGCGGACCTTCACGTCGATGTCGATGCGCCACCGCATGTCGGGGACGCCGTCGACCAGGATGTTGCCACCGTTGCTGGTGATGGCGTAGCGCCACGGCGCACCCGGCAACTGAATCCGGTTGAACTGCTTGATGGTCCGCGTGGTCGTCGGGATGACGGCCGCAGGCTCGGTGAGCGTCTGCATGCGCAGCGCCGCCGCCGTCGTCATGAACGACAGCGGCGCGCCCTCCAGATGCTCGACGCACACCGTCGGCACCTCCGCGGCGGTGCTGAAGGCGTTGCGTGAGTAGATCATCGTGCGGTCGAGATCGGTGGCGACTAGCGCTTGTCTTCGCGGTCTTACCAGGAGCATCTACTTCGGTACTTCCTTGATCAATCCCATGCACGAATACGCCAGATCGGGGACGACCTCGACCGGCACACCGCGCGCGGTAGCGAGCATCCGGATGTGCGCGTGTTCTGGGGCGTCGGCCTCGCGGACCAGCACCCGCCACGGCACGCGCCGCAGCAGCACCCGGGTGGTCTCGCCGACCCCCGGCTTCACGAAATTCACACTGGTGATGCCGTATTCGGCACGCACCTGCTCCACCGAGGACCAGCCGGTCCAGGTGGGCGTCCGGTCGGAACCGAGCACCGCGGCCAGCTCGGTGGGCACCAAGGGGCGCACGGCATCGAAGGCACCGTCCACAGCGTCGAGCAGACGATTCGAGACGTCGTCGCCCGCGAGTTCGCGGTAGAACTTCGCGCCGTGGAAATCGCCGGGCCCGATGAGCGTGTCGTTCAGGACGGTCCGCGAAATGAGCCCTGACACTGTGGAATTCAGGCACGCGGAGGCGATCAGGAAATCGTCGCGGGTGCCGTAGGTTCGCACGCAGTGCCCGGGATCGGCGAGCACGGCCAACTGGTCGTCGAACCGCGCGCCACCCGCCGCGTGATAGGCGTCGAGCGCCTCGGTCAGCTCCTTGGCGATCGCGCCCTTGCCGGTCCAGCCGTCGACGAACACCACCGAGGCCGGATCGTGGTGCTCGGCAAGGTAATCCAGCGCGACCGCGTCGATGCCGCGGTCGCGCACGATGGACACCGCGTAGTGCGGCACGTCCAGGCTCGGCAAATCCGCGCCGCGACCCGAGCGCAACCAGCGCTTCATCAGGATCCCGACCGGCGTGCCCGCGCGCGCCAGCGACACGAGCACGATGTCCTCGCCGCGCTCGGCGACCACCAGTTCCGAGACCGTGGCCACGGCGAGCGCCAGCCGTTCGGCGCTCTCGGCGAGCACTTGGTCGAAGAGAGTGCGATAGGCGGCGTCCGGCTGGTACTCGATCGGCAGCGATTCCGCGTAGTGCGCGACGCCCGCTTGGATGCTACGCTCCCGCTCGGCCACGTCGGCCTCGAGGTCGGCGTCGGACAGATCCTTGAGCAGCCAGCGGACCTCGTCGGCCGCGTACGACCCGAACTCGGGACCGTACAGGGGCGCGGGAAAGGGCTCGAACGGTCGAGGCTCCCGTGTCGCTTCCGCCATCGTTTCCCATCCCACCGCTCGGTTCGTCTCTGCCTCCCTGTCGGCGTCGGCGACCTGCGCGTTCGCACGCCGCTCGACGTCCAACTTACGCGGATCGGCCCCGGGCACGAGCGCGACGAGCACATCCGCCCCCGACGCGGTGAGCACGTCGACCAGGCCGCCCTCGGCGACGAGCTCCGGAGTGTCGGCGGGTGGATCCAGCACCACGATCAGGATCGGCTCGGCGGAGCCACCGTCCGCGGCCCGCTCCCCCTCGCCGTCGGCCGTCTCGAACGAGCCGTCGGTGAGCTCGCGCAGTTCCGCGTCGAAATCCTCGGGCCAGCAGGCGTTGTAGAGGTAGCGCGGCGCTTCGGCATCGGGTTCCGGTGCGAGAAAACGGAATCCGCGCCGCAGCGGGTACCCCGGTTCGTCCAGCACGTAGGCGGGCGACCGGGTCGTGGTCTGGAACCGGGTCGGAATGCCCGACTCGGCCAGCGCCGCCGCCAACCGCAGCGGCAGATACATCAGCTCCTCGTGGCCGAGCACGATGACCGGTCGATCCGGCGCGTCGATCGCCAGACGCGCGTCCAGCACCGCGGCCGCCGCGGCGACGGCCGATTCGAAGGCCGCCGTCTCGTCGTGCAGGATGCCGTGCCGCCCGCCCTCCGGCACCGAATCGGGCCACGGCAATTCGATCCGCCCGAACGAACCACGTTGCGGCGCCACAGGATTCAGCGTCGGATCGGGCATCGAGGTGACCGCTTCGATCAGGCCGTCGGGTAGCTTGGTCAAACCCGAGGCCAGGCAGACGGTATCGATGCGGGCGCCGAGCTCGGCCGCCGCGCTCTCGAAAAGGGCCCGATCCTCGGCGGTGCGCATGTCCACCAGCGAGGCGAGCACGTAGTGCGAGCGTGGGGAGAACTCGTGCAGTGCGCGCACCGCGTCGATCGCCGTTGCCCCGGTGGAGATTTCGTCGTCCACCAGCACCAGCGGCAGGTCGTTGCGGAAGATCTCGGCGGGCGCGGGTTGCAGCAGGTGCGAGGTGGCGTGCGAGTGCCCCTCCTCGAAACCGGCCAGGGTGTCGGCCTCCGGCACGTCGCGCCGCGTCGAATGCAGATAGCATCGCGCCCCGATCCGCGCGGCCACCGTGTGACCGAGACCCGTTGCGGTCTCGGCGAATCCCAGCACGACGGCATCCGCCCCCGTAACGCCCGCGCGCTCGTCGAGTACGGCGCGTACCAGATCACCGAGTCGGTTGCCCGCGTCGAGCACCACCCCCGGGTCGGTGGGCAGGTGCTTGCCGAGCACCGTCGAGACCAGCAGGTGCGCCCGGCGCGGATTACGCCGCAGACCTGGCTCGATCAGCATCTCGATCGACAGCTCCGCGGGCAGCACGCCATCGGAGCTCGTGCCGTGACAGGACAGGTGATGCAGTTCGATGCCGAGTGTTCGGGTAGCCCAGGGTCCACTCATACCTTCACCAACGCCGTGAGCAGATCCACGAACGACACTCCCTTGTTCGCCACGCCGAACACCCTGGCCCGCAACAGCGTCTGGCGGGCCCAACTGCGGTGCGGGCGCATTTCGTTCATCTTGTTGCGGTAGCCCGAGGCCGCCACGCCGCCCACGTCGACCTGGAGGATGTCCAGCGCGTCGGAGTACTCCTCGTGCGTCACCACCGACAGCGCGTGCACCGCCGCGACGTGCGACGGGTGGATCACCGTCTTGCCCTGGATGCCGTTGGCGCGGTCCAGCGTGATCTCGCGCAGCAGGCCGTCCAGATCCCGGCTGACCAGGTACTGCCGGAAAGGCACCGCGTCGGACTCCTCGAACGGCGCGGTGCGCAGCAACGGACGGAACATCCGCTCGTGATCGGCGAAGTACTCCCACACCGGCCCGGTGATGACGAATCCGGTCCCGTCGGCGCGGCCCAGGTAGTTCACGATGTCGGCGATGACGTCGGCGACCACGCGCACGTCGTAGATGGTCAGGTCGCGGTCGCGGCGGATGCCGAAGGTCGAGCACATGTCGGTGGCGCCGACCCGCACCGCGAGCACCCGCTCCCGGTGTTCGGCCAGCATCGCCGCGATGTGCGTCAGCTCCTGATCGCGGGTCTGGCGGTGCACCAGCGCCGCCGATTCCAGCACCGGCATCCCGTAGAGCGGCCGCCGCAAACGCTCGACCGCGGACTCGAGCGCCTCCAGGTAGGCCAGGCCGGTGGAGCTGTCGAACTTCGGGAAGACGAATCCGGTGAGCGCGGGCGCACCCTCCCCGAGCCGGTCGACGATCTCGCCGATGGCGCCTGCCTCGCGCACGCGAATGAACAGCAGCGGGTTGGGATCCGGGCCGGCCGCCAATTCCGCCAGCGCGGCGACCGCCTGGCTCTTGGCGAGTTCGACCTCGTGATCGGCGACGGCGTCTTCCAGATCGATCACCATCGAGCAGACGCCGCGCTCGGCGCGCCGTCTGATCGTGTCGGCGAGGTCGGCTCTGGTAGCGGGCGCGTACAGCGTGGCGCCCAGCCCGTACGCGAGCAGATCCCGGTCGGCGTTGTCACCGAACGGCTCGGGCTGCCGGTGGAAGAGATGTCTGGCATCGGGGCCTTGCAGCTGCCGAAAGTGGCGCAGCGGCAGTCGCTTCCGCAGGGATACTTCCTGCTGGATGGCGACGGGAGCGGTCATCGGTGCTCCGTCCTCATTCTCGTCGTGGTCCTGCTTGCTTTCTCATTCGATCCACTACCCCGGCTATGAATTCGGTGACGGCATCGAGTTCCGCCACATAGGCCCAGTAATCGGGGTGTCGCCCCGACAGTGTTTCGGTGATTCTTTCGATTCGTTCGGCCTGCGCGTCCAGCACAGATCCCCATTCGCCCGCGAGCCCCCGGCTCACCGCGAGCATCTGTGCGTCTCGCAGTCTGAATCGTACGGCTTTGGCCTTGTCTTGCGGGTCCTCGCGAACCGAACGCAACAGCTCGAGCCGCTTGGTGACGGCGTCGATCAGCTGCTCGGCCCTGGTGAGGTCACCCCGCGCGGTAGAGGTCAATTCAAGGGCTGACTCCGGGTTCTTCGCGACCGATGCGGCGCGCGCCCTGGCGAGAGCGTCGGCGGCGGCATCGATGGCTTGCTGGCATCCCCGCCCATTGTTGGCCAGATCCGCCGAACTCGCAGCATTGAACTCGCGCAGCAGCGCCGAGTAGGCGGGCCCCACCCCCTCGGCCCGGTTGCGTACCGCGGACAACCTGGTATCCACCGAGGTGAGCGCCGTATTCGCGGCGCCGAGCCGAGATGGGGCCTGCGCCAACGCTTCTGCCAATTCCTTGGTCGCCGCCTCCAGGCGATTCGCCGCCGCGCGGACGGCGCCGACGCCGGATCCGGAGCCGCTGCCTGCGGATTCCAGTGTGACCAGTGCCTCATCCACGGCGACGGCACGCAGGCGCACCGAGGGGTATTCGGCGTACTCGGAGTCGGCGGCCTGGCCGCGCACCGCGGCGGCCGCGACCTTGACCTGCTGCGCCAGCTGTGGCACCGACCGCACGATCGCGACGGCGTGCTCGAGCCCCGCCTGATTGCCGCGATAGAACTCGTCCACCGCGCGGGCCGCGTCGACCAGCTGCCTGGTGACGGCATCGGCCCGCTGCCGACCTTCGGCGAGGTCGGTGTCGTCGCGCTGCGCCGCCTCGAGCTCCTCGGTGAGCGCCAGATACGCGCCCGCCGCGTCGTAGCAGCGCCCGCGCACCGGCTCCCAGGCCGCCGCCGACCCCCGCTCGGAGAAGACTTCCTCCGAGGCTTGCACTGCGGCCTCCGCCGCGCTCTGGCGCCGATCCATGTCGAGAAACGCGTCCGCGAGCCGGGTCCGCGCCTGCTCGATCCATTCGCTGTTCCCGGACGACCGGAACCAACTCCGCCTACGCCCTGCCACGCCCCGATGGTAGGAGATCTTCCTGTTCGCCGGGGGTTCCCCCAGTTCCTACGCAAGTTCGCCGAAACCTACTACTGTCGTAGGTCGTACCCGGCGATTCGGACATGCTGGGAACCACAGACGGACTAATGAAAGGGATCCCGCATGGGTGTCAGTTTGTCCAAGGGCGGCAACGTCTCGCTGACCAAGGAGGCGCCTAACCTGACTGCTGTTTCCGTCGGCCTGGGGTGGGATATTCGGACCACTACCGGTACCGACTTCGACTTGGACGCCAGCGCGATCGCGACCGGTGGCGACAAGAAGGTGCTGAGCGACCAGCACTTCGTGTTCTTCAACAACCTCCGCTCGCCCGAGGGTGCGATCGAGCACGCCGGCGACAACCGCACCGGTGAGGGCGAGGGCGACGACGAGGTCATCAACGTCGACCTGGCCAGCACCCCGCCGACCATCGAGAGCATCTTCTTCCCCGTCTCGATCTACGACGCCGACACCCGTCAGCAGTCGTTCGGTCAGGTGCGCAACGCCTACATCCGTGTCGTGGACCGCAGCAACGGCACCGAACTCGCCCGCTACGACCTGAGCGAGGACGCCTCGACCGAGACCGCCATGGTCTTCGGCGAGCTCTACCGCAACGGCGCCGAGTGGAAGTTCCGCGCCATCGGCCAGGGCTACGCCTCCGGCCTCGCCGGCATCGCCCGTGACTACGGCGTGAACGTCTAACGAAGACACGCGCAATACGAGGGGGCTCGGTCGACGAGCCCCCTCGTCGTGCGACCGGGCAGTTGTTGCGCCGGGCGCATTCGTTGGACATCCGGCGGTTCAACGGCCACGCTGGTATCAATCTCGCCGTTTCTGTTCCCCATCACGAAAGGTCCCCGCGTGGTCCTGCGCATTTTCGGCCTCTCCGGCATCGTCACGGTGGTGTCGCTCGCCGTGGCGCTGCTGTACGGCGGCCCTACCGCTCTGGCGCTGTGCGCCATCCTCGGCATTCTCGAAGTCTCGCTCTCCTTCGACAACGCTGTCATCAACGCCACCGTGCTGGAGCGAATGAGCGCGTTCTGGCAGCGCATCTTCCTCACCATCGGCGTCCTGATCGCCGTGTTCGGCATGCGCCTGGTGTTCCCGCTCGCCATCGTGTGGATCACCGCGGGCCTGAACCCGGTCGAAGCGTTCGACCTGGCGCTCAACCCGCCGCCGGACGACGCGCCGTACTTCGCCGACGGCAGCCCGAGCTACGAGACCCTGCTGACCGACGCGCACCCGCAGATCGCGGCGTTCGGCGGCATGTTCCTAGCGCTGCTGTTCCTGAACTTCATCTTCGAAGAGCGCGAGATCACCTGGCTCGGCTGGCTGGAGCGGCCGCTGGCCAAGGCGGGCAAGCTCGACATGCTCTCGGTCGTCGTCGCGGGCCTCGGCCTGATCTTGACCGCCGAGTTCGTCGCCGCGGACGACAAGCGCGCCACCGTGCTGGTCGCGGGTCTGCTCGGCATGATCACCTACATCGCGGTGGACGGGCTCGGCTCCATGTTCCACACCGAGGATCTGGAACACAGCGGCCCGTCCGAACTGGCCAAGGCCACCGGTAAAGCGGGCTTCTTCCTGTTCCTCTACCTCGAGGTGCTCGACGCCTCGTTCTCCTTCGACGGCGTGATCGGCGCGTTCGCCATCACCTCCGACCCGATCATCATCGCGCTCGGCCTCGGCTTGATCGGCGCCATGTTCGTCCGGTCCATCACGGTGTACCTGGTGCGCAAGGGCACGCTCTCGGAGTACGTGTACCTGGAGCACGGCGCGCACTGGGCGATCGGCGCGCTCGCGGCGATCCTGCTGGTCTCGATCGGCGTGCACATCAACGAGCTCATCACCGGTGGGATCGGTGTCGCGTTCATCGGCGCCGCGTTCGTCAGCAGCGTGATTCGCAACAAGCGCGAGGGTGGCGACGAGGAAGAACTCGAGAGCGAGCGAGCTGTCACCCCGGTAGGCTGATTTCCGGCAGGCAGCCGACGAACTCGAAGCGGCAGCGGCCCCTCCCCGCGGAGGAAAGCCGTTGCCGCTTCTCTTTTTCGAGGGGGATCGCGCATGGCGTCCGAGCAGCAGTCCGGCGGTGTGAGTCTGCCGAAGGTGACGTTGTCCAAGGCGACACCGAGCATCAACCTCACCAAACCCGGTGAGCAGCAAGGGGTGTTGCGGGTCAATCTGAACTGGTCGCGTGGCGGCAAGGGATTCCTCCGCAGATCCAAGCCGGTCGATCTCGATCTCGGCTGCCTCTACGAACTGGCCAACGGCGTCAAGGGCGTCGTACAAGCGGTGGGCGACAATTTCGGATCCCTGCGGGACGAGCCGTACATCCAGCTCGACGGCGACGATCGCAGCGGCGCCATCACGGCTGGCGAGAACATGCACATCGATCTCGCGCGGCCCGAATTGTTCAAGCGCATCCTGATTTTCGCCTTCATCTACGAAGGCGTGCCGAACTGGGCCGCCGCCGACGGAGTGGTCACCCTGTTCCCCAGCAACGGACCGCAGGTCGAGATGCGCCTCGATTCCCCGGTGAGCGGCGCCCGTTCGTGCGCCATCGCGCTGCTGCAGAACAACGGCCGCGGCATCACGGTGCACCGAGAGGTGCAGTACATCAACGGAACCCAGCGCAAAATCGACGAGGCGTACCGCTGGGGCATGCAATGGCACAGCGCGACAAAGTGATCCGGCGCGTGGTCATCGGACGGCCACGGGCCGAGGCCGCGTCGGCGCGGCGGCCGGCCCGCGGGAGGCGAACACCAGTCCGATGAGGCCGATCGCGAGACCGGCAAGTGTCAACGGGCGCAACGGTTCACCGATCAACACCCAGGCCAGCAATGCCGTCACCGCGGGAGTGGCGAAGAACAGCCTGCCGACCCTGGTGGCGTCCCAGCGCCGCAGCATCGCGTTCAACAGCAGGAACGCCGCCATCGAATTCACCAGAACCATCCAGGTGAGCGACCCGGCGAACCGAGCAGTGTCCGAGACCGACAGCTGACCGCCCGCCACCGCGAGCAGCCCGGCCACCGGCGCGCTGGCCACCACGTGCACCGCGGTCGCCGCGCGCGAATCCACCTGCGGCACGAAGCGTTTCTGGTAGATCGTGCCGATGCTGAGGCCGAGCAAGCCGACGACGCACAGGATCAGGCCGACGAGCGAGAAGTGCGACTGGTCGATCACCGCCATGGCCACGCCCATGCCGCCGATGCCGAAGCCGAACCACTGCCTGGCCGAGACCGTCTCGCCGATGAACCCTGAGCAGAGCGCGATCACCACCGGATTCAGTCCCTGGACCAGCGCGATCACCGCGGCCGAGACGTGTTCGCTCATCGCCGTATAGAACGCGCCGAACTGGACGATCTGCATCAACAGGCCCGCGATCACCACATGCCGCAACTGCGTGCCGCAGGGCCACACGGCGCCGACGACACGCGCGTACAGCGAAAGCAGCAGGCCCGCGACGACGAAGCGCACGAAGAGCACGAGCAGCGGCGGTGCGGCCCCCACGCCGACGATCCCGGCGATGAAGGCGCTGCTCCACATCAGCACGAACAGCGGCTGGGCGGCGGGCAGCATGCGGTCCGTCACGATCCCTCCCAAAGTAACCGTCCAAGGTGGTTACTACCGTGACATCCGACGGAGCAACCTGTCAAGGCGGTTACTATCGACGGCATGTTCGCCTTCGTGAGCGGGAACCTCGCACTGGACTTCGCGGGCACGGTCAAGGCGCGCACGACCGACCGCGAGGACCTGCTCGACTCCCCCGCCGACCTCGGGGCCTGGCTGGTCGCCGCCGACCTGCTCGACAACGCGCCCGACTGCGGCGCCGACGACCTCGACCGCGCGGTCCGGCTGCGCGAGGCCGTCTACCGGCTGGCGATCGCGGCTGTCAACGGCGAGCCGCCCGCCGACGCCGACCGCAGGCTCGTCAACGCGCGGGCGCGCGGTGAATTACCCCGCGTCGCACTGCGATCCGACGGGACCATCGCACGCGACGGCGGCACCGACACCGCGCTCACCGCCGTCGCGCGCTCGGCCGTCGAACTGCTCGGCGGGGCGGAACACGCGCTGGTCAAGGAATGCGGCCGAGCCGAGTGCACGCGGCTGTACGTCGACACCTCGCGCGGTGGGTCACGGCGCTGGTGCGATATGACGCGATGCGGAAATCGCGCGAAGAGCGCGGCATTTCGCGCGCGGCACGCATCGGACTGACCGGGACCTGCGACCCGGACGCGGACTCACAGCATCCGGTACGGCTTGCTCATCGCCTTGGCCCGGCGCACGGAGACGCGCGACCACACAGCCTGCTGCAACGCCAGGGTCGCCCACCCCGCGAGCGCCATGCCCGACAGATTCAGCGCGAGTTGCAAGGTGCTCCCCCCGATCGCGTCGGCGACACCGAAAGCCACACCGAGCGCGATGTTTCCGGCGGCGGGCACCGTGGTCACCGAGATGAAGACACCGGCGAGCCCGGCCGCCTTCGCCGAGGTCAGCGCGAGCACGCCCGCGGCGGCCGCGATCACCGCGACGATGAACGACCACTTGTCCGGCGTGTAGATGAACGCCGTGCCCGGCCGCGGTCCCGTCACGTCTTCGATGGTGATCCAGCCGAGCCCTCGACCGATCAGCACCAGCACGAACGTCACGACGATGGCCGCCGCGAAACCGAGCAGCAGAGTGCGCACCGCGTGGCCGAACAGTACAAAACGGCGGCGCACCAGCGCGACGCCGAGCGCGGCGATGGCGCCGAACTCCGGGCCGAGCACCATGGCGCCGATGACCAAGATCTGCGAATCGAGCACGATCGCGATGGCGGCGATCATCGTCGCCATCGTCATGAAACTCAGATAGGTCCAGTTCAGCTCGGTTTCCTCGTAGGAGCGCTGTGCGACCTCGGCCCACACCACCGCGTCCGCGCTGCTGCCCGGCGTGCGCAGCTCGGCGTCGAAACCGCTGCGCGACATCCAGGTTCGCACCTGATCGAGCTCGATGCTGCCTTCCCGGTGCACGCCGAGGGCGCGCAACTTGTCGATCACGTCGTTGCCCGCTTCTCGCGCGACGTCCGCCAGCACCAGGTCACCGGGCGGCTTCAGCGAAGACCCACGCACGACCGCGAGCCCGCTCACCGCGGTATCCCGGTCGAGGATGTGAATCACGTCGTCGGTCATCGCCGCCGGTGACAGGATCCGCATGTGCAGCATGGGCCAAGTGTGCCCTGCCCCAAGGCTTACAGCGCGGCAACCAGCCCGATCAGGCGGCCACCAGATCTCCTCGGTCGTCGGTCGCGCGCTCCGCCCGGACGCCGGACGCGCGCGGATCGGCCCGGAGGAACAGGAAGAACAACGCGACGAGCAGAACCGCGCGACCCCACACGCCGAACTGGACGATGGCCTCCTGCACCTCGAACGGCGCACCCGAACCCATGGCGTAGAAGTAGCGGAACACGCCGATCCCGATGGCCGCGTCGGCGAGCAGATATGCGCCGATCACCTGCCACGGCACCGCAAGCAGCACCAGGAACGGGAGCAGCCACAGCGTGTACTGCGGCGAATGCACCTTGTGGAAAACCAGGAATCCACACAGCATCGCGCCGCTCACGCCGATCCACGGGAAGACACCGGTCGCGCGATAGCGCTTCCACCCCAACCAGACCGCGAGCGCGAAGGCCAGCAGGATCAGGGTCGGCGAGGCGATGGCGACACCGTCGTGCCAGGCCGTACTGGTCTCGGTCGCCCGCCCGTACAGCACGTGGTGGCCCCAGTACCAGATGGAGTTGGTGGTGATGTCGGCTTGGCGCAGCTGCTGGAAGGTGATCGACGCACGCCAGCCCTCGTAGCCGGCGAGCGCGAACGGCAGATTCACCGCGACCACGGTGCCGACGGCCGCGCCCGCGGTCAGCAGCGCGCCGCGCACGTCGAGACCGCGCGCGTCGTCCGGATCGCGCTCGGCCCCGCCGGTGAGCACGTAGATCATCAGCGGCAGCACGAAGATCCCCGGATACAGCTTCAGACAGAAACCGAGCCCGAGCAGCACGGCGGCCAGCACGCCGCGGGTCCGCAACGAATATCGGGTCGGCACGGTCACCACGTAGACCGCGGCCACCGCCGTGCAGACCACCGGCAGCTCCCAGTTGTGGAAGGCGTAGAGCACCAGCGGCGGGCCGATCGCCCACAGCAGCGCAGCCCGTCCCGCGAGCCGGGCCAAGAACCACGCCGTGAGCAGCGCGAAGGGCGCGAGCAGCAGCGCCGAGAGGCGCAGGAAGTCGGCGTCGGTGTGCGCGCCGATCGCGCCGACCCAGATGAGGGTGCCGCTGAGCACCGGGTACTCCACCGCGCCGCCGGTGAGCATGCCGTCGTCGGTGATGCCGCCGTCCACGTAGGGGAAGACGTGCCGATCGATGTCGCGGCCGATCCAGAGGAACTGGATGTCGGAATAGCAGACGTCCGAATCCTTGATCACGTCGAAGACCACGCTGCGACCGTCGTCGTAGAACGGCGCGCCCGCGCATCGCGCCTTGTTCGCGTACGCGAGCGCCAACGTCAGCCCGCACAGCAGTAGCACCACCACGGCAACCGCTGTGTGGCGGGACTCGCGCCGCGCCGGCACCGCGCTGGCGGCGGGTACGGTCGACATGCAGACCACCTTATGTGCCGCAGCGGCACGGCGTCATGATGTGCGGCGACCGGACGGTGCGGGTGGCACGGGGCGCCGGGGGCGGATTTCGCTGGTCAGCAGGCGCTCATGTAGCCTTACCGGGTTGCTGACGCAACGAACCCTCCTGCCACGGACCGTCCGTGGCCGTTTCCTAGTCCACAGGAGGTGATTGGTCCGTGCGTCATTACGAAGTGATGGTCATCCTCGACCCGAGCCTGGACGAGCGCATTGTCGGTCCGTCGCTGGACACCATGCTCAGCGTCGTGAAGACCGAAGGCGGCAAGATCGACAAGGTCGACATCTGGGGCCGTCGTCGTCTCGCCTACGAGATCCGCAAGCAGGCCGAGGGCATCTACGCGGTCGTCGATCTGACCGCCACCCCCGCCACCGTGAGCGAGCTCGACCGCCAGCTGGGGCTCAACGAGTCGGTGCTGCGCACCAAGGTTCTGCGCCACGACAAGTAGTTCCACCGCACTCGTACGCGTCGGTGCTTGTCTCTAGGCTCTAGCGCAAAAGGCGAGTGCATTGTGGACTGCACACCGAGCAGGAGGAACCCATGGCAGCAGGCGACACGGTCATCACCGTCATCGGAAACTTGACGGCCGACCCCGAACTGCGATTCACGCCCGCGGGGCAGGCAGTAGCGAACTTCACCGTCGCGTCCACCCCCCGCGTGTTCGACCGTAATACCAATGAATGGAAAGACGGCGAAGCGCTTTTCTTGCGCTGCAACATCTGGCGCGAGGCCGCGGAAAATGTCGCCGAAAGCCTGACCCGAGGCGCTCGCGTCATCGTGAGCGGACGGCTCAAGCAGCGCTCCTACGAAACCCGCGAGGGTGAGAAGCGCACGGTCGTCGAGCTCGAGGTCGACGAGGTCGGCCCCTCACTCCGCTACGCGACGGCGAAGGTCAACAAGGCCAGCCGCGGCGGCGGTGGGGGCGGCGGCTTCGGTGGCGGTGGTGGCGGTAACTACGCCTCCTCCGGTGCAGCCAGTGGTGGTGGCGGCGGTCGTTCCGGCGGCGCCGAGGACGACCCCTGGGGCAGCGCGCCCGCGGCAGGTTCCTTCGGGGGCAGCCGCATGGATGACGAACCGCCGTTCTGATACGGCTTCATAGGCCCGGATCACTTGGGCCACAATAAATTTTGGAGTAAAAGACCATGCCTAAAGCGCCCGCGCGCGAAAAGGTGCTGAAGAAGAAGGCTTGCGCCTTCTGCAAGGAAGCCAAGACCGGCACCGTCTCGATCGACTACAAGGACACGACGCTGCTGCGCAAGTACGTCAGCGACCGCGGCAAGATCCGCGCCCGCCGGGTGACCGGCAACTGCGTGCAGCACCAGCGCGACATCGCCGTTGCCGTGAAGAACTCGCGTGAGGTGGCCCTGCTGCCCTACGTGTCGACGGCTCGCTGAGTAAGGGAGGCACGCAAATGAAGTTGATTCTGACCGCTGATGTGGACAACCTCGGTGCCCCTGGTGACACCGTCGAGGTCAAGGACGGCTACGGCCGCAACTACCTGCTGCCGCGCGGCCTGGCCATCGTCGCCAGCCGTGGCGCGGAGAAGCAGGTCGAGGGCATCCGCCGGGCGCAGGACGCTCGCCGCGTCCGCGACCTGGACCACGCCAACGAGCTGAAGCAGGCCATCGAGGGCCTGGAGTCGGTCTCGCTGAGCGTGAAGACCGCAGGCACCGGCAAGCTGTTCGGCTCGGTCACCCAGGCGGACGTCGCCGCGGCCGTCAAGACGGCCGGCGGCCCCGTGGTCGACAAGCGCAGCATCGAGCTGCCGAAGGCGCACATCAAGTCGACCGGCAAGCACGGCATCGTGGTGCACCTGCACCCGGACGTGGTCGCCAAGTTCGACCTGCAGGTCGTCGCCGCGAGCTGAGTTCGCGCCGCCCCCGAGGCGGTTCGGATCACGCGCACGTTCGAAGACCACCCCTGTGATCGCACGGGGGTGGTCTTCGTCCTGCCCTTTCGCACTTCGCCAGAGTATTAGCTAGATATTTGCCATAGCCGAGGTGCGGTGAGCTCGGACACGATGGTCCGCGTCGGCTATTGCGCTTCACCTCCGGTTATTCGACCTGTGGATTACTGGGCAAACCGACCGACCGCTATGTGACTCACCTCATAGCGGGTGCACGCACTGTTTACCCAACACGCCCGGCCGTTCATCTCGAGCGACACGCCGAGACTAGATCTATCCACACGTGCACAGATGCGGAAACGCGCATCCATCAGCGCATTTGGGCGGCGTGATCTGGGTTTTCCCCAAGTTGTACACAGGGGGTGCACACGGTTTGGTAAACAGTCCCCAACTTATCCACAGTTGTGTGCACAGCTCGGTTTGGCGACGCCCCATCTGGTCGCCTAGGTTCGTCGCATTGTCCGGAACGGGCCGCTCGGGAGGACGCGATCCAGCGCTGTCGCGATGGTTGCTGAAACCGGTCACAGCGGCTGCGGGGAACGTGTCCGTGGCTGTGTGTGTCACAGCCTCGGAGTAGAACGAGTCATCGATACGGTGTAAATCCGGTCGTGGGGTAGAGAGGACGGTCGAGTCTGGTGACAACCACCGATGACCGCGGGCACACGGACTTCCCGCCCGAACCTCCCGGCGAAGACTTCGGACGCCAACCGCCGCACGACATGGCGGCCGAGCAGTCCGTCCTCGGCGGCATGCTGCTGAGCAAGGACGCCATCGCCGACGTCGTCGAGGTCATCCGACCCGGCGACTTCTACCGTCCCGCGCACCAGGCGATCTACGACACCGTCCTCGACCTGTACGGCCGCGGCGAACCCGCCGACCCCGTCACCGTCGCCGCCGGCCTCGACCGCCGCGGTGAACTCAAGCGCATCGGCGGCGCCCCCTACCTGGTCACCCTCACCCAGACCGTCCCCACCGCGGCCAACGCGGGCTACTACGCCGAAATCGTCGCCGAGAAGGCCATTCTGCGCCGCCTGGTCGAGGCGGGCACCCGCATCGTCCAGTACGGCTACGCGGGCGCCGACGGCCAGGACATCGCCGAGGTCGTCGACCGCGCCCAAGCCGAGGTCTACGAGGTCACCGAACGCCGCACCACCGAAGACTTCCTCCCCCTCGAGGAACTCCTGCAGCCCACGATGGACGAAATCGACTCCATCGCCTCCCGCGGCGGCATCTCCCTCGGCGTCCCCACCGGCTTCACCGAACTCGACGAACTCACCAACGGCCTGCACCCGGGCCAGATGATCATCGTCGCGGCCAGGCCCGGCGTGGGCAAATCGACGCTGGGCATGGATTTCATGCGGAGTTGCTCGATCAAGCACGGGCTGGCCAGCGTCATCTTCTCGCTCGAGATGAGCCGGACCGAGATCGTCATGCGTCTGCTGTCCGCGGAGGCGAAGATCAAGCTCGGTGACATGCGGTCGGGGCGGATGAGCGACGACGACTGGACCAAGCTGGCTCGGCGCATGAGCGAGATCAGTGAGGCGCCGCTGTTCGTCGACGACTCGCCCAACCTGACCATGATGGAGATTCGCGCCAAGGCGCGTCGACTCAAGCAGCGCCACGACCTGAAACTCGTTGTGGTGGACTACCTTCAGCTGATGACCTCCGGCAAGAAGGTCGAATCCCGCCAGCAGGAAGTCTCGGACTTCTCGCGAAACCTGAAGCTGCTGGCCAAGGAACTCGAAGTCCCGGTTGTCGCGATCAGTCAGCTGAACCGCGGCCCGGAACAGCGAACCGACAAACGCCCCATGGTGTCCGATTTGCGTGAATCTGGCTCGCTCGAGCAGGACGCCGATATGGTTATCCTGCTGCACCGCCCCGACGCCTTCGAACGCGACGACCCCCGTGGCGGTGAGGCCGACCTGATCCTCGGCAAGCACCGAAACGGCCCCACCGCCACCATCACCGTCGCCCACCAGCTACACCTGAGCCGGTTCGTGGACATGGCCCGCGGCTGATCACAGTTGTTGTAGGGTCTCAGATTCAGCTGCACTTTCGCAGCTGGATCTGCACTTCGATTGCACTTGTGCAGTTCGACTGAGATCACCCGAACCGGCTCTGCGCCTGGCGCTACGGTGGTATGTCTGTGTCCATCAAATCGAGCGGATGCGGGAAGGCAACCGGCGTGGGCCAATCGGTGAAACCTGGAACTGCTTTCGCCGCAACACGTAGCTCACTCGACGGCTCGGTCAAGAGCACCCCGTGGGACCAGGTAGACAGTTGCATGCTCGCCTCCGTGTCACCATGGAGGAACTTCCGATGGCGCAACGGACAACGGCACTACCCCGGAACCTAATGGTCCTCAACTTGCTGCACGCACATCATTTACGAGTCCCGCTTGGAACTAGCTCGACTGCTCTTCGCGGACTTCGATTCGAATGTGAATCACATTGTTGCGCAACCATTTCTG
This sequence comes from Nocardia sp. bgisy134, assembly GCF_057708325.1. Lineage (NCBI taxonomy): Bacteria > Bacillati > Actinomycetota > Actinomycetes > Mycobacteriales > Nocardiaceae > Nocardia > Nocardia sp. bgisy134. Next base: position 302,933 of record NZ_JBYIRW010000008.1, read on the forward strand.
CTCAGCGCCGAAGTCGACGATCTACCCCGAAAGCACATACCGGACTACATACTCTTCGGATCTGGGTCACCGACAGTGGTGGATGTGAAACCGCAGTGTCGATTGGCTAAGGCACAGTTCACATTCGGGTGGACTCGTGAGCTGGTAGAGCAGCGGGGTTGGCATTACCAAGTATGGACTGAGCCTACGGATACCGAGCTGGCCAGCGTCCGGTTCCTCGCTGGCTTTCGTCGCTACCAATTATTCGACCCTCAGTTGTTAGAGCAGGTGCGCGCAGCGGATCTTGACGGCGCACCCTTCGCCGAAGCGTGCCAATCGTTCCCTGAGTTTAGTGTGCCGCTTGTGCGTTCAGCCCTCCTCCACTTGCTCTGGACCCAATACTTCACCGTTGATCTGGCGCGGCCGCTGCAGTCGTCTACCGTTCTATGGAAGAGGAATTGCCCATGAACCAAGCACGGGTTCGAGTGGGTATCGGCACACGGGTGTCCTACGACGGTGAGATCGCCGAAATAGTCGAGGTGGCCGCGACCGAGGCAGGCATCAGCATTGTGCTGCGATTGGGCCCGCGCGGACAGCGGGTTATTAGGGTTGCGCTGAGAGAACTGCTGGGCACTGACCGTGCTCGCCTCATTCCGGATGGACTCGCTCCAGACGATCCACAAGAACCTGCCAGCGTGGTTCTCGCCGAACTCTCGGATCCGGCCCGAAAGAGCGTTGTTGAACGGGCAGGACACATCAGAGAGACACTGACCGGATATCAATCGGGCAGCGCTGAGCTCGCAGATCCCAGCGAACCCCGGCCAGCCTTCGATCCGAATCTGCCTTTGACCGCTAGATATGAGGCGAAAGCAGCCGAACTCGGTGTGTCAATACGCACCATCAAACAGTGGGTGTCAGACTTCCGGGCCAACGGCGAAGCAGGACTTGCGCGTGCGAAGGGACCCAAAGGTCGTGGCCCTCTGGGAAATACTGATCAACGATGGGTAGACACGGCTGTCGAAGTGATGGTCGAACATTCGGATCAGTCGCGACCTTCACGGACCATGGTTATCGACTGGACCAATGCGCGTGTGGTGGCCAGGTTCGGGCCAGATGTGGTGCAGGCACCATCGCGAGCAACGGCGTTTCGGGTGCTGGCGGAGCTTGAACGGCAGCACCCAACGTTTCGGTTGAGCACGAAACGTAACCGGGATATTGCAGGTCGCCCGACCGAAACCTACGGCAAGTTACGGCCGACACGCCCAGGTGAGTACCTGCTGATGGACACGAATCGGCTGGATGTGTTCGCGCTCGATCCAGTCACGTTGCGGTGGATGCAGGCTGAGTTGACTGTCGGAATGGACTGGTACACAAGATGTGTCACCGGAATCCGGGTGACGCCGGTATCAACGAAGTCGGTGGATGCCGCAGCGGTGTTGTATCAGGCGTATCGCCCACGCCCGCCCGGCCGAGACTGGCCCGCTCACGCGGTTTGGCCTGAACACGGGATCCCACGCGCAGTACTGATGGACGTTGACGCAGTGGACGGTCCTGTAGTCGGGGCTTCAGGGCCAGCGATCGTCCCGGAGACCATCGTGATCGATCACGGGAAGATCTTCGTTTCCGAGCATCTGACCAGCGTGTGCCAGCGAATGGGGATTTCGATCCAGCCTGCGCGGCTTCGGACCGGCCGCGATAAGGGCCCAGTGGAACGGTTCTTCCGCACCATCCGTGAGGACCTGCTGCAGGCGCTGCCCGGCTACAAAGGTCCGGATGTACATTCGCGCGGCCTGGATCCCGAATCGGAAGCGTTCTTCTATCTCGACGAGTTGGAGGCAATCATCCGGGAGTGGGTGGCCGTCGTTTACCACCATCGCCCACACGATGGATTGGTTGACCCTCAGGTACCCGGATTGCGGATGTCGCCAGCAATGATGTTCGAGCACGGTATGGCTCGCGCTGGCTACATCGAGGCGCCTCGGGATCCTGACTTGGCGTACGAGTTCCTCAAAATCGAGTGGCGCACAATCCAGCACTACGGCATCGAGCTTGGTGGCCGCCGCTACAACGGTCGCGGCCTGGACCCCTACCGCAACATGGTCAGCACCTACACAGGAAAGGCTAAGGGCCGCTGGCCCATCCACCATGATCCAGACGACATCGCCCGGGTCTACTTCCGTGATCCCGAAACTCACTTCTGGCACATATTGATGTGGGAGCACGCTCCATCGATGGACATGCCCCTGAGCGAGGATGCCCTACGATTCGCTCGGCAACTCGCCGCGTCGAGGTACACCTATCCAGATGACCGGATCGCGATTGCCGACCTGCTCGAACGTTGGGACCTCGGGCTCGGCGCATCAGTGGTCGAGCGGCGAATGGCGTTGCGGCTGTCTCGCGAATCAGCACTACTCGAAGACGTCCCGACCCACGATGTAGTGGCGACACTGCCATCGGTGGCGCGTGTCCTGGCCACGCCTACTGCCGCCGCTGACCATACGGAGGACGCCGTCCCTGAAATAGGTGACGATGACGACTTCGATGATGACGACTTCTACGCCGATGCTTTGGAGGATGTGTGAGCCGAACTGCGCCCGCGCCCACCGAAGACACCGCGCGGCTGGATAACCTGACCCTGTCGCGGAAAGAGGGCTGGCGCAGCTTCGTCGAATCCCCAGCCCGACCTCAGCCAGAAACATTGAGCCGCAAGAGGCTTAAGGCGTTAGCTGAAGACGACCTAATTGACTACAACAGACATCGCCGCGCGTGGCATGCCAATCTCGGCCCGCTGAAGACGCCACAACTGGCCGAGCTGCACGAAGATCTTTGGGACATCATCGATTCCAATGCCCAAGACGGTGACAAAGCCAAGGGGGCTGTGGGCATCGATGCCTTCCCGGGGTTAGGTAAAACGACGTCGGTGCTGGCGTTCGCCAAGGAGTTTCATCGCCGTGAGGCAGTCGAAGCAGGCCAGTTCACCAGCAGTGGTCACGAGCGTTGGCCCGTGTGCAGGGTTGGGCTGACCGGCAGCACGGGAATGAAGGATTTCAACCGAGCGATGCTGAAGTTCTACGCCCACCCCGGAACAGAGCGCGGTACCGCTGCCCAATTCGCCGACCGTGCGTTGGATTGGGTCCTCTCGTGTGAGACGAAGCTGCTAATCGTTGATGACCTGCACTTTCTGAAGATGCGGGAGAAATCCGGCGTGGAGATCAGCAACCACTTCAAATATATCGCCAACGAGTTCCCTGTAACGCTTCTATTCATCGGTGTTGGACTGGCCGCGCGTGGGCTGTTCTCCGAAGGCTCGTCCTATTCCGATTCAGTGCTCGGACAAAGCGGACGCCGCACCACACCGCTGGGTATGCGACCGTTCACCGTCGAGAACAACGCTGCCCGCCGCGAGTGGCGACAGATACTGTTGGCGATCGAACAACGGCTGGTCCTGGCTGACAAGTATCCCGGCATGCTCGCAGATGACTTGTCCGACTATCTGTTTGAGCGCAGCACCGGCCACATTGGATCTCTGATGACGGTCATCAACCGCGGCTGCCAACGCGCGATCCGCACCGGTACCGAAAAGCTCGACACCGGGCTGCTGGATGGGGTAAAGGGCGATGCGGCGGCTGAGCAAGGACGCCGCGAACTGCAAGCCGCGATCCAATCCCGGCGTATCACCACCACGACCAAGACCCGCGCCGGATGACGTCCGTGCGGACGCTGCCGATCCGGGTGGCCCCGATCGAGGGTGAGGCGTTGGATTCGTGGCTGTTCACGATCGCGCACCGCACAAAGACGACATGGGCGGACCTGCTGACGGCACTGGCCCCCGCGGGACCGCAGCCACCAGAGCAGATGCGCACCCGAGGTAACTGCATCGTCTATCTGTATCCGGCCGAAACCGAGGCGATTGCGGCAGCCACAGGGATCACCGATACGGCAGTAGTCGATGCAATGACGCTGGCTCAGTTCGACGGCACGGCGTTGTCTATCAACCGGGACCGCCGCATGGTAATCCACGGATTCCCGTGGGGACGCAGCCGCGGGTCGCGGTACTGCCCGCAATGTTTGATCGATTCTGGGGGTCGGTGGCAGCTGCAGTGGCGGCTTGGCTGGGTATTCGCCTGCCTGACACATCACTGTCTGCTTGTCGACGATTGTCCGCACTGCCTGCAGGTACAGCTGAAAACAGTGGGCGGGATGGCGATCCCGAGACCCGGTCATTGCACGCGCCCTGCCCCTGGTGCGACCGGCATTGCCGCACCTCGTTGCGACGGCGCGCTTGCCATCGCCCACACAGTGCATCTGCCAGCAAACCACCCCGCTCTACGCGCCCAGCAGGTCATACTCGATGTCATCACCAGCGGCACAGGATCATTCGGTGTGTATGCCGACCGGCCACTGCCTGCACGGACGATTTTGTCTGATGTGCGGGCCGTGGCCCGACGCGTCCTGGACTATGCCAGCGTCGAGCACCTTTCCGCTTGCCTACCTGCCGATCTCGTCGCCGTCTATGACTCCACCGGTGGCGAGCCTCGGCAGACCCGTATGACGGGACTGGCGTCTCCGGCGCGGGCGGTGACCACTGCGATCGGAGTGACCGCAGCATTGGATGCGCTGACCGCACCTGACATCCCGACCGCAGGTGCGCGACTGCGGTGGCTGATAAGCCTGAGCAGGATCAAACACCAAGCCATGAACGCCAGCAGCGCCACGGGATGGGGCAATGGCACCTCTGCCATGCTCGCCGCGGTGCAGTTGAGTGCGTTAGTGCCGTTCATGGCTGTCAGCGACGTACTGCGCTACCGCAGCCACACCGCCACGCCACGCTATCCCCAGCGTGAGGACACCAGTGCAATCCCGGATCACCGGGTGCCGACGCTGCTGTGGCCGCAATGGGCGCTGCGGTTCGCGGTACCGACTTGCGGATACTCGCAGATTCGGCGTGCACTTCCGGCAGCGATGCTGGTCGTCGGTTCGCGGCGCACATTGACCGCAGCAATCGCCCTGACCGAGGCGAGGATGCTGCCAGCTGGCGTGTCACGCTGCCTTCGGCTGCTACGCAACAGCCGACAGTGGAATGCTGTATTGACCGCGTTGACCCGGCTCTCAGACTACTTGAGTGCTCATGACATCCCTATCGACTACCGACGCCGCCGCAGCCTGGACTATCGGTGCTTGCTGTCCGAGGCTCGATGGCTGCAAATCTGCGGGCACACAGCCACAGCGCCAGGTACCGGCCACAGACTGGCTGTGATCCGGTCGTGGCTGTTCGAACGGATCAGTGGTCTGCCCGCCGAACGATCGCCCTTCGCCGAGAGGAAATCATGGTTCGCCGCCCAGCTGTCGCTGTTGCCGCGGCAGTTGACCCCGGAATTAGCAACACATCTCGACCTCGCTGCACGCGAGTTTCTTGATCGCCACGGTGCGATCGACGAACCTCTCACCTGGCATCCACCCCGGCAACTCCTCAACGGGCTCGCCCTGCCCGGCCCGGACCCGGACACGGTCGATGTCAACGAACTCCACCTGTTGATCCGAGTAGAGCAGTTGTCACTGACCGCTGCGGCCGAGCAGCTGGGGGGCCGCGTCGAGGCGGCACGGTTCGTGCTGGAAAATAATCCGGCCCCGGAAGCCTTGACTACCGCCCAGCGGCGGGCCCGGGGCGATATCTTTGGCGCCACCGCGGCGGCGCTGTCGCAGTCTGAATTGCTCAACTTGTACTACGACAGCCACATGAGCATCAAAAAGATCGCCGACGCGATGGGCGTCAGCAAGCAAACGATCACTCGGCTGGCTGCACACTACGAGGTAGTGCTCGACCCGGAGCTGCGACGCGATCAGCATGGCATCAACCGGGACTGGCTGTATGAGCAGTACGTCGCCCGTCGCCGAGCGCTGCCGGACATCGCCCGCGAATGTGGGATTAGTACAGCTAACCTCGCCCGATGGGCCAAAGTCCACGACATACCGATGCGGTCGCGCGGCGGCCCCAGCCAGACCGCAAATCTCAACGCGGCCATCGCTGCAGAATCGGCGGCAGACGTACTGCGACCGGCACTCGCCGGCGTAGGAGGATGGCAACGTCTTGAACGTTTCGCTGCCGCCAGCCGCTATCCCACCCTTACTCTGGCCGCAAAAGCCCTCGGCGCCAGCCAATCTGGTCTCGTCACCCAGATCACCCGCCTCGAACAAGAACTCGGCGGCAAACTGTTCGTACGTGCCGAACGGAATCGTCCGATGAAAATCACCCCGTTCGGGACGGAGGTCATCGCTGCCATAGAAGGCACGCGCGGCTCGGCCCGATAGCGAATGAGCTCAATCGCTGCGGTGCGGTGCGTCCACGCGGCACTACTGCGCCCTGTCCGCCGGTACGGGCAAGCCGTCCATTAGCTGGCCGGGAGTCGTCTTCAGCCCGGCCGCGAACCTCAGGATGTTCTCGACCCGCGGACTACGCCGACCACGCTCTACCTGTCCGAGATAGGTCCAGTGCACGCCACAGGCATGGGCCGCGACTTCTTGACTCCATCCGAGCTCGGTTCGCCGGGCACGCACCCGTGCTCCAAACGCCTTAGCGGTCGGATTGAGCGGAGGTTTGACGGGACTGGACATACACGGCCAACCCCATATGTCCAGCGCGTATTGATCCAGAGCGTAAACGTCCTATGCACTTCCATCCCATGCGCAAACGTCGTACTATGCTCAACTCGATCGCCACGTGCGGCCCTCTCGACCGGACTATCTGGTAGTCCGCGCATCGGACTCGGCGGGCGGCCACCTAAGACCGACTCGCTTCGAGTGAATCGCCACATCACACGACGAGATCGGAGCTTTAGCGTTGTCCACAGTGATTCTGAAAGGACGCGATGAGGGCGTCGACCACGCGGCGGAATCGTGGCTGGCTACAACAGAACTAGCCGGAAACGCCGACGCCGCACTGCGTTTGTCCCGAGCGATTGACCCGATTCGCTACGGCTTCATCAAACGTGAGCCGTTGAACCTGGCAGGCTGCATCGGGACCGCCGCCGACATCGTCATCGAGTTGCTCATCGCGGGGCAAGTACCCACTCCATGCGCGATACGGGCCGCTGTGACGAACCCGCCGAATATGAAGTCGGCTGAGGCACGGGAGGAAGAGCGAGCGGAGGCGAAGCTCCTCAAGGCGATGGTTCGCGCCGACTACGACTCGCTCGGTGAGAAGTTGTCCTCTGCTATCGCGCTCCATTGGGTCAACCATGGGATCGGCCCGACCTGGCAGGAGGCATGGCAATCCGATGCCGTCGTGAACTGGTGGATCTCCGGACTCGGCGAGGTGCCCGAGTACCGGCTGGCCCGCAATCCAATGTTTGCGATCCTCGATCGGGCTGGATGGCTCGCGTCGAATCGCAGTCCGCGCTCGCTGTGTGTCGGCCGACGGTTTCATGTTCGCTTCTATGGCGACCATGTCTCACTTGCCCCCGCGGCCACCGTTGGTTACCTGGTCGCCCGGCACATCGGGATCTATCGGCGGCTTCACGACGACCACAGCCCGACCTGGGGCGAGTTAGCAGCCGCCGCCACTGACGCGAAAGGAATTCCCTTGTTCTTCAACACCAATGACGCCCGAGCCCAGCAGCGGTGGCTAGTGACCCAAGGATGGGTACGCATCGAGAAGGACCAACTTCGGCGAGGCGACCGAGCGAAGGCTGAAACCCGACGCCGTACTGCTCTCCGAAAAGCTGCGGCGGCAGCGTTGCAAGCCGCCTGAATGCCGTGGTCATTGGCAGCAACGCATCTCAAGAGGAGACAACCGCCGAGATTGCAGGGCTCGAATCGCGGTGTGGTGCTGCCAATGCCGACCACGTTTCGTCGATTCCGCCTCGCCTGGCCTCATGTGGCCACGTGATCCACCCGCGTCGCTTTCTCGCTCGTTGGTGATGCGGTGGATCTGGTAGCGGATAAATGTGGTGCGATTCGGTGGGGTTCGCATTGTTGCTGCGCTTCTACGCCGAAGTCCACCTTTCCGCGTGGCCAACCCGAGATCCCGGACGCGACAATTGATTACATGGCTCGTCACATGCGTGGTGTCGAGCGGACCGAGATCGCGTTCTACGAGTGGACCGGGCGCACGATCGAGTATCACCGCACCCAGATCCGCAAGGCGCTGAGGTTTCGAGAGTGCGGTGTCGCCGACGGCGACGCGATCACGATTGGCTGGTCGAACAGGTGACGCATGTCGAACGCAGCGCCGATAGGGTGCCTGCTGTCGGAATGTCGGAGACGGCGGCTGGAATCGCCGACGGCTGGCCGGATCGTCCACTTGGCCTTGAGGCGCGGTGACGTGTGCCGTCCGATGAGGAGACCCTTGAGAGCCTCGCGCGTCGGGAGGAGGCCTAGCAGTTGGACTGGTCGGCGTATCTGGCGAAGATGATCCACCGGGACGATCTGCGTCAGCGCATCGCCGCGGACAGCGCGGCTTGAACGCGGCCGGGCACACCCCGGACCGCGCCACCGCGATCAAGGCGGGGCTCACCGCAGGTCGGCGTTCCGCTCACTTATGGGGCTGCCCCGCTTCAGTGAGAGGTCTGGCACGCCCCTGCGGTTCCGTGCTGCCCGGTGGGGTCTGTGCCTAATCGTGAGTTCCGATGACTACCACCGGATCCGACGCCAGTACATCATCGTCGAAGTCGTCACCGCCCGGCGCTTGAGCGGTGCGATCATCTGCCCACTCGGCTCCGCGATCGGGGTGGCGCTGACCGGTGCCCCGTTCAAGTCGGCTCGCTATGGTTCGCCGGGGTCGTGGAGCCGATCGCGGTAGTCGAGCCGGGCGTGGTCCGCCAGCATGTTTGTCGACCTCTATCAACACCAGCGAATCAGTTTGC
>NZ_JBYIRW010000009.1:0-305250 GCF_057708325.1 Nocardia sp. bgisy134
CCCCCCCCCCCCCCCCCCCCCCCCCCCCCCCCCCCCCCCCCCCCCCCCCCCCCCCCCCCCCCCCCCCCCCCCCCCCCCCCGCCCCGTTCCGGCATCGACGGAAACGGGTCCGAACTGCCAACTCCCGGTACGGCGACGCAAGCACACCACACCACCGTTTATGTGTGCTACCTTTCGTAACATTAATACGGCTACGAGTGTAAACTCAGTGCGGTTGGAGGTTGTCGTGTCCGGCACGATGCACGAAGCGATAGGACGGCTCGCCGCGCCCGGCACCGAGGGCGGCGGCGCGGCGCTGGATCGGGTGGCGATCATGACCGGCTCCGCGGGCCTGATCGCGCTCGCCCTGCTCTGGGTCGGGTACCTGCACCGGACTCGACGCATCACCTGGCTCGGCGCACTGGCCGACCGCATCGGCGCCGTCTTCAACCGGCCCGGCTGGGTGGCCCTGCCCATCGTGATGTTCCTCGCCACCATCCTCACCGCGCTGCTCGGCTTCATCTGGGACGTCAGCCTGCACGTCGGCAACGGCCGCGACGAGGGACCGCTGGCCAATCCGGCGCACTACTTCATCCTGGCCGGCCTGTTCTTCCTGTTCACCGCCGGAATGCTGGCGATCGTGCTGCCCATGGACGAGAAGCCGGGCGCGGCGGCGGTGCGGATCACGCGCACCTGGTACGCGCCCGTCGGCGGCATCCTCATCGCGGGCGCCGGCCTCTACGCGCTCATCGGGTTTCCGCTCGACGACATCTGGCACAGGATGTTCGGCCAGGACGTCACGCTGTGGGGACCCACGCACCTCATGCTGATCGGCGGCGCAGGGCTTTCCCTGGTCGGCGTGCTGCTGCTGGAATTCGAGGGCAGCCGCAACCGGCCGGACCCGGATCGCGCGGACGGACGCCTGATCTGGACGCTGCGCGCGTTCGCGTTCGGCGGCCTCATCATCGGCCTCTCGGTGTTCCAGGTGGAATTCGATTTCGGCGTCGAACAGTTCCGGCTGGTGCTGCAACCGATGCTGATCGTCGCGGCCGCCACCGTCTCGCTGGTCGCCGCTCGCGCGACGCTGGGCGCGTTCAGCACCTTCGTGGTGGTCGGCTTCGCCGCGGTCGTGCGCGGGGTGGTGGCATTCCTGGTCGGCGGGCCGATCATCGACGCGCCGCGCAACGTCTTCCCGCTCTACCTCGGCGCCGCCGTCGTCGTGGAACTGCTCGCCCTGCTCCCGTTGGCGCGCAAGCCGCTCTGGTGGGGCGCGGCGGCGGGCCTCGCGGTGGCCACCGTCGGCGTCTGGCTCGAATCCCGGTGGGTCGACGCCGTATTCGTCGATCCGTGGCCGGCGGCGATGTGGCCGGAACTGCTGGCGATGAGCGTGCCGACCGGCATCGCGGGCGGCGTCGTCGGCGCGCTGCTCGGCATGGTGCTGCGCGCGGAGCCGCTGCCGCGCCCGCCGGTGCGCCGCGCCATGATGGTCGCCGCGGTGCTGATCGTCGCCGCCGCCACGACCAACGGCCTGATCGTTCGCGTCCCCGATCAGGCGAGCGCCACCGTCGCGCTGCGCGACGCCGAGCCCGTCGACGGCGGCCGCATGGTGACCGCCGATGTGCGACTAGACCCGGCCGACCTGGTCGGCTCGGATCCCGAGTGGTTGCAGATCCTGGCCTGGCAGGGCGGCGTCGGGTCGGACAGCCCCGGCCGCGGCCTGGTCGTCGATCAGCTGCGGCGAGTCGGCGACGGCCACTACGTCTCGACGAAACCCGTTCCGGCGCACGGATCATGGAAGACCGTGCTGCGCCTGCAGGACGGCCGCACGCTGACCGCGCTGCCGATCTTCATGCCCTACGACGCCGGTATCGGCGCGGCGGAGGTCGCCGCTCCGCCGGAGTTCACCCGCCCATTCGTCGCCGAGATCACGGTGCTTCAGCGGGAGCGTTCGTTCGATCACCCCGACTGGCTGTTCGGCGCGGCCTCGCTGGTCGTGCTGGTGTGCAGCGCGATCCTCATCGGCGCGCTGTCCTGGGGCGCGGCGCGGATCAACGACCGCTACTCCATCACCGCCCGGACCGACGCGACCGCGCCGGTGACGGCGGGATGACCACGCCCGGCGACGGCGTGGACCTGCTGGCGGACCATTCCGTTCTGCTGGCGATCCCCGCCTTCCTTCCCGCGCTCGCCGTGGTGGGCATCATCGTGCTCATCGCGGTGCGCGACCGCCGCGCCGAGCGGCGCGAGGGCCAACCGAACGAGAAGTCCCCCGCGAGCGGCGACGAGGAGACCCGATGACTCGCACCTGGCGAGACGCGGCGGTTGCCCTCGCGGTGGTGGCCGCCGCGCTCGGCTGTTCCGCGGAGGACAGCACGAAGCAGCCGGGCGTGAGCGCGACCGCCGAAGCCGACGCCGTCGTCGTGGAGTTCCGTATCGCGAACGGGACGGTGAGTCCCGTCAACGCGCGCAGGGACGCGAAGGTCGGCCAGCCGATCGATCTCGTCGTCGACAGTGACTCCGAGGACGAACTCCACGTGCACGCCACGCCGGAGTACACCTTCGTGGTCCGCCCCGGGGCCGGTCAGCGCTTCCGGTTCACGGTGGAGGTGCCGGGCCGGGTCGAGGTCGAGTTGCATCACGCGCACAAGACCGTCGCCACGGTCGTCGTTCGCCCGTGATCGAGATCAGCGCGCACGGGATCTCCGGTGCGACCGATCTGCCGATTCCGTTGTCCTACGCGTTGATCGGCGCCGCCTGGGCCCTGACGTTCTCCTTCGCCGTGCTGGCCTTCGCGTGGCGCGAGCCGCGACTGGATCCGGATTCGCCCGGCGCGCCGCTGCCCGGGTTCGCGCGCGCCGTGGTCGATTCCACTGCGGTGCGCACCATGCTGGGCGGCATCGGACTGCTCGGCGCGCTCGCGGTCCTGGTCGCCGGGCTCTTCGGTACGTCCGACTCGGCGCGCAATCCGGTGCCGGGGATCGTCTACATCTTCGTGTGGGTCGGGGTGATGGTGGCCTCGCTGGCGCTGGGGCCCGTGTGGAAGATCCTCTCCCCCACCCGCGCACTGCACCGCTCGATCTGCCGGGTGACGGGGCGGCCGCCCGAGTACGGGCCGCTGCGCTATCCCGAAGCGTGGGGCAACCGTCCCGCGGCGCTGGGCCTGTTCTCCTTCGTGTGGCTGGAATTGGCGTTCCCCGAACCGGGTTCGGTACTCGCCGTGACGATCTGGTTTCTCGGCTACCTGATCGCCGGAACCGCGGGCCTCGTGGTTTTCGGCACGGCGTGGGCCGAACACGGCGATCCGCTCGAGGTGTACAGCAGTCTGCTGGCGCGGCTGAGTCCCTTCGCCCGCCGCGAGACCGGCGTCCCGGTGCTGCGGTGGCCGCTGAACAATCTCGCGGGCACGCCCGCACTGGCCGGTTCGGTCGCGGTGGCGGCGACGCTGCTGGGATCCACTGCCTTCGACAGCTTTTCGATGTTCGCCGGGTGGCGTGACTTCCTCGATCGGGTGGGCGGCGACTCCACCCTGGCGACCACGCTGCTGCGCACCGCGGGCTTGCTCGGGTTCATCGCCGTGGTCGGCGGCGTCTTCGGTCTGGCGGCCCGGGCGACCGGCGGCCTCACGAAACCCGAACGGGCGCTGCTGCCGAGGCGGCTCGCGCACAGCCTCACCCCGATCGTGGCGGGCTACCTGATCGCGCACTACCTCAGCTTTCTCGTCGAGAAGGGGCAGGCGACGCTGATCCTGTGCGCCGACCCCTTCCAGCGCGGATGGAACATCCTCGGGCTGGCCGACCTCGACGTGCACTACATCCTGTCCACCCACCCCGCTGTGCTGGCCAGCCTCAAGGTGCTCGCCGTGCTCACCGGTCACATCCTCGGCGTCGCCGCGGCCCACGATCGCTGCCTGCGGCTGCTGCCTCCCGCGCACCGGCTCACCGGTCAGCTGGCGCTGATGCTGACCATGATCGGCTTCACCTTCACCGGCCTGTACCTGCTGTTCGAGGCCTGACCCGCCGCGGACGCGCGATGTCGGTCGTCATCGTCCGGCCCGGCTCGAACACCGGCTTCGGCAGGATCTCCACCGCAGGGTCGACCGGCGCACCGATGGCCCGGCCGCTTTCGAGATTGCGGTATTTAAATACCGCATCTACCCTGGGGCGCATGGTTCGTTTGCCGCTGACGCCCGCCCAGATCGAGGCGGGCCGCCGCTTGGGCGCTCTGCTGCGCGCGGCCCGCGGCCCGCGCGATCTCACCGAGGTGGCCACCGCGGCGGGGATCTCGCCGGAGACGCTGCGCAAGATCGAGACCGGTCGGCTGCCGTCGCCCGCGTTCGGGACCGTGGTCGCACTGAGCCAGGCACTCGACCTTCCGCTCCAGGAACTCGCCGACACGTGGCGATCGGCTGGGCTGGCCGAATCAGCCTGAGCCGCTATCGATTCGAGGGGCCCGAGACTTCCAGGGTGCCCAGCGTGCGGCGGGCGACGGCGAAGAGCTCCGACTTCGACTGCTCCAGCCGGTCCCCGATCGGCACATAGCCGTCGGCCCTGCCGAACGATCTCGTCGAGCGCGCGCCCGTAACGCACCGTCGACTGATTCAGGGACGACCGAGCGAACCCCTACGGACGCCCGGACTCAGCCGCGGCGGGTTCGCGGCCGGTTCGGTTTCCCTTTCCGCGAATGCGGCAATAAACTCCCGACCGTGGCGAATCTGCGGATCAGCGAGGCGGCCGCCCTCATGGGCGTCAGCGACGACACCGTGCGGCGGTGGATCGATCAGGGGCGACTGCCCGCGATCCTGCTCGACAACGGGCGCAAGGGCGTCGACGGCCGCGATCTCGCCGAATTCCTGCGCGCCAACGCCGAGGCGCCCGCGCCCGGCGTCACCGTGGCGGCGTCCGCCCGCAACCGTATGCGCGGCATCGTGACCCGCATCGTCAAGGACACGGTCATGGCCCAGGTCGAGATGCAGGCCGGGCCGTTCCGGCTGGTCTCGCTGCTGAGCCGTGAATCGGTCGACGAGCTCGGGCTCGAGGTCGGCAGCGTCGCCGTCGCGTCGGTGAAGTCCACGCACGTCGTTGTCGAAATACCGGAAAGTTGATGAGGATGACACTGTTTCGCACGGTGAGCGCGGTCACCGCGACGCTCGTACTCGCGTCTCTGACGGGCTGCGGCTCCGACGACGCACCGGCCACGGGTGACTCCGTGACCGGCACCGTGACCGTCTTCGCCGCCGCCTCGCTCACCGAGACCTTCACCGAACTCGGCAAGCAGTTCGAGGCCGCACATCCGGGCGTCAAGGTCGTCTACAGCTTCGGGGCCAGCTCCGCGCTCGCCGAGCAGATCAACCAGGGCGCCCCCGCCGACGTGTTCGCCTCGGCGGCGCCGAAGAACATGCAGCAGGTCGTCGACAAGGGCGAGGTCACCGCGACGCCGTCCACCTTCGTGCGCAACCGGCTGACGATCGCGGTGCCGAAAGGCAATCCAGGACACATCGCCGGGCTGACCGATTTCGGCAAGTCCGAACCCAAGCTCGCGCTGTGCGCCGAGCAGGTGCCGTGCGGGGCCGCGGCGCAGAAGGTCTTCGAAGCCGCGGGCGTCACTCCGCAGCCCGACACCCGCGAACCCGACGTCAAGGCCGTGCTGACCAAGGTGACGCTCGGCGAAGTCGACGCCGCGCTCGTTTACCGCACCGACGTGCGGGCCGCGAGCGACAAGGTGGAGAGCATCGACTTCCCGGAGGCCGACAAGGCGGTCAACGACTACCCGGTCGCGCCGCTGGCCGAGTCTCCCAACCCGGCCGCGGCGCAGGCCTTCGTGGACTTCGTCAAGTCGGACAAGGCCAAGGCGGTGTTCGCGCAGGCCGGCTTCGACACACCGTGACCGCACCCGCACGACGGCGGGCGGTCCGCGGGCGGCGACCGCTCGTCCTGGTGCTGCCCGCCGTCTGCGGGTTGCTGTTCCTGCTCGTCCCGCTGGCAGGGCTGCTGCTGCGGGCGCCGTGGCAGACCATGCCGGAACGCCTGTTCAGCGCCGAAGTAGGTGAGGCACTGCGGCTTTCGCTGTTCTGCGCGAGCCTCGCCACGGTCGTCTGCCTGCTGCTCGGTATTCCGCTCGCTTGGCTGCTCGCTCGCGGGGAAGTGCCCGGCCGCGGGCTGATTCGCGCGCTCGTCACCGTGCCGCTGGTGCTGCCGCCCGTGGTCGGCGGTGTCGCACTGCTGCTGGTGCTCGGCAGGCGCGGGCTGGCCGGCCGGTACCTCTACGACTGGTTCGGCGTCTCGCTGCCGTTCACGACGGCGGGCGTGGTGGTGGCCGAGGCCTTCGTGGCGATGCCGTTCCTGGTCATCTCCGTGGAGGGAGCGCTGCGCGCCGCGGATGTGCGGTTCGAGGAAGCCGCCGCCACCCTCGGCGCGTCGCGCTGGTACGCCTTCCGCCGCGTCACGCTGCCGTCGGTGCTGCCCGGCGTGGTCGCGGGCGCGGTGCTCTGCTGGGCCCGCGCGCTCGGCGAATTCGGGGCGACGATCACCTTCGCGGGCAACTTTCCCGGCAAGACCACCACCATGCCGCTGGCGGTGTACCTCGCGCTGGAGACCGATCCGGACGCGGCGATCGTGCTGAGCCTGGTGCTGCTAGTGGTCTCGGTAGGTGTGCTCGTCGCGCTGCGGGAGCGCTGGATCCGAGGTGCGCTGTGACGCTGGACGCCGAAATACGCGTCACCCGTGGCGCATTCAGCCTCGACCTCGCGCTCGCGGCCGAACCGGGCGAAGTGGTGGCGCTGCTCGGGCCGAACGGCGCGGGCAAGACCACCGCGCTTCGGGCGCTGGCCGGCCTGCTCCCGGTGACCGATGGACACCTGCGGCTCGGCGAGCGCACCTGGGACGCGCCGCCGTCGGTGTTCGTGCCCGCCGAACGCCGCGAGGTCGGCGTGGTGTTCCAGGACTACCTGCTCTTCGCGCACCTCTCCGCGCTGGACAACGTCGCCTTCGGCCTGCGCGCCCGCGGCCACCGTCGCGCCGAAGCCCGGCAGCGCGCCGCCGAATGGCTCGACCGGGTCGGGCTCGCCGAGCACGCGCACCGTAAACCTCGCGCGCTGTCCGGCGGTCAGGCTCAGCGCGTCGCGCTGGCCCGCGCGCTGGTCACCGACCCGCGGCTGCTGCTGCTCGACGAGCCGCTCGCCGCGCTCGACGCGAGCACCCGGCTCCAGGTGCGTTCCGATCTGGCCCACCATCTGCGCGACTACCCTGGCCACACGGTGCTCGTCACCCACGACCCGCTCGACGCCATGGTGCTCGCCGACCGGCTGATCATCCTCGAACACGGCCGGGTCGTGCAGCAGGGGCCGCCCGCCGAGGTCGCCAGGCAACCACGCTCGGACTACGTGGCGAATCTGGTGGGCCTCAACCTGTATCGCGGCGCCGCCCGCGAGCTCACCGTCGAACTCGACGAGGGCGGCGAGCTCACCGTCGCCGAACCCGCCGACGGACGCGTCCACGTCGCCTTCCCGCCGAACGCGGTGAGCCTGCACCTGGAACGCCCCGAGGGCAGCCCGCGCAACACCTGGCCGGTCACCATCGGCGGCATCGAACAGCACGCCCACACCACCCGCGTCCGCCTCGACGGTCACCCGCCCGTGCTCGCCGATATCACCCCGGCCACGGTCGCCGAACTGCGCCTGCGACCCGGCCTGCGCCTGTGGGCTGCGGTCAAGGCCACCGAGGCGCGGACGTATCCGGCCTGAGCTTCGGGCTGTCAGCTGGGAATCACGACATCGCAGGCGCGACAAGCCTTCTCGCGGGTCCCCGACTCGAGCACGGCGGACCGGTACGCCTCCCACTCGGCCAGCTTGGGCGCGTCCCGGTCGGCGCCCCGCGCGATCATCCGCGCCCTGATCCGATCCGCAGGGGTGTCCAGCCACACCGTGACGATCGGCATCGATCGCGCCGCCTCGGGATAGCCGCGCACGTACTCGCTGAGGGTGCGCCCGGCGGCGTGGGCGTTGCGGATCGTGGACAGGAACGGCGCGTCCAGCACCACCGGCGCGGCGGCGGCGGCAGTCAATCCGGTGCGGATGAGTCCCTCGTACAGGCCGGGCGAGATCAGCGTCCGATAGGTGTCGGAATCGCGGTCGTTGCGGTCGCCGGTCAACTGCTCCATCACCTGTTCCTCGAGCAGCGGCACGAAGCGGTCCTTGTCCAGCACCACGGCGCCGCACAGCGCGCGCAGATACGCTGCGGCCGTGGACTTCCCGGAGGCGGGGAAGCCGCAGAGCAGTACCAGCCCGCGGCGCCCAAGGGCCTCGGCCACCGGGCGCAGCCGCTCCCGCACAGGCGTCGGCACGCGCACGTCCAGCTGATCGCGGTTCTCCAGCATCGCTCCAGTCCACCACATCGCGGCGGCTCGACAACCGTCCGAGCCGGTCGACCGCGCGGGCTCAGACCGCGGCGGCCTCGGTGTCGGCGACGACCTCCCCGATCCACGGCAGCACCGCGTCGCGCACCGTACCGTGGCGGGCGGCAGCCCGTCGGCGGCCAGCAGGTCGGCGGCGCGCTGCTGCTCGTCGAGGAACGCTTCGGTGGCCGACCGGACGCCGAACGGCCTGCCGCGCAACGCCGCCTCCCACGCGTCCAGGTCGGCGGACCCGCCGCGGGCGACCGCGTCGTCGACGAAATACTGCGCGGCGGCCCGCGGGTGGGCGGTGATCCACGCGTCCGATTCGAGAGCGGGATTTCCTAGGCGACGAGCACTTCCGGGATCGACTCCATCAGCCGAGCCCACTCCGGGTACATCGCGAGCTTGCGTTCGTGCATGGCCATGATCTTGGCGCCGAGCTCCGGATCCATGTCGTCGGAGACGTCCGGGCCGATCGCGAGCTTGGCCAGGTGCGGAATGATGCCGGGATCGCCCGCGAGGTGCACCGGGTCGTGCATGTAGCGCTCGAGCGCCGCCAGGTCGGCGATGCCGACGCAGTAGCTGTGCGTGTACCCCGCCGTCGGATCTCCCAGGTGCTGCCCGACCGCCGAGAACGACACCGATTCCACCCCCGCCGTGCGCCGCATCGCGGCGAGGACGTCCGCTTTCCGCTCCTCCGTCGCCTCGTCGCGGAACGCGAAACGCAGCAGGTGAACGATCATGACAATCTCCTCAGCGCGGACAGGTCGTAGCGCGAGCCGCCGCCAGGATCAGCGACGCCTGCGGACCGTAGGTCTTGTTGTCCGCGGCCAGGCGCAGGATCCGATCGGGCCGAGCCAGGTTGAGGACGCCGTCTGGTGCGGTCGCCGCACCGCGCGCAGCGACTCGGCGGCATCGGTGAGGCGCGCTTGGAGCGCGCCGAACTTCCCTGATCGGTGATATCTCCTCGTGCCGAACCCACGCTGTGCTGCCGGCCACTCACGGTACGGAGGCCGCGGCACCGACAACCATGAGCCCAGTGGCCAGAACCTGCTCTTTTCGGCCAGAGTCGGCGAGCTTCCTCCGCCGATTTGACCTGAACCTTTGTTCGGGTACGAAGCTCACGGCCATGGACGCAACGACAGACGAATCGCCGGTGGTCGAGGACACGACCGTGGATCACACCGAGGACATCGCCGCAATCAAGCGATTGGTGGCCGATGTGGAGGAGGGCTTCAACAACAAGGACGCGGAGCTGATGGTCAGCGGGTTCACGGCCAACGCGTCGGCGGGGAACGCGATGGGCACGGTGATCACCGGACGGGAGGCGCTGCTCGACGCGGGGCGCAAGGGGCTGGCCGGGTTCCTGAAAGACGAGTACGCGAGGTACGAGGTGACCGACATCGTCTTCCTGCGCCCCGATGTCGCCGTCGCGCACAAGGCGGCGCGGGCGATCACGACGGACGGCGAGCCGATCGACCACGACCCGGCGATGGTCGCGCTGTACGTCCTGGTGAAGGAGAACGGCCGGTGGTGGACGGCGGCGCGGCACAACACGCTCGTTCCGAAGGCCGGATGAGGAGCGGGGCGAACAACCCCCGAACAGAACAGTCCCCGGTAGTCTCCATCGATTTCCATGAGTCTCAGTCGTCGCTGACGACTCCGGTCTTCGACTGGCTTGCCGGGGGCCTAGCCGGATCTTGAAGATTTGTCACTACATTCTTTGGACGTCTCCGCCGTTTGTACGACTCTTCTTCGGTGTTTCCGGTATACAACCTATCGTCCTCGGTTTTCCCCGCTAGTCAATAGCTGGACACCCCAATTTTCGACGCATTTCCGCCGCTCACCGCCGCCATCGGCACCCGCCGCGCCCTCCCCGCGAACCCGGGGCAGACCTGGCCGCCCCCACCCCTCGGCGAGGCGGGCTTCCCGCAGAGACTCGACACGCCGCGCAGATGCCGTATCGCCCATGCAGCGTTTCGAGAGTCCGCGCGAACCGATTTTCCGCGGAAATGAAAAGCGGGATGTCCGGAAATTGCGAGGGCGTGAGTGCGGCCCGTCCGGAATTCGTCCAGGACGGGCCGCCGGTGGTCGCGGGGCCGTTCCCCCCGCGATTGCTCGGCTCAGGCGTTCGCGCCGATGATCCCGCCGATCACGGCGCCGATGATGCAGCCGGGAATGGCGGGAAGGATGAGGAAGATCGCGCCGATCAATGCGCCGATCACACAGCCGATCGCGATACCACCGATCGTCGTTCCCGCATCGCCGATGAACGCCAGTTCCGGCCGGACCGGGCCGCTCACCGGGGTGAGCGTCAATTCCGTTGCGCTCGCGTCGATTACCGACGCGACTTGCACCTGCTGCCCCGCCACGGTGTGCAGCGTGGTCGGCAGGCTGCCGATCACCGTGCCGTCGGGCGCGTGCACCAGCACCGCGTCCGGCGCGACCTCGAAGGTCCCGGACGCGAGGGTGAGCGTGGCACCCGAGCGATCCGGCGCCACCGAGGCCGTGTACTCGACCCCCCGGTCCACCCCCGCCACCACGCCGCCGGGCGAGCCGTTGGCGGTCGCGGTGGCGATGCCGGTGGTCGCGGCAACGGTCAGCACCGCGGCCGCTATCAACTTTTTGATCATGATGAATCTCCATCATCCGGCCGATCCGAATATTGTGTGCCCCGAGAATCGGCTTTAGGGACATCGATAATGATGCGCCATGGGCGCTCTCGGTGTCGATAGAATGACGAGACCGAATTGTGTTGCAAGATCAGCGAATCGGCCCTGGAATTGGGGGGTTGCCAATTCTGGTCGATGGTATTTGCGCGCTCGAATCCACCGATAACTGGAACGAAACAACATGCGGCACAATAAAAACCGAGGCGTCGTTTTGCGGTGGTATACCACGGCATCGGTGGCGGGCGGACCTGATCATAACCGGGTCCGCCCGCACGACGCCGAGGCTACTCGAGCTCGCCCTCGGTCTCCAGGTACACCTGGCGCAACCGGTCCAGCGTCTCCGGCTCGGGGGCGGCCCACATGCCGCGCTCGGCCGCCTCCAGCAGCCGTTCGGTGATACCGTGCAGCGCCCACGGGTTGGACTGCTCCATGAACTTGCGGTTCACGTCGTCGAAAACGTAGCTCTCGGTGAGCTTTTCGTACATCCAGTCGGCGACGACGTCGGTGGTGGCGTCATAGCCGAACAGGTAGTCGACGGTGGCCGCCATCTCGAACGCGCCCTTGTAGCCGTGCCTGCGCATCGCCTCCAGCCAGCGGGGGTTCACCACGCGGGCACGGAACACCCGCGAGGTCTCCTCCGACAGCGTCCTGGTGCGCACCGCGTCGGGCCGGGTGCTGTCGCCGATGTAGGCCTCCGGGTTCTTGCCCGTGAGCGCGCGTACGGTGGCGACCATGCCGCCGTGGTATTGGAAGTAGTCGTCGGAGTCGGCGATGTCGTGCTCGCGGGTGTCGGTGTTCTTGGCGGCCACGGTGATTCGGCGGTAGGCCGAGCGCATGTCGTCGGCGGCAGGAGCGCCGTCGAGATCGCGACCGTAGGCGTAGCCGCCCCACGCGGTGTAGACCTGCGCGAGATCGTCGTCGGTGCGCCAGCTCTTGGAATCGATGAGCTGAAGCAGGCCCGCGCCGTAGGTGCCGGGCTTGGAGCCGAAGATGCGGGTAGTGGCGCGGCGGGCGTCGCCGTGCTCGGCGAGATCCGACTGGGCGTGCGCGCGAACGTAATTCGATTCCGCGGGCTCGTCGAGATCGGCCACCAGCCGGACCGCGTCGTCGAGCAGGGCGAGCACGTGCGGGAAGGCGTCGCGGAAGAATCCGCTGATGCGCACGGTCACGTCGATGCGCGGCCTGCCGAGCTCGGACAGCGGGATCACCTCGAGGGTGGTGACGCGACGGCTGGCCTCGTCCCACACCGGGCGCACGCCGAGCAAGGCGAAGACCTCGGCGATGTCGTCGCCGGAGGTGCGCATGGCCGAGGTGCCCCACACCGAAAGCCCCACCGAGCGTGGGTATTCACCGTGATCGGCCCGATAGCGTTCGACCAGCGATTCGGCCATGGCCTGCCCGGTCTCCCAGGCCAGCCGCGACGGCACTGCCTTCGGATCGACAGAGTAGAAATTGCGGCCGGTGGGCAGCACGTTGATCAGGCCGCGCAGCGGCGAACCGCTCGGGCCCGCCGGGACGAATCCGCCGTTCAAGGCGTGCAGCACCCGCTCGATCTCGACACCGGTCTGCCGCAGGCGCGGCACCACTTCGGTGGCGGCGAACCGCAGTACGGCCCGCACCGCGCCTGCCGTGCCGGGCTCCGCGCCTGCGACGGCCGCCGCCCCCGAGGGCGCCAGGGCGCCCGCGAAGTCCGCGACCAGTCCGTCGATCGCGTCGACCGACCACTCGGCGGCCTGCAACGCGCCGAGCAGCTCGCGCGCCCTGCCCTCGATCAGGTCGACCCGCTCGCGGGCCTCGCCGCCGGATTCGTTCAGTCCCAACGCTTCTCGCAGGCCGGGCACCGACACCTCGCCGCCCCACAGCTGCCGGGCGCGCAACATCGCCAGCACCAGGTCGAGTTCGCCCTCGCCGACGGGCGCCTGGCCGAGGACGTGCAGTCCGTCGCGGATCTGCACGTCCTTGATCTCGCAGAGCCAGCCGTCGACGTGCAACAGCATGTCGTCGAAGGACTCCTCGTCCGGGCGTTCGGTGAGCCCGAGGTCGTGGTCCATCTTGGCCGCGCGCATCAGCGTCCAGATCTGCTGGCGGATGGCGGGCAGCTTGGCCGGGTCGAGGGCGGAGATATTGGCGTGCTCGTCGAGCAGTTGCTCCAATCGCGAGATGTCGCCGTAGCTTTCGGCGCGCGCCATGGGCGGGATGAGGTGGTCGACCAGGGTCGCGTGCGCGCGGCGCTTGGCCTGGGTGCCCTCACCGGGATCGTTGACCAGGAACGGGTAGATCAGCGGCAGATCGCCCAGCGCCGCGTCGGTGCCGCACGAGGCCGACATGCCGAGGGTCTTGCCCGGCAACCACTCCAGGTTGCCGTGCTTGCCGAGATGCACCATGGCGTCCGCGCCGAAACCGCCCGTGGCCTGGGGCGCCGCCAGCCAGCGGTAGGCGGCCAGGTAGTGGTGGCTGGGCGGCAGATCGGGATCGTGGTAGATCGCGACCGGGTTCTCGCCGAAGCCGCGCGGCGGCTGCACCATCAGCACCACGTTTCCGAAACGCAGTGCGGCGATGACGATTTCGCCCTTCGGGTCGGCCGAACGGTCGACGTACAGCTCGCCGGGCGGCGGGCCCCACGCCTCGACGACGGCCTCGCGCAGGTCCTCGGGAAGGGTCTCGAACCACGCGGTGTAGGTGGCGGCGCCGATGCGGATCGGGTTGCCCTCCAACTGTTCGGCGGTGAGCCAGTCCGGGTCCTGGCCGCCCGCCGCGATGAGCGCGTGGATCAGGGCGTCGCCGTCGCGCTCGTCCAGCCCGGGAATCTCCCCTGAGTCGCCGAGATCGTAACCGGCGGAGCGCAATTCGGTCAGCAGCCGGATGGCGCTCGCAGGGGTGTCGAGGCCGACGGCGTTGCCGATGCGGGCGTGCTTGGTGGGATAGGCGGAGAGCACGACGGCCAGCCGCTTCTCGGCGGCCGGGATGTGGCGCAGCCGCGCGTACCGCGTCGCGATGCCCGCGACCCGCGCGGACCGCTCCGGATCGGGGACGTAGGTGGACAGGCCGTCGGCGTCGAACTCCTTGAACGAGAACGGCACCGTGATGATGCGACCGTCGAATTCCGGTACGGCCACCTGGGTCGCGACGTCCAGCGGCGAGAGGCCGTCGTCGTTGTCCTCCCACTGGTCGCGGCCGCTGGTCAGGCACAGGCCCTGCAGAATCGGCACGTCCAGGTCGGCGAGCGCGCCGACGTCCCACGCCTCGTCGTCGCCGCCCGCCGACGCGGTGGCCGGTTTGGTGCCGCCCGCGGCGAGCACGGTGACGACCAGCGCGTCGGCCTGCCGCAGCGTGGTCAGCAGCTCGGGTTCGGCGGTGCGCAGCGAGGCGCAGTACAGCGGCAGCGGTCGCGCGCCCGCGTCCTCGATCGCGGCGCACAGCGCGTCGACGTAGCCGGTGTTGCCCGCCAGATGCTGGGCGCGGTAGTAGATCACCGCGACGGTCGGCACACCGGCGACGGGCGCCGGGTGACGGGCCGCGCGCTCGAGCTCGCCCCAGCTCGGCAGCTGCACCGGCGGCGCGAAGCCGTGGCCGGTGAGCAAGACCGTGTCGGACAGGAAGTTGTGCAGCTGCCGCAGGTTCTCCGGACCGCCCGCGGCCAGGTAGTTGTGCGCGTCGGCCGCGACGCCGCCCGGCACCGTGGAGCATTCCATGAGCTCGGCGTCCGGCGCGATCTCGCCGCCGAGCGCCACCGTCGGCACGCCGCTGTCACGCAGCGCGGCAAGCCCGTCCTCCCAGGCGCGCTTGCCGCCGAGGATGCGGACGACCACGAGATCGGCTCCGTCCAGCAGCCCGGGCAGGTCGTCGACCAGCAGGCGGGCGGGATTGCCCAGCCGGTAGTCCGCGCCGCTGGCGCGCGCGCTGAGCAGATCGGTGTCGGACGTGGACAGCAGCAGGATCACGGGTGACCTTCCTCGGGTGACGCGCCCATCGGGGTGTGGTGCTCGCCGGAGAGGGTCTGGCTGTTCACAGTGGCGCGACCGCACCGGAATTGCACCGGTTTCCTCGTCGCCCGCCGAGCACGCCGATGCTACCCGGCCCGGTGCGGACCGCCGCACCCCCGGTTCAGGACAGGTCGGCGTTGCCGTCGACGACCTTGAGCAGATAGTGGAACCTGTTGATGCGCCAGCCCGCGGGCGTGCGCTCGACGCCGAGGTCGTAGCTGCCGACGAAGGTGCGGGTCTTGCCGTTGGCGGCGTCGTTCTTCACGTGCACGGCGATGGAGTCCGCGTGCACGTCGGCGGTGTCGCCGTCGCGATCGATCAGGTAGTTGCCCGCCTGATGGTGGATCGCGTCGAGGTCGCCGAGGCCCGCGCGCCAGTCGGCGACGATGTCGGCGGCAGGGCGCGACGCGGCGGGGTCGCCGAAACCGCCGTCGAAATCGACCTTCGCGGTGAACACCTCGGCCAGATCGTCCCAGCGCTTCTGGTCGCAGTAGACGAACATCTGGGTGGCGAGGTCGATGATCGCCAAACGATCTGCGACATCGGAGAAATCGGTCATGTCCGCCACCCTATCGATCGCGCGGGTCACCGCGCTCGGTGAATTCCCCCACGAGGCGCGATCTCGCGGCGCGGTCGCGCACGTAGGCTGAAGGAGCTATGACCAGAACCGCCCCCGATTCCTGCCCCGGCGTGCTCCGGCTCCATCAGGCCGCCGACGGACCGCTCGCGCGCATCAGGGTGCCCGGCGGACGCCTCACGCCGGAGCAGGTGCTGGCCTTGGCCGCCGCGGCGAGCGAACTCGGCGACGGCGCGATCGAACTCACCTCTCGCGGCAATCTCCAGCTGCGGCAGGTGCGCGACGCCGCGGAGCTGACCGCGCGCGCGACCGCCGCCGGACTGCTGCCGAGCCGGACACACGAGCGGGTGCGCAACATCGTGGCCTCGCCGCTGTCCGGGCGGGTCGGCGGACTCGCGGACGTGCGCGGGCTGGTCGGCGCGCTCGACGCCCGGCTGTGCGCGGAGGCCCGGTTGGCGGAACTGCCGGGGCGGGTCCTGTTCACGCTCGACGACGGACGCGGCGACGTCAGCGCACTGGATGGCGACATCGGCGTCCACGCGGTCGGTCCCGACGAGTTCGCACTGCTGCTGGCTGGGGCCGACACCCGCGTCCGTGTCGCCGGATCAGAGGCCGTCGATATCGTGCTGGCCGCGTCGGCGAGTTTCCTCGAGGTGAGCTCGGGGCAGTGGCGGCTACACGAGATCGCGGACGGCCCGGCCCGAATCGTCGAGTCGCTCGGTCTGGCTCCCGGTGCGGAGCGCGTGGAAATCCTCCCCGTCCAGGATGTTCCGATCGGCTGGCTGAACCAGGACGACGGCTTGGTCGCGCTCGGCGCGGGCGTGCGGCTCGGCGCGCTCGACGCCCGCGTCGCCGAATTCGTCGCGGCCATCGAACGTCCGGTGATCGTCACGCCGTGGCGCAGCCTGGTCATCGCCGACCTCGACGAGTGGGCCGCCGAACAGGTGGTGCGCGTCCTGGCCCCGATGGGCTTGATCTTCGACGCCGCCTCCCCCTGGCTGCACGTCAGCGCCTGCGCCGGACAGCCCGGCTGCGCGAAGTCGCTCACGGACGTGCGCGCCGATGTCACCGCCGCCGTCGAATCCGGCCGCGTGCTTGCCGAGGGCGCGTCGACCGACACCGCGCACGAGCAGGCCGTCCCCGCCGAAGAGGTCAGGGTCGCGGGCCGCCAGCACTGGTCCGGCTGCGACCGCCGCTGCGGACGCCCGCGCGGCGAGGTCACCGACGTGGTGGCGACTCCCGACGGCTATCGGGTCGACTGAGTCACACGGCTACCGACCACACGGCGACCTCACCGCCGCGGCGACAACTCACGACGGCTACCGCGTCGACTGATCGCACCCCCTGCCCGGAACCAGCCGCGTCTGCGGTGGCGCCGAGCCCATTCCGGCGTGCGGCCGTGGTCGCCGGGTTGGACTTCCGCCGAATCCGGAATCGGCGATGCCGCACGCGATCGTGACGCCGAGTCGGAGGTCCTGATGCAATGGCTGTGCCGCACGCGATTTCGGCTCCAGCCACTCGGGGTCAATGCAACTCCAAGGTGCAGCATTTGATCCCGCCGCCCGCCTTCAACAGCTCCGAGACGTCCACCGGGACCGGGAGGTAGCCGCGGGCGCGGAGGGCGGTGGCGAGGTCGGTGGCCTGCGGACTCAGGAAGACGTGGTAGCCGTCGGAGACGCCGTTCAGCCCGAGGGCCGCCGCGTCCGCGTCGGTCGCCTCGATGGCGTCGGGGAACAGGCCAGCGAGGACGGTGCGGCTGGTTTCGTCGAAGGCGGGCGGGTAGTAGGCGATGGTGGCGTCGTCGAGGACCATCAGGACCGTGTCCAGGTGGTAGAACCGCGGGTCCACCAATTCCAGTGAGATCACCGGGATTTCGAAGTGCAACTCGACCTCGCGGTGGGCCGCCGCGGAACTGCGGAAGCCGGTGCCCGCCAGGAAGCGTCCGCCGATCAAGGCGAAATCGCCTTCGCCCTCGTTGAATTCCGCCGCCGCCACGACCTGGACGCCGCCGCGTCCGGTGAACCAGCGGTGAAAGGCGGGTCCCTCGGCGGCGCGTTCGACGTGGGTGAAGCGCGCCGACATGATCCGGTCGCCGACGGCGAGGCCGCTGTTGGCGGCGAACACCATGTCGGGGAGCCCGGGTTCGCCGGGGACCACGTCGACCCGGTGCCCGTGGCGCTCGAAGGTCTCGCGCAAGGTGTCCCACTGGGCGAGCGCGAGTGCGCGGTTCACCGGAGCGTTCGGATCCATCCACGGGTTGATCGCGTACCGGACGTCGAAATGGTCGGGGCGACACATCACGAACCGGCGCGGCGCGGGTCGGCGCGCGGGGGTCGGCTCGGTGGTCTGGAGGGTAGCTACTGAGGTCATCGTGGCTCCCGGAGTCAGGCGCGGATTCGGCTGATCCGAAGGTAAACGGCCTACCATTGCGTCAGGAACGCCGAATCGTTGCGCAGATCGCCGTACATACGGCGGATCATTGCGCCGAGCGGAGGATGATGTGACGTGGACGATACCGACCGCCGAATCCTCGGCCATCTGTTGCGCTCGGCCCGCGCGTCCTTCCAAGAGATCGGCTCCGCGGTCGGCCTCTCCGCGCCCGCGGTCAAGCGCCGGGTGGACCGCATGGTCGCCAGCGGACAGATCACCGGCTTCACGGCGCTGGTGAACCCGGCGGCGCTGGGCTGGACCACCGAGGCCTACGTCGAGGTGTACTACCGCGACAACATCACCCCGGCCGAGCTGCGCCGCACCCTGGAGCCGATTCCGCAGGTGGTGGGCGTCTGGACGATCGCGGGCGAGGCCGACGCGCTGGTGCACGTGATGGCCACCGACATGGCCGAGATCGAGTCGACCGTGGAACGCATCAGGGAGAACGCGCGCGTCGGGCGCACCCGCAGCGCGATCGTCATGTCCCGCATCCTCGAACGGCCGCGCACCTGACCCGCGACCGGCGGGCGCGCTCGCCCAGGCGTGGCTCCGCCGCCCTGCGCGGGCTGTCGGCGAGGTCGGTTCGGACGCCCCATTAGGGTGGTGCCCATGTCCGACGTGCGCACCAGCTACCTCACCGACGGGGCCGAGATCTATCGGCAGTCGTTCGCGACGATCCGCGCGGAAGCGGACCTGAGCGCGTTCCCGGCGGACGTGGCGCGGGTGGTCGTCCGCATGATCCACGGCTGCGGCCAGGTGGACCTGACCGAGGACATCGCCTTCTCCCCCAGCGTCGTCGCGGCCGCACGGGCGGCGCTGCACGCGGGCGCGCCGATCCTCTGCGACGCCACCATGGTCGCCTCCGGCGTGACGCGCAAAAGACTGCCCGCCGACAACGAGGTGATCTGCACCCTCGCCGACCCCCGCGTGCCGGAACTGGCCGCGGCACTGGGCAATACCCGCTCGGCCGCGGCGCTCGAGCTGTGGCGCGACCGGCTGGACGGCGCGGTGGTCGCCATCGGCAACGCGCCGACCGCGCTCTTCCACCTGCTGGACATGCTCGACGCGGGCGCCCCGCGCCCGGCCGCGATCCTCGGCATTCCGGTCGGTTTCGTCGGCGCCGCCGAGTCCAAGGACGCGCTGGCGGCCTACGGCGGCGTCGAATACCTGACGGTGCGCGGCAGACGCGGCGGCAGCGCCATCACCGCGTCGGCACTGAATGCGATTGCGAGCGAGGCGGAATGAGTACAGCGGGCAAACTGTGGGGCGTCGGGCTCGGGCCGGGCGACCCCGAGCTGGTGACGGTCAAGGCGGCGCGCGTCATCGCGGCCGCCGACGTGATCGCCTTCCACTCCGCGCGGCACGGCCGCAGCATCTCCCGCGGCATCGCCGCGCCCTACATGCGGCCCGGCCAGCTCGAGGAACACCTCGTCTACCCGGTGACGACGGAGACCACCGACCATCCCGGCGGTTACCAGGGCGCGATCGACGAGTTCTACGAACAGGCCGCCGAACGGCTGGCCGCGCACCTGGCGGCGGGCCGGTCGGTCGCCCTGCTCGCGGCCGGTGATCCGCTGTTCTACAGCTCCTACATGCACATGCACCGCAGGCTGGCCGACCGCTTCGACGCCGAGATCATTCCCGGCATCACCTCCGTGAGCGCGGCCTCGGCGGCGCTCGGCACCCCGCTGGTGGAGGGCGAACAGGTGCTGACCGTGCTCCCCGGCACCATGCCGACCGAGGAGCTCACCCGCCGCCTGCGCGACACCGACGCCGCCGCCATCATGAAGCTCGGCCGGACGTATCCGGGTGTGCGGCAGGCACTCTCGGACGCGGGACGGCTCGACGACGCCTACTACGTGGAGCGGGCGAGCACCGACCGCGAGCAAGTGCGCACCGCCGCCGAGGTGAACGACGCCGACGTGCCGTACTTCTCGATCACGCTGGTGCCCGGCCCGCGACCGACCACGCCGCTGCCGCGAATCGCCGCGGCGAAGGAAGAAAAGGACGCGAACTCCACGACTGTTCCCGCGGAAGCGAATTCGCCCGGCGAGGTCGTCGTCGTCGGCCTCGGACCCGGCGCGGCGGACTGGACGACGCCGGAGGTGCGCGAGGCGCTGGCCGCCGCCACCGATCTGGTCGGCTACACCACTTACATCGACCGCGTTCCACACCGTCCCGGCCAGCGCAGGCACGCCAGCGACAACCGCGTGGAATCCGAACGCGCCGCCATGGCTTTGGATCTGGCCAAGCGCGGCGCCAAAGTCGCGGTGGTCTCCTCCGGCGATCCGGGCGTGTTCGCGATGGCGGCCGCGGTGCTCGAGGAATCCGCCGATCCGCAGTGGCAGGACGTGCCGGTGCGGGTGCTGCCCGGCCTCACCGCGGCCAATGCCGTGGCCAGCCGGGTCGGTGCGCCGCTCGGACACGACTACGCGATGATCTCGCTCTCCGACCGGCTCAAGCCGTGGGAGGTTGTCGCGCAACGCCTTTCGGCGGTCGCCTCGGCCGATATGGCGATCGCGGTGTACAATCCGGCGTCCTCGCATCGCACCTGGCAGGTCGGCGCGATGCGCGATCTGCTGCTGGAGCACCGCAAGCCCGACACTCCGGTGGTGCTCGGCCGCGATGTCGGAGGGCCCACCGAGTCGGTGCGGGTCGTCTCGCTCATCGATCTCGATCCGGCCGACGTGGACATGCGCACCCTGCTGATCATCGGCGCGTCCACCACCGCCGTGGTCGACACCGCGCACGGAACCCGCGTCTACACCTCGCGGCGCTACCACCGGCCGTGACCAGCGGGTGAGCCCTATCTGGTATGCGCATACCAGCACTCGTGATCGCCGCGTACCATAAGCCTCTTCGACGGGACGAAAGGAGACCGCGGTGCCGCGGCTGGTGGATCACGAGCAGCGCAGGCGGGAGATCACCGACGCGGCGCGGCGCGTCATCGCGCGCGGCGGACTGGAGTCCGCCACCTTCCAGTCGGTGGCCGCGGAAGCCGGAATCTCGGTCCGCTTGGTGCAGTACTACTTCGGCACCAAGAAGGACTTCCTGCGCGCCACCCACCTCGCGGTGAGCGCGGACGCGAGCGTCCGCTTCGCCCAGCGGTTCGCCGCACTCGGCGAGGCGGCCGAACCGCGCGATGTCATCTACGCGATGCTCGAGGAGTTGCTCCCGATGAACGAGGCGCGGCGACAGGACACCGTCGTGCTCGGCGCCTTCCAGGCCGCCAGTCTCGCCGGGTCCGGACTGTCGATGGACGAAACCCTCGGCGGCACGCGATGGCTGGTCACCGCGGTCGCCGATCAGCTCCGCCGGGCGGCCGATTCGGCCGACGCCGAGCGCGACGCCACCCTGATCGTGCTCGCCGCCGCCGCGCTCACGCAGACTATGGCGGCCGGGGTTCACACCAACGAGACGGCGACCGACCTGCTCGACCACCTGCTCCGACGCATACCCGGACCGGGCGCCGCCCGACCGGGCGAATGACGACACGACAACCGGCAGCGGGATCGTTCCGCTAACATTCCACTATGGAATGTCGAGAAGGGAGCGACCAATGGCCACGATCCGGCGCAAACCGTTGAATTCGACGGCCGCGTCGCTGCTGGGCTTTCTGCACGAGGGGCCGATGTCCGGCTGGGACCTGGTGACGCTCGCGCAGGACCGGATCGGCGATTTCTGGACCATCACACAGAGCCAGGTGTATCGCGAGCTCGCGGCCATGGACGCGGCGGGACTGGTGGTGAAGGGCGAGACCGGCGCGCGGGAACGCACTCCCTACCGGATCACCGACGCGGGCCGGGAGGCGTTTCTCGAATGGGTCACCCGCGATCCCGGCGCGGAGACCATCCGGGTGCCGCTGCTGCTCACCATGTCCTTCGGGGACCACCTGGACGCCGAGCATCTCGACCGGATCATCGCGGCCAATCGCGAGGTGCACCAGCGCCGCCTCGACCACTACTTGAAGGAAGAGGGCGCCCCCCGGCGGCCGCACCAGCGGGCCACCCTCGAGTTCGGCATCGGCTACGAGCGCGCGGTGCTCGCCTGGTTCGACCGGCTGCCCGGGCTGCTCGGGCGCTGATCACCGCGCGCCGGATGCCCTGGCCCGCAACCATTCCCAGGCTTCGGCCACCGTGTCGACGACCTCGGCGCCCGCGGGCAGTGGCGGCCGATCGATCACGACCACCGGAAGGTGCGCCGCGCGGGCCGCTGTCAGCTTGGCCTCGGTGCGATCGCCGCCGCTGTCCTTGGTCACGAGCACGTCGATGCGACGGCTCGCCAGCAGCCGGGACTCCTCGTCGACCGTGAAAGGCCCTCGGGCCAGCAGCACTTCGTGCCGCGGCGGCAGCTCGGTCTCGGGCGGATCGATGGCGCGGATGAGGAACCACTGCCGGGTGAGACCGGCGAACGCGCCGACGCCCTGCCTGCCGATGGTGAGAAACACGCGCTCACCCAACTCCGGAAGCGCGCGGGCCGCGGCGGCCGGATCGGGCACGCGAATCCATCGGTCACCCGGAACTTCGGACCAGCCGGGCCGCCGCAGGTGAACCAGCGGCACGCCCGCGTCCCGCGCGGCGGCGGCCGCGTTCGCGGTGATGGTGGCGGCGAAGGGATGGGTGGCATCGACAATGCTCTCGATCCCGTTGGCCACCAACCACTCCCGCAGCCCCGCGACGCCGCCGAAGCCGCCGATCCTGACCTCGCCCTCCGGCAGCAGCGGGTCGCGAACACGACCGGCGAGCGAGGAGACGATGTCGAATCCTCGCTCGCCGGAAGCGATGTGGGCCAGCTGCCGGGCTTCGCCGGTGCCGCCCAGAATCAGAGTTCTCAGGGCTGACCGCTGAAGTAGGCCATGCCCGCGTTCAGCAGCGACGGGCCGCCCGCGACCAGCAGACCGATCACGCCGCCGATGATGGCGCCGGGGATGACGCCGACGACCAGACCGAGCAGGCCGATCAGACCGCCGATCACGGCGCCGACGGCAGCGCCGAGCGAGGCGCGCTGCAACTCGGCGAAGAACCACTCCTGCGCGCTGACGTCCTGGACGGCGACCACGTCGGCCTTCGGGGTCAGCGTGAGGGTCTGGCCGGTGGCGTCGAGCGCGGCGGCGATCTCCACCGCGGCGCCGTTGCTGGCCTCGCGCGCGGCGAGCGGGATCGAGGTGACGACCTCGCCCGCGTCGTTCTTCAGCGTGACGGCCTTGCCGTCCGCGTCCAAGGAGAACGCGCCGCCGGTCACCGTGGTGACGATGGACTTGCCCGCGTCGGCGAGCGCCGCGGTGTAGCCGACGCCCTGGTCGACGCCCTGCGCCGACAGCGCGGCCTGCTCCTGCACGGCAGGCGCGTCGGCGGGGGCGGCGTAGGTGGTGCCCGCGGTGACACCAGTGGCGGCGACGGCCAGCAGAGCGGTGGCGGCGAATTTCTTGTACTTCATATATCTCCCCATCAGGAATCGGTTGTCCGATAACGGGCGGATGTCGCGACCGACCCTACCTGGCGACACACGCGTGTTTCACCCTCGCAGTGCAGATTTCAGGGTGAACCCCTAGGCTGATTTGACGATCGACCACTGGGCCACCGGCAGCTGGGGACGCCACGCGGTGAAGCCGCCCAGCGGTTCGGCGCGATAGATCTGGAACTTCCGCAGCTCACCGCCCCACTCGGCGGCCATCGTGACCAGCAACGATTCCGATTCCGCGGTGACGGCGTTCGCGACCAGCCTGCCGCCATGGCGCAGATGGGCAAGGCATGTCTCGAGCAGGCCAGCCTGAGTCACGCCGCCGCCAACGAAAATCGCATCCGGCGCGGACATTTCGTGCTCCGCGGCCAGTTCGGCGAGCACCTCGCCGCGCACCTCGACGTGCGGGACGCCCAGCGCGGTGGCGTTGGCGGTGATCTGCTGCCTGCGCCGCTCGAGCCGCTCGAAGGTCACCGCCCGGCAGGCGGGGTGTGTGCGGCACCACTCGATGGCGATGCTGCCCGAGCCGCCGCCGACGTCCCACAGCAGTTCGCCCGGTGCGGGAGCCAGCGCGGACAGGGTCAACGTCCGCACCTCGGCCTTGGTGAGCTGCCCGTCACCGCCGTAGACGGCGTCGGGCAGACCGGGCACGCGGGTGCGGCGGACGTGCTCCGCATCGGCGGCGCAGTCGACGGCGACGATGTTGAGCGGATCGCCCGTCTCGAGATCCCAGGACGCCGCGGCGCCGGATCGCACGCGTTCCGCGGGACCGCCGAGCTGCTCCAGCACCGTGAGGGTCGACGGGCCGAATCCGTTGTCCCGCAGCAGTTCCGCGAGGCGCGCCGGGGTGTGTTCGTCGCTGCTGAGCACCAGCAGCCGCCGCCCGTCGGCCAGGTCGGGCAGCACCGTCGCGACGGGACGGCCCACCGCGCTGACGACCGGCGTCTCCGCGAGCGCCCAGCCGAGCCGCGCGCACGCCAGCGACGCCGAGGACGGCTGCGGCAGTACGCGCAGCGAAGCGGGTCCGAACAACCGCGCCAGCGTGACGCCGATGCCGTAGAACATCGGGTCCCCGCTGGCGAGCACGCAGATCCGCCGCGCGCCGTGCTCGGCGAACAATCCGGGCAGCGCGGGCAGCAGAGGCGACGGCCACGCGCGGCGCTGTCCGCCGAGATCCGTTGGCACGAGCGCCAACTGACGCGCGGACCCGAAGAGAATCTCGGCCGCGGCCACGGCGTCGCGTGCTGCGGCGCCGAGACCGTCCCACCCGTCGGCCCCGATCCCGACCACCGCGATCGCGGGGCCGTGCCAGGTCATCGAGGCATCCGGCGCCAGAGGAATTGCGGAACCAGGCGCGCGACGACGACGGCCGGGCCGAGAGCGCGGGGCACCCAGATCCTGCCCGCGCGGCGGCGCAACCCGCGGACCACGGCATCGGCTACCTGACCAGGCGTGCTGGACAGCGGCGCGGGGTCCATGCCCTCGGTCATCGCGCCGATGACGAACCCGGGGCGCACCAGCAGCAGATGGACGCCGCTGCCGTGCAGCGCGTCGGCGACACCGCAGGCGAAACCGTCCAGACCGGCCTTGGCCGAGCCGTAGACGTAGTTGGCCCGGCGCACCCGCGCGCCCGCGATGGAGCTGAAGACGACGAGCTGGCCGTGCCCTTGCGCGCGAAGGAGATTCGCGAGGGTGGTGAGCACGCTGACTTGGGCCAGGTAATCGGTGTGCACGACGGCGAGCGCGTGCCCGGGTTCCCGCTCGGCGCGGGCTTGGTCGCCCAGGATGCCGAAGGCCAGCACGGCGACGCCGATGGGCCCGTGTTCGGCGGCGATCTTCTCCAGCAGCGCCGGGTGGCTGCCCGTATCGTCGGCGTCGAACTCCACCGGGTGCACCGCGCTCGCACCGGCCTGTTCGACGGCCGCGATCGGCCTCGCCAAGTCGTGGCTGCGCCGCGCCGCGAGGATCACCGTCCGGCCGGGGGCAAGACGCCGGGCGATCTCCAGACCCATTTCGCTGCGTCCGCCGAGTACCAGTACCGAGCCCTCGGCGATCCCTCGCATTCCCATGCGCTCAGTCTGTCATCCCGGGTTGCGCACCCCTCGATCCCCTCGCGGCCGGCCGAACACCCGCGCCGTGGCGGCCACCGCGGGACGCAACGGCTACCGTCGAGGGATGCCGACCACCACCGCACAGCTCTCCCCCGCCGCACTCGAGTTCGTCGCCGAACGCCATCTCGCGACCCTGACCACGCTGCGCGCCGATGGCACGCCGCACGTTGTCGCCGTGGGATTCACCTGGGACGCCGACGCCGGGATCGCGCGAATCATCACCAACGACGGTTCGGTGAAAGTGCGCAACGTGCGCCGCTCGGGATACGCGGCGGTGAGCCAGGTCGACGGCATCCGGTGGCTGACCCTGGAGGGACCCGCGACGGTGCTCGACGACCCGGACAGCGTCGCCGACGCCGTCGAGCGGTACGCGGGTCGCTACCGGGTACCGCGCGAGAACCCGACCCGGGTGGTGATCGCGATCGAGGTACGCCGCGTCCTGTCGTCGAGCACGTTGCGCTGACTGCACATTCCGGACGTCACAGCACGGTCAGGCCGTGCGGGCGCGCGTTCATGGATTCGCAGCCCTCGGGCGTGACCACGACGATGTCCTCGATGCGAGCGCCCCACTCACCGCCGAAGTAGATGCCCGGTTCGACACTGAACGCCATGCCCGGCTGCAGAACCAGGTCGTTGCCCGCGACGATGTAGGGCTCCTCGTGCACGGACAGGCCGATGCCGTGACCGGTCCGGTGCACGAACTTCTCGCCGAAACCGGCCTCCGTCAACGGATTCCGGGCGGCCGCGTCCACCGAGGCGGCGGTGACGCCGGGCCGGACCGCGGCGACGGCCGCGGCCTGGGCGCGTTCGAGTTCGGCGTAGCGGGCCGCGATGTCGGGGCTGGGCTCGCCGAGGACGTAGGTGCGGGTGGAGTCGGAGTAGTAGCCGGGCTCGACGGGTCCGCCGATATCGATCACCACCACGTCGCCGTTCTCGATGCGCCGATCGGACACCCCGTGGTGCGGATCAGCGCCGTGCGGGCCGCTGCCGACGATCACGAACGCCGCCTCGGTGTGCCCTTCGGCCACGATCGCCGCCGCGATATCGGCGCCGACCTCGGCCTCGGTGCGTCCTGCCTGGAGGAACTCGCCCATCCGCGCGTGCACCCGGTCGATGGCCGCGCCCGCTCGGCGCAGCGCATCGATCTCGGCGGCGTCCTTGAGCATGCGCAGCTCGCGCAGCACCGGCGTGGCCGAGACCGGCAGGCCGCTGAACGAGGCCGCCAGCGGCAGCAGGTGCAGGGCCGGCATGGCGTCGGCCACCGCGACACGGGAACCGACGTGCAGCGTCGACTTCACCACCTGGTACGGGTCGACGCCGTCGACCCAGTCCAGCACCTGCAGGCCGAGTTCCCCCGCCGCCGAGGCGGACAGCGAGGCCAGTTCGAGTTTGGGAATGATCACCGACGGCGTCGCACCGTCGGCGGGAATCACCAGGCAGGTCAACCGCTCGAAGGATTCGGCCGCCGAACCGATCAGATAGCGCAAGTCCGGGCCGGGGGTGATGAGCAGGGCGTCGAGGTGCGCCGTGCGCATCGCCTCCACCGCCCGCTCGAGCCGGTCTCCGTAGACATCCGCCGCGAATCTGGACTCCGTGTGCCCACTCATACCCATCGACGTTACCCGTGATCGACTCGCGGCGAACCCGAACACCGGGCGGCGCCGACCCCTCGGGCGAGCGCCGTGCCGTGTCGGGTGGATGCCGCGCCGGATCGGGTACGGCCTGTCGTAGCCTGCGGGTAGCCTCAGCGCGTGACCTCTGCTGCGACTTCCGGCCCGCTGCTGCTGCTCGACGGAGCAAGCCTGTGGTTCCGCGCGTTCTACGCGATTCCGGACAAGATCACCGCACCGGACGGGCGTTCGGTGAACGCGCTGCGCGGCTTCACCGATATGGTCGCCTCGCTGATCACCAAGCACGCGCCGAGCAGGCTGGTCGTCTGCCTGGACCTGGACTGGCGGCCGCGCTTCCGGGTGGACCTGGTGCCCTCCTACAAGGCGCACCGCCTGGACACCTCGGCCGACGCGGCGGAGGGCGCGGAGGAAGTGCCCGACAAGCTGACGCCGCAGGTCGAGATGATTCTCGAGGTGCTCGCGGCCGCCGGGATCGCGACCGCCGGTGCGGAGGGCCTGGAGGCCGACGACGTCCTCGGCACGCTGGCGAGCCGGGAGCGCACCGACGAGGTGATCGTGGTCAGCGGCGATCGCGACCTGTTGCAGCTGGTCCGCGACGAGCCCGCGCCCATCGTGCGGGTGCTCTACGCGGGGCGCGGTTTGGCCAAGGCCGAACTCTTCGGTCCCGCCGAGGTGTCGGCGAAGTACGGCGTCCCGGTGCGCAACGCCGGACCCGGCTATGCCGACCTGGCGACGTTGCGCGGTGATGCCTCCGACGGCTTGCCCGGCGTCGCGGGCATCGGCGAGAAGTCCGCGGCGACACTCATTTCCCGCTTCGGTTCGCTGGACGCGCTGGTGGCCGCGGTGGACGATCCAGAATCCGATCTGGCGCCGGGCGTGCGCGGAAAACTGCGCGCGGCCGAGGAGTATCTGAAGGCCGCGGCCCCCGTGGTGCGCGTAGTGCGCGACGCCGAGGTCGAACTCTCCCGCCCCGACACGCTGCCCACGGCGCCCGCCGACCCGGACCGCTTGCGAGAGCTGGCGGTGGCCTACAACGCGGAAAGCCCGGTCACCCGACTCACCGCCGCGCTGGCCGCACCGCGGTCCTGAGGCGCGAACACTCCCGCGAGGGCATGCGCCGCACCTTTGCACAAGGTGCAATTTCGCACACCATGCGTGCGCGCGCGTCGTGCCGCTGCGGCTCGATCCGAGTGATACCCGGCGGATTCGCCTCCACTCGCACGGCATGGGTTCTCGACCAGCTGCGCAGGAATCGCACGCGTGCATCCGTGCAGTGGGCTCGTCGGCGAAACGCGACGAGCCCACGAACATCGACGCCGACACCACGACCGTGGTGCACCGCCGAACCCGTTCGTGGGCCCGCTACTTCCCTACTCCCACCGGACGCCCGCGCCGCAGCACGGGCCGCCCGGTCTGGGCTCCGAGCTCAGTTCGGTCGACCGACCTCGTAGGTGCCGTCGTCCTTGGTGATCTTGATGTTGACCTTCTTCTGCTCACCGCTGACCTTCAGGGTGCACTGGAAGGTGGCGTCCACCTCGACCTTCTGGCCCGACGGGCAGGAGACGTCGGTGACGTCCTGGATGCCGTAGGAATCCGTGAGCACCTTCTTGACGCCGTCCTGGACGGCGGCCTGGTCCAGCTTGTCCGTGGAGGTCAGCACCACCACGAGGGCGACCACCGCGCCGATCACCAGCACGCCGAGCGCGGCCAGACCGATGATCAGCCCCTTCTTGCCACCACCACCGCCGCTCTGCTGCTGCGGCTGCTGCTGGCCCTGGCCCTGGCCCCACTGCTGCTGGGGCTGCTGACCCCACTGCTGCTGCGGCTGCTGTTGCTGGCCCCAATCCTGCTGCGGCTGCTGCCCCCACTGCGGCTGCGGCTGACCGGGCGTCTGTCCCCACTGCTGCTGCGGCTGTTGAGGCTGTTGAGGTTGCTGCGGCTGGCCCCACTGTGGCTGCGGCTGGCCGGGGGTCTGTCCCCACTGCTGCTGGGGCTGGTTCTGGTCACCCCAATGCTGGGTGGGCTGTGCCTGCGACGGAGTCTGCTGGCCACCCCAGTGCTGGGTCGGTCCGGCGCCGCCGGGCGCCTGCTGTCCGCCCCACTGCTGGGTGGGATCGTTGCGTCCCTCCCCGGGGTCGTTCGGTCCGTACGGGCCGCTCATCTGGTTGCCTCCACTCGCATAGTTACTCACACGGTAGCCCCCCGCCGGCGACTCGTCGTTGCAGAACACGACTCCTCCGCCACGGTCGGTACGCGAAAGAAATCAAATCACAATCGAATCCGCTACGCGGCGTCCACCGCCACGACACCCCGCCGGATGGCCCGGACCGCCTTCGCCGCCGTCCCCGCGATCTCCGGGTCGTCGGCCGTGCCGTGGATCTGATCGAGCAGGTCGATCACCTGCCTGCACCACCGGACGAAATCGCCCGCGGACAGCGGCGCGCCCTGGTCGCCACTGGCCAGCAACGACTCGGCCAACCCGTCGCCGCGCGCCCATTTGTAGACGCCGGTGACGAATCCGAGATCGGGCTCCCTGGTCGGCGGCAGCTTGTGCCGCGCTTCGTCGGAGCGCAGTTCGCTCCACACGCCGATGGTCGAGGCGACCGCGCGCCGGATCGGCGCGGTGGGACCCGAGGCGCCGAGAATGCCACCCTCCTGGCGAGATTCGTAGACCAGCGCGGACACGACACCCGCCAGCTCGGCCGGGCCGAGACCGCGCCAGAGGCCGTGCCGCAGGCATTCGGCGACCAACAGGTCGCTCTCGGCGTAGATGCGGGCCAGCCTGCGCCCGTCCGCGGTGACCTCGCCGTCGTGCACGAAACCGCGTTCCTCCAGCAGCCCGACGATGCGGTCGAAAGTGCGGGCCAGCGAGTTGGTCGTGGCGGCAACCTTCTGGCGCATGCTCTCGGTCTCGCGAAGCAGCCGGTTGTAGCGCTCACCGATCCGGCTCATCTGCTCGCGGTCCGGCCGGGTGTGCGCGGGATGCGCGCGCAAGCTCCGGCGCAGTGTGTCCAGTTCGCGGTCGTCGGCGGCCTCGGCGCGCTTGCCGCGGCGCGGACGGCCCGGCGCGCTGATGCCGGTGCTGCGCAGCGCGGACGCGAGGTCGCTGCGGGCGCGAGCGGTGCGGTGGTCGACGCGACGAGGCAGCCGCATGTGACCCAGCGGTTCCGCGGGCACCGGGAAGTCGGCGACCGACACCCGGCCCGCCCACTTGTCCGCGGTCAGCACGAGCGGGCGCGGATCGTTGGGCGTCGTGTCCGGTTCCAGGATCACCGCGAGCCCGGCGCGGCGGCCGGATGGAATGGCCACCACGTCGCCGCGACGCAGCGCCGTCAACGCGCTCACCGCCGCGCCGCGCCGGTCGGTGCGACTCTGCTGCGCCAGCTGACGCTCCCGCTGCCTGATCCGCTCGCGCAGCGAAATGTATTCCAGGAAGCCGCCTTCCGCGCCGCCGAGCTGGCCGCGCAGCTTGCGCAGCTGGCCCTCGTTGCGTTCGATGCCGCGCACCAGCCCGACAACCGAGCGATCGGCCTGGAACTGGGCGAAGGAGCGCTCCAGCAGGGCGCGCGATTCGGCGGCGCCCATCCGATCGATCAGGTTGATCGACATGTTGTAGCCGGGCCGGAACGAGCTGCGCAGCGGATAGGTGCGGGTGGAGGCCAGGCCGGCCACCGCGCTGGTGTCGACCTCCGGCTGCCACAGCACCACGGCGTGGCCCTCGATATCGATGCCGCGCCGGCCCGCGCGGCCGGTCAGCTGCGTGTACTCGCCGGGGGTGAGCTCGGCGTGCGTCTCGCCGTTGAACTTGACCAGTCGTTCCAGCACCACGGTGCGCGCGGGCATGTTGATGCCGAGGGCCAGCGTCTCGGTGGCGAAGACGGCCCGCACCAGCCCGCGCACGAACAGGTCTTCCACGGTGTGCCGGAAAGCGGGCAGCATGCCGGCGTGGTGGGCGGCCAGACCGCGGTGCAGCGCCTCGCGCCACTCCCAGTAGCCGAGCACCTCGAGATCGGACTTCGGCAGATCACCGGTGTGCTTCTCGATGATCGCGTCGATCTCGGCGGTTTCTCCCTCCCTGCTCAGGTCCAGTCGCGACCGCAGGCACTGAGCCAGCGCGCCGTCGCATCCCGCGCGGCTGAAGATGAAGGTGATCGCGGGCAGCAGCCCTTCCTCGTCGAGACGGGCCAGCACTTCGGGGCGGGGCAGCGGACGGAAGTCGCGGCGCATGCCGCCGCGACCGCGCGGCACACCCCAGTTGTTCATCCGGTCCGCGGACTCGCGGTGCCGGATGTAGCGCACCAGGTCCTCGTCGACGAGCACCTTCTGCTCGCTGGACTTGGTGTCGAACAGGTCGAACATTCGCTTGCCGACCATCACGTGCTGCCACAGCGGCACCGGGCGCGTCTCGTCGACCACCACCGTGGTGTCGCCGCGCACGGTCTCCATCCAAGCGCCGAACTCCTCGGCGTTGCTGACCGTGGCCGACAGGCTGACCAGCCGCACGTCCGACGGCAGGTGCAGGATGACCTCCTCCCACACCGCGCCGCGGAACCGGTCGGCCAGGTAGTGCACCTCGTCCATCACCACGTACGACAGCCCGCGCAGCGCCTCCGAGGACGCGTAGAGCATGTTGCGCAGCACCTCGGTCGTCATCACCACGACGGGCGCGTCGGGGTTGATCGACTGATCGCCGGTCAGCAGGCCGACTCTGTCGCGCCCGTACCGCTCGGTGAGATCGGCGAACTTCTGGTTCGACAGCGCCTTGATCGGAGTGGTGTAGAAGCATTTGCCGCCGGAGGCCAGCGCCAGGTGGACGGCGAACTCGCCGACCACGGTCTTGCCCGCGCCGGTCGGCGCGCACACCAGCACGCCGTGGCCGTCTTCGAGCGCACGGCAGGCGTCACGCTGGAAGGGATCGAGAGTGAACTTCAGCTCGGCGGAGAAACTGGCCAGCTCGCTGGTGCGGGACCGGTGATCTGTCACCGTTCAGAGAGTATCGGAGTAGTCCGACACCGGTCGCGTGGATTTTGCCGCCGGATCCATGATCGACTCCGCGGGCGTGATCGGCTCCGGCATGGCGATCGAGGAGGCCTCGTCGTCGGTCAGCGCGGCCAGCGCGTCCTTGCGCGCCTTGCGCTTGTCGTTGATCCTGGCGATCTGCACCGCCACTTCGAACAGCACCGTCAGCGCGGCCGCGAGCGCCAGCATCGAGAACGGGTCCTGCGGGGTGACCACCGCGGCGAAGACGAACAGGCCGAAGATGAGGCCGCGCCGCCACGCCTTGAGCCGCTCGTAGGTGAGCACGCCGATCATGTTCAACCCGATGATCAGCAGCGGCGTCTCGAAGCTGACGCCGAAGATGATCAGCAGCTGGATGATGAAGCCGAAGTACTGCGAACCGCTCAAGGCGGTGATCTGCACGTTGTCGCCGATGGTGAGCAGGAAGTCCAACGCGTGCGCCACCACGACGTAGGCGAGCACGGCGCCCGCCGCGAACAGCGCGGAGCCCGACGTGACGAAGCCGACCGCGACCTTGCGTTCCTTCGCGTACAGGCCGGGCGTGATGAACGCCCAGATCTGGTAGAGCCAGATCGGCGCGGCGAGCACGACGCCCGCGGTGAAACCGACCTTCAACCGGAGCATGAACTGCTCGAACGGCGCGGTCGCCAGCAGGCGGCAGGACCCGTCGGGGGTCAGCGCGGCCCTGGCCTCGGGCGGCAGCGAACAGTACGGTCCGCGCAGGATCTCGCCGAGGCTCTCGATGCCGAGGAACGGATGCGAGTACCAGAGGAAGCCGAGCACGGTGGTCAGCAGCACCGCGAACAGCGACTTCAGCAACCGGGTGCGCAGTTCCTGCAGGTGCTCGACCAACGACATGGTGCCGTCGGGATTCGTCCTGCGCCTGCTGCGCCGGGGATCGAACGGGATTCGCATATCTGTGGATTGCCCCTGTGCTCGAGTGCCGCGCCAGGCGCGGCGGTATCGCGTCCCGTGGGTTCAGGGACCGAAGCCTTCACGGACCGCCGAACAGCACTGACCGGGGTGAGTCCGAACTCACCCCGACGGGAGCATTCGACTCAGGCCGATTTCGTCTCGGTCTGCGGCGTGGTCGCCTGGTTCACGGGCTGCGCGGGCGGCAGCTGCTGCGCGGGTTGCTGTGCGGGTGCGGCGCCCGCGGTGGGGCTCGCCTCGTTCTGCATCTGGCTGACCTCGCTCTTGAAGATGCGCAAGGACCGCCCGAGGCCGCGCGCGGCGTCCGGCAGCCGCTTCGCGCCGAACAACACCACGAAGAGCAGCGCGATGATCAGCAGGTGCGACCAGCTGAACGTGCCTGACATCTGTTACCTCCCAAGACTGTGGTAGCTCCGATGCTACCGGACCGCCTGGCGCCCGAACTCGCCCACTTCGCCCGTTTACCGGGCGTTCAACCTCGACTTTTGCTATAGGGGCGGCTCGGCAGCAGCGGCGGCGCGCAGTTGCGCGAGCAACTCCGGCCCGGTCCAGGCCCGCCCGTGGCCCTGCTCGGCCGCGACGATGAGCTCGATGAGTCGCTCGTTCACCGGAGTCGGCGTGCCGACCATCGCGCCGAGGCCGACGATTTCGCCGCAGAGCCAGGTGATTTCGGTCTTGCGTCCGGCGGCGAGGTCGTCGGCCATCGAGGAGCGCGCCACCGGATCGATGGCGAGCACCTGCCCCGCGACCCGGCGGAACAGGCCGTCGGGCACGGTCAGCAGCCGGGTCATCAGCTCCGGCGGCAGCGGGGTGAGCCGGGCCGGGCGAATGCGCGCCTTGTGCATCGCGGCCAGTGCCTCGCGCTGCGTCAGCGCCAGGCAGCGGCGGTAGTCGCGGTCGGCGAGCTCCTCGCGCAGCGGGCGTCCGGACAGCGCGTTGATCGGGTTGTTCAGATTGAGCAGCAGCTTGGCCCACTGCACCGGCCGCAGATCCGAGTAGCGGCGCAGCGGCAGCCCGGCCCGCTCGAAGAGCTGGACATACTCGGCCAGCGCCGGATCGTCCTGCACCGCGAGCCCGCCCTCGGTGCCGCGGTGGAAGCGACCCTCCGGGTGGTGCACGACGTTGAACATCACCATCCCGGCCAGCACCACGCAGGTGGGCAGGATCTCCCTGATCACCGAGTCGTTGCCGATGCCGTTCTGCAGGCTCAGCACCACGGTGCCGGGACGGATCTTGCCGGTCAGCTCGCGCACCGCGCTCGCGGTCGCCCCGGATTTCACCGCGACCAGCACCAGATCGGCCGAGCCGACGTCCTCCGGGCCGGTCGCGAGCGTGAGCCGGTCCGGCGAGACGAGTACCTCACCGCCCTCGAGATCCGTCAGGCGCAGGCCCGAGGCGCCGACCTCGTCGAGCAACCACTGCCTGCCGACGAACGTGACGTCCGCACCGGCCGCCGCGAGTTTGCCGCCGACGAAGACGCCGATGCTGCCCGCGCCGAGCACCATGACTCGCCGCGGCATGTTGCCGAGCTCGGTCACCTCACTCCAATTCCTCTAGTCCGGCGTCCCGGTACGCGGCGAGCGCCGCGTTGGATCGCTCGCGCACGGCGGCGATCAGCTCCGGCGGACCGAGTACGGTCACGCCCGAGCCGAAGCCGAGCAGCAGGCGCGCCATCCAGTCCAGGGTGGCGAAGCGCATGGTCGTCTCCAGACTGCCGTCCGGATGCACGGCAAGCCGGTGCATCGGGTACTGGTCGAGTACCCAGCCGTAGTCGCCGCGGATGCGCAGCCGCGCCAACGGGACCGCCGGGTCGTCCTGGAACAGGTCGAGCGAGGCGGCCGCTTCGGTGGCGGCGTGGCTCGGCGGGCGGGCGGCCTCGGCGAGTTCGGTGGCGGCCTCGATCCGGTCGAAGCGGAACAGCCGCACGCCCTCGGCCTCCCGGCACCACCCCTGCAGATAGCTGTTGTCGTCGACGAGCACGATCCGGATCGGATCGACGACCCGCTCGGAGACCACATCGCGGCTGGCCGAGTAATAGATGATGCGCAGCGCGTGCTGACGAGCCAGGGCCGAGCGCACGGTCGCTACGGCGGGCGCCTCCACCGGGGTCGCCAGGGCGTCGTCGGAGAGCCGCGGGGCGCCGCCGGAGATGGCGGATTCGATCTTGGCGATGGCCGCGTGCGCGGCGGTCGGGTCCACCATGCCCGGCATCTCCGCGATCGATCGCAGGGCAACCAGCAGCGCGGTGGCCTCGGTGGAGGTCAGCCGCAGCGGCCGATCGATGCCCGCGGAGAAGGTGACCTCGATGCTCTCCTCCGAGAACGAGAGATCGATGAGATCGCCCGGACCGTAGCCGGGCAGGCCGCACATCCACAGCTGATTCAAGTCGCTCATCAGCTGCTTGGTCGTCACGCCGAGGTCGGCGGCGGCGTCCGCCGCGCTGATGCCGGGGTTGGCGATCAAGTACGGAATCATGTTGAGCAGCCGGGAAAGCCGCACCGAGAGCCGGCTGGTCGTCACGCCCGCACCTCCGTCGTGTCGAACACCGAACGTAGCCGGGCGACCACGTCGGCGCGCAGATCGTCGGGCGCGAGGACCAGGGCGTCCGGTCCGAGGCCGGTGATGAGCCTGGCCAGCCAGTCGCGCGAGCGGACGGGAACCTCGACCACCATGCCGCCGCGGTCGCCGACGGTACGTTCCT
Organism: Nocardia sp. bgisy134; assembly: GCF_057708325.1. Lineage (NCBI taxonomy): Bacteria > Bacillati > Actinomycetota > Actinomycetes > Mycobacteriales > Nocardiaceae > Nocardia > Nocardia sp. bgisy134. Next base: position 35,885 of record NZ_JBYIRW010000009.1, read on the forward strand.
CGACGACCTGGCCGAGCCTGCGGATCTCCTGGCCGCGTCCGTCGGCGACCCATACCGTGGCCGAGCCGCTGACCGGCGCGCTGCTGGTGACCCGCGCGACGATCGCGCGCAGGTCGACGTCGTCGGGTTTGTGCACCGCGTTGACGGGGCCGTACGGCGTCACGTCGTCACCGATACGGGAGAGCCGGAAGCTGCGCACCGCGTCCCGGTCGCGGTCGTGGCCGACCAAGTACCAGCGACCGTGATGGGTCACCACGCCCCACGGCTCCACGTCGCGCATCAGGTAGGGCGCGTTGACCGCGCCGCGATGCTCGAAGCGGACGGCCTGCCCGGCGTCGACCGCCGCGAGCAGCTTGCCGAGCACCGGCTCCGAACCGCGGGTGCGGGCGGGCACGGCGGGCACCGACGCCACGGCCGCGTCGGTTTCGACGTGGATGCCCGCGGCCCGCAGCTTGAGCAGGGCGCCTTCGGCGGCGGCCGCCAGCTCAGGGGACTCCCACATCTGCACCGCGACCGCGACCGCCGCAGCCTCCTCGTCGCTCAGATCGATGTCGGGTAGCTCGTAGGCGTCGCGGTTGATCCGGTACCCCTCCAGCGTCGAATACCGGTTCACCGGTCCGACTTCCAGCGGAATGCCCAGGTCGCGCAGCTCGTTCTTGTCCCGTTCGAACATTCGGCTGAACGCCTCGTCGCTGGCCGAGTCCTCGTAGCCCGCGACGCTTTCCCTGATCCGCTCCGCGCTCAAGAACTGCCGGGTCGACAGCAGCGCGATGACCAGATTCATCAGCCGCTCGACCTTGGATATCGCCACCCGATAGAGGGTAATCGCCACCGCGACGTCACCGCGCGGCGGCGCGCGTTTCGTGGCCGTGCGATCGCCGCCCGCGGTGGACAATGATCCGGTGATCGTTGCCTTCTCAGTGACTCCGCTCGGCGCGGGAGTGGATGTCGGCCCCGCGGTAGCCGAGGCGGTGCGCGTCGTCCGGGCCAGCGGACTGCCCAACCGCACCGACGCCATGTTCACCACGCTGGAGGGCGAGTGGGACGAGGTGATGCGCGTCGTGAAAGACGCCACCGCCGCCATCCTCGCCATCGCCCCGCGCTGCAGCCTCGTCCTGAAAGCCGACATCCGCCCCGGCGTCACCGACGCGATGACGGCCAAGGTCGAGTCGGTCGAGCGCTACCTCGCCGAGGGCTGACTCCCGTGCCGGCATGAAAGAGCCGTACGTCCGTCCACTCGCGCCGTTGGCTACTCGATCAGCTCCACCACGCAGGGCAGACCCGGCGCATTCCCTAGTTTCGCGTCGCGTGTCAGCAAGGGGATCCCCAGCCGTGCCGCCAGCGCGACATAGAGCCCGTCGTAGAACGTGACCGAATGGCGAAGCTTCCACGCCTCGACCGATAACCAATCGTGGTGGGCATACCGCTCATCCACCAGCAACTTCAGCAACCGCATGCAGGTGAGCGCGGTGCGTTCCGAGATCAGCCCCTTCCGCTCCGCACGCCGCAGCACGCTACCCACCTCGGCGTCGATGAGGTGCGGCGAATGGCAGACGGACTCCGAGATTCGTTTGGCCAGCGCGACGCCAGCCGCGTCATCGCGCAACAGCGCATCCACGAGGGCCGACGCATCGACGACAATCTCGTCACTCACCTCGCAGCTCCCGCAGGGTTTCCAGGACGAAGTCGCGGTCGACACCAGGCCCGGAATCCTCGGCCAGTGCCTCGCGAATCTCCGCGAGGGCCTCCACCTTGGTCCGGCGCCGAGCCATGCTGATCAGCTCCCGGCGCATGTACGCCTGCAGCGACATTCCGGCCGCTTCAGCGCGCCGCCGGAGTACCTCGGCGTCTTCCTCGGGAACATCGCGGATCTGAATAGTCGCCATAGCGCTAGTTTAGCGCTCCCCTGGCGCTGAACCAGCGCGATTACTCCTCCGGGAAACGGGTCTGTTGGTAGCAGGTCAGGCGCCAGCCGTCGGTGGTGCGGAGGTAGATGCTCGACATCATGCCGCGGAAGGCTGGGGTGGGGTCTTCGCGGTAGGCGACGCCGATGTAGATCAGGGCCGCGGCGTCAGGGCCGACGTGCACCAGGCGCGGGTCCTGGATTTCGTAGGTGCGCCACGGGGGTGCGTGGCGTAGGGAGTCGACGACGCCGGCGCGGTCGAGCACCATGCCGTTGGCGAGGATCATCAGGGCGTCGTCGGTCATGAGGGCGCCGTAGAAGTCCGCGCCCGAGCTCGCACACAGCGAGTCCCAGCCGCGACCTTCGAGAGCGAGCAGCTCGTCGAGCACATCCGTGTCCGTCATGCGTCCCACATTAGGCAGGATCGGCGTGACGGCACCTCGTTCGATGCTCGGATTTCGTCCCGCCGACAAGCCGCTGGTCCACGACCTGGAGGTCGCGGACCAGCGTTTCCGAACTACATCGAGCTACATCGAGGCGATCAGCCGGTCGACGCGCTCGTCGACCGAGCGGAACGGGTCCTTGCACAGCACGGTCCGCTGCGCCTGGTCGTTCAGCTTGAGGTGCACCCAGTCGACGGTGAAGTCGCGACCGGCCTCCTGGGCGGCGGTGATGAAATCGCCGCGCAGCTTGGCGCGCGTGGTTTGCGGCGGGGTGTCGACCGCCGCATCCACCGCCTCGTCCTCGGTGATGCGCTTGGCCAGGCCCTTGCGCTGCAGCAGGTCGAAGACGCCGCGGCCGCGCTTGATGTCGTGGTAGGCCAGGTCCAGCTGGGCGATCTTGGGATCGGACAGCTCCATGTTGTAGCGGTCCTGGTAGCGCTGGAACAGCTTGCGCTTGATCACCCAGTCGATCTCGGTGTCCACCTTGGCGAAGTCCTGCGCCTCCACCGCGTCCAGGGTGCGGCCCCACAGGTCGACGACCTGGTCGATCTGCGGATCGCGATCCCGGTTGCGCAGGTGCTCGACGGCGCGCGCGTAGTACTCGCGCTGGATGTCGAGCGCGCTGGCCTGCCGGCCGCCCGCCAGTCGCACCGGACGACGTCCGGTGAGGTCGTGGCTGACCTCGCGGATGGCGCGAATGGGGTTGTCCAGCGCGAAGTCGCGGAACGAGACGCCCGCCTCGATCATCTCCAGCACCAGCGCGGCCGTGCCCACCTTCAGCATGGTCGTGGTCTCGGACATGTTCGAGTCGCCGACGATCACGTGCAGGCGCCGGTACTTCTCGGCGTCGGCATGGGGCTCGTCACGGGTGTTGATGATCGGGCGCGATCGGGTGGTCGCCGAGGAGACGCCCTCCCAGATGTGCTCGGCGCGCTGCGACAGGCAGAACGTGGCCGCCTTCGGCGTCTGCAGCACCTTGCCCGCTCCGCAGATCAGCTGCCTGGTCACCAGGAACGGCAGCAGCACGTCGGAGATCCGGGAGAACTCGCCCGCGCGCACCACGAGGAAGTTCTCGTGACAGCCGTAGGAGTTGCCCGCCGAGTCGGTGTTGTTCTTGAACAAATAGATGTCGCCGCCGATGCCTTCTTCGGCCAAGCGCTGCTCGGCATCGATCAGCAACTCCTCGAGCACCCGCTCGCCCGCCCTGTCATGGGTGACCAACTGATGCAGACTGTCGCATTCGGCCGTGGCGTACTCCGGATGCGAGCCGACGTCGAGATACAGCCGAGCGCCGTTGCGAAGGAACACGTTAGAGCTACGGCCCCAGGACACGACCCGGCGGAAAAGGTACCGGGCTACCTCGTCGGGGGACAGCCGACGGTGACCGTGGAAGGTGCATGTCACACCGAACTCGGTCTCGATCCCCATGATTCGTCGCTGCACACTATCGACATTACAGCCATGTCATGTACTCGCGTGGCGCTGCGGACAACACGGACGCATACGGCTTCACAACGATTCGGCACCGTATGCCCGGTGCACTCGGCCGGTCAGACGCGGATTTCGGCCCGTGGGCCGCGGCGAAAACCCGTGCGCCGAGCGCACGGAAGCACACAGAATCGTCGGCCGCATCGGCGTCGCACGACAGATCTTCCGACGTCCCGCCGACGCGCGCCGACCCGCCGGAATTTTGCACGGCTCCGCACGAGACGCGCTCGGAACCGCGAAAGGCCCGCACGGGACCGCCTCGGAGCGGTCTCGCGCGGGCCCTCGTCTTCGACTACTCCGAGTCCGACGACTCCTCGGGGAGCTCGACCACTTTGGTCTTCGCCCCCGGCTTGCCGGCCTGCAGCAACTTCTCCAACGTGGCGTCGGAGATCCTGCGGAACGCCCGGCGCGGCCGCGCCTGCTCCAACGTGGCCACCTCGAGCGAGCTCACGCCGAGCACCCGCTTGTCCTTGTCGGCGCCCTCCGGAATCCCGGCCTGCAACGCCTTGACCGCGACGCCGATCGCGCCTGCCAGGTCGAGACCCGGCCGGTAGGACCCCTTCAACGCGGAGACGATGGGCTCGGTCGTGCCGCCCATCACCACGAACTCGCGCTCGTCCACGATCGAGCCGTCGAAGGTGATCCGGTACAGCACCGACTGCGGCGACTGCTCCGGATATCCCACCTCCGCCACGCAGAGTTCGACCTCGTACGGCTTGAGCTGATCGGTGAAGATCGTGCCGAGCGCTTGCGCGTAGGCGTTGGCCAGCGCCCTTCCGGTCACGTCCCGCCGGTCGAACTGGTAACCGCGCAGGTCGGCCTGCAGGATGCCGCTGCGGCGCAGATTCTCGAACTCGTTGTACTTGCCGACGGCCGCGAACCCGATGCGGTCGTACAGCTCACTCACCTTGTGCAACGTCGCGGAGGGATTCTCCGCGACGAACAGCACTCCCTTGTCGTACGCCAGAACGATGACACTGCGACCACGAGCGATGCCTTTGCGCGCGAGCTCGGTCTTGTCGCGCATGATCTGCTCGGCCGACGCGTAGTACGGCAGTGTCATGCGTTGGCGCTCCCTTCCTCCGCCGCCGCGCGGTCGGCGACGATGCCGCGGGCGATCTCCTCCACACGCTCCTCGGGAACCTCCACCGCACCGTCCTCGTCGATCGTGACGATCGTCGGGTAGATGCCGCGAGCGAGATCCGGTCCACCGGTCGCGGTGTCGTCGTCGGAGGCGTCGAACAGCGCCTCGACCGCGATGCGCAACGCCCGGTCCGCGTCGATTCCCTTGGCGTACAGCTTCTTCAGCGACGTCTTGGCGAACATCGAACCGGAACCGACTGCGGTGTAACCGAATCGCTCCTCGCTGCGACCGCCGACCACGTCGTAGGACACGATGCGGCCGACCCGGTCGGGATCGGTGACCTGCTGGTCGTAGCCGACCAGCACCGGCACCACGGCCAGACCCTGCAGCGCGGCGGGGAGGTTGTCGCGCACCATCTTCGACAGCTTGTTGGCCTTGCCGTCGAAGGTGAGCGGAACGCCTTCGATCTTCTCGTAGTACTCCAGCTCCACCGCGAAGAGACGCACCATTTCTACGGCCATGCCTGCGGTGCCCGCGATGCCCGCCGCCGAGTAGGTGTCGGTGATGTACACCTTCTCCATGTCCCTGCTCGCCACCAGGTTCCCCTGCGTGGCGCGGCGGTCGCCCGCGATCAGCACGCCGCCGCGGTAGGTCACCGCGACGATGGTGGTGCCGTGCGGGGCGATGTCCTTCGCGACAGCGCCACCGGAGTGTCCGGTGGCGCCATCGATCGCGGCGAAACTGTTGCCCGGCAACAGTTCCGGTGCGTGTGCGCGGAGGTGTTCGGTGAACGAGGAGAGGGCGTACCCCGGGTGGAGACGCATGGGGTCACCTGCTGTCACTGGCCGCCCTTCTGCACATAGGCGCGGACGAAGTCCTCCGCGTTCTCCTCGAGCACGTCATCGATCTCGTCGAGCAGGTCGTCGGTATCCTCCGCCAGCTTCTCGCGGCGCTCCTGACCGGCGGCGTCGACGCCGTCGGGACCCTCGTCCTCGTCGCCGCCCCCGGTGCGCTTGGTCTGCTCTTGTGCCATGGCAGCCGACCTCCTCTGTCCTCATCATGACCGGAGCCAAAAGTATGAGCACGGCTCCGATCATGAGCAATGTGCGTGCTCGTACAACAACACTACCCAGCCGAGCCGACACGATGTCGGATCTGTGCCCAATTCGCCGCGCGGACAGCGCCCGATTCGCGACCCTGCCCGCGCGGGAGGAACGTAGCTACGTGGTGAGCTGCCGAACCAGCTCGGCGGCGGTGTCCACGCCGTCGAGCAGCTTGCCGACATGCGATTTGGTGCCGCGGCGCGGTTCCAGGGTCGGGATGCGCACCAGCGAGTCGCCGCCGAGATCGAAGATCACCGAATCCCAGCTCGCGGCGGCGATGTCCGCGCCGAAGCGGCGCAGGCATTCGCCGCGGAAGTAGGCGCGGGTGTCGGTGGGCGGCTTGGTCATCGCGTCGAGCACCTGCTGCTCGGAGACCAGCCGCTTCATCGAGCCGCGCGCCACCAGGCGGTTGTACAGGCCCTTGTCCAAGCGTACGTCGGAGTACTGCAGGTCCATCAGGTGTAGTTTCGGTGCGGCCCAGCTCAGTCCCTCGCGCTGGCGCATGCCCTCGAGCAGGCGCAGTTTGGCCGGCCAGTCGAGCAGGTTCGCGCATTCCATCGGGTCGCGCTCGAGCAGATCGAGCACCATCGCCCAGTTGTCCAGGATGTCCTGCACGCGGGCGTCCTCATTGCCCTCGCGGTCCATGAACTTGGCGACCCGCTCGTGGTAGAGCCGCTGCAGGGCCAGGCCGGTCAGCTCGCGGCCGTCGGCGAGCGCCACGGTGGCGCGCAGGCTCGGGTCGTGGCTGATCTGGTGCACCGCGGTGACCGGACGGGCCAGCTGCAGGTCGGAGAGGTCCTCGCCGGCCTCGATCAGGTCAAGGACCAGCGCGGTGGTGCCGACCTTGAGGTAGGTCGACATCTCGGCGAGGTTGGCGTCGCCGATGATGACGTGCAGCCTGCGGTACTTGTCGGCATCGGCGTGCGGCTCGTCGCGAGTGTTGATGATGCCGCGCTTGAGGGTGGTCTCCAGGCCGACCTCGACCTCGATGTAGTCCGAGCGCTGGGACAGCTGGAACCCGGCGTGATCGCCGGACTGGCCGATGCCGACCCGGCCGGAACCGCAGATGACCTGCCGGGAGACGAAGAACGGCGTCAGCCCGACGATGATCTGGTTGAACGGGGTGTCCCGGTTCATCAGGTAGTTCTCGTGGGTGCCGTACGAGGCGCCCTTGCCGTCGACATTGTTCTTGTACAGCTGCAACCGGGGGGCTCCCGGCACGCTGGAGGCGTGCCGCGCGGCGGCCTCCATCACGCGTTCGCCCGCTTTGTCCCAGATCACCGCGTCCAGCGGGTCGGTGACCTCGGGCGCGGAATACTCCGGGTGCGCGTGATCGACGTACAGGCGGGCGCCGTTGGTGAGGATCATGTTGGCAGCGCCGACCTCGTCGGCGTCGATCACCGGCGCCGGTCCGTTCATCCTGCTCAGGTCGAATCCGCGCGCGTCGCGCAGCGGCGACTCCACCTCGTAATCCCAGCGTGTGCGCTTGGCCCGCGGCACGCCCTCCGCGGCCGCGTACGCGAGGACCGCCTGGGTGGAGGTGAGGATCGGGTTGGCCGACGGCTCGGTGGGGGTGGAAATGCCGTATTCGACCTCGATACCGATGATGCGCTGCATACCTCGAGCCTAGGCGACACCGGCCAATGTCATACCGAGGGTGGTACTTCCGGAGGATCGCGGCGCCCGTGCGCGGGCCGGATAGTCGACACATGACCGAATCCATCGCCGAAACCGGGGCGGGAGCCGTCCAGCGGCCCCGCGTAGCCGACGCGCGCCCCGCGCGGCTCGTCGCGCTCGACGTGCTGCGCGGCATCGCGATTCTCGGCACGCTGGGCACCAATATCTGGATCCTGACCAATCCCGAGGGCCTGATCGGCTACATCGAGGAACTGGGCGCCGCGACGGACGGCGGCTGGATGTGGACCGAGCGGATGCTGCAACAGCTGGCGCAGGGCAAGTTCCTCGGCCTGCTGACGATCATGTTCGGTATCGGCCTCGCCATCCAGCAGGCCTCGGCGGTGCGCCGCGGGCGAGCGTGGCCGGGCGGCTATCCGTGGCGAGCCGGGCTGCTGTTCCTGGACGGCCTGCTGAACTTCGTGCTCGTCGCCGAGTTCGACGTGCTGATGGGTTACGCGGTGACCGGCTTGGTGGTCGCGTTCGTGCTCGCCACCGGTGAGCGCGCGCAACGCCGCTGGCTCGTGATCGCGGCGGCCGTCCATCTGGCACTGCTGACGCTCATCGCGCTCGCGATGACCTTTGCCCCGCAGCCGGATTCGGCCGCGCGCGAGCCGCTGAACCCGAATCCCTATGCGGACGGCTCGTTCTGGGACCTGGTGGTCTTCCGCCTGGAGAACGCCCTCGCGTTCCGCGTCGAGGCCGTCTTCGTGTTCGCCATGTCGGTGGCGCTGTTCCTCGCGGGCGCGCGGCTGTACCGGGCGGGCGTGTTCGCACCGGAGGGCGCGCGAATCCGGCGGCGTCTCATGCTGATCGGCGCGATCGCCGCACCGATCGACTTCGTCGTCGGCGTCCTCGGCGGCGATCTGGTGCTGTTCACCCGGTACGGCACCGCGCCGCTCGTCGCCTTCGGCATCCTCACCGTAGTCGCCGAGTTCTTTCTGCGCCGCCCGCGGCTGGGTTTCGCGGGCAGGCGGCTCACCGAGATCGGCCGTACCGCGCTGTCCTGCTACATCCTGCAGAACCTGGTGGCCTCGGCGCTGTGCTATGGCTGGGGTCTCGGCCTGGCCGCGCGGGTCTCCCCCGAGGCGCGGGTCCCGTTCACGATCGCGATCTACCTGGTGGTCGTGCTGATCATCGCGACGGGCGCCCACTTGTGGCTGCGGCGCTTCGAGCGCGGGCCGGTAGAGTGGGCGTGGCACACCTGCTATCGGCTCCTGGCCGGGGAGCGCTGAATCCGCCCTGGTCCGCGCCGTTGCACCGAGACCAGGTGGCGAACACGAGTAGCCCACTACTCGTGTTCACCGCCCCGCCTCGTCCCATGCTGAAATGAAACCTTTCCGCACTCTCGACGAGGGGAATCGTTCATGAAGGCCGCGGTGCGCCGCGTGTGGCTGGCGTTCAATGTGCCGTTGGAAGGCCGGGTGCCCTGGATGTACCTGGATTCCGAGGGTTTCGTGAGCACCGGTGTCGGCAACAAGCTCGACGACACCGCGCGGGTGCGTGCCGCCCCGACTCCAGCCGAACGAACCGCCTCGCTCATCGCGGCCCGCAGGCTGCCGTGGCGACGCCCGGACGGCTCGGCCGCCACCGGCGCGGAGGTCAACGCGGCCTGGGACGCGGTGAAGAACCGGATGGACCTCGTCGCGGGCGGCAATCGCGCTTTCGCGGACGTCTCCCTGCTGCGGTTGACCGACGAGGACATCGACCGCACCGTCTACGGCCGGCTCGACGAGCTGGAGACGCTGCTGCGCGGCCGCATGGTCCGGCACGGCAGCGGCGCGGTGGTCATGCCGTTCGCCGCCTTCGACTCCTGGCCCGCCGACGCGCAGCTCGGCATGCTCAGCATGTGCTGGGCGATGGGGCCGAGATTCAGCTTCCCCGCCTTCCAGGACGCCGCCTTCGCCCGCGACTGGCTGCGCTGCGCGGCCGCCTGCCGGGTCAATCCCGAGATCGGCACCGTGATCCGGCGCAACGATCGCGATCAGGAGTTGTTCCGCAACGCTTTTCGCGTCGAGGAGGAGCAGCTCGATCCGGAGGTCCTGCTGTTCCGTCTTCCTGAACTACCGTCGGGCAGGTGAGTTTCGCCGAGCGTTATCCGCTGCTGCACACCCCCGCCCGCTGGGAATGGGGCGGCCTCGATGTCCGCTTCTCCATCGAACTGCCACCCGACGAGCTGGTGACCAATGTGCACGCCGTGTGCTTCGTCGGCGAGCGGATCGTACTGTGCCGCGACGACCGCGACGTCTGGCTGCTGCCGGGCGGCACCCGCGAGGCGGGCGAATCCGTCGACGAGTGCCTGCGCCGCGAACTGCGCGAGGAGGCGGGCGCCCGTCCGATCGGCCCGGTGCGATGGCTGGGCGCGCACCACGCGACCAGCGACGCGCCGGAACCGTACCGGCCGTGGCAGCCGCACCCGCACAAGGCGTGGCTGTGGTGCGCCGCCGACGTCGTCCTCGACCGCTCCCCTAGCAACCCCGCCGACGCCGAGCAGATCCTCGAGGTCCGCGCCTTCGCATTCGAGGACGCACTCGAGCACGCCGCGTCGGATGGCGCGCACCTGCCCGAACTCCTCACGCTGGCAAGGGAACTGCACCGCCCAGGTGTGCGGTAGCGCACCGCGGCCGACAACCTCGGGACCATCCGCCGGGCGGGTGCTCCGGGGATGCCGGGCGCACCGCCGTTTGGTCCGGTGCACAAATCACGGCGGCACAGTCTTGTTCTTTGCCCCTGGTGAAGGGGGTCCGCGATGCGCTGAGCTTGGACGGACGACGAGGTCGACGCCACCGCCCCGGGTGCGGGGTTGCCTCGACCACACTCGAGCAGAAGGTTGCGGTCTTGGCTTCTCCCACAATTCCGGCGGTCGAGCGGGTGCGCCCGGACACCCTCTGCGCGGCGTTCCAGGCGAACGTCGCGCGATACGCCGACGCGGTCGCGCTGCGCACCCTCGGCGGCGGGCAGACCATCACCTGGCGCGAGTACGGAGAGCGGGTGCGCGCCATCGCGACCGGTCTGGCCGCGCTCGGCGTCCGCTCCGGCGACACCGTCGCGCTGATGCTGACCAACCGGCCGGAGTTCCACCTGTGCGACACCGCCGTGCTGCACGCGGGCGCCACACCCTTCTCCGTGTACAACACCAATCCGGTCGACCTGCTCGCCTACCAGTTCGGCAACGCGGGCAATCGGACCGTGATCTGCGAAAGCCAGTTCGTGTCACGGATTCTGGACGCGGTGGCCGAGGCCGCCACGCAGGGGCATCGCGTCGAGCGCGTGATCGTCGTGGACGAGGCGCCGGCCGGTACCGTCGCGCTCGCCGCGCTCGAATCGAGCACGGCCCCCGCGGGTTTCGATTTCGAGTCGACGTGGCGCGCGGTGCGTCCCGACGACCTGCTCACCATCGTCTACACCTCGGGCACCACAGGACCGCCGAAAGGCGTCGAGCTGACGCACACCAATTTCCTCGAGAACTCTCGCGTCATCGATCAATTCGGCGGCGGCCCGGACGACCGGGTCATCTCCTATCTGCCCGACGCGCACGCGGCCAACCGCTGGTTCGCGCACTACCTGACCATGCTGGAGGGCGGCCGGATCACCACGGTCGCGGATTTCACGCAGGTGGCCGCCGCGCTGGCGGAGGTGCGGCCGACGGTGTTCCTCGGCGTGCCCCGGGTGTGGGTGAAAGTCAAAGGCGCGCTGGAGGAACGCTTCGCCGCGGAACGCCCGCCGCGCCGCACGCTGGTCCGCTGGGCGGTCGGCATCGGGCGTATCCGTGCGCGTGCCGCCTCCGACGGACGCGCGCTCGGGTTCACCGAGCGGATCCAGCACAGCGTCGCCGAACGACTGGTGCTGCGCCCGCTGCGGGCGCGGCTCGGCTTTGACCGAGTGCGCGTCGCGGTGACGGGCTCGGTGGCCATCCCACCGGACGTGCACGAGTTCTTTCTCGGCATGGGTCTGCCGTTGTGCGAGGGGTACGGCATGACCGAGTGCACGGCGGGCGCGACGCTGAACGGTCCTGCCCGGATCAAGATCGGCACGGTCGGCACGCCGCTGCCCGGCGCGGAGGTCCGCCTCGCCGCGGACGGCGAGGTCCTGATCCGCGGCAAGATGGTGATGCGCGGCTACCGCGACGACCCGGCCGAGACCGCCGAGACGGTGGACGCCGACGGCTGGCTGCACACCGGCGACATCGGCTCCTTCGACGCCGACGGCTACCTGTCCATCGTGGACCGCAAGAAAGAACTCATCATCAACGCCGCGGGCAAGAACATGTCCCCGGCCAACATCGAGAACACGATCATCGAGAACTGCCCGCTGGCGGGCGCGGTCGTGGCGATCGGCGAGCAGCGCCCCTTCAACACCGCGCTGATCTGCCTCGACCCCGATCTGGCCGCCGCGTTCGCCCGGCGAATCGGGCTCGCGGCGGCCTCCCCCACCGAGCTGGGCACGGCCCCCGCAGTGCTCGCCGAGATCGAGCGAGGGGTGGCGGCAGCCAACGGCAAACTCTCCCGCGTGGAGCAGATCAAGAAGTACGTGGTGCTCGGCGAGGTGTGGGAGCCGGGCGGCGACTGCCTGACGGCCACCGGCAAACTTCGCCGCGCGCCGATCGCGAGCCGCTACACCGATACGATCGAGGCCATGTACTCGTGATGGTCGTACGGACTCGGAGGCGCTGATGAGCGAACGTGGTGAGCGAATCGTGTGCCAGCGCGCATCGCGCATGACGGAGCCGAGCGCCAGCGAGGCGGAGGCATGAGCGAACGCAGTGAGCGATTCATGTGCCAGCGCGCATCGCGCATGACGGAGCCGAGCGCCAGCGAGGCGGAGGCATGAGCGAACGCAGTGAGCGAATCATGTGCCAGCGCGCATCGCGCATGACGGAGCCGAGCGCCAGCGAGGCGGAGGCATGAGCGATGCGGGCGGAAGAGCAGGTCCGAGAGGCCACGCGCACCGCACCGCGGCGATCGACGGCCTGCACCAGGCCGCGGCGTCGCTGCTGGAGGGGTTCTACGGCACGCTGCCGCCGTACGCGCAACTGCCGCACTCGCTGGTGGAGACCGACTTCGCCCGCGGCGCGAAGCTCAATGTCGACCTGTTCTTCGAGTATCTCCGGCGCGGCGCCGAGCCGTCCGAAGCCGACACCAGGGAGCTTGTCGAGCTGGCGATGGACCGGCTGCGCGACGGCACCCCGCTGGCCGATGTGCTGGAACGGTATCGGCTCGGCGCCGTCTTCCTCTGGGACCGGCTACGCGATTCGGTCGGTGACGAGCGCCTGCTGCTGGAGGCCTCGCCCGCGCTGCTGAAGTACGTCACGCTGGTCAGCGCGCGCATCGCCACCGCGGCCACCCAGCGGTCGCACGATCCGCGGTGGGAACTGCTCGAGCGCCGCCGCGGCATCGCCGACGCGCTGCTGGCCGGACACGATCCGGTGGAGTGGGCCGCCGACCCGGTCATACCGGTGGCCGACGCCTTCCTGGTCGCGGTGTTCCGGCTGTGCGGAAGCCACGGCGGCACCGCCGCGGCCCTGCGGCACCGCGTCGAAGCCATCCCCGGCGTGTTCTTGCGGCTGGACACCGGCGGCTGGACCGCGCTGGTCCCGCTGGCCACGGGCGACGACGGCGCGGCCGCACTGGCCGGTCTCACCGCGCGCCTGCCCGCGCACGCGCCCGGCCGGGTCCCGCCGTACTGGGTGGGCGTCGGGGCCGCGTCCGCCAGGGCCGTGATCCCCGCGACGGCCGCCGAGGCGCGTGTCCTCGCCGAGCTCGGCCGCTGCCTTTCCTGGCGCGAGATCATCTGTCGCCGAACGGATCTGCACTTCGAGTACACCGTGGCGGCGAGCGACGCCGCGCGGCCGGGCCTCGCCGGGCTGCTCGCCCCGCTGGACGCCCAGCCGATGCTCGCCGAGACGCTGGAGACGTTCGTGGACACCGGCTTCAATCAGCTCGCCACCGCGCGGCTGCTCATGGTGCACCGCAACACCGTGACCTACCGGCTCTCGCGCGTGCACGAACTCACCGGGCTGGATCCGCACCGGCCCGCCGACGCCATGACGCTGTCCGCGGCGCGGCTGGCCCGCCGCCTCGAATCCGCGTCTTTCGCACCGTGATCGGCGTATCCCGTTCCGGCCACCGTGTCCGCGCGACCGATCGTGGGTGAATTCCTGGCTCACCTGACCGAAACGCTCACCGCCGCGGTGGGACCCGGATAGTCTCGGCGATGGGTCCGAAACCCGGATCCTTGCTTCACTGCCGGGAGCGTCCGATGGAGAAGGCTCTGGTCACCGACGGGGTGTCCGCGACACCCTGTAGTCCGGGCGGCGCCCGCACGCCCGACGAATCCCACCGGCGGGCAACGGCTTTACTCCGTCCCGGGATTCTCGCTTTCGGCGGCGCGATCCGCCCGACCGCATTGCACGCCCACCACACCGTTCAGGTGCTCGCCGCACGCACGCCGATCACGGTGATGGACGCGGGCGGGGTGCGCCACCGCGGCACCAGGATCATCGTGCCCGCCGACGCGCCGCACCGGATCGAGACCGCCGCCGAGGGCGCCGCGCTCTATCTCGATCCCGAGACCGCGGCGGGCGCCACCGCCGATCGCCGCGCGCACGCCGGCGGCTGGGCCGACGACCAGCAGGTCATGCCAACGACGCTGGCCACCGCGCCGATCGCCGAGCAGGTGGCCGCGATCGTGCGCGAATTGCGCTGCGCGCCAACGGCCGCCAACGGCTCGCACCGGCACGGCGCGGTGACCGAGGCGCTGCGGCTGCTGCCGAGTCTGGTGCCGGACCATTCGATGCGCGGCGCCGACGTGGCCAAGCGGGTCGGGCTCTCCCCCGCCCGGCTCTCGCACCTGTTCGCCGAACAGGTCGGGATGCCGTTGCGCCCGTACATCCTGTGGCTGCGGCTGCGTTTGGCGGTCAACCGGTTCCGCTCCGGCGACGATGTCGCCGCCGCCGCGCACGCCTCCGGTTTCGACGACAGCACCCAACTCACCCGCACCTGCCGTCGCACCTTCGGGTTGACGCCCGCCGCGCTGCATCGCGCCGAACTGTGGGACCTCGGCGACGGAGCCTGACGGACGCCGTCGGACGTCGGTCCGTCGACAGCCCGCGCACGGCCGGCGCGAAGCCGAACACACGCCATGACGCCGCGCCGCCCGTACCCGGTACGCTCGATCCCATGTTCTCGCGGGTGCGGCTGACGGCCTTCGCGGTGCTCGCGTGCCTGGCGCCCGCGCTCGCACTGCTGGTCGCGCCCCTGCCCGAGCACGCGTCGCTGGCCGCGCTCGGTGTGCTCGCCGTCGCGGTGTTCGCGATGGTGGCGCTGCACGGCGGCGCGGTCGCGCCGCTGGTCGTCGCCCGCGGCGGACCGCCGTCGGCACAGCGCCGCAGGCGCGGTTCCTATCTGCGACAGAGCAATCCCGATACGGCGGGCCGTCCGCGGCCGCGAGCACCGGGACTGGTCACGGGCTGATCGACGGCCCGCGCCGCGGCGCGGGTGTGGTCGGCCCGCGCCGTGACCATCTCCACTTCGCGTGCGTGTGCGCGCACGTCTCACCGAATCAGGTGCTCCCCCAATGCTCGATGTCCTCTATTACCCTGTCTCCGCCGTGCTCTGGCTCTGGCACACCGCGTTCGCCGCGCTGCTCGGATCCACCAGCGGCCTGGCCTGGGTACTGGCGGTGGTGTTCCTCGTCGTCACGCTCCGCGCGGCCATGTATCCGCTGTTCCTGAAACAGGTCCGCACCCAAGCCGTCGTGCGGCGCCTGCGACCCGAGATCGAGGCGCTGCGCAAGCGCTATCCCGACGACAAGCAACGACAGGCCGTCGAAATCCAGAAACTGCACCGCGAGAACGGTGTCGGCGTGCTGGCGGGCTGCCTGCCGATGCTCGGCCAGGGGCTCGTGTTCCTCGCGCTGTTCCATGTGCTTCGCTCGTTCGACCGCACCGGAACGCTCGGCCATCTGCCCTTCCAGGCGACGTCGACGCCGATGACGCCCGAACAGAACGCGCAGACCCCGAACTACGTCTTCGACGCCGCCGATGTGCAGTCCTTCCTGAACGCCAAGCTGTTCGGCGCGCCGCTGTCGGCCACGCTGACCGGTCAGCCGAGCGTGGCGATCGCCGCGGTCGCAGGCACGCTGATGCTGGTGGCGGCCATCGCGACGCACTTCACCGCGCGCGCCGCGATCGCCCGCCAGGACCCGGCCACGGCACAGCTGCCGCTGCTGAACACGATGACGCTCTGGGTGTTTCCGGCGGGCGCGCTCGTCGGCGGCGCACTGCTTCCGGTGGCGATCCTGCTGTACTGGGTGGCGAACAACGGGTGGACGCTCGCGCAGCAGCACGTCGCCCACCGCCGCGTCGACGCCGAGGTCATGGCCGCGGCGGCAGCGGCGGCCACGGCGCGGCAGGACAGCGCGCCGAAGCCAGGGGTGAAGCCGATGCCGGGCGTGAAGCCGCGACCGGGCGTGAAATCCCGGCGTGGCCGTCGGTGACCTGCCGGGGCACGCCGTCAGGCAGCGGGTGTGGCCCGCAGGTAGTGCTTGGCGGCGATGCCCCACAACACCTGGCGCACGCCGAGCGGAGCCCAGCCCGCCGAGCGATCCTCCAGCACCACCGGATCACGCAACGTCACGGTGTGCCCCTTGGTCTCCAGCTCGAAAACGCCCGCGGCGAGGACGTTCTTGACCCATTCCGTCTCACGGCCGTACGTCAGCGCGATGCGGTAGACGCCGTCGTCTTCGAACACCCACACCGGTGTCCGGTAGGCGCGGCCGGATCGTCGTCCTTTGTGCAACACCACAGCGAAGGGCGGCACCGTGCCCGCGACCAGTCCCGCCACCGGGTTGGTCACGTGCCGGTTGAATCTCGCCACTATGCGCGGAAGCACCATCGGACGGTCCTCTCTCCAGGTGGCGTGCGCTGCCCAGGTTACTCTCGAGCAGTGTCTGCGCAGCCGAACTTCGACGGTCCTTCCGGCGAGATGATCGCGGTCTACGACCGGCAGGGTCGCGCGGTCGGCGCGGCCGATCGCGCCGAGGTCTACCGCGAGGGTCTATGGCACGCCAGTGCCGGGGTGCTGGTGCGTTCGAGGGATGGCGAGCGGGTCTACGTACACCGCCGCACCGACACGAAGATGGTGTTCGCCGGGATGCACGACTGCCTCGCGGGCGGTGTCGTCGCGCCGGGCGAGGACCCGGCGCGGACCGCGATCCGGGAGCTGGCCGAAGAGCTCGGCATCGTGCTCACCGAGGACGCGGCGCCTCCGCTGCCGATGGCCAGCGCGTCCTGGGACGGGGAATGGGAGGGCAGGCCGATGCGCTGCCATTTGTTCGCCTACGAGCTGCGGTACGACGGCCCCATCCGTCATCAGCCCGAGGAGATCGCCGACGGCTGGTGGTGGACCGACGCGGAACTGCGCGCCCACCTCGCCGACCCGGACTGGCCGTTCGTCCCGGACACCCTGGTACTGGTCGGCGATCTCCTGGCCTGAACCAGTTACGCCGCGCTGCCGCTGCCCAGGGACAGCATCGTGGTCAGAATGTTGGCGACGACTTCGAGCAACTCCATGAAAGGCAATCCTTCGGGTAGTTCATCAGGTGGAGGGCCCAGCATCACGGATGTGGGTGTCGGGGAGGTTACCCGAACATGACGGACTCGGATGGGAGTCCTCGCAGCGTGACCCTCGCCGCGGTCAGCTCGACGAGGCGCCGGTGCTGGCCCAGGACAGGAACGCGCCGGGATTGCGGGTCTGCAGCAGCACCCGGCCGGGACCGACGAAGTCGAAGACGAAGCCTTCGCCGGACTTCAGCGACTGAATGGAGCGGCCGGAGACGGCGCGCCGGATGGTGAAGTTCATGGCCAGGTCGTAGGCCACCACGTGTCCGGTGTCGATGGTGATCGGTTCGCCCGGCTGCAGATCGATCACATCGATCGCGCCGAAGACGCCGACCACGATCTCGCCGTCGCCGTGCGCGCGCAGGCCGAAGCCGCCCTCGCCGCCGAACAGATTCGCGAAGCCGCCCCACTTGCTCTCCACTTGCACGCCGTGCGAATTGGCGATCCAGCCGCCGCGGCTGATGAAGTACGGCCGGTCCGGGGTGATCTGCAGGTTCAGCATGTCGCCGGGCAGGGCGGGCGCGACGTCGACCCAGCCGCCCTGCGGCGGAGCGGTGAAGGTGGAGACGAAGAACGATTCTCCGGAGAGCACCGAGCGCTTGAGCCCGGCCAGGATGCCGCCCTCGGCCTTGGCCTGCAATGTGACTCCCGCCGAATGGGCGACCATGGCGCCGCTCTCGACCCGCATCGGCTCCCCGCCTGCCAGGAAGCACCGCGCGACGGTGGAGGCGGGGTTGTGGCGCAGATTTACCTTCATGCCGCCGACCCTACCGCGTGTGCGCGGTGGACAGGGATGAGCGAATTCGGCCCCGGGAGACCGGGATTCGCTGGATCGTCAGTCGAGCGAGCGCAGCGTGTCCTCGCTGCGCGCGACCACCGCGCCGCCGTCGCCGGTGAGCACGATCGGACGCTGGATGAGCTGCGGGTTGTCGGCCAGCGCCGCGATCCACCGATCCCGGTCGGCGGGCGTGCGGCCCCAGTCCGCCATGCCCAGATCCTTGGCGATCTGCTCGCCGGTGCGGGTGATGTCCCACGGTTGCGCGTCGAGCCGCCGCAGCACCTCGCGCAACTCGTCGGCGGTGGGCGGGTCGTCCAGGTAGCGGCGCACGGTGTAGGTCGCACCCGTCTCGTCCAGGTGCGCGGTCGCGGCGCGGCTCTTCGAGCACCGCGGGTTGTGCCAGATCTCGGTCTGCCCAGATGTCATGCCTCCAGATAATCACGTCCCGCTACAGGTGCATCAAGTCCGGCCAGGTCTCGGCCCACGGATGACGCGCGCCAGTGCACTTCCACACGGTGACGTCCTGGGTGTTGCCGGGGAAGCCGAGCCTGCTGTCCGCCTTGCCGACCGGCTCCACGCTGTCGAAATTCCAGCGCAGGAAGCTCTCGGTCATCCCGACGGCGAGCACGGTGCTCGCCTCGTCGAGCGGCCTGCCGAAGTAGCCGTAGCCGCGGCTCGGGCTGTAGATCGGCGGCAGCTCGTCGCGGACGAACTGGTCGAGCACGCTGGCCTGCCAGTAGGTGTCGGTGACGACGACGGCGTTCGCGCGTTCGGCCGGGGCGAGGGCCGCCGCGGCCCGCGACACCGCGGCGGTCAGCTCGGGCCAGCCGAATTCGCCGTATACGCCGATGTTGATCGCGGCCTCGGCATCGTCGGCGGGCGGTGCGATGTGGTCGGGGTGCTGCCACGGTGTCGACCACAGCACGAGCGCCGCGGAGCACAGCACGACCGCCGACCCGCCCCCGGTGAGCAGCCGCCGCGGCGAGGGACCCAGTCGGCCCGCCTGCTCGACCAGTCCGGCCGCGCCCGCGGCGAGCACCACGCCGTACATGCCCGCCACGTAGTAGATACGTCCGCCCGTCACCAGGAAGATCGCGACGAGCAGCAGTAGCGTGGCCCCGAGGAAGCGGTACGGGCGCAGGGCCGGAGTGCGCAGCAGCGCCCACACGCCGTACACCAGCACGACCGCGCCGAGAATGCCCGCGGTCAGGATGGCCAGGGGCACGAACATCAGCCGCCCGCCGAGTACGCCCTGCTCGCCGCTGATCACCTCGCCCATGCGCAACTGCGGCCAGCCGTTGCCCGCCTGCCAGATCAGCGTCGGCAGCGTCGCGAGCAGGACGATCGCGCCGCCGAGCCACAGCAGCGGGCGCCGGACCAGCTCGCGCGGACCGAGGGCCAGCGAGGTCACGGCGACCACGATCCAGAAGAACGGGATCAGCCACTTCACCTGCATGTCCAGCGCCGTCACCAGCGCGGCGCACAGCAGCAGCGAGTCGCGGCGGGTGCGCACCCACCGCACCACGAGCCAGGTGACGATCACCCACAACGCGGTGTCGATCGCGTTGGTGGTGAGCATCTTGCCCTGCAACAGCAGAAACGGTGAGGTCGCGTAGGCGGCGGCCGCGAGCAGTTGCGCGCCGCGCCCGCCGCCCAGCTCCCTGGCCAGCAGCGCGGTGAGCGCCACGGCGAGCGTGGTCAGCGCGACCGCGGGCAGCCGGAACACGAAGAACGAGCCGGGAGCGATGGTGTCCATGAGCCGGGCCAGCATCGGAAGCACCGGGCCCTGATCGGCGTAACCGAAGGACGGGTGACGGCCCGCGGCGAGGAAGTACAGCTCGTCGCCGAAGTAGTCGTAGCGAGCGGCCGAGAACAGCAGCACCGCAAGGGAGATACCCGCCACTACGGCGATACCCGCGGTCGCCGCCGGAGGGCGCTCCTCCCCTGCCACGTCCAGCTCCTGACGCTCAACGGTATCGGTCACGCCGCTCCTCGACGAGTTCGGACTCGGGCCTGGTCGAATCTAACGAGAAACGGCCGCCCGCCCATCCGCCCACGGGGGGAGTCGAGATCAGCCTTTCGGCGTAGCCAACGGGGGATCGACAGATACTGGAAGGATGAGCGACACATCGAAGCCCGAAAATCCTTACGGAACACCGACTACCAGCGGTCCCAGTCCGATCCCGCGCTATCAGGCCGTGGTGAACCGCGTAATACGCTCGCTGCTGCGCGTCCCCGTGCTCTCCGGGGTGGTCGGGAAACGACTGATGACGCTGCACGTCGTCGGCCGCACCTCGGGCAAGATCTACGAAGTGCCTGTGGCATACACCCGCCACGGCAGCGCGTTGCTGGTCGGCACCGTGCTGCGGCCGTGGGTGAAGAACCTGCGCACCGGCACGTCGGTCACGCTGACCCGCGGTGGCGCGCCCGAACGCTTCGATCCCGTGGTGCACACCGGCGAGGAGGAGGTGATGCGGCTGTTCGAGATCATCGCGAAAGACAACAAAACCAACGCCTCGTTCAGCGGCATCGGGTTCGACGCCGACGGTTCCCCGAACAAGGCCGACATCTACCAGACCTGGCGGCAGGGCGGTGTCGTCGTCGAGCTGCGGCCGGTCTGATCCCGCTCACACAGTGGCGGTCGCCCGAACAGGCCGACGGCGTCGAGCCAGGAGGTAGGCCGCCCCGGCGGCGGGGATGTTCATCAGCACGCCGTACACCGCACCGGGAACCGCCATCGTGTCGTTGTGCAGCACCGTCACCGCGACGGCGATGGCGATCGCGCCGTTGTGGATGCCGATCTCCATCGCCGAGGCGACGGCCTGATCGTCGTCGACTCCGAACAGCCGCGGCGCGAAATACCCGACCGTCAGGCTCAGCACGGCGAACACCAGGCACAGCGCGGCCAGCTCGCCGAGGTGTTCGGTGAGCGTCTCGAAGTTCTTCGCCACCGCCGCCGCGACCACCAGTGCGAGCACCACGATCGACAACACCTTGACCGCGCCGCGCATCCGCCGCGCCCAGTCGGTGAACCGCCGATGCACCCACATGCCGAGCGCGACGGGCACCAGCACGATCGCGAAGACCTGCGCGAACTTGTCCGGCCGCAGCCCGATCGAGCCCTCGCCGTCCAGGAACACCGTGTAGGACAGCGCGACGACCAGCGGCATGGTGAACACCGCGAGCACCGAATTCACCGCCGTGAGTGTGATGTTCAGCGCGACGTGCCCACCGGCGATGTGGCTGAACAGATTCGCCGACGGTCCGCCCGGCGAGGCCGCGAGCAGCATCATGCCCACCGCGAGCGCGCCCTCCACCCGGAACAGCAGGATCAGCCCCAGGCAGGCGGCGGGCAGGAGCACCATCTGGCAGACCAGCGCGATCGCCGCGGCCGCGGGATAGCGCAGCACCCTGGCGAAATCGTCGACGGTGAGCGTCAGCCCGAGCCCGAACATCACCAGGGCCAGCGCCAGCGGCAGAAATACGGCGAAAGCCGTTGAACCCATGCGGATCTCCTTCCGAACCGACGCCCGCGAGCGGCATTGCCGGAGTCGACCGTAGCGACGGAAGACACGCAAGGAAAGCCCGCGCGGCGAATGTCTCATCCGCGCGGCGGGTACTGCGCCTTCCGGTATTGAATCGCCCACCAGACTTGCAGCGCGGTGTGCGCGACGCGCAGATCGGCGCCGGTGAGTTCTTCGAAGCGACCGAGGCGGTAGCGAACGGTGTTGGGGTGCACCACGAGTCGCTCGGCGGTGACCTCGACGCGCATGCCGGTGTCGAGGTACGCCTCGACGGTGTCGACGACCGTGCGGACGGACTCGCCGTCGCCG
The DNA here is from genome assembly GCF_057708325.1 of Nocardia sp. bgisy134. Classification (NCBI taxonomy): domain Bacteria; kingdom Bacillati; phylum Actinomycetota; class Actinomycetes; order Mycobacteriales; family Nocardiaceae; genus Nocardia; species Nocardia sp. bgisy134. The sequence continues at coordinate 57,810 of NZ_JBYIRW010000009.1, forward strand.
AGGGACGCCAGATAGCGCCGGACGAGTTCCCCGCCCAGGTCGGTATCGGCGGCGATCGCGGGCAGCAGGCCGACGCTGTCCAGGTCGACGATTCCGGTGCGGCCGAACAGCTGCGCGGTGGTCAGCATGCGGCCCGCCAGGCGAAACGAGCGAGCCAGGTCCTCCAGGCGGGCAGGCGGGCCGAGGCCGACGACCCCGTGCCCTTCCGGGCTTCTGGACTTTTCCACAAAACCGGCGATATCGCCGTCCACCGTGGTCACGAACCCGCGCGGGGCGATGCTCCGGCCTGCGGCGCGGGATTCGTCGGTCCTGGCGCGGTACGCGCGGTACTCGAGCTCCGGGTCCGCGCCGAGTTGCTGGGCGCGGATGCGCAGGTCCGCGGGACCGAGGGTGCCGAGCAGCGCGGCCCTGGTGAACTCGGCGCGGAACTGCTCGTCGTGCCGTGCCGCGGCGATCTCGACGTCGCGGTGCCCAGCGCTGTACGGGACGACGGCCACGTCGACGAGATCGAGCAGCGCGGTGGTCAGCCTCAGCAGTGTGCGATCGGCGGCCTGGCTCTCGCCCGCGGCCGCGCTCAGCTCGGCGAGAATCTCGCGCACCGCGATGCGCCACCCGTTCTGCACATCGGCGAGCGAAATGCCTTGGCGGGCACGGATTTCGCCGAACTCGCGGAGCGCGGCCAGATCCGCGGCGGCCAGCAGGTTGCCGTCGTGCAGCGCGGTGAGCAGGCGGTCGACGATCGAGGTGGTCGACGCGGCGATGGTCGCGGCGGGCAGCGGCGCGTACGCGGGCACCTCCGCCCTCGCCCGCGCCACGATGCGGTCGACCAGTTCGGGCGCCCGATCCCGCACGCGCACCACCGCTCGGCGTTCCGCGGCGGTCGAGAGTCTGCTCATGGCGATCGACCCTACGGCCGGGCGTTTAGAGAAATCAACAAACTGGCGACTGATAGTTCGACACGCCCTCCATGGCGCAGATCACACCTCCCGCCGAATACTCGTCGGGACCCACCACCGCTGTTCGACGAGGAATAGACGATGTATCTGACTCAGGGCCTGCACCGCGCCGCCCAGCACAACCCCGACGGCCTGATGACCATCTGCGGCCCGCGGACGCGGACCAACCGGGAGGTGCTCGACCGGGTGTCCCGATTGGCGGGCGCGTTGCGTGGCCTCGGCGTCGGCGCGGACGACCGGGTGGCGATGCTGTCACTGAACTCCGACCGCTACCACGAGTACCTGCTCGCGGTGCCGTGGGCGGACGCCGTCCTCAATCCGGTGAACATCCGCTGGAGCCCGGCCGAAATCGCCTATTCCCTGGCCGATTCCGACAGCCGGGTCCTCTTCGTCGACGACGCGTTCGCCCCCATGGTCCCCGCGCTGCGGGCGCAGTATCCCGAGCTCCGCGCCGTTGTCCACTGCGGCGACGGCCCGGCCCCCGAGGGCGCGCTCGACTACGAGCGGCTCATCGCGGATGCCACGCCCATCCCCGACGCGCGCCGCGGCGGCGCAGCGCCGGCGGGCATCTTCTACACCGGCGGCACCACCGGATTCCCCAAGGGCGTGGTGCTCAGCCACGCGAACCTGCTGACCTCCGCGCTCGGCGGCGTCGCCACCGGATACCTGATGGCTCCCGGTGCGGTCTTCCTGCACGCGGCGCCGATGTTCCACCTCGCCGACCTGGCCGGATGGCAGGGTGTGCTGATGCTGGGCGGCACCCACGTGATGATCCCCGCGTTCGATCCGGTCGCCACGCTGACCGCGATCCAGCAGCATCGGGTGAGTTCCTCGGTACTCGTGCCGGTGATGATCCAGATGCTGGTCGACCATCCCCGCGCCGCCGAGTTCGACCTGTCCAGCGTGGAGCACATCATGTACGGCGCCTCGCCGATCTCGCAGGCGGTGCTCGAGCGCGCGATGGCCGCCTTCGGGCGAGCCGGGTTCACCCAGGCCTACGGCATGACCGAGGTCGCGCCGATCGCCACCCTGCTGGGCCCGCAGGACCATCTGGCCGGTCGGTTGCGCTCGGCGGGACGGGCCGCCCCGCACAGCGAGGTCCGGATCGTGGATTCCGACGGCGTCGAGGTGCCGCGCGGCGAGGTCGGCGAGGTCGTCGTGCGCGGTGGCCACGTGATGCTCGGCTACTGGAACAAGCCCGCCGAGACCGCGGACGCGGTGCGGGACGGCTGGATGCACACCGGCGACGGCGGCTACATGGACGAGGACGGCTACGTCTACATCGTGGACCGCATCAAGGACATGATCGTCTCCGGCGGCGAGAACGTGTACTCCGCCGAGGTGGAGAACGCCGTCGCCGCGCATCCGGCGGTCGCCGCGGTGGCGGTCATCGGCGTGCCCGACACCGAATGGGGCGAGCGGGTACACGCGGTCATCGTCTGCAAGCCGGGCCGGCAGGTGACGGCGGAGGAGATCCGGGGCCACGCCAAGGAACTGATCGCCGGGTACAAGGCGCCGCGCAGCATCGAGATCGTGGACGCGCTGCCGGTGTCGGGCGCCGGGAAGATCCTGAAACGCGATCTGCGGCAGAAGTATTGGGACACCGGGGCACGGCAGGTCAACTGATCGGGCCGGATCTATTCCCGGAGCGCGAGATTCGCTCCGCGTCGGCACAGACGAAGGGCCGAGCCCCCTCTCGGGAGGCTCGGCCCTTCGATCCGTCGTGCGCGGTGGCCACGTGCGCTGCCCGACGGCGTCCGTCGGCCGTCCGCGCATGGCCGCCGCGGAGGCGGCGGTGGGCTCAGCTCGCGCTGCCCGACCCCAGCAGCTGCTGGATGGTCTTGATCAGAACTTCGGCCAGGAAATCCGCTGCAGATCCGGACATGGGGTGCTCCTCATCTCGATACGGTGCGCACGGTCGGCGCGCCGTTAATCTGAAGCATGCATGATTCAGATGTTTGCCGGAGGCGTTTTCGGTCCAAAAAGACCGGAGAAGCATCGCGCGCACACCTAGAGCAGGGCTCCTAGCTGGCATTATCTTCCCAGACAAGCGTCCAGTGGGTTGAATCACATTCCATTCAGTGGAACGCGGGGATCCGTTCGCCGGACACGGCGAAGGGCCGCGCCCATGGGAGACGCGGCCCTCGGCACAACCACCACCCGACACGGCGCGAGCCGCGCCCCCAAAGGAGACACGGCCCGCCACACCACCGAACTACAGGTACTGACCCGTGTTCGACTCTGTATCGATCGCACGACTGGCGCTGGCGTTCTTGCCGGTGCATCGAGCGCAGCCGGATGTACACAATGCGCTCACCCGACACGGCGCGAGCCGCGCCCCCAAAGGAGACACGGCCCGCCACACCACCGAACTACAGGTACTGACCCGTGTTCGACTCTGTATCGATCGCACGACTGGCGCTGGCGTTCTTGCCGGTGACCAGAGTGCGGATGTACACGATGCGCTCACCCTTCTTACCCGAAATGCGGGCCCAGTCATCGGGATTCGTGGTGTTGGGCAGGTCCTCGTTCTCGGAGAACTCGTCCACGATCGAATCGTAGAGATGCTGGATGCGCAGACCCGGGTTGCCGGTGTCGAGCACCGCCTTGATGGCGTACTTCTTGGAGCGGTCCACGATGTTCTGGATCATGGCGCCGGAGTTGAAGTCCTTGAAGTACAGGACTTCCTTGTCACCGTTGGCGTAGGTGACCTCCAGGAAGCGGTTGTCCTCGCTCTCGGCGTACATCCGGTCGACGACCCGTTCGATCATTGCGGCAATGCAGGCGACCTTGTCGCCGCCGAACTCTTCGAGATCGTCGGCGTGCAGCGGCAGGTGCTCGGTCAGGTACTTGGAGAAGATGTCCTGCGCCGATTCGGCGTCCGGCCGCTCGATCTTGATCTTCACGTCCAGGCGGCCGGGCCGCAGGATCGCGGGGTCGATCATGTCCTCGCGGTTGGAGGCGCCGATGACGATGACGTTCTCCAGGCCCTCGACACCGTCGATCTCCGAAAGCAGCTGCGGCACAACGGTTGTCTCCACATCGGAGGAGACGCCCGAGCCGCGGGTGCGGAAGATCGAGTCCATCTCGTCGAAGAACACGATCACCGGAGTGCCCTCGGAGGCCTTCTCGCGCGCCCGCTGGAAGATGATCCTGATGTGGCGCTCGGTCTCGCCGACGAACTTGTTGAGCAGCTCGGGGCCCTTGATGTTCAGGAAGAACGACTTGGCTTCCTTGGCATCCTCACCACGCGCCTCGGCGATCTTCTTGGCCAGCGAGTTGGCCACCGCCTTGGCGATCAGCGTCTTACCGCAGCCGGGCGGACCGTAGAGCAGCACGCCCTTGGGAGGGCGCAGCGCGTACTCGCGGAACAGATCCTTGTGCAGGAACGGCAGTTCCACCGCGTCGCGGATCTGCTCGATCTGGCGTCCGAGACCGCCGATGTCGTTGTAGTCGACGTCGGGGACTTCCTCCAGCACGAGATCTTCGACCTCGGCCTTGGGGATGCGCTCGAAAGCGAAGCCCGCCTTGGTGTCGACCAGCAGCGAATCACCGGGCCGCAGTTTGCGAATGGGGGCATCGGGGTCGTCCAGATCATCGACCTCGGCGACCTTCGCCAGCGGGCCCGCCAGCCAGACCACGCGCTCCTCGTCGGCATGGCCGACGACCAGCGCGCGGCGCCCGTCATCGAGGATCTCGCGCAGGGTGCCGATCTCGCCGACCGAGTCGTAGGTGTTCGCCTCGACGACCGTCAGCGCCTCGTTGAGGCGCACGGTCTGGCCGTACTCGAGGATCGCGGTGTCGATGTTCGGTGAACACGTCAACCGCATCTTCCGACCCGAAGTGAACACGTCGACCGTCTGATCGTCGTACACGCCGATCAGAATGCCGTATCCGCTCGGCGGCTGACCCAGCCGATCGACCTCCTCGCGCAACGCGACCAGTTGCTGGCGCGCCTCCTTGAGCGTGTCCATCAGCTTCGTGTTGCGAATGGTCAGCGAATCGATGCGGGCTTCCAATTCCCGTGTGCGATCCGGCGAATCGGCGAGTTGCCTTCGGAGTGCAGCCGCCTCGGCGCGTATCGCCTCGAGCTCTCTCCAGGCCGCCGAATCCGAATTCTCGATGGGGCTCATGTGCTGCTCCTCCCAGTCCCGGTCTATCAACGCTACCGGGCGCGAACCGTTCTCGCTTTCCGACATGGTTTCGTCGTGATCACATCTGTGCTGCGATCGGCGGCTGAGTGTCCATGTTAGCCTGCCCTAACCCGACGTGGGCGAGGTCCCTCGTCACCCGAGCCGAAAGGTTGCTGGACAATGCTCCTTCCTGCCAAAACCCTGCGTGTTTCCGTGGCTACCGCCGCGGCAGCCCTCGCCGTTACGGTGGGGCTGACCGCCTGCGGCTCGGACGACTCCTCCGACACCGCCGCGACCGGCACCTCGGCGGTGGTCACCACCTCGGCAGCGGCCACCACCGGCGCGGCGGGCGGGCACGACCACGCCGCGGGCGACGCTCCCAAGCCCGAGGAGTTGCAGGCCACCTTGGCACTGGTCGCCGATCCCAGCAAGCCCACAGCCGAGAAGACCGCGATCATCGTGGACGGTGAGAAGCGCGCCGCCAACATCGACCAGATGAACCAGCTGCTCGCCGGCTACGGCCAGCTCACCTTCGTGGTCAGCGACGTCAAGACCGAGGGCGAGACCGCCACCGCCCAGGTCGTCATCACCTCCCCGCACGGCTCGGCCCCGGCCATGCCGATGACCTGGCAGCACGTCGACGGCAAGTGGAAGCTCTCGGACGCCACCGCGTGCACCATGCTGGGCTTCGCCCAGGCGCCCTGCACGTCCTAGTCGCACCTCGGCCCGCGCGCCCGTGCGTGATTTCCCCGTCTCCGGTGAAACCTCGCCCGGGCGCGTTCTCGGCGCTGCGGCTCCCGAGCGCCTCAGCCCTTCGAGGGGCGGCGTTGCGGCTTGGGGGTGACCACACCCTCGGCGAGCCTGCGGGCGCTCACCAGGAAGGCCGTGTGGCCCTGCATGCGGTGCTCGGGGCGGACGGCGAGGCCGACGACGTGCCAGCCGCGCACCATCGACTCCCATGACCTCGGCTCGGTCCAGCACTCCTGTTCGCGCAGCGCCTCGACCACCTTGGACAGCTGGGTGACGGTCGCCACGTACACGATGAGGACGCCGCCCGGCACCAGCGCCTTGGACACCGCGGGCAGCGCGTCCCACGGCGCCAGCATGTCCAGCACCACCCGGTCGACCGGATCGCCCGCGTAGTCGGCGACGTCGCCGACGGTGAGACTCCAGTTAGCTGGACGTTCGCCGAAGAAGCGCTCCACATTGCGAACGGCGTGCTCGGCGTGGTCCTCACGGATCTCGTAGGAGACGACCTCGCCCTCCGGGCCGACCGCCCGCAACAGCGAACAGGTCAGCGCGCCGGAGCCCGCCCCGGCCTCCAGCACCCGCGCGCCGGGGAACACATCGCCCTCGTGCACGATCTGGGCGGCGTCCTTCGGGTAGATGACGGCCGCGCCGCGCGGCATGGACAGCACGTAGTCGACCAGCAGCGGGCGCAGGGCCAGATACGGGGTGCCGTTGGTGGAGTGCACGAGGCTGCCCTCGTCGGCGCCGATCAGATCGTCGTGCTTGATCCCGCCGCGGTGGGTGTGGAACTCCTTGCCCGGCTCCAAGATCACCGTGTGGAGGCGTCCCTTGGCATCGGTCAGCTGCACCCGGTCCCCGGTGGTGAATGGCCCGGTCCGTCTGGCCGTCATGAATCTCCGTTCGCTGCTGGTCTTCGCGCTGTCGTCGCGGTTCGGCACCGGCGTGTCGGTGCCGCCGGATAGCCTGCCAGGTATGCCAGCGCCCGTGTCCACGCCCCCTGCCGACGCCGCCTCCGCACCGGAGCCCGCGCCCGCCGAGACGCGCCGCAGGCCCGCGCTGTCCCCTTCGCGGGCAATGGATTTCAAGCAGTGCCCGCTGAAGTACCGGCTGCGCGCGATCGACCGGATTCCGGAGCCGCCCTCGCGGCACGCGGTGCGCGGCACGGTGGTGCACGCGGTGCTCGAGGACCTGTACGGGCTGCCCGCCGCGGACCGCGTACTCGAGCGCGCCGCCGCGCTGGTGGAACCGGCTTGGGACCGCGTGCTGGCCGCGCAGCCGGAGATCGCGGAGCTGGTCGCGGCCGACGGGCTCATGCCGTTCCTCGGCGAGGTCCGCGCGCTGGTCGAGAGCTACTACCAGCTGGAGGACCCGACCCGGTTCGAGCCGGAATCCCGCGAGGCCAGGGTCGAGGTCGAGCTGGACGACGGCGTGCTGCTGCGCGGGTTCGTCGACCGGATCGACGTGGCCCCGACCGGCGAGCTGCGGGTGGTCGACTACAAGACCGGACGCGCGCCGGGTCTCGCGCAGGAGACCAAGGCGCTGTTCCAGCTGAAGTTCTACGCGCTGGTGGTGCTGCGCACCCGCGGCGTGCTGCCCGCCCAGCTGCGCCTGATCTACCTGGCCGACCGGCAGATCCTCACCTACGCGCCCGACATCGAAGAGCTCGGCCGCTTCGAACGCACCCTGTCGGCGCTGTGGACGGCGGTGCGCGAGGCGGGCCGCACGGGCGAGTTCCCGCCGTCGACGAGCTGGCTGTGCGGCTACTGCGACTACAAGCCGCTGTGCCCGGAGTTCGGCGGCACCCCGCCGCCCTACCCCGGCTGGCCGGAGGGCGGCGGGGAGTCGCCGGACGAGACCCTGGCCGAGGCCGTCGCCGACTGACCTCCGGACCGGATCACACGCTGAAGTCGCGGAACAGCAGCACCGAGAGTCCAAGGCCGACAAGCAGATTCACCGCGACGGCGGACCGAAGACGGCGACAGGTCGCCAGCCCGCCGCACGCAGCCCGCGCAGCGAGAATTCCAGGCCGATCGAGACGAAGCAGCGCGGAGGTTTCCGAGCGCACCGGCGGCTCGGCGGAGGGCGCGGGATCGGCCTGCCGCGCGTGGGTGTCCGACATCAGGGCACCAGCCGATCCGGGATCGCGCCGAGCAGGACGAGCGCGACGAGCGCCAGTCCGACGATCGCCGCCAGCCAGTCCTCGTTCCAGGTGAAAGTGCTGCCCGGACGTTCCTCGGGCGGTGTCTGCGACACGGTGGTGCTCCTTGCGTTCCTCATCGAGAGGCCGCACCGTACCAACGCGCCGCCGCGGGTCGCAGCGGTTGAACTCCGCGTGAATCGATCGGTGGGAACGGACGATCCGGGCGGATACACTCCGGTATCCGCCCGGCGTCCGGCGAGGTCAGAAGGCCCGGCAGGACCGGATGTCGGTGGCCAGGATGGCCTTGGCGCCGAGGTCGGCGAGCTCGTCCATCACCGCGTTGCCCCGGTTGCGCGGCACCAGCGCCCGCACCGCGACCCAGCCGGCGTCGGCGAGCGGGGAGACGGTCGGCGATTCCAGGCCCGGCGTGATCCGCACGGCCTGCTCGAGCAGCTCCTTCGGGCAGTCGTAGTCCAGCATCAGGTACTGCTGGGCGAACACCACGCCCTGGACGCGGGCGATGAGCTGGTTGCGGGCCCGGTCGTTGCGGTCCGACCCGACGGCCTCGATGAGCACGCCTTCCGAATCGCACAAAGTTTCGCCGAAGGCGACCAGGTTGTGCTGGCGCAGCGTGCGCCCCGAACCGACCACATCGGCGATGGCGTCGGCGACGCCGAGCTGGATGGAGATCTCGACCGCGCCGTCGAGGCGGATCACCTCGGCCTCGATGCCGCGGCGCTGCAGGTCCGCGAGCACCAGGTTCGGGTAGGAGGTCGCGATGCGCTTGTCATAGAGATCCTCGACCTTCCATTCCCGGCCCGCAGGCGCGGCGTAGCGGAAGGTGGAGCGGCCGAAGCCGAGCGCGAGGCGTTCCTGCACCGGCGCACCGGAGTCCAGCGCGAGATCGCGGCCGGTGATGCCGAGGTCGAGTTCGCCGGAGCCGACGTAGACGGCGATGTCCTTGGGACGGAGGAAGTAGAACTCGACCTGGTTCGCGGGGTCGAGCACGCTCAGGTCGCGGGAGTCGGTGCGCTTGCGGTATCCGGCCTCGGCCAGGATGGAGGTCGCGGATTCGGACAGGGCGCCTTTGTTGGGGACTGCGACGCGCAGCATGGGGGTGGAGTCCTTTCGGTGTTCGACTTGGCGTTAGCGGGGGCCCTCCGTGGTCACGCTCCGCTACCGCCTACGGGCCTGACCCGTTCACGCCCGGGAACGAAACTACGGGATGGACGCGACCGTCACAGATGTCGGTACACGTCGTCGAGCTTCAGTCCCCGGCCCACCATGAGCACCTGGACCCAGTAGAGCAGCTGCGAGATCTCCTCGGCCAGCGATTCGTCGCTCTCGTGTTCGGCGGCCAGCCAGACCTCGCCCGCCTCCTCCAGCACCTTCTTGCCCTGGGCATGCACGCCGGCGTCCAGCGCGGCCACGGTGCCGGAACCCTCGGGGCGGGTGATGGCACGATCCTGCAGCTCGGCGAACAGGGCTTCGAAAGTCTTCACGGCTGGCCATTCTTTCAGACGCGCATTCCCAGCTACCGTCCCGGTCCACCTCCGACCGGCCGCGAGCCGTGCGTCCGACGGACGCGGGCGAACGAGGTCCGCGCGCGGCCGGACCGAACGCGGCGGAACGCCCAGCGTCCATGGTGACCGGATCGTCCCCGGGCCCGTCGCGCCGTGCCGAACCGTTGGGGCGGTTCGGCACGGCGACTCGGAGTGAAACGAGCGGCGCGATCCGGATTCAGCGCGGCCGGTCGACGCGGTAGATGTAGTGCGCGGTGCCGTTGGCCGGGTTGTCCGGCGTCAGCTCGCCCTCCGCGACGCGCCGCAGTCCCGCCTTCTCGAGCGCCCGCCACGATGCCGCATTGGCCGCCGCGACCGGCACGATGACGCAGTCGGCTTCCGGATACGCCGCCCAGGTGTCGGCCAGGGCGGCACGGATCATCGCCGAACCCACGCCGCGCCCGACCAGGTCCGGCTCGCCGACCAGGTAGTCGACGGTCATCGCCGACTCGGGCACCTCGGCGAGCTCACGCAGCTCGTCGAGGTACTCCGGATAGTCGGCGATCCGGCACCGCTGCACCAGGCCGATCGGCACGCCGTCGGCGTGGGCGAGAAGGTCTTCGGCCGGCTCCTCGCCGCGGGCGGTGGGGCCGAAATCGCGCCGCACCGCCTCCGGCGAGGTCTCGTGGTTCCACCACCGCGCCACGTGCGGACGCGCCAGCCAACCGCCGAGCAGCGGGAAATCCGCTTCGGCGACGCGACGCCAGGTGAACTCCGGCGTGCGCACCTCCTCCGCGCCGGTCACTCCCCCGACGACAACAGGTCCGCCAGTTCGGCGACCGCGACGCGCAAGTAGTCGGCGTACTCGTGCATCTGGTCGGCCACCGCCTTGGGCGTCGCCAGGTAGAGGTTCCAGCGGTCCGGCAGCAGCACGTAGGCCACGCCGATGCAGCGCGGGCTGGTCGAGCCGAAGCCGAAGTACTGGATGTTGACCGACGGCGCCGAGCTGGTGCTGAGGTAGTCGTCGCGCATGATCACCCAGCCGGGGCTGTCGTAGAGCGAAATCGGTTCGGTGACACCGAGTTCCGCGCCGCGGCGGCGCTGGATCCACTGCAGCTCCCACAGGTGCTGCTCCGGCGCGTCACCCGCCTGGCATTGCTTGGCCCGCTCGACATGCTTGGCCGCGGCGGTCCGCGCGGCGGCGAGCCGGGTCGCGGTGTCGGCGGCGGGGTCCTGCATGGCGTCGACGAAGGCGATCATCTCCGGCGTCACCACGCGCATGGCCTCGGTGCGACCGTTGCGGTACTGGCGGGTCGCGATCGATTCGTAGGTGGCGCCCGTGATGCCTTTGCTGCGCCGGTGCGCGAGCTGGTAGCTCAGCTGGGCGAAGGCGTCCGGCGAGATGCCGAGCTGCTTGGCCCGCGCGGTGCCGAAGTCCTCGAAAGAGACGGTCTGCGTGGCGTTTTCGGCCGCGTAGCGGGCGAAGGCGGCGCCCGCCGACGCGATGTCGGTGCGCAGTTCGGCGTCGAGGGTGAACTCGATCGATTCCACCGGCGGCAGCCCCTGCGCCTGCGCGCCCGAGCGTTCCGCGTGCTCGGCGGCCGAGGACTCGAGCACGGTGTCGACGAAGGACAGGATGGTGGTGCCGTCCAGCCCGCAGTGCTCCACGTTGATGCCCGCCTGGCCGTCGCCGAAGACGATGAACGAGACCGCCTTGTCGAACCAGCGGTTGGCGCTGTCACCGTGCAGCAGCTGGTCGCAGGCGTGCAGGGTGTCGCGCGGGGCGAAGTCCTCCAGGCACAGGCAGAACAGCGCCGTCTCGATGGTGTCGAGCGCCGCGACGTTGGCGGGTTCGGCGCGGAGCGCCGTCCGGCTCGCGGCCCACTCGGCGCGCGCCTTGGTGGTGAGGTGACCGACGGCGGTGTCGGTGCGCGCCGAGCGCGACCCGGCCTTGAGTACCGCGCGCAGACCGTCGGCGAGGTCGTCGAGCGAGTACGGCGCGCCGCCCGCGCCGATCACGTCCATCCGGAACATGCTGCCGCGGTAGAACACCACGATGTGCCGCTCCCGCGAGGGTCCCGGCCACTCCGGGCTGTAGGGCACCCGGACGGAGTCCTGCTGCTCGCCGGGAATCCTGGTCTCGGAGAACAGGTACTTGTTCTGCCACATGGACAGCTGCTGCCCGCGCTGGGTGACCGGCGGGATCGCCTCCTCGTCGAGGGCCAGCTTGTAGTCGACGGCGGCCGAGACGATGGCCGCGGCCCGCTCCACCTGATCGGCCGCGGTGGAGGCGGCCAGCGGCGTGTCGTCGCGGAAGAGGAAGAAGAAGTTGGCGTTCAACGCGATTCGGTCGCGCCTGCCGAGATAGCGCGACGGCCAGAACAGGTCGAGCCAGCTGCCGACGCCCGGCGTGGCGTCGTAGTCCGCCAGTGCCGCGTGCAGCGTCCGGCCCGGGCCGTCCGGGCGGAGCAGGTCGGCGACCGCCGCCTCGGTGGTGGCGAGTTCGTCGTCGGTGAGCAGCGGGCTGCACCACTCCAGGAACCTGGCGCAGCTGTCCTCCAGCGTCGGCAGCGGTACCCGGGGCAGGTGGTCTTCGGCGGCGAAGGTGCGGTCGGTCAAGTCGGGGTCCTCGCGGTTCGGGTGCGGTGGGTGAGACGCGCACGGCGGGACAGCATCCGTGCGCGGGAGTTCGTGGAATGCGTCGCTCCACTACAGATCCTCGGCGACGAGGCCGAGTTTCGACAAGAGGTTGCCGGTGTTTTCGAGCGAAAGGCTCAGGCTTGGCCCTTCGGGCCGGGACGCGACAGGTAGAGCTGCGCGTACAGCCAGCCGTCGGCTTCCCGGCCGGTGGTGTCGATTCCCTTGTCCGACAGCGTGTTCAGCACGCGCTGCTGTTCGTCGGCGGAGGCGAACCTGCGCTGCGCGAACAAACCGGACGCCTGCTCGGTGCGGTAGCCGAGCGCCGCCAGCTCTTCGGCCATCGGATCGAAATCGAACATGCGCAGCACGAAGTGCGCCATCCACGGCCTGCGCCGCGGGTGCGCGGTGGCGATCCGCAGCAGCGTCTTCTCGGTGACGTAGCCGATACAGCCGGTCGACAGGACGATGTCGGCGGCGGCGAGCACCTCGCACTGCTCGTCGGTGGGATCGGCGGATTCGAGGTCGGCGTGCACGATGTCGTGCAGGAATCCCGCGGCGTGCGCGTAGTCCAGCGCGGGGCCGGAGACGTCCACGCCGACGAAGCGCACGTCGGAATGATGTTCGCAGCCGGCGAGACGGTCGCGATCGCGCGCGACGAGCTGCGCACGGTCGACCTCGGCGGCGGTGCGGTAGTGCTCGGTGAGCTCATCGATGCTGGTCTCGAAGCGCAGCAGCGCCGCGTTCACGCCGTAGGAGCAGCCGATGTCGAGCACGGTCGGCGTCGCCACGCGCGCGGAGGCGCGGTACTCCCGAATCTGCTGCTCGAAGAAGGGCTTCGCCAGTTCCGGTATGCGGTAGTCCAGCTCGGACATCCGTGCGTAGTAGTCGCGGGGATCGGGACGGTCGTAGATGTCGTCGAAGGAGGCTTTCCCGGTCGTGTCTAACGGCACTGGCACGTGTGTTCCTCTCGGGTCGAGCTGAGCCCAGTCGATCGGGTCGAGCTGAGCTCAGTCGAGTAGTCGGTCACCGCGGACCAAGCGGTCCTCGGCGACGTGTTCGGGCAGGACGCGGCCGAACAGCTGGCGGGTCCGCTCCACGGTGCCGATGACACCGGGCCGGTCCGTGTAGGCGAAGATCGCCGAGTGTCGTTGCCTGCCACCGGAAACCGGGGACACGCGATGCAGGGAGAAGCGACCTTGGAACAGTTGCAGGTCGCCGGGGCGCAGTTCGAGCCTGCGGATCAGGCGCTCGCCGGAACCGGCGAGCACGTCGCGCACATCGGCGAGGTTCTCGGCGTGCGGCGTGCGGATGTCGGGGCAGTATTCGAAGACCCCGCCCGCTTCCGGCAGCTGAGTGAGCATGCTGACGGTGAACTCGTTGGTGTCGAAGTGCCACGGATGCGACATGCCGGGCGCGACCACGTTCAGGCACAGTCCCGCCAGCGGATCGGCGTATTCGTGCAGTTCGGACAGGCCGAAGCAGTCCGCGACGAAGCGCTGGAACGCGTCGCTGGTGTAGAGCCGGTGGATCAGCGCCTCGGCGGGGATGCGGTCGCGGGGCACGAACGCGTTTCCGCGTTCCATCACGATGCGGCCCGGATGATCCCGGGGCAGTTCGGTGTTCAGCGGAATGTTGTAGGCGTTGACCCGCTCCACCTCGTAGTGCGCGTGCGGCGCGATGTCCTCGCCCTGCGCGCGCAGCGTCTCGATCAGCTCGGGACGGATGAACTCGCGCAGGACGGTGCAGCCGCCGTCGGCCAGGTCGGCCCGCGCCGCGTCGACCGCCGCCCGCCACCCCGCCGACCCCTGCGACGCGAGCGGATACCTTGCGGTATCGACGATTTCGTCCAGCACACCCGTCGCAGCCATGGCGTCATCTTGGTGCAGAAATCGACGACACGCCCGGGGATTCGGAAAAGTTGCCGGTGAATACGGTCACACTTACCATCTGCGCGCACTTGCGTTGCAGGACAGTAACTCCCGAGCATTTGCTCGGTACTCGCAACGCGATCCGACCGACCAGTCCCGGGTTCGCTCCGCGACGTCTTCTTCCGCTCGCGCAACGGCTCCCGCCCCGCCGGACGCGATCGCGGCGCCGCCGCGGACGCGCGAAGGAGCGTCAGCCGCGGGCGTGCAGTGTGCGTTCCAGATCGACGTGGGTGAGACCGACCAAGGTGTCGCGGAAGACGAGGCCGGGCGCTTCCGGGACCGGGATCTCGCAAGGGACGACGAGGACGGCGCAGCCCGCGGCCGCGGCGGCGCGGGCGCCGGTCGGCGAATCCTCGATGGCCACGCAGTCGCGCGGGTGGACGCCGAGCAGCTCGGCGGCGCGTAGGTAGACGTCCGGTTCGGGTTTTCCCTCCGGCACTTCGTCACCGCAGACGGAGACGTCGAAGAAATCGCGGCCGAGGGTGTCCAGGCCGTACTCGGTGAGCGAGCGTTTGGTGTTGGTGACGAGCGCCGAGGCGAGGCCCGCGTCGCGGACGAGGCCGAGGGCGCCCTTGGCGCCGGGCCGCCACGGGATCGGGCCGGTCATCAACTCGGTCACCCGCCGCTCCAGGAAGCCCGCGGCGTCGCGCAGGGCCTGCGGCGTCGGGTCGAGGCCGAGTCCGTCGAACAGGATGCGCAGGGCGTTCGGGCCGGACGCGCCGATGAGCGCGTGCCTGATCTCGTCGGCCATCGCGGTGCCGAGTTCGACCGCCAGCTCCCTGACACCTATGTCCCAGAGCTTCTCCGAGTCCAGCAGCGTCCCGTCCATGTCCCACAGCACCGCGGCGAGTCGCGCTGTCACGTGCGGTCGTTCTCCTCGTGCGCCGATCGAATCGACGGACCGTGCGCCCGCCGGGGAAACCGACGTCCAGCGTAATGGGCACCGCCCCCGCACCTTCCGTCGGCCGGGCACGGCCGGACCACGGGTCCGGCAGGCGCCGCCGGACGCGGTCTGTCGCCAGTCCGCGCGGGACGGCGCTGGGGCGAGAGTCCCCCGACAGGCGGAGCGTCACACTCCGGAGGCGGTGATGACCAACCTGCCGCCGTCCTGGCGAACCTGGATCCAGCGGTTCTCCCGATCGACCGAGCCGTTGGTCTTCACGTAGGTCAGCGCGACGGTGGCGCCGTCGTCGCCGCGTGGGGTGATCCCGTTGACCTGGACCGAGCGGATGGTCGACCAGAACGCGGCGTAGGAGTTGTAGCCGCCGGTCTGGGCCTGGTAGCCCGGTGCGAGCTGCGTCCACGCGCCGGACACGTTGCCCGGCAGCATGCCGTAGTAGCCCTGGATGAACTGGGCGATCCGGTCCGGCGTCGGCGGGCCGAACGGCGTCGTGGTGATCGTGGTCGTCGGCGGACGCGTCGTGCTGCTCGGCGACCCCGACGGGCTGATCGACGGTGTGGCGGACGGGGATGCGCTCGGCGGTGCGGAAGTCGGGGCCCCGGTCGGCTGCGCGGCGGTGGGGACCTGAGCCTGGGGCTCCTGGGTCGGCTGCCCGCCCGCGTCCGTCGGGGGCTGCACCGGCTCACCGGTGCCGGGCGGCGGAGCGGCGGTGGGACCGTCCGAACCGCCTCGGTCCCCGCCGGAGAGGGCGAACGCCACCACGATCACGACGAGCACGACCACCGCGGCGGCCGCGAGGGCGAGGATCTGCTTGTTCGGCCCGCCACCCGTGGTCGCGCCGGGCAGCGTACCGCCGCCGGACGGCCCGCGTGGCGGCGCCGAGGCCAGGGCCGCCGTCGGCACGAATTCGGTGGCGTCGGAGGCGTTCGCGGTGCTCGCGGTGGCGGCGGACGTGGCGAGCACGGTGGTCGCGTCCGCGCCGGGCGCAGGGAGCACCTTGGTCGCCACCGGCGCCGCGGCCAGCGCCGGAACCCGGCCCGCCGCAACGGCTTCCAGCGCCTCCTGCGCCTCGCGCATGTTCGGGCGCGCGTCGATGCTCGCGGCGAGCAGGTGCATCAGCACCGGTCCGAGTCCGTCCGCCTGCCGCGGTTGCGGCACATCGGCCCGCGCGACAGCGTGCAGCACCGCCAGCGGGTTGTCGCCCTCGCCGAACGGCGGCGCGCCCTCCACCGCGGCGTAGAGCGTGGAGCCGAGGGCGAAGACATCGGACGCCGGTTCCGGGTTCTCGCCGCGCGCCACTTCCGGCGCGAGGTACGCGGGGGTGCCCGCGAGGAATCCGGTGGCGGTGACGGTCACGTCGCCGACCGCGCGCGAGATGCCGAAGTCGGTGATCTTCACGGTGCCGTTGTCGGCGACCAACAGGTTGGCGGGTTTCACGTCGCGGTGCATGATGCCCGCGTCGTGCGCGGCGGCCAGCGCGGCGGCGGCCTGCGCGCCGATCTTGGCCACCTCGATCGGCGACAGGGTGCGCCGACCGGACAGCTTGACGGCCAAGCTCGGCGCGTTCATGTATTCCATGACCAGCCACGGCTGGCCGTCCTCTTCGGCGACGTCGAAGACGGTGATCGCGTTCGGGTGGTGCAGCCGCGCGGCGATCCGCCCCTCACGCATCGCGCGCAGTTTCGACTCCAGCGCCTGCGCCTTGGAGAGCCCGGGCCCGAGTAGCAGCTGTTTCACCGCCACCGTGCGGCGTAACCGCACGTCGGTCGCCCGCCACACCACACCCATCGCGCCGGTGCCGATCGGATCCGTCAGCCGATACCGTCCAGCGATCAACCGATCCGCCGTCATGGGTCGTGCCCCTCCTGCTATGCGCCGAGCCGTCCAGCACTCCGGTGCGCTCGGCGAGTTTCCCGCGAAACCCATACGCTCCGAAGTGTTTTGCACCCGTCAGCAGCGAGACGAACAACATCCGCCGACTGCTCCGGATGCAGTTGCAACTCTTCGACAATGGCATACGGACCCGACAGACATCCAGCCGCGTGACCCGATACCGCGGACCGGGCGGTCGAATACCCAGGTCGCCTCGAAACATCAAGCGTACCCGCAGGTAACAGATACTTCGGCGACACCCGTGCGGTGACCCGCGCTTCCGCACGTCTCAGCAGGTCAGGGCCCATGGCAGGGGCCGGGCGATGGCGGCCCTCCGCTCATCGCGGTGAGTACCGTCACATCTCCCCGAGCCGTGTGCGCCGCTCACAGCGGAACGGCGGCTCCACACAGCGCGGAGCCGCCGTTCTCGCCGGACGAATCAGGCGTTGAAGTACTTCGCCTCGGGGTGCAGCAGGACGAACGCGTCGGTGGACTGTTCGGGATGCAGCTGGAGTTCCTCCGACAGGACGACGCCGATGCGGTCGGCTTCGAGCAGGTCGACCAGCTTGGCGCGGTCCTCCAGCTCCGGGCAGGCGCCGTAGCCGAAGGAGTAGCGCGCGCCGCGATAGCCGAGCTTGAAGTAGTCCAGCACGTCGTCGGGGTCGGATTCGGCCACCGAATGCCCGTCCAGCACCAGTTCCTCGCGGACGCGGCGGTGCCAGTATTCGGCGAGTGCCTCGGTGAGCTGGACGCCGATGCCGTGCACCTCGAGGTAATCGCGGTAGTTGTCGGCGGCGAACAGCTCGTTGGCGAAGTCGGCGATGGGCTGACCCATCGTCACCAGCTGGAACGGCAGCACATCCACCTGACCGGTGGCCTTGGCGTCGTCGCGCGAGCGCAGGAAGTCGGCGATGCACAGGAACCGGTCGCGCTGCTGGCGCGGGAAGGTGAATCGATAGCGGTGCGGCGCATCGGGATCCGGCTCGGTGAGCACGACGACGTCGTCGCCTTCCGACACGGCGGGGAAGTAGCCGTAGACCACGGCCGCGTGCTGCAGGACGCCCTCGGTGGACAGCCGGTCAAGCCAGGCGCGCAGCCGCGGCCTGCCCTCGGACTCCACCAATTCCTCGTAGGAGGGCCCGTCACCGCCGCGCTGGCCGCGCAGACCCCACTGGCCGAGGAACAGCGCCCGCTCGTCGAGCAGTCCCGAATATTCGTGCAGCGCAAGGCCTTTTACCACGCGAGTGCCCCAGAACGGCGGCACCGGCACCGGCAGGTCGGCGGCAACGTCCGAGCGGGCGGGCACCTCGACGGGGATCTCGGCCGCCTTGCGCTGCGCGGCGATCCGCTTGGAACGTTCGTGGCGGGCCTTGCGCTCGGCGGCCTTCTCGCGCTCGGCGACGGCCTCGGGGCTGTCCGGGTCGAGTCCGCCGCCGCGCTTGCGGGTCATGATGTCGTCCATCAACCGCAGGCCTTCGAAGGCGTCGCGGGCGTAGTGCACGTCGCCCTCGTACACCTCGGTCAGGTCGTTCTCCACGTAGGCACGGGTCAGCGCGGCGCCGCCGAGCAGCACGGGGAACTGGTCGGCCACGCCCCTGGCGTTGAGCTCCTCCAGGTTCTCCTTCATGACCACGGTCGACTTCACCAGCAGTCCGGACATGCCGATCACGTCGGCCTTCTTGTCCATCGCGGCGTCGAGGATGGTCGCGATCGGCTGCTTGATGCCGAGGTTGACCACCTCGTAGCCGTTGTTCGACAGGATGATGTCGACGAGGTTCTTGCCGATGTCGTGCACGTCGCCCTTGACGGTGGCCAGCACGATGCGGCCCTTGCCGGAGTCGTCGGTGGCCTCCATGTGGGGTTCCAGGTACGCGACGGCGGACTTCATCACCTCGGCCGACTGCAGCACGAACGGCAGCTGCATCTGTCCGGAGCCGAAGAGTTCGCCGACGGTCTTCATGCCTGCCAGCAACGTCTCGTTGATGATCTGCAGCGGCGGCACCTCGGCCATGGCCGCGTCCAGGTCGGCCTCCATACCGGCCTTCTCGCCGTCGACGATGCGGCGCTCGAGCCGTTCGAACAGCGGCAGCGCGGCCAGCTCCTCGGCGCGCGAGGCCTTCGACGACGACGTCGAGACGCCCTCGAACAACGCCATCAGCTTCTGCAGCGGGTCGTAGTCCGGGGTACGGCGGTCGTAGACCAGGTCGAGCGCGGTCTCGCGCTGTTCGTCCGGGATCCGGCTCATCGGCAGGATCTTGGAGGCGTGCACGATCGCCGAGTCCAGGCCCGCCTGCACGCATTCGTGCATGAACACCGAGTTCAGCACCTGCCGCGCGGCCGGGTTCAAGCCGAAGGAGATATTGGAGAGGCCCAGGGTCGTCTGCACCTGCGGGTGCCTGCGCTTGAGTTCCCGGATCGCCTCGATGGTCTCCAGCCCGTCGCGGCGCGACTCCTCCTGACCGGTGCCGAGGGTGAAGGTCAGGGTGTCGATGATGATGTCGGACTCGACCAGGCCCCAGTTGCCGGTGATGTCGGCGATCAGGCGCTCGGCGATCTCGACCTTCTTCTCGGCGGTGCGGGCCTGCCCCTCCTCATCGATGGTCAACGCGACCACCGCGGCGCCGTGCTCGGCCACCAGCCGCATGGTCTGCTGGAACCGGGATTCCGGTCCCGCGCCGTCCTCGTAGTTCACCGAGTTGACCGCGCACCGGCCGCCCAGGTGCTCGAGCCCAGCCTGCAGCACCGGGGCTTCGGTGGAGTCCAGCATGATCGGCAAGGTCGACGCGGTCGCCAGGCGCGAGGCCAGCGCCTCCATGTCCTTGGTGCCGTCGCGGCCGACGTAGTCGACGCACAGGTCGAGCATGTGCGCGCCGTCGCGGGTCTGGTCCTTGGCGATGTCCAGGCACTTCTGCCAGTCCTCGGCCAGCATGGCCTCGCGGAAAGCCTTGGAGCCGTTGGCATTCGTGCGCTCGCCGATCATCAGGACCGAGGCGTCCTGTTCGAACGGCACCGAGGTGTACATGCTCGACACGCTCGGCTCGTGCGCCGGGGCACGGCGCTCGGTGATCGGCGGCAACGCGGGCTCGACCTCGCGCACCGCATCGCGCACCTGGCGGATGTGCTCCGGCGTGGTGCCGCAGCAGCCGCCCACCAGCGCCAGACCGAACTCGGAGACGAAACCGCGCAGCGCGACCGCCAGCTCCTCCGGCGTCAGCGGATACTCCGCGCCGTTGGCGCCGAGCACCGGCAGGCCCGCGTTCGGCATCACCGAGACCGGCACCCGCGCGTGCCGCGACAGATGCCGCAGATGCTCGCTCATCTCGTCCGGACCGGTCGCGCAGTTCAGGCCGATCATGTCGATGCCGAGCGGCTCGATCGCCGTCAACGCCGCGCCGATCTCACTGCCGACCAGCATCGTGCCGGTGGTCTCCACGGTGACGTGGGTGATGATCGGAATCCGCCGGCCGGCCCGTTCCATCGCCCGCCTGCTGCCCGTCACCGCGGCTTTCACCTGCAACAGGTCTTGGCAGGTCTCGATCAGGATCGCGTCCGCGCCGCCCTCGAGCATGCCGAGCGCCGACTCGGTGTAGGCGTCACGCAAGATCGTGTACGGGGCGTGCCCCAGCGTCGGCAGCTTGGTGCCCGGCCCCATCGAACCGAGCACATACCGCGGCGTGCCGTCCTCGCTCGGCCCCATCTCGTCGGCCACCTCGCGGGCCAGCCGGGTGCCGCGCTCGGACAGATCACGAATCCGGTCGGCGATGTCGTAGTCGGCGAGGTTCGGCAGATTGCAGCCGAAGGTGTTGGTCTCGACCGCGTCGGCACCCGCCTCGAAGTACGCGCGATGGATGTCGCGCAGCACGTCGGGCCGGGTTTCGTTGAGGATCTCGTTACAACCTTCCAACCCGCGGAAATCGTCCAGGGTCAGATCCGCGGCCTGCAACATCGTGCCCATAGCGCCGTCACCGATGACTACACGCCGACGGAGCGTGTCGAGAAGCGTGGTATCGAACACGGCGGAGCGGGACACAGACATGTGTACAAGCGTAAAGGCCCGGTACGACTGGTAACCAACAGCCTGCGAATGTTCACGGCGAGCGTGTGCGGCGCCACATCCCCGACCACCCCCAGAATCGGTACACCGAAATCCCGAACCCCGACATCCCGCACTCCCAGCCACCCCGAGGGCGAGTCTTACGAGCCCGTTCGCGGCCCGTCTCGCGTCCGAGCCCTCGCGACGCAGGCGCCGCAGGCGCGAGTCGCGAGGGCTCGGACGCGAGACAACAGGGGGCCGCGAACACGCGCGCGCCAGCGCGCAATAGATACAGCACCATGCGGGCGCAACCCGTAGGCTGACCGGGTGAACCCCAGTGAAACTTCCGATTCGGAACTGCCGACGTTGCGGGATCCGGTGCTGGTTGCCGCCTTCGAGGGCTGGAACGACGCCGGTGACGCGGCGAGCGGCGCCGTCGAGCATCTGGAACTGATCTGGGATGCCGAGCCGCTGGCCGAACTCGATTCCGAGGACTACTACGACTATCAGGTGAATCGGCCGACGGTCCGTCAGGTCGACGGCGTGACCAGGGAGATCCAGTGGCCCGCCACCATGCTTTCGGTGTGCTCGCCACCGGGCAGCGACCGGGATGTGGTGTTGCTGCGCGGGATCGAACCGAATATGCGGTGGCGCAGTTTCTGCGGGGATCTGCTGGAGTTCATCGAACAGCTCGGCGTACAGACCGTGGTGATCTTGGGCGCGTTGCTCGCCGACACCCCGCACACCAGGCCCGTTCCGGTGACCGGTTCCGCGTACAGCAAGGAGGCGGCCGAGCGCTTCAATCTGGAGCAGACCCGCTACGAGGGCCCGACCGGCATCACCGGTGTGTTGCAGGATCAGTGTGTGAAGGCGGGCGTGCCCGCGGTGTCGTTCTGGGCGGCGGTGCCGCACTACGTGTCGCAGCCGCCGAATCCGAAGGCGACGATCGCGTTGCTGCATCGGGTGGAGGATGTGCTCGACATCGAGGTGCCGCTGGGTGAGCTGCCCAAGCAGGCCGAGGATTGGGAGGCCGCGGTGAACGAGATGACCGTGGGCGACGAGGAGATCACCGAGTATGTGCGTTCGCTCGAGGAACGCGGTGACGCGGCAGTCGATTTGAACGACGCGATGGCGAAGATCGATGGTGACGCGATCGCGGCGGAGTTCGAAAAGTATCTACGCAGAAGGGGTCCGGGTAGTTTCGGGCTGTGACCGTCCGGTCGCGGCTGCGCGGGTCCGGTCCCGGCGCGAGCAACACCGTGTCGAGGTGTTGCTCGCCGCGCCTGGGGTCGGTGGTTCACGCCACGGAGGGCGGCGCGTTCACCTCCTCGACGGCCCAGACCTGGGCCGCGGCCTCGTGGGCCAGTTTCGCGATCAGGATGTCTCGCGGAATCGTCTGGCCGGCAAAGTGATCGAGTGACGGCACCACCACGTGGTGCGCGTCGGCCCGCTTGAGTTCCTGCGTCAGCTCGGCGAACGCCGTACCGTCGCCCGCTGTCGATTCATGGAATGTTGCGGCGAAGCAAAGCCCTTCGGCTCGGGCGAACGTGCTCATCGCGCGCTCGAGCTCATCGCTGTGGCCGTCGGCCAGATCATCACGCAAGTATCCATAGATCAACGCTTCCACCCGAACCTCCGTTGGATAGGGCCGCTGTTCTCTTGTTTGGATCTTCCCGTGCAGGGTACTGCGACGAGGGCGATCCCGGATCTTGCATCTGCACTTACATTTGCAAATCCGGCAAACCTGACCGCTCCCACTTCAGGATCGCTGACGCCAAACTGCGAATGCAGGTGTCAACCCGCTGACATCTAGATGCCCTATCCGGGCCACCAGACGTTAACTGGTGCGATACTACAACCGTGGCCGCTGGAGACGATCGACCCGTCTGGGCAGTCCGGATGCGTTCCGAGCGCGATGCGAGGGGGTGGTCACAGGCAGACGCCGTCCGCGTGATGCGCGCGAAGTCATCGCACAATCTGCCGACAGACAGCACGCTGCTACGCAATTGGCGGCGTTGGGAGTCGGGCGAGTCGCGACCCGACGACTTCTACGCGCCGATCATCGCCGCCGCCTTCGACACCGTCACCGCGGCGTTCTTCCCCAAGGCCAGGCCGAATCGGGACGACGAGCTGCTTTCCGCAACGGGGATGGACACTTTGGAGTTCATCGGCAGGCTGCGCATGTCGGACGTCTCCGCGGCGACGCTGGACGCCATCCGGATCACCGCCGAGCGCCTGTGCTGCGAATACCCTTACGCCGATCCGCATGCGTTGCACGCCGAGGGCACGTCGTGGCTGCGGCGGATCACCTCGCTGCTCGACGGGCGGCTGACGCTGGCCCAGCACCGGGAGATCCTGGTGCTCGCGGGCTGGGTCGCGCTGCTCGTCGGCTGCGTGGACTACGACCTCGGCCGCCGTACTTCGGCGGAGGCCACCCGGCGTGCTGCGTGGTCGCTCGGCAAGGAGGCCGACCATCTCGAGATCCTCGGCTGGGCCGCGGAAATGGCGGCGTGGTTCGCGCTGACCCAAGGTAACTATCGGGGTGCTGTGGAAGCCGCCAACAGTGCGCTAGAGGACAGTTGCCATCTCGGGGTCGGTGTGCAACTGGCCGCCCAGCGGGCCAAGGCGTGGGCACGACTCGGCGATCGCGCCGAGGTGGAGCGGGCGCTGGGCAAGGGCCGAGCGATCCTGGAGCGACTCGACCATCCGGCGAACCTGGACAACCATTTCGTGGTCGACCCGCAGAAGTTCGACTTCTACGCGATGGACTGCTGCCGCGTGGCGGGCGAGGATCGGCTCGCGGAATCCTTTGCCCGCGAAGTCATCCGGAACTCCACCCGGGCCGACGGCACGGTGCGTAACCCGATGCGCGTGTCCGAGGCGCACCTGACGCTGGCCGTCGTGGCGGTGCGCGGACGCGATCTGGAACTCGCGCTGGCCGAAGGGATGCGCGCCTTCTCGGGGAAGCGCCGCTCGCTGCCTTCGCTGATGTGGATCGCGGGCGAGGTGGCCCGCGAGATCATCGAACGCTATCCGGGCGATCCGCGCACGCGCTGTTATCTCGAGCAACTGCGCGCGCTGTCCACCGAGTGAGCGGCCCGCGTCCGGGCGTGGGCGAACCGCGGGACAGCGGACGCAGCCACGCCGAACAGGGGTCGGTCTTGCCGGGCGGCGACCGGCCCGCTACTACCCTGTTCCCGGTGACCGACTCCGACGACGGCCCGCCCGCGGGCGATCAGCCCGGCGCGACCGCACTGGGTGATCGACCCGGCACCGCCGCGCAGGGTGATCAGCCCGGCACCGCCACGCAAGGCGATCAGCCCGGCGCTACCGCATTGGATGATCAGCACGGCTCCGCCACGCAAGGCGATCAGCACGGCACCACCGCACCGGGCGATCAACCCGGCACCACCGCATTGGGTGATCAGCACGGCTCCGCCGCACTGTGGGACGAGCGGCTGCGACTGTTCTCTTTCGCGACGGCGGAGAAGCGCGCCGATTACCTCTGGGTGCTGCGCGCTTTCGACAGCGCGCGGGCCGCCTACGTGGTGCTGCTGCACGCCGACGATGTGGCGGACTGGACTCGCCGCAACGGCGGACGCGCACGGGTCGCGGAGAGCGGACCTTCGCCGGACCCGACGGCATCCGGTCCGGCCGAGGCGCAGCCCGGTCTGTTCCGGCGCAGCGACGCCGCGCCGCTGAGCGCCGCGGAGATCGGCCCGCTGCTCGACCAGCTGCACCAGTGGGGCGTGCTGGAACGCAGCTACGACGGCACCCGCGCGGCGACGCTGGCCGAATACCGCAACCGGCACTACGTCTACCAGTTCTCGCAGGCCGGGTTCCAGGCCTATCGCGCGGTGGCCGGCGTACTGGAGGCGCGGCTGGACGAGGCGTCGCTCTCGCGGCTCGTGCTGCCGGAACTACTCGCCGACCTGCACACCCTCGCCGTGGCGAATCGGGCGGGCGACGCCGAGCGCGTCTATCGCACGCTGCGCAGGCTGGACGCGGCGCTGTCCGATATGGCCGCGCGCGCCGCCCATTTCTATCTGTCGCTCGGCGATTTGGTGCGCACCACCGAGATCACCCCGGAATCCTTTCTCGCGCACAAGGACGCGCTGCTCGCGCACATGCGCGAGTTCAGCATGGACCTGGCACGTTTCGCGCCCCGGCTGGCCGCCGCCATCGGCGAGATCGAGGAGACCGGCGTCGACGACCTCATCGCCCGCGCCGCGAGCTGCGACGAGCGGGTGCTGTTGAGCGCCGCCGAACGCGAGGCGGATTGGCACGCCCGTTGGCAAGGTCTGCGCACCTGGTTCGTCACCTCGGACGCCGAGGGCGAGTCCACGGAGGCGGACCGGCTGCGCGAGGCCACCATGAGCGCGATCGCGGCCGTGCTGTCGCTGCTGCGGCGGGTCACCGAGACGCGCCGCGGCGGGGTGAGCCGGGAGTCGGCGCTGCGCCACCTCGCGGGCTGGTTCACCGCCGCGCCCACCGCGGACAGCGCGCACGCGCTGTTCGACGCGGTGTTCGGGCTCGGCAGGCCGCGCCACATCGCCATGGAGCATCCGGACGCCGATATCGTGCCCGCGACGCGGTCGTGGTGGGAGGCGCCGCCGCTGGAGATCTCGCGCACCCTGGCCGAGACCGGGCGGCCGCCCTCGGCGGGTGCGCCGAGTCGAATCCAGCGCAACGACGCGGGGATTCGCCGTTTGCGCGAGGCCCAGCTGGCGGCGCAGCGAGCCAGGGCGGAGGCGGCGCAGTCCTTGGCCGCCGCGGACGTTCACGAACGGGTGCTCGACGAGCGCGAAACCGAGGTGCTGCTACGGCTACTCGACGCCGCTTCCACCGCGTGGGTGCCGGTCAGCGGGCGGGTCGGCGGCACCACGGGTTCGGAGAGCGGCGTCACCCTGACGGTCTCCGAACATCCGGGGCCGACCGTGGTCAGGACCTCGCGCGGGCTGCTGCACCTGAACAACCGCAAGCTCGACGTCCGCGCGACCAGGTCCCGAGGCGGGAACGCAGGGCGCGGGAAGGCCACCGAGAATGTGTCCGATGCCGAAACAGCAAGGGGCGGAGCATGATCCACGCCCAGCGCATCGACGCGCTCGCACTGGACAACTACCAGCGCGCCGCCAGGGTGATCCTGGCCAACCACCTGGTCACCCGCACCTATCCGGACCGGATCGCGCTGCCGCTGATTCGCCGGTGGGCCACCGAACTCCGCGAGGATCTCGCCGAACTGTTCGGTTACCGGCTCGAGGTCACCGAGACCACGGCGCGGGTCTATCCCGTGATCGATCGGCTCGACGGCGGCAAACCCGCCCGCACCGTGAACGACCGCGTCTTCGACCGCCGCCGCTACGCCTACCTCGCGCTGGCGCTGGCCGCGCTCGGCCGCGCGGGCGATCAGATCACGCTCTCGGAGCTCGCGGATCAGGTCGCGGCGTACACGGCCAGGATCGACGGGCTCGAGCTGGCGCCGGATCGCGCGGCCGACCGCGACGCCTTCGTCGACGCGGTCGGCTGGCTGGCCGCCCGCGGCGCGCTCGCACTCGCCGACGGCGACGCGGGCGGTTGGGCCGCCGATCCCGAGGCGGGCGAGGCGCTCTACGACATCGACCGGCCGGTGGTGTTCGCACTGTTCCGGCCGCCGCGCGCCCTGCAGCATCTGCACAGCGTGCGCGGCCTGCTGGCCGAGGATCCCGCCGTCACCGCCGGGCAGCCCGCCGCGGCGGCCGGCGAGATCGCCCGCCGGGTGCGCCGAGCGCTGGTGGAGCGGCCGGTGGTGTACTCCGAGGACCTGATGCCCGAGGAGCGTCCGGTGCTTGCGCAGGACCGGACGGTCGCCGATGTCGAGCTGTTCACCGGCCTGCGCGCCGAACGCAGGGCCGAGGGCGTCGCGCTCATCGACACCTCGGGGCGGCTGTCCGATGTCCGCTTTCCCGGCACCGGCACGCTCGCCCAGGTGGCGCTGCTGTTGGTCGGCGAGATCGCCGATGTGGTCCTCGACATCGATCACCCGCTCCCCCACCGCCCGCGCGCCGCCGATCCCGGTGTGGCGCTGGCCGATCGGCTCGACGACGCCATCCCCGAATCCACACTGTTCGCGCCGATGGCTGATCACCCGTTCACCGGAACCGAAGCGGCCGAGGCGGATTCGGCGGAGGACGAGGACGAGACCGAACCAGGGGCGACCTATCCGTTCGTCGCGGCCGACTGGGTGCGCGACACCGTGCAGGCGCTCACCGATCGCTACGGCGTCACCTTCGCCGCGCAGTGGCAGGCCGACGTGCCCGGCCTCACCGCGCAGGTCAGCGCGCTGCTCGCGCGGCTGCGGCTGGTCCAGCCGCTCGAGGACGGGTTGCTCGTGCTGCCCGCCCTGGCGCGCTATCGGGGTGCGGTGGTCACCGTGCGCACCAAGCGCGCCGCGGAACTGTTCGTCACCGCCGCCGACACGGTCGGGGCCGCAAGCACCGGTACGGAAGGGATCTGAACATGTCGGTCATTCACGGCGGAGTGCGTTTCCTCCCGACCCGCGCCGGAATCGTCAACCTGTGGGACTACCGAGACCAGGAGTTCTGCTTCGCCGACGGCAGGCTGGTGCTGCGCGGACCGAACGGCTCGGGCAAGACCAAGGCGCTCGAGGTGCTGTTCCCGTTCGTGCTCGACGGCCGCATCGAACCGCGCAGGCTCAACCCGTTCGCGGGCGAAGAGCGCACGATGAAGTCGAATCTGCTGTACCGCAAGCAGGAATCGGCCTACTCCTATGTCTGGATGGAGTTCGCGCGCGGGAAGTGGGACGACCCCGAGGTGGTCACCGTAGGGATCGGCATGCGCGCCACCCGCTCCTCGGACAAGGTCACGCGCTGGTACTTCGTCGCCGACGGACGGGTGGGCGTCGACTTCTCCCTCATCGGTCCCGACGACCGCCCGTTCACCCGCAAACAGCTGGCCGAGCAGATCGGCACCGACTCCATCGTGGACCGGCCGGTCGAATACCGGGCCGCCATCGACGCCCGCATGTTCGGGCTCGGCGCGCAGCGCTACGACCAGCTCATCAATCTCATTCTGACGCTGCGCCGCCCGCAGCTCGCCAAGAACCTCGACCCGCGCGGGCTCTCCCAGGCGCTCACCGACGGCCTACGCCCGCTGGACGAACAGCTGATCCTGGACGCGGCCCGCTCCTTCAGCGATATGGAAGAGGTCGGGCGCACCCTCGAGGGCTTGGTGCATGCCGACACCGCCACCCGCGCCTTCGTCGGCGTGTACCGGAAATACCTTGCGGTGCAGGCCAAGACCGATGTCGACCAGGTACGCGCCCGCTTGGACGCGGTCACCCACGCCAGCACCGCGCTGTTCGCCGCGACCGCGCTGCGCGAGCGCCGCGAGGCCGAGCGCACCGCCGCCGAGGCCCGCGCCGACGACGCCGACCGCGCCTACGAACAGGCCCTCACCGACCGCGAGACCCTGCAACGCTCCAGCGCTTACGAGGGCAAACAGCAACTCGACGACCTGGCCGACGCGGTGCGCAGGCTGGAGACCTCCGCGGCGGTGCACCGCGACAAGGCGCTCAAGGCCCGCCAGACCCTCGACCAGCGGGCCGAGGAGGCCGAGCGGGCGCGCGCCGCGGTGCAGCAGGCCGCAGCCGCGCTGTCCCGCGGCGAGGACGAGTTGCGCGCCGCCGCCGAGGAGGCGGGCATCGCCTGGACCGCGCTGTCCGACGACGCGCGCGGCGATCAGCTCACCGCGACCGTGCGGGCCCGCGCCGAAGAGCGCGATGCCGATGTGCGCGCGGTGCGTAAAGCGTTGCTGCTCATGGATTCCGCGGCTGCCGAGCGGGCCAGGGCGGAACGGCTGGCCGAGCGCGCGGTGGGGTCGCGCGAGGCGGCCGCCGCCGAGGTGGCGCACGCCGAGGCGGCGGTGACGCTGGCCCGCACCGAGGCCGCGGCGGCGCTGCGCGCCTGGTGGGAAGGGCACCGCGAGTGCTACGCCCCGCTCGGCGGCGGACTGTTCGACGCGCTCGACGCGGCGCTGGCCAAGGTCGGCTCCGACGACGCGGCGGGCGTGGCGGAGGTGCTGGCCGAACGCGCCGAACCGCTGCTCGACGAGTTGCGCGACCGCAGGCTGGCGGCGAAGGCGCGCGCCGCGGCGGCGGCCGAACAGATCGCCGAGCTCGGGGCCGAACGCGACCGGGTCGGCGCGCGGCGCGACGACGCGCCGCCCAGCACCGCGACACGCACCGACGACCGGACCGGGCGCTCCGGCGCTCCGCTCTGGCGGCTGGTCCGCTTCGGCGACGACGTGACGCCAGAGACCGCCGCCGGTGTCGAGGCGGCACTGCACGCCGCTGGGCTGCTCGACGCCTGGGTGTGCGCCGAGGACGAACTACCCACCGGCTATCGCAGCGACCAGTTCTTGGTTCCGCTGCCGCCCTCCGCCCGGCCGACCGGACGCACCCTGGCGGACGTGCTCGTGATCGAGGACGACGCCGAGGGTCTGACCGTGCCGCGACGGGTCGTCTCCGACGTGCTCGCCTCGATCGCGCTGCTCGACGAACTCGACGCCGCCGCGGGCGTGGCGATCAGCGGCGCGGGCGGGTTCCGGCAGGGCGTGCAAGCGGGCAGGCACCACAAGCCCGACGCCGAATTCATCGGCGCGACCGCCCGCGCCCGTCGCCGCGAACTGCGGCTCGCCGAGTTGACGTCCCAGCGGGACGCGGCCGCGGAGGTTCAGCGCGTCGCCACGGCGGAGGCCGACGCGGCCGACGCGGAACTGGCTCGGATCACGGCCGCCGCCAAGGCCCTTCCGCGTCCGGCCGCGGTCACCGCCGCACTGCGTTCGGTGTCGGAGACCGCGGGCGTCATGCGGTCCCGCTCGGAGGCCGCCGCGCAGGCCGAGAAGGATCTGGACCAGGCCGTCACCGAGGTCGCGGCCATCGAGAAGAAGTTGCGGGCCGCCGCCGTCGCGCACCGTGCGCCGCGCGAATCGCGCGAACTGGACGCGCTGGCCGCCGCCATCCGGCATTTCGAGAACACCGGCACCGGGCTGCTCCGGCTGCGCGCCGACCACGACCGGGAACGCGAACGCGAACGCGAGGGCGCCGACCGCTACGACGAGGCGCGCGACCTGGCGGAGGCGTTCGCCGAGGAGGCCGAGGCCGCCCAAGCCGGCTATCAGGAACAGCTGCGCAAACTGGAGACGCTGCGCGAGGCGCTCGGCGCGGGCGCGGCGGACATCGACCGCGAACTCGACCTGGCCAGGCAGCGCATCGAGGCGACGAGGGCCGAACAGAAGGCCGCGCGCAAGGCCGCCAACGAGGCGATCGAGGCGGTGGGTGACGCGGAGGCGGCCTTCCGCACCGCACACGAGTCGCTGGGCACGGCACTCACCGAGGTGCTCACCGACGTGAAAAGCCTTGCGCCCTATGCCCAGCCGGATCTGCTGTCGCTGCTGGGCGCGTCGCCGGAGTGCCGGTGGCCGAGCAGCGATGCGGCCTGGTCGACATCGGAACAGCTGCTCTACCGGATCACCCAGGCGGGGCCGGAACACGAACCGCGGGTGCTGCCCGAGGAGGTCGCCGAGCTCTTCGACGGCCTCACCGCGGCCACCGCCGCGGTGCGCGCGGGCGAGGCGGCACGCAAGTCCACCCGCAGCGCGGTGACCGCGGCCCTCCAGGAGTTCGACGCCGCGCTGGCAGCCTCGGGCCGCGACTACCGCTTGCAGTGGGACGCGGCCGACGGGCTCACCGTGGTGCAGGTGCAGGACGAGAACGGGATCGCCGCGCTCGCCGACTTCGCCGGACGCATCGACCAAGCAAGGCACGACCAGGAACTGCTGCTCACCGACGCCGAGCGCCGCATCCTGGAGGACGCGCTGCTCACCGGCCTCGCCCAGCAGATCCACGAACGCACCAGCGACGCACGCGAACTCATCGCCAAGATGGGCGCGGAGATGAAGAAGCGGCGGATGTCCTCGGGCAACACCATCGGCGTGCACTGGGTGCTCGCCGACAACCTGTCCGACGCCGCGAGGGCGATGTGCAAACTGCTCGACCGCGACGCCACCACCCTCGGCTCCGAGGACCTGGCCGCGATCCGCTCGCACTTCGCCGCCGAGATCCGCGCCGCGCGCGCCGCGCACCCCGAACGCTCCTACCCCGAGATCCTCGCCGCCACCCTGGACTACCGCACCTGGCGGGTGTTCTCGTTCACCCTCATCTCCGGCGACGGCAGCGAGGACAAGCTGACCGTGGCCAGGCACAGTGCGCTCTCCGGCGGTGAGCAGTCGGTGTCGCTGCACCTGCCGCTGTTCGCGGCCGCGCACGTCATGCTCGACTCCGCCGATCCGCAGGCGCCGCGCCTGCTCGCGCTGGACGAGGCGTTCGCGGGCGTCGACGACAACGGCCGCAGCGAATTGCTGGGCCTGAGCGTGCAATTCGACCTCGATCTGTTCATGACCGGCTACGACCTGTGGATCACCTACCCGCACGTGCCCGGCTGCGCCCACTACGACCTGGCACACTCCACCGCCGAGAACACGGTGAGCGCGACGCTGCTGGTGTGGGACAGCGGCGATCTGCTCGCCGAACACGACGGCGCCGATCTGACCACCGCGCTCGGCTCCCCCAACCGCCGCCGGGTGCCAGCCACCATCGAAGGCGGGCTCACCCTCGACGACATGCCGGGCGCACCCGCGCCCGTCGGCTGAATGGATTGCAGTGACCTCGGTTCCACCCCGCTCGACCGCCGTGTCCGCCCCGCGCCGGGTCGCCGCGGCCACCCTGATCGGCACGACGCTCGAGTGGTACGACTTCATGCTGTACGGCACGGCGTCGGCGCTGATCTTCGGTAAGCAGTTCTTCCCCTCGCTGAGCCCGGCCGCTGGCACCCTCGCGGCCTTCAGCACTTTCGCGGTCGGGTTCGGCGCGCGCCCGATCGGCGGGCTGCTGTTCGGGCACTTCGGCGATCGGTTCGGGCGGCGCACCACGCTGGTGGTGTCGCTGATCGTCATGGGCGTCAGCTCGACGCTGATCGGTGTGCTGCCCACCTACGCGAGCATCGGATTCTGGGCGCCGGTGCTGCTGGTCGTGCTGCGGCTCGTGCAAGGCGTCGGGCTCGGCGGCGAGGGCGCGGGCGCGACGGTGCTGTCCATCGAGCATGCACCGCCCGGGCGGCTCAACCGGTACGCGAGCTTCCCGCAGATGGGAACGCCCGCCGGGTTGATCCTGGCCAACGCGATGTTCCTCGGCGTGAGCGCGCTGCTGCCCGATGCGGCGTTCCAGTCCTGGGGATGGCGGATTCCGTTCCTGTTCAGCGTGATTCTCGTGGCGGTCGGCCTGGTGGTGCGGCTGCGCGTCACCGAATCCGAGGAGTACGCGGGACTGGTGCGGCGCGGGGAGGTATCGGCGTTTCCGCTGCGCGACGCGCTGCGCGTCGGAGCGCCGCGACTGGCGCTGATCCTGTGCGCGGCGGTCGCGACCTCGGCCGTGGTGTACATCTTCATGGTCTTCACGCTCACCTACGGCGCCAAGGAGCTCGGGTTCAGCAGGGATTTCCTGCTGTCGGGCGTCATCGTGGCCGCGATCGTCTGGTGCGCCACGATGCCGCTGTGGGGCGCGCTCGGTGATCGGATCGGTACCGCGCGGGTCTTCCTCGCGGGCACCGCGGCGCTGCTGGCGTGGTGCGCGGTCTACTTCCCGCTGTTGAACACCGGCAACCGAGTCGTGGTCTTCCTCGCGCTGCTCGGGATGGGCGTGGTCCTGCCGATCAGCCACAGCGTGGGCGGCATCATCATCGCCGAGTTGTTCCCTCCCGCGGTGCGGTACTCGGGGACCTCGCTCATCGTTCAGATCTCCGTGATTCTCGGCGGCGGGCTCGCGCCGCTCATCGCGACGGCGCTGTGGTCGATGGGATCGGGATCGGGGTCGGCGGGCTCCGGGTCGGCCCCGGTCGCCTGGTACATCGTCGCGGTGTGCGCGATCAGCCTGATCAGCACGTTCGCGCTGTTCTGGGTGCTGCCGCGGCGAGCGGGACGCACCGGCCGACGGATCGAGGCGACCGAACCTGTGCCGGTGCGCTGAGGCGCTGTCCGGCCGTCCTCATTACGGCTCGCGACTCGGCGGCGCGACCGTTTCGGAGTTACCGTTGAGTGCTCACGGCCCCGGCGACCCGATGGAGGACCCGGACATGCACATGACCTACGACCCGGCCGCCGACGCCGCCTACTTCACCATCGCCGACGAGATAGCCCCGGGCGAGGCGACCCGCCAGGTCGTCACCCCGGTCGAGGGCGGCACCGTAGTCCTCGACTTCAGCTCCTCCGGCACCCTGCTCGGCATCGAGGTCCTCGGCGCCCAACGCCTGGTCCCGACGGAAGTCCTCGGCCGGGCCCCGAGCCCGCCGTCGCGCTCGTGAGCCGCCGCCTCGATCCCGGCGTACCCACAGCCTGATCTCGGCCAGGCGCGGGCCGACGACCCCCTCCCCACCGGCGTGCCCTGGACGTGCCCGTCTTCGCCGCCGCTCCGGCCGTACGATGGACGAACTCCGCTGGCATCGAACGGGTAGACATCGCTGCGCCGCAGCCCTTTCCAGGCCGACGATCAATACCCTCCCGCAGCGCAACCAGGCCCACCTCTCCGCGCTCCGGCCGTGGGCGGGCCGACGACCGGCATCGTCGGACAGCAGCGATCAGGCGCACCTCGAGCTGCTCCGGCCATGAACAGGTGGTGGACGGATCCCGTCCAGCTACGGCAGCCCGCGACATACATCGGCCTCCGGTCCCGCCCCAAGCGGACCAAAGCCCGTCCAATAGCACCGATCTGACGCACCCTTCCCCTCGCTCTCGGCCATGCGCGGGCGCACGACCAAGCCCAGCAACGCCAACCAGCCATACCACGCCCAATCCCGCCATGCGCGGGCCGACGACCGGCACTGTCCCGCAAACGCAACCAGGCGCACCTCGCCCGGGCGTCGGCCGTGGACGGACCGACGACCGGCATCGTCGGACAGCAGCGATCAGGCGCACCTCGGTTGCTCCCGCCGAACTTGTCGTCGACGGACGTAGTTCCGCTGACGCCAACCCGGCATACTTCGGCCTGCTCTTCCGGCACACGGGGCCTACCGACCGACTCGGCCCGCGGTATGCCAGGCGCACCGCGGGCCCGCGCTTCGCCCATGCGCCGGTGGTGACCGGAAGCTGTCCAGCGGTGCCGAGCACGCATACCTCCGCCTGCTTTCGCCATGCGCGGGCTGATGACCGACAGCGTCGATCAGCGTTCGCTGGCGTCCGGACGGAGGGGCGGGCAGGCGGCGCCGGGGATGGTGGCCAACTCGAAGTGCCACCATTCGTTGGTGTAGGTGCGGCAGAGGCCCCAGCGGTTTCCGTTCTGTTCGAGCCATTGCGCGCCCGGTTGCGGGCCGACGTCGATGGCCTGGCCTGCGACGTGGGTGGATTCCTCGGCCGGCAGCACCCAGCGGCGCGCCTCCTCGGGGCTGCCGTAGGTGGCGATGCCGTCTTCCCAGAGGGCTTGCTGTTCGGCGTAGCTGCGGTATCCGGAGTTGATCCAGATCGGAACGCCTTCCGAATGCGCCGCATCCTCGGCGAACGAGTACGCCACCGCGAGCGCCGGATCGAGCCCTTCGGTGGCGGTGGCCAAAACCAAGACCTCCCGCTCGTCGCTCGGCGTAGCGAGCGCCTGCGGCGTACCCGCGGCGCCGATCGCGGCCGCCGCCAGCACCCCAACCGCCGTCCGCTTCCCGAATCCCGCATTCCTCACCAACATGGGCGCCATCCTAACGACGCCCAACCGCCCACTCCCCCAACCGATGATCACCAGGCGACCCACCCCCACCAGCATCGATCCGCGGCAAACTGGCCGCTACGCCGTCACAATCCAGTGCTTTTCGGACGCGACAAGCCGCCTGGCCGCACACCCCGGCGTCCACATCCAGAGAACCACCTGAGCCCCGCTCGACAATGCAGCCTGCACATCACCACCGGCAGCCGACCACCGCACCACCACCTACCCAGCAGCAGCCAACACCTCGGCCACCAACCCGTGCGGCACGCGGACCACCCCGCCCTCGCCCCAAAGGGCAACCACCAGCACACAACTGCCGCCCGCTCGGCAATAGGGCCTGCAAAGCTCACCCGACCCACCCGGCAGGCGGCCTGCGCACTTCGACCCCTACACCCTCACCCAGCCGAAGAACCGCACAGATCGACGGGAGAGAAATGGTTGTCCGACAACCACGTTCAGCCACGCTTTCTCTCCCGGCGAATCCATTTCTCTCCGCTCGGTAGCGAAAGGGTGGCTGGGCAACCAGAGACTGGACGGTCCCTTCGAGCGCCCCCGGGAACCCGGACAAAGTGCGCGGGCCCGCGCCACCATCGACCCCGAAACTGGCAGCGCGTGCAAGTTACCGTCAGGCACCAGGGATTTCGTGTGGATCACCTGTGGAGAGATGCCCGGCGGAGACTACATCTATCCCCCGAATCCACAGGCATGTGGATAACCAGAGGTGATAGCTTTTGGCTACATCCCGGCCCCAGATCGCCGCATCGGATCCCGAGTGCACATGCCTGGCAATCCCGATATCCACAGGAAAGATCGCTGTCCACATAGTTATCCAGTGCTGTGGATCACACTGGGGCGAGCCTGCTACCAATCCCCTACCGCGCCCGGACGACACGCACCAGCTCGCCGTCGGCGTACTCCAATCGGACACGGTCGCCGACGCGGACCGGAATGTCCGTATCCAGCAGGACATCTCGCACGCTGACGGATTCACAGGTCTCGGTGATCACCTCACCGAAGCCTCCGTCGGAATCCGGTACCCAGGTCGACACGATCGCCCACATCGGCTCGACCTTACCCCCGGCGTCGATCACGAGCGTTTTGTCCGAATCATCCCAGCCGCGAGCCCTTTTCGCTCGCGGGAGTACAACCCGAACTCGGAGAAAAGAAAAGCGCCGAGGTCGACGAGCGGCCTCGGCGCAGCGACCAACCGGTCGGCTTTCTGGGTCTAGATCGGCTCGCCCCGTTGAATCGCTTCGGTAGCTTGACGATTGCGACCGATCCGGGTGCCGATCTCCATCCGGTTGTCCCACGCGTACGCGAGCGCGGTCCTGATCTTGCGGGAGTGCAGATCGGATTGCCCGCTCAGCACGGCGATCCGGCGTTCCACCGGACCGTCCAGCTCGAGCAGCCTGGCCACCACCTCCCAGACATCGGGTCCGGCGGCCAGCGCGGCCCGCCGGTTGTGGATCGGCCCGCGGAACACGATCCCCGGGTGCTCCAACTGGTCGACCCCCTCCCGAATCAACCTGTCGAGCAGTGTGGTCGAACTGGTTCCCTCCAGTGCGGCTCGCGCGACAAGCCGTCGCCCGGCCGATTCCGAGACGCGAAACGACGTACCCATTGCCCTCCTCGGCTCGAAACTCAGCGACCTACTCGCTAAGGGTGCCCGGGAGGGCGGCGATGTCACACCGGTGATCATGGTGACATCGCCGTGTCCGCACCGCTGACCGCCTAGCGCCACAGCCGCATTCGAGAAGCGCCGCCGGACCGCAGTCTGTTCCACAGCCCCGCGAACGGCCGGAACGAAGGCGGAGGTACGCCTAGACCCGTTCCTTGGACCGGGTGCGCACCCGCAGCGCGATCGGCTTCTGCGTCTCGGCGAAGAAGTCGTTGCCCTTGTCGTCGACGACGATGAACGCGGGGAAGTCCTCGACCTCGATCTTCCAGACCGCCTCCATGCCCAGCTCGGGGTATTCCAGCACCTCGACCGACTTGATGCAGTCCAGCGCGAGCCGGGCCGCGGGGCCGCCGATGGAACCGAGGTAGAAGCCGCCGTGCTCCTTGCACGCCTTGGTC
The DNA here is from genome assembly GCF_057708325.1 of Nocardia sp. bgisy134. Lineage (NCBI taxonomy): Bacteria > Bacillati > Actinomycetota > Actinomycetes > Mycobacteriales > Nocardiaceae > Nocardia > Nocardia sp. bgisy134. Next base: position 94,539 of record NZ_JBYIRW010000009.1, read on the forward strand.
ACCTGCGCCGAACGATTGCCCTTGGCCAGCATGACGAACGAGCCGCCCGCCGCCTGGAACTGATCGACGTAGGAGTCCATCCGGCCCGCGGTGGTGGGGCCGAAGGAGCCGGAGGCGTAACCGTCGGGGGTCTTGGCGGGACCGGCGTAGTAGACGGCCATGTCGCGCAGGTAGTCGGGCATCGGCTCGCCCGCGTCCAGCCGCTCCTTGATCTTGGCGTGCGCGATGTCACGGGCGACGACCAGCGGGCCGGTCAGCGAAAGCCGGGTCTTGACAGGGTATTTCGACAGTTCGGCGCGGATCTCCGACATCGGCCGGTTCAGGTCGACCTGCACGACGTCGCCGCCGAGGATCTCGTCGGTCTGCTCCGGCAGGTACTGCGCGGGCTCGCGCTCGAGCTGCTCGAGGAACACGCCCTCCGGGGTGATCTTGGCCAGCGCCTGCCGGTCGGCCGAGCAGGACACCGCGATAGCCACCGGGCAGCTGGCGCCGTGCCGGGGCAGCCGCACCACACGCACGTCGTGGCAGAAGTACTTGCCGCCGAACTGCGCGCCGATCCCGAACGACTGGGTGAGCTTGAAGACCTCTTCCTCGAGCTCGAGGTCGCGGAAGGCGTGCGCGGCGAGCGAGCCCTCGGTGGGCAGGTTGTCCAGGTAGTGCGCCGAGGCGTATTTCGCCGTCTTGAGCGCGAATTCGGCGCTGGTGCCGCCGATCACGACCGCGAGGTGGTAGGGCGGGCACGCCGCGGTGCCCAGCGAGCGGATTTTCTCGTCCAGGAACTCCAGCATCCGCGTGGGGTTCAGGATGGCCTTGGTCTCCTGGTAGAGGAAGGACTTGTTGGCCGAACCGCCGCCCTTGGCCATGAACAGGAACTTGTAGGACGGGTGCGCGGGATCGCCCTGGGTGGAATACAACTCGATCTGCGCGGGCAGGTTCGAGCCGGTGTTCTTCTCGTCCCACATGGTGATCGGAGCCAGCTGCGAGTAGCGCAGGTTCAGCTTGGTGTAGGCGTCGTAGACGCCGCGGCTGATCCATTCGGCGTCGTCGACGCCGGTGAGCACGCCCTCGGACTTCTTGCCCATCACGATGGCGGTGCCGGTGTCCTGGCACATCGGCAGGATGCCGCCCGCGGAGATGTTGACGTTCTTGAGCAGGTCGAGCGCGACGAAGCGGTCGTTGCCCGAGGACTCCGGGTCGTCGATGATCTTGCGCAGCTGACCGAGGTGCGCGGGACGCAGGTAGTGGCTGATGTCGTGCATCGCCTCGGTCGTGAGCAGCCGTAGCGCCTCGGGATCGACCTGCAGGAACGTGCGTCCGTTGTGCTCGAAGGTGCTGACGCCCTCGGTGGTCAGCAACCGGTACGGCGTGTCGTCCGCGCCGGTCGGCAGCAGATCTGAATAGCGGAATTCCGGGGCGGTCACGGATCGCACTCCTTCGGGTGGGACTGGGGCTCGAGCGGACCGTCGGCCGCAGGCGGGCTGGGCCAGGCTGGTCACAAGCACAGCGAGCCTATCCAGCGGTCCAGGACCGGCCACGGGTTAGGCAAACCTAATTGTGCAGGCGGACGCCTCACAGCCGCACCGAACCCATAGTGCGACTGTGCGACTCGGGGCCCGCGCATTGGTACGCCGCACAAAAGGTTGCACGTTCAACCCCAGTGGTGCTACCTGTCAGTCCCTACAGTTTGTCGCGCTCGACACGACCACAGCGGGGCAATTGGCTGACACGTCAGAGGCTTGGAGGCTGCCGTGACCGATCCGCAGTGGCTCGACGACGTCGAGATGCGGGCCTGGCTGGGATTCGTGCGCACGCGCGATCTCATCGCCGCCGCCGTGGGACGCGACTCGTCGCGTGAGTCGAACCTCACCTACGTCGAGTACTCGGTGCTCGCACGCCTGGCGGGTTCCGAGGACCACCGGCTGACCTTCGCCGACCTGGCCGAGGCGCTGGAGTGGTCGCAGAGCAGGCTCTCCCACCAGATCACCCGAATGGAGAAGCGCGGATTGGTGGTGCGCGAGCCGATCCCCGACGACGCGCGCCGCACCGCCGCGCGGCTCACCCCGCGCGGCGCCGCCGTGCTCGGCACCGCGGCGCCCGCGCATGTGCGCAGCGTGCGCAAGCACATGATCAACGCGCTGGACCGCGAACAGCTCAGCGCGCTGGCCGACATCTACGACACGCTGCTCTCGCACCACCGCAGACAACCTCCGGGCTGACCCGGGGTCAGGCCGACGCGGACGCCGCCTTCGCCGCGGCAGCCCCGGGCACGCCGAGCGCCCGTTCGAAGCCGTCGGGCACCACGAGGTCGCCGCGGTTCAGCTCGGTGATCGCCGTCTTGCGCAGACCGAGCAGGGCCGAGTCGATGCCGCCACGCAGGATGTCGAGCACGTTCTCCACGCCCGCCTGCCCGTTCGCGGCGAGGCCCCACAGGTAGGCGCGGCCGATCATCACCGCGCGGGCGCCGAGCGCCACCGCCTTGACCACGTCGCTGCCGCGGCGGATACCGCCGTCGAGCACCACCTCGATCTGGCCGCCGACGGCGTCGGCGATCACCGGCAGCGCCCGGATGGCGGCCGGGGTGCCGTCCAGGTTGTTGCCGCCATGGTTGGAGACCGAGATCGCGGCGACGCCCGCGTCGACGGCGCGCTGCGCGTCGTCGACCCGCATCACGCCCTTGAGCATCACCGGGCCGTCCCACTGCTCGCAGATCCAGCGCACGTCGTCCCAGTCCGGCGCGGGGGTCCCCATCCACTCGCCGTAGGCGCCGAAGAAGCCGGGGGCCGGGCCGCCGCCCACCGCCATGTTGGGCGCGGTGAGATCAGGAATGTGGCCGGAGCGGGCGTAGGTCGCCAGCCAGCGCGGGCGGGCGAGGGTCTGCGGCGCGAATTTGAGCATGGTGCGCAGGTCCAGCTTCTCCGGGATCACCGGGCTGCCCCAGTCGCGGCCGTGCGAGAAGGACCAGTCGAGCGTCAAGATGAGCCCGACCGCGCCTGCCGCCTTCGCCCGCGCCATGCGCTGCAGGATCTCGTCCTTGCCGCCGCACCAGTAGAGCTGGAAGAAGGTGGCCGGGTTCGCCGCGATCACTTCCTCGATCGGCTTGCTGGCGAAAGAGCTGAGCCCCATGGCGATACCGCGCGCGGCGGCCGCCCGCGCGACGGCTACCTCACCGTCGGGGTGCACCGCCTGCACGCCGGTCGGCGAGATCAGCACCGGCATCGACAGCGGCTGGCCGAGCACCGTGGTCGACTGGTCGCGCTCGCCGATCGGGCCCGCGACGTGCGGCGCGAAGCCGAGTTCGGTGAAAGCCTTCTGGTTCTCCTCGATGGTCTGACCGCGCTCGGAGCCCGCGATCAGCGCGCCGTACACCGATGTGGGCAGCCGCTTCTTCGCGCGGCGCTGCGCCTCGGCGACGGTTTCGAACCAGGGATTCATGATGGGAGTCCTTTCGGGGCGTGCGCCGGCCACCAGTGCCGGGTCTTCTGAGTCAGGTCGTCGGTCAATCGGGCGAGCAGGGCCCGGCCCTCCTCGGCGTGCGCGCCCTCGGGATCGCCGAGCACACCGTTCGGGCTCACCGCGCGCACTCCCCCGGCGCGCAGCAGCGGCAGCAGCTCGTCCAGCGGACGGGTGTCGCCCTTCTCCGCGCGGTCGGCGCGTACGAGATCGGGGCGCAGCGCGAGTTGCAGCGCGGTCTCGGCGCGACCCGCGTGCAAGCCGCCCGAATAATGCGGCAGGTACACCCGCACGTCACGGGATTCGCTGCGCAGCAGCTCCTCGGCGCGGCGCAGCGGGTCCAGGTTCCCGCCGTGCCCGCTCACCACGAGGACGCGGTCGAAGGTGTCGGTGGCCGAGCGGCACAACTCCACGATCACCAGCTCGAGCGCGGCCTGCCCGATGGACAGGGTGCCCGCGAATCCCGCGTGCTCGCCGCTGGATCCATACGGAATCGCCGGTGCCACAAGCACATCCGCGCGCACCGCGGCCAGCCCCGCGCAGAGCGCCGTGGCGATGTCGGTGTCGGTGGACAGCGGCAGGTGCGGTCCGTGCTGCTCGGTGGCGCCCACCGGCACGGCGAGGATCGCCCCGGTGGCGCGCGCGCCCGCCTCCGGCCATGTGAGATCCGCCATGCTGCCCATGCCAGCGAGATTAACGTCACCGACTGACATAATCAATACTTTCAGGGACTGACAAAATTAGACGGGCAGCGGCCATAATGACTCCGTGACCACGCGGACCACCCGGGGCCGACCCCGCGGCACCACCAAGCGCGAGCTCGAAGTCATCGCCATGCGCCTGTTCACCGAGCAGGGCTTCGACGACACCACCGTCGACCAGATCGCCGCCGCCGCGGGCATCAGCGGGCGCACCTTCTTCCGCTACTTCCCCACCAAGGCCGAGGTGCTCTGGCACCAGTTCGACGACGAAGTGGCCGCCCTGCGCGCGGCCTTCGCGACGGTGCCCGACGACGTGCCGATGATGACGGCCGTGCGCCGAGTCGTGGTGAACGCCAACCGCTATCGCGCCGAGGACGTGCCCGAGCTGCGCAGGCGAATGCACTTGGTGGCCACCGTGCCCGCGCTCGCCGCCACGGCGGGCGCGCACTACGACGCCTGGGAGCGCGCGGTGAGCGCCTTCGCCGGGCGACGGCTCGGCGAACCCGAGGACGGGCTCATCCCGATGGCCGTCGGCCGCACCACGCTCGCGGCGGCCCGCGCCGCCTTCGACGCCTGGTTGCGCCGGGCGGACGCCGATCTCACCGTCTACCTGGACGAGGCCCTGCTCGCCCTGGAGCGCGGATTCGTGACGACCACATGAATTGTGCGCGAGCTACCCATAGGTTTCAGCGGCAATCGGGATGGGGTATGACTAGGCTCGGACTCGGCCACGGCCGAGCGCACGACGAACCACCGACCTACCCGTCGAAAGGGGCTGGAATTTCCATGTCCGAGGTGTCCATGAGCCTTTCGGCGGACTCGCTGGCCGCGGGACCGGTAGACAACTTGCTTCCGCAGCTGGTCGAGCACCTGCGCCAGAACCGCACCGCGCTGCGCGAGGAGTGGGCGCGCCGTATCACCGATGCCCAGCTGCTCACCGCCATGACCCCGGAGGAGATCTTCTCCGAGGCCACCTCCATCTACGACAACTACGTCGAGGTGCTGGAAACCGGTAGCGTCGAGGCGCTGCAGGCCTACGCGCGCGACCTGTCCGAACGCATCATCCCGAGAGGAGTCGAGACCGACGAGGTCCTGGGCATCGTGCTCCTGCTGCGAGATGTGCTGGCCCGCTCGCTCTTCGAGAAGTACCAGTCCAACTTCGACCTGCTCAACCACGCGCTCGACGCCTACGAACCGGCCGCCAACCGCATCGCGAGCACCGTGGCCATCTCGTTCGTGCAGGAACGCGAACGCGTCATCCGCCAGCAGCAGGAAGCCATCCGCGAGCTGTCCACCCCCGTGCTCCAGGTCCGCGAACAGCTGCTGATCCTGCCCATCATCGGCGTACTCGACAGCCAGCGCGCCCGCCAGCTCACCGAACAGCTGCTCCGCGCCATCCGCCACAACCGCGCCAAGGTCGTCGTCATCGACATCACCGGCGTACCGACCATCGACTCCACCGTCGCCAACCACCTCGTCCAAACCGTCGACGCCTCCGGCCTGATGGGCGCCAGCGTGATCATCACCGGTCTGTCCTCGGAGATCGCGCTGACCCTGGTCACCATCGGCCTCGATCTGTCGAAGATGAACGCCGTCGGCGACCTCCAGGGCGGCATAGAAGAGGCCGAACGCCTACTCGGCTACGAGGTGACGCGCGTGACCGATCGAGCGGCCGAACGCGACGGACGCTGATCGAGCGCCCGCGATGCCGGTCCCCATTCTCAAGCAAGGCACCTATCTCATCGCGTCGGTCCAGTCCGCACTGACCGACGCCGACACCGAGCGCCTGCAGGACGACCTGATGAAACAGGTGAGCAGATACAGAGCGCACGGCATCATCGTCGACGTGACGGCGATCGACGTGATGGACTCCTTCGCCGCGAGATCGCTGCGCACCATCGCGCACATGACCCAGTTGCGCGGGGCGGAGACCGTCATCGTCGGACTGCAACCCGAGGTCGCGTTCGCCATGGTGCAGCTCGGACTGACCTTCGAGGACATGCACACCGCCCTCGACCTCGAAGAAGGACTGGCATGGCTGGATCGAAAATCTTCCGTACGCCGCCAGCGAGACGGTCGTGACAGTGGCCGCTGAGAACGTGGTGATCGCGGTCAAGCTGTCCGCGGACATCGTGACAGCACGACAAGCCGGACGGGAATTGGCAGCCAAACTCGGCTTCTCCCTGACCGACTGCACCATGATCTCGACGGCCATCTCCGAAATCGCCCGCAACATCACCAGTTACGCGGGCACCGGCGAAATTCGCCTGCTGGTCGACGATCGCGAGGGCCGCCAGGCGCTCGTGGTCCAGGCCAGCGATCAAGGACCCGGCATTCGCGACATCCCCCGCGCATTGGAGGACGGCTATTCGACGGGCCGCGGACTCGGGCTCGGACTGCCCGGCGCGCGACGGTTGATGGATCGGCTCACGATCGACTCCGCGCCCGGCCGCGGCACGTTGGTGGAAATGTGGAAGTGGGTACCCAACGGTGCATGAAGACGGGTTCATCGGCCGAATCGAGTGGGCGGTGGCCGGTCGGGCGTTACCGGGGCAGCACATCTCCGGTGACCGCTGCGTCGTCCTGGACGCGGGCGGCGGCGCGGTGCTGTTCGCGGTGCTCGACGGGCTCGGCCACGGCGCCGCCGCGGCGGACGCGGCCGACCGGGCCGCCCAGGTGCTCGCCGAGAACCGCTCCGAGCCTTTGGATGTGCTGATGGTGCTGTGTCATCGAGCCATGGCCGACACCCGCGGTGCCGCGGTGTCGCTGGCGCTGTTCGACGTCAAGGACACCATCTGCTGGCTCGGCGTGGGCAATGTCGATTCCCGGGTGCTCACCGCGAGCCCCGCCGGACTCACCGTGCGCGCCGCGGTCCTACTGACCGGAGGCATCGTGGGATATCGGCTACCGCAGAACCTGCAACCGCAGACCGTGCAGGTGCGCGCGGGCGATCTGCTGCTGATGACCACCGACGGCATCGTCACCGAGTCCGCCGAGGGCATCGACCTTTCCAGGTCCACCGCCGAGATCACCGCCGACATCCTGGCCCGGCACGCCAAGGACACCGACGACGCCTTGGTGCTGGCCGCCCGGCACCGCGGCGGGACCGCGAACGGGGTCTCATGAGCGAACGCAGTGAACGAATCGTGTGTCGGCGCGCTTCGCGCATGCCGGAGCCGAGCGCCTGCGAGGCGAAGGCATGAACGACGCGGCCGGGTGCAGGCGAGGCGAAGCCGGAAAGGGCGGTCGCCGATGAGCACTGTGCTGGCCGAATTCCTGGACGCCTACGCCGACGCCCTACGACGCCATCTGGACTCGCCCAGTCAGGACAGCCTGTCCGAGGGCTACGACCTCGGCCGACGCGCACTGGTCGAGGGCATCAGCCTGCTCGACCTCACCGAGAACCACTTCCGCCTGGCCACCGAGGCCGAACTGGCCGAGCGCGCGACCGAGGGCGCGCGGGAGCCGCGGATCGCCGAGACCGCGCTCGAATTCCTGTTGCAGACCCTCGCCGCGCTCGACATCGCCACCCGCGGCTACCTCGACGGCACCCGCCGCTACGAGCAACAGCGTTCGCGCGCAGACGATCTCGCGGGCCGCGACGCCTTCCGCACCGCGCTGGTCGAATCGTTGCAGGACGGGTTCTTCGTGGCCGACGCGCGCGGCACCATCGTCGAGGTGAACTCCGCCTTCGGCGCGCTCACCGGCTACGGTCCCGCCGACGTGCCGTACCCGGTGCCGCATCCGTGGTCGCTGCCCGCCGGGCCGCGCTACCCCGATCTCGGCACCGAGGCGCTGCGTTTCGTGCTGCCGATCCGGCACCGCGACGGGCGTCGGCTGTGGCTGGCGGTGAGCACCAGCGCGCTGGTCAAGCCGGAGAACAACGAGCTGATCTACGTCGGCACCATCCGCGACGTGACCGCCGAGCACGACGCGCAGGCCCGCGACCAGGCCGCCTCCCGGCTCGCCACCGCGGTGGGCGCGGCGACCAGCGTGGTCGAGGTGCTCGCGGTGGGCCTGGACGAATTGCGGCGCACCGTCGGCGCGGAGTCCGCGGTCGTCACCGTGTGGCCCAGCCGGAATGCCGACCCGGAGGTGTACGTCTCGGGATCTGTCGAGCGGCCGGGCGATTCGGCCGCAGGCGTCGAGACCGACCCCGCCGCGCTCGACAAACCCGCGCGCGCCCTGCTCGAGCGCGCCCGGCGCAGGCCGCCGCGCAGCCTGTTCGCGATCCCGGAAGGCGCGGAGAGCTCCGAGGGCATCGTCGCCCCACTCGGCGAAACCGGCGACGCCGCACTGTGGTTGCGCTTCGCCGCGCCGCGCGCGATCAGCGCCGCGGACTGGACGCTGTTCTCACTGCTGATCGGGCACCTCAGCCTGGCGGTACAGCGGGCGCGCAACTTCGATCAGGCCCGCGCCACCTCGCTCACCTTGCAGCGGGCCATGCTCGGCCCCATCGAGCTGCCGCCCCGGTTCTCGGTGCACTACGAACCGGCGCTGCCGCCGCTGGAGATCGGCGGCGACTGGTACGACGTGGTGCCGTTGCGCGACGGCACGATCGGCATCGTGGTCGGCGACTGTGTCGGCCGCGGCCTGTCCGCGGCCGTGGTGATGGGCCAATTGCGCACGGCGGGAAGGGCTTTGCTGTTGCGCGGCGCGGGCCCCGCACAGTTGCTCGCCGAGCTCGACACGGTGGCGAGCCGCATCCCCGGCGCCATGTGCACCACGGTGTGCGCCGCGGTGCTCGATCCGGTGCGCGGGCTGGTCCGCTACAGCAGTGCGGGCCACATGCCGCCGATCCTCGCCGACGTCGGCACGCCGGGCAGGCTGCTGGAGGGCGGGCGTTCGGTGCCGCTGGCCACCTTCGAGATGCCGCGCCGCCCCGAGGCCACCACCGCGCTGACGCCCGGCTCGACGCTGGTGCTGTTCACCGACGGTCTCGTCGAACAGCGCGGTGTCGACATCGACGACGGTTTCGCCAAGATCGCGGCCGTGCTCGCCGACACCGCGGGCAAACTGCCGCGCGAGGTGGCCGACGCGGTGCTCTCCCGGCTGCGTCCGGCCGCGGGTTACGACGACGACGTCGCGATGGTGGTCTACCGGCAGCCTCCCGCGCCGCTGCGCATGGACGTGCCCGCCGACGCCGACGAGCTCTCCGGCATGCGCCGCAGGCTCAAGGCCTGGTTCGCGGCCGCGGCCGTCCCGCACGATCTCGCCTCCGACCTGGTCGCCGCGGCGAACGAGGCATGCAGCAACAGCATCGAGCACGCCTACCGCAACGGCACGGCCGCGACCGAACACGTCGGGTTGAGCGCGGAATGCGACACCGAACGGGTGGTCATCGAGGTCACCGACACCGGCACCTGGAAGCCGCGCTCCGCCGATCCCGGCCATCGCGGCCGCGGCATCGACATGATGCGCGCGCTCACCGAGGAACTGGAGATCCACCACAACGGACCGGGCACGCGGGTTCGCATGTCGGTCACCCTTCCGGCGATCAAATCGCCCGTGGCGAACCCGCTGCGCGGCGCCAACCGTCGCATCGCCGGGTGACGCGACGGTCACTCCGCGGTGTCGGAGCGGCCGGAAGCCGGTGCGGTGACACCGAACTGCGCGCACACCATGAGCGCGATCTCGACGTCGAGCCGATTGGTGCCGAGCGAATGACCGAGCAGCTCTTCGGCTTTGCGCACCCGGTAGTGCACGGTGTTCTTGTGGACGTGCATGCGGGCGGCCGCGTCGGTGAGGCTGCCGCGCGCGTCCAGGTACACCTGGGCGGTCTCGCGCAGGCGGGCCGTCGACTCGTCGTCGCGCATCAGATCGCCGAGCACCCGGTGCGCCCAGGCCCGCACGTCCGGCAGGCGGTCCATCAGCAGACCGGCCACGGCGACGCGCGAGTACAGGGTCAGCTGGCGGACTTTGGCGGCGGCTACCGCCACGCCGCGCGCGCCCTGGGCGTCGTGGAACGTCTGCCGGAACCCGGCGAGCCCGAACCCGCGATCGCCGACCGCCATCCGGAGCGACGGTTGCTTGCGCAATTCGGCTTCGAGCACCGCCACGTCGAGTGAGGGCCTGCCCGTCGAGGAGATCCAGGCCCAGCAGTTGTGTTCGTCGACGAGGATCGTCAGCGGAAGCTTGCCGGTCGCGGTGGCGAGCATGCCCGCACCGGTGCGCAGCAGGTCGTAGGAGGCCGGGGAGCCGGGCGGCGTCCAGATGATCGCGGCCAGATGCCAGCCGCGCAGCGAGGTCCCCAGCATCTGTTCCGCCGAAGGCAGATCCAGCCGCTCTCCCTCCAGGACGGCCCGGACCTGCGCGGCGCGCGTCGCGTCCGAGCGCGCGTCCCAGCGCCGCCGCTCGTTCTCGTAGATGTCGATGATGCCCTCGATGACTGCGTCGATATAACGGTTGACCAGTGACGCGATCCGGCTGGTGGTCGCCAGGGCCAGTTCGGCCGATGGGTCGAGTGTCCGCAGCACGCTCATCGCCGTCTGCGCGAACATGTGCTCCCCTAGGCGATAGGCGCGCAGCAAAGCCTCCAGCGACATCCCGTGCTGGGCGAACCGGCGGGCGTACTCGGCGGCGGCGGGCGGCACGGTGAGGTCGTCGAACGAGATGCCCAGCGTCAGCAGATCGAGGATCCCGGCGAGGTTCGAGGCCGTGCTGGCCACCATCAGCCGCCGCACCTCGTCGTCGTGCCGGAACTCCGGGATCATCTCGGCGAACATCGCGGTCATGTCCGTGAGCAGCCGGGGAAGGTCGGCTTTGATGTCTTCGGCGACCTCGCGGACCGTCGACTCGACCTCGTCGTTCATGCCCGTGCCCCGCCGCCCGGCTCCGGCACGGCTGTCGCACGTCGGCCCATCGTTCTCTCACTGCATTCGCTCATCGGCCCGGACGATACTCCAGGTCAGCGGTCCGGACGGGCGCTTGCGCACTCCCTTTGTGCCACGGGCACAACACGCGGCGGAAACTCTGGGATACCGGCCCGTAGCCCTGCCCCGGCAATTTCCCTACCTTGGGAATGTAATCCCCGTCACATACGCATTCGATGGTGAGGAAATGGTGCAGCACGTAGCCGAGACACCCCGCGTCCGGGCGCTCTGGAATCCGACCGGACCCTGCCTCGCGGACGATCGCGAAGAACTCGACAACGCGAATTTCGCGCGCCGCGTTCAGACCGCCGCGACAATTCTGCACACACACGGAGTGGGGCGCGGCGACGTGGTCGCGGTGGTCTTGCCGAATCAGCTGGAATTGGTGGTCATCCTTTTCGCGGCCTGGCATCTCGGCGCCGCTGTCACCCCGGTCAAACCGGATTCGACTTTCGACGAACTGCAATACCAGATTTCGGATTGCGCCGCGAAAGTCGTGATCACCGAAGGCGGGCGCGGCCTCGAGTCGCTGGATGTGGCCGACGTGGCGGGCCCCGCCGCGACGACCACCGCGCCGGCGCCCGCGGCCGTCACCGAGGACGACGCGACCGCGCTGATCATCTACACCAGCGGCACCACCGGACAGCCGAAGGGCGTGGTGCTCGATCACTCGAACATCGCCGCCATGTGCGCCATGCTCATCGAGACGCTCGGCCTGGACGAGACCGATCACAGCCTGCTGATCCTGCCGCTGTTCCACGTCAACGGGATCGTGGTCAGCGTGCTCTCGCCGCTGCTGGCCGGGGGCAGGGCCACCATCGCCGGGCGTTTCTCCGCGTCGACCTTCTTCGACGTGATCGAACGCGTCCGGCCGACCTACTTCTCCGCGGTGCCCGCGATCTACGCCATGCTGGTGACCCAATCCCCGGAGCGGACACCGGACACCTCGTCACTTCGCCGGGTCGTGTGCGGCGCGGCGCCGATGCCCGCCGAGCTCATCGCGCGGTTCGAATCTCGTTTCGACGTACCGGTCGTCGAGGGCTACGGCCTGTCCGAGGGCACCTGCGCGTCGACCGTGAACCCGCCGGGCGGGCCGCGCAAGCCGGGCACGGTCGGGGTGCCGCTGCCCGGTCAGACGGTCGCGATCGTGGACCCCAACGGCTTCATCGCCGATCCTGGCGAGACCGGCGAGGTGGTGATCAAGGGCCCGAACGTGATGCGCGGATACCTGGGCCGCCCTGAGGCGACCGCGCAGACCGTCGTCGACGGCTGGCTGCACACCGGCGACGTCGGCTACTTCGACCAGGACGGCTACCTGGTGCTGGTCGACCGCATCAAGGACATGATCATCCGCGGCGGGGAGAACATCTACCCCAAGGAGATCGAGAACGTCCTGCACGCCCACCCGGACGTGCTCGAGGCCGCCGTGGTCGGCGCACCGCACGAGGTGCTCGGCGAGGTGCCGGTCGCGCACGTGGTCGCCATGCCGGGGACCACGGTCACCGCCTCGAACTTGCTCGAGCATTGCGGCATCTCGCTGGCCCGGGTCAAAATCCCGGTCGCCATTCATCTCACGGAAGAACTACCACGCAATCCGGTGGGCAAGATCGACAAGAGAAAATTGCGCACGATGCCGGCTCCTGCCTGAGCATCGACAGCATTCGGTAAACAAATCCACGAAGGCACAGTACGCCGTCGGAGCCACGCGCTCACGGACGTCGATGTCGTGCACCCGAAAAACGGTAGCAAGAAAGGTTCGAAACAATGGGGTTCAAAACGGGAGATTTCCCGCCCGTCGACGTCGATACATTTCTCGACAAACCACTGCGCGAGCGCATGCAGACCCTGGCGCTGCACTGGGTGGATTACGGCTTCGGCAGCCCGAGAATGATCCACACCGTCTATATCGTCAAACTCCTCGTGCTCTACATCCTGGGTGGCGCGGCGCTGGCGACCTGGACCTCCGGCGTCGGACCGGTCTGGGACGTGAGCGGCTGGTGGAACGAACCGATCGTCTACCAGAAGCTGGTGCTGTGGACCGTCCTGCTCGAGGCCATCGGCCTGGCCGGTTCCTGGGGTCCGCTCGCGGGCAAGTTCAAGCCGATGACCGGCGGAATCCTGTTCTGGGCCAGGCCGGGCACGATCCGTCTGCGGCCGTGGCGGCGCGTGCCGCTCACCAACGGCGACACCCGCACGATCCTCGACGTCGTCCTCTACCTGGCCTTCCTCGGCACGCTGCTGGTGGCGATCGCGCTGCCCGGCGTCCCGAGCGCGTCGCTGAACGCGGCGCTGCCGGGCGACACCTCCGGGCTGGTGAATCCGGCGCTGCTGATCGCGCCGATCGCGCTCTACGTGCTGTGCGGGCTGCGGGACAAGACGATCTTCCTCGCGGCGCGCGGTGAGCAGTACCTCCCCGCCTTGATCTTCTTCGCGGCGCTGCCGTTCGTCGACATGATCATCGCGGCCAAGCTGCTGATCTGCGTCGTCTGGATCGGCGCAGGCGTCTCCAAGTTCGGCATTCACTTCACGAATGTGGTTCCGCCGATGGTGTCCAACAGCCCGAGCGTGCCGTTCCGGTGGCTCGAGCGGCTGCACTACCGCGACTTCCCGCGCGACCTGCGCCCGTCCAAGGTGGCCTCGTTCCTCGCCCACGTCGGCGGGACCACGGTGGAGATCATCACGCCGCTGGTACTGCTGTTCTCGACCAATTACTGGCTGACCCTGGCCGGCGTGGTGATGATGGTGGTGTTCCACTGCTTCATCATTTCCACCTTCCCGCTGGCGGTGCCGCTGGAGTGGAACGTCTTGTTCGCCTACCTGTCGGTGTTCCTGTTCCTCGGCTATCCCGCGGCCGACGGCTATGCCGTCACCGACATGTCCTCGCCGTGGCTGGCCCTCGGCATCACCGCCGCGCTGCTGTTCTTCCCGATCCTCGGCAACCTGCGTCCGGATCTGGTGTCGTTCCTGCCGTCGATGCGGCAGTACGCGGGCAACTGGGCCTCGGCACTGTGGGCCTTCGCCCCCGGCGCGGAGGAGAAGCTGAACACACTGCCGCACCGGCCGACCGAGAATCAGCTCGACCAGTTGCAGGCCATGGGCTACCCGAAGGCCATCGCCGAGATCACCATGCAGCAGACCATCGCGTGGCGGTCCATGCACAGCCAGGGCCGCGGCCTGTTCTCGCTGCTGTACAAGCACATTCCCGAGCTCGATCGGTGGACGGTGCGCGAGGCCGAGTTCGGCTGCAACTCGCTGATCGGCTTCAACTTCGGCGACGGGCACCTGCACCACACCGATTTGATCGAGGCGGTGCAGTCCCGCGTCGGCTTCGCCCCCGGTGAGTGGATCATCGTGTGGGTGGAGTCCCAGCCGGTCCACCGCGGCACCCAGCGGTACCAGGTCATCGACGCGGCGCTCGGCGTCGTCGAGCGCGGCGAGTGGCGGGTGCGCGACGCGGTGCAGGCACAGCCGTGGCTGCCCGACGGCCCGATCCCGCACGAAGTGACCTGGCGGCGTGCCGGATACGAGGCGCCGACACTGCCCGCCGGGCCCGCGCCCGAACCCGAGCCGCAGCGCGTCGGCTGACCCGCGATCAACGGAACGGAGAGCGATATGAGCACAGCACTGGTGGTCGGCGGCGGCCCCAACGGCCTCGCGGCGGCGATCGTCCTGGCCAGGGCGGGGCTTCAGGTCACCGTGCTGGAGGCCGCCGACGAGATCGGCGGCGGCGCACGGACCCGCGAAGCGATCGTGCCCGGTCTGCTGCACGACCAGTGCTCGGCCATCCACCCGATGGCCGTCGGCTCTCCGCTCCTGCGGTCGCTCGACCTCGCCCGCTACGGGCTGACGTGGGTGTGGCCGGAGATCGACTGCGTCCACCCGCTCGACGACGGCAGCGCCGGTGTGCTGCACCGATCCGTCGCCGACACGGCCGAGGGCCTCGGCGCCGACGGCCGGGCCTGGCGGCTGCTGTTCGAACGCCCCACCGCGCGCTACGACCGCATGAGCCCGGACATCATGCGGCCGCTGCTGCGCGTGCCGCGTCATCCGTTGAGCTTGGCGCGCTTCGGGATTCCCGCGCTCGCCTCGGCCGACCTGCTCGCCGAGGCCTTCCGCACCCCGCAGGCGCGCGGTCTGTTCGGCGGCGTCGCCGCGCACGCCTTTCACCCGCTGAACCGGCCGCTCAGCGCCAGCATCGGCCTCGGCATCCTCACCGCGGGGCACGCCTACGGGTGGGCCGTCGCCGCGGGCGGATCCCAGCGCATCACCGACGCGATGGCGGCGCTGCTCAGCGATCTCGGCGGCAAGATCGAGACCGGGACGCCGGTGCGGACCGCGACCGACCTGCCCCCGGCGGACGTCGCCCTGTGGGATGTGGCGCCCACGGCCGTCGCCGACATCCTCGGCGACCGGCTGCCCGCGCGAATCAGCAAGGCCTTCCGGCGTTTTCGCTACGGACCCGGCGCCTTCAAAGTCGACTTCGCCGTCCAGGACGGAGTCCCTTGGACGGCCGAAGCCGCCCGCCGCGCGGGCACTGTGCACCTCGGCGGCAGCTACTCCGAGATCGCCGCGACCGAGCGCGACATCCACGCCGGACGGATGCCCGAGCGGCCGTTCGTGCTGGTCGGGCAGCAGTACCTGGCCGACCCACAGCGCTCGGTCGGCGACATCCACCCGATCTGGGCCTACGCCCACGTCCCGCACGGCTACACCGGCGACGCCACCGCCGCGATCATCGATCAGATCGAACGATTCGCGCCCGGCTTCCGCGACCGCGTCCTCGGCGCCGCCGTGCGCACCACCACGGAATTCGCCGACTACAACCCCAACTACGTCGGCGGCAACATCATGACCGGAGCCAAGGACATCCCCCAGCTCGTCTTCGGTCCGCGGAAAACCTTGTGGCCCTATGACATCGGCATCCCGGGTCACTACCTGTGCTCGGCCGCCACCCCACCCGGCCCCGGCGCGCACGGCATGTGTGGCGCCAACGCCGCCGAGCGCGCCCTGCGCCGCCTTCGATGAGCCGCGTGCCGACCTCGCACGGCGAAGACGCCACGAATCCGCGCAGGTCTCGGTAGTCGCCCGCCTCGACCTCGCGGTACATCTGACCGGCTCATATGAGTGACCGGATCCGGACCCCGAACCCGCGGCGACCTGGACCGGAAAGGAATCGCTCGAACGGCGAAGTGCCACGAATCACTGCTTGCCCCGCAGGACAAAATCCGAGACGCTAGCTGTGGGGAGGTCGCGCCGGGTAACACCGGGTGGACTGGGTTTCGATCGAATGGGTAGTCCTCATCCCCGTGCGCCGTGAGAGGAGGGCCATGAAGATCATCGTCCTGTTGCTGTTGGCTCCGTTCCTGTGGCCTTTCTACCTCGTCGTCTGGTGCTTCCAGGACCCCGACAAGACCAAGCAGGCCTACGCCAGGGTGCGGGAGTCGATGCGGCGGCATCCCGGCGCGTGGACGTGGGCCGTCGCGGCATTCGGTTTGCTCATCGGGATCGGCAACCTGTTCGACGCCGAGCTCGGCGGCACGGTTCTCGGCTTCGCGATCGTGGCCGGTTGTCTCGGCGTGCTGCTGAAGCTGCGCCGCAATGCCACCGCCGAGGTCGCCGCCGCACTCGCCGCCCGCGCCGACGCTCAGCATCTCGCGTACTTGCGCGGTGACGAGTGGGGGATCTACGGGACGCGGAATCGGCCCGTTCTTTGAGCCTCGTGAAGGACAGAAGCACCGCTGCCCCAAAGACGGCGAGCCCTCAGCGAAGCCACGGGCCGTCACCGGACCGAGTCCGCGGTCGATGCACGTCGGTGAGAGCCGGAACGTGCGCGAGCCGAGATGTTCCGGTATTCATGGGACCACAGGATGATCAGGCGTGCGCACTACTGCCGGGGTCAGCGGCCGGGGAACGCCGGACGACGCGACCGCCGACACCTAGCCCGCAGTGTGTGTCATCGACACCGCGAGCATCGCGCACCAGGGGAAGGAACAGTGACGTTGTCGCGACCGCTACTCACCCGCCGCGGTCTCCTCGGCGCGGCCGCGTTCTTGCCCCTCGCGGGCTGTGCGACGGCACCGGCGCCGCCTGCCGCGGCTCCGGCGACTCCGACGGAGATCAACCACGAGCGTCTCGACGAATTGGAACGACAGTTCGACGCACGCCTCGGCGTCTACGCACTCGCGACGGGCACCGGCGCGACCATCACCCACCGAGCAGACGAGCGCTTCGCCTTCTGTTCGACGTTCAAAGGGTTGGCCGCGGCGGCGGTGCTGCACCGTAATCCGCTGTCGCACTTGGACACTGTCGTCTCCTACACCGAAGCGGATCTCTTGAAGAGCGCCTCCGTCACCTCGCGACACGTGGCGACGGGGATGACGATCCGCGACTTGTGCGACGCGGCAGTCCGTTTCAGCGACGGGACCGCGGGCAACCTGCTGCTCCGCGACCTCGGCGGCCCCGCCGAACTGACGGCGTACGCGCGAAGCCTCGGCGACACCGTCACGCGGATGGATCGCATCGAACCGGCGATCACCGAGGCCACACCGGGCGACCCCCGCGACACCACCTCGCCGCGCGCCCTCGGCACCGACTACCAGCGAATCGTGCTGGGCGACGCCCTGCCCGCCGACAAGCGCGCCTTCCTCCGCGACCTCCTCGAACACAACACCACCGGCGCACAACGCATCCGGGCGGGGGTGCCGCAGGGCTGGACGGTGGCCGACAAGACCGGCACCGGCGACTACGGCACGCTCAACGACATCGGCATCGTATGGCCGCCCGGCTCCGCCCCGCTCGTCATCGCGCTGATGTCGAGCAAAGCCACCGTGGACGCTCGCTACGACCAGGCCCTGCTCGCGCAGGCCGCCACCTACGTCGTCGACACCCTCACCTGACCGCTTGGTCGCCGAATTCTTCGCGACGCCGAGGTGATTGCAACTCAGTCGCCGAGTTCTTCGCGACGTGAAGGTGACCGCAAGTGTCATGCTACGAGAACGAGGGCGCTGGTAGCCATCGCGAGGATCGAGATCACCTGCATTCCGGCGGCGCCCATCAGCAAGTATGCCTTCAGCGACGTCCCGGCCCGCAGCGAGGCGATCGACTCCAAGTGGCAGTACGCCGCCACATAGCGGGCGTCCACCTCGGCATCGCGCCAGTGCTCGGTCAACATCGCACGCATCGAATCGAGGGAGGTGACGCGATAGCGCCAGCTCACCCCGGCGAGGACCGCGAGCACCGCCGAGCCGAGCAGCGCCAGCATCGCGACGTAGAGCGCGACAAGCGCGGCTCCGGTGAGCGTGAAGTCCTTGCCCTTCAACACCGCCACCACCGCGAGCACGAGGGTGACGAGGCCGGTCGCGCTGGTGACGGCGGACGCGGCCCGCGTATTCAGTGTGTCGCGGCGGGAGTACTCGCGCTCGAGCTGGTCGTGAATGAAGCTCGCCCACGCCGCGCCCTGTTCCGCCATCGCCGAACCGCCGCTACTTCGTCCTGAACAATCGCTTGAAGAACCTTCTGATCGGGCCCTCCGCCGAACCTACGCCGTACGGCTGCTGCGGATACCCGAACCCGGCGGGGCCGTAGGCGTGGTCGAACGTGATCCATCCCGTAGGAGGCGGATCCTTGTCCTCGCCCGAATCCTGCTGCTCGGTCATCAGACTTCGATTGTGACAGTTCCGGGGTCCGCTCATGCGCGGATCCGGTGCCCGAGTTCTCGATCGGCCGCTTCGGTCTCGCGGGTTCCGCACGTGCCACGGCCTGCCGGTGGCGGCCCCGCGCACAGCGGTGCGATACCAGCGGGGATTACCCCCGCCGAACCTTCGCGGCCGCGCGGTCGGGTCGCCGGACTCCACGATCCTGATCGATACCGAGACGCGGCGGTCGGTCGAGGCGCTCGGCGACCTCACCGCCGAGACTCCGACCTGGCGCTCGTGCCCACCGGATCCGGCGAATCCGCGCCGAGATGTCGCAGCTCGTGCGGCTCATCGCGAGGTCGGGGGCGCTCTTTCTCCAGGGGCTGTTTCTCTCGCAGGAGAACTGCTAGCATTAACTTGCTGAACGGCTAACAAGTATCTTGGAGGTTGCGGTGCGAGTCGCTATCCACCCCCGGCTCTACGATCCCTCGCTCGATGACCCGGTTTTGAAGGGTGCCGAATGCGCGAGTTGTGGCCGGGTACTTCCCGCCGATCGGGCTCGGGTGTGAGAGTTGCGGCGCCTCAGCGGATCAGCTCGTGTCCAAGCCGCTGCCCTCGGACGGCGTCGTGTTCGCGGTCGCCGACGTGACCATGAATTCGCAGGGCGCTGCGCCTTTCACGGTTGTCGAGGTTGCCCTCGATGCCGGGCCGTTGATCCGTGCCGTGGCGCACCCGGAATCTCCGGCTGTCCGAATCGGAGATCGGGTTTCGGCGCGATGGCATGTCGTCGGGCACGGCGATGCCGGTTCGGAGCTGGTCGAGCCTGCGTTCGCGAGCGCGGCCCAGGTGGACGGAGCGGATGCGTGAGCGCGGCAACCGGACTCCGGAGGGCATGGGTGGTCGGCGTGGGGCTGCACCCTTATCAGAAGCCCGGCGGAACGCCGTACACCGAATTGGGGCTCACCGCCGTCCGGGCGGCACTCGCCGATGCGGGCATGAGCTGGACGCAGGTGGAGACCGCTTACACAGGTACGGCGACGACGTCGATGGCGTTGTCGCGCTTGATGTATCGACACCTGGGGGCAACCGGTATCCCGATGGTGCAGATCGAGAACGCCTCCGCGTCGGGTTCCAGCGCGTTCCGCCAGGCCTACCTCGACGTAGCCGCCGGGGTGCACGATGTGGCCATCGCGGTCGGCGTCGACAAGCCGCTGAACTTCTCGACCCCGACCCATGCGGCGGGTCTGGACGATTTGGTCGGGAG
Source organism: Nocardia sp. bgisy134 (assembly GCF_057708325.1). Classification (NCBI taxonomy): domain Bacteria; kingdom Bacillati; phylum Actinomycetota; class Actinomycetes; order Mycobacteriales; family Nocardiaceae; genus Nocardia; species Nocardia sp. bgisy134. Next base: position 114,460 of record NZ_JBYIRW010000009.1, read on the forward strand.
CCGGATACTGCCGGTCACCCACTTCGCATTGCTGGCCTCGCGCTACATGCACGAGACGGGCGCGGCACCGGAGCAGATCGCTCAGGTGGCGGTCAAGAACAGTCGCAACGCGGCGCTGAATCCGAATGCGCAGCGCCCCAAGGCCCGCTCCCTGGCGGAGGTGCTGGCGCCACCGCATCTCAGCGGCATCTTCACTCGCCTGCAGTGTTGCCCTGTCGGTGAGGGCGCGGCGGCGGCTCTCGTCGTCTCCGACCGTGCGATCGACGAGCTCGGCCTGAACCGGGAAAGGGCCGTGCGGGTTCGATCATCGGCATTGCGGTCGGAAACGTTCTACGGCACAGCGAATTTCGATGCGGCACTGACGGCCGAGACCACCACCGAGGCGTTGGAAGCCGCTGGCGTTTCCGCCGACGATGTGGATCTGGTCGAGCTGCACGATGCCTTCACCATCGAAGAGCTGGTGTATCTCGAGGCCATGCGAATCTGCAAGCCCGGGCAGGCGGCGGCCGCGCTGTCGGCGGGCGAGTTCGATATCGGCGGCCGGGTGGCGGTCAATCCCTCCGGTGGGTTGTTGTCGATGGGCCATCCGATCGGCCCGACCGGCGTGGGCCAGATCGCGGAATTGACCACCCAGCTGCGCGGGGAAGCCGGTCCGCGCCAGCATCCCGGCGCTCGCATCGGCGTCGCCCACATGGTGGGCATCGGCGCCGTGTGCGCCGTCCACGTTCTCTCACGAAACTGATTGCGGCGAAATCCACTGCACGAAAGTCGAATTCACCTACCGAGGCGACCTGAACACACAACCCGTGTCCAAGATATTTGCTGACTGTTCAGCAAGTTACATGTCGCAGGAATCGAATGCGCCTGCGTCACAACCCGCGTCGGTTCCGAGCGACGCACAGAGAGGGACAACGATGACCCACCCTGACCATGGATCCCCGGAATATTGGGCCGCCCACCGGCCGGATCGGCCCGCGGTGATCAGTCGTTCCACCGTATTGACCTACAAGCAGTGGAACGACGCCGCCGACCGTGTCGCGGAGGGCCTGGCACGAAGGGGGCTGAGCCCCGGCGACCGCATCGGCATGCGTTTTCGGCTCGCACCCGAGTGGTTCGTGATCCAACGTGCCCTGCAGAAGATCGGCGTGGCGCAGGTAGCCGTGAACTGGCGCCTGACCCCTGACGAAGCGATGTACATTCTGCGCGACAGTGGCGCAAAAGGGCTGGCATGCAACGATACCGATGTCAGCGAGTGGGCCGGCGTCGACCCCGGCCTGCTGATCACCGTCGGACAAACTCGCGGCGCTGCCGGGATCCGTTACGAGGATCTGCTCGAGACACCCGATGCCCCTGCCCGTTTCGGTCCCGCGCGTCCGTCGTTGGTGTTGTATACCTCGGGCACCACCGGCCGCCCACGAGGTGTGCCGCCGACGAACCCTGCCGACATCGAAGACCCCGAACGTCTGGTGCGGTACGGGCTGTCGGTGGCTGGGACTCCACCCCAGCCCGACGGTGTGACCGCCCTGTTGACGATGCCGGTACACCACGGCGCAGGACCGCAGATCGCCGCCATCACCTGCGGCCGCGGCGGAACAATCGTGACGTTGGACCCGTTCGAGCCCGAACAGGCGTTGCGGCTGATCGAGGACCACAACATCCAGTCGTGGGCGGGAGTTCCCACAATGATGCTGCGCATCCAGAAACTGGCCGTCGAGGTATTCCAGCGCTACGACCTCTCCTCGCTGACACAGATCATGCTCGGCGCCGCGCCCGTCCCGCAGTCACTGAAGGAATGGGTGGTCGAGCGCTTCGGCGACGACGTGCTCTGGGAAAGCTACGGCGCCAGCGAGCCAGGCATGATCAGCTACACCGCACCGGAACACCAACTGAGCAAACCCGGCACCAGCGGCCGTCCCTATGAGGGGGTCGACATCGCGATCGTCGACGACGAATGGAATCGGCTGCCCGTTGGCGAGGTGGGTGAAATCGCCGTCAGTACCCCGATCGTTCTACGCAACTATCTCGGCGGTCCAACGCTCGGCGAGGACGTGATCAAGGACGGCTTCTACCGTACCGGCGACGTCGGCCATCTCGACGAGGACGGTTTCGTGTTCATCACCGACCGGATCAAAGACATGATCGTCGCGGGCGGAGTCAACATCTATCCGGCCGAGATCGAGAAAGCACTGGTATCGCACCCCAGGGTCGTCGAAGCCGCGGTGATCGGCATCCCCGACAGCGACTTCGGCGAGAAGCCGCTGGCCTACATCATCGCCACACCGGGATCGCCGCTGTCCGAGGAGGAACTCCTCGCGCATCTCGAAGGCCGCCTCGCCCGCTACAAACGGCCCCGCCAGTTCGCCTTCGTCGGCGATCTGCCTCGCAATCCGGTCGGCAAGGTACTCAAAAATGCACTGCGCCAACCCTATTGGGAGGGGCGGCGACGCAATGTCTGACTCAACGGGCCACCGTTGTCGACCGATCACCGTCGTGAGCCACGCGGCAGCGATGATCGGCTTCCTCGCCTTCCCGGCCGGTAGCTGGATCACGGGACGAACCTATCCAGTGAATGGAGGATTCAGTGTCACTCGGTGACCGAACAACAGACGAGACACCAGGTCTCGACGCGAGCAGTTCCGATCTCATCCTGACCGAGGTGATAGACGGACAGATCCTGATCATCAGGATCAACCGGCCCGAACGCCGCAACGCGTTCGACGGAGCGACCGCCCACGCCCTCGAGGAAGCGATCGACGACTTCGACGCCGACGACTCCTTGCGGTGCGCGATCCTCACCGGCTCCGACATCGTGTTCTCCGCCGGACAGGACCTCATCGCCGCCGCCCGCGGCGACATGGGAGTCACCGAGCGGCGCGGCGCGTTCGGCATGATGGCTCAGCCACCGAGCAAGCCGGTCATCGCCGCCGTGGAGGGCCACGCCCTCGCCGGTGGGCTCGAGTTGTGCCTGGCATGCGATCTGATCGTGTCCTCCCGCACCGCCACGATGGGCCTGCCCGAAGCCGCTCGCTCCCTGGTTGCCATCGGCGGCGGATGCTTCCGGCTCCCCAAGCGCATCGCGTACCACATCGCGATAGAGCTGATCCTGACCGGAAAGACCTGGCCGGCCACACGATTCGCCGAACTGGGCCTGGTCAACAAGCTCACCGAACCGGGCCAGGCCCTCACCGCAGCTCTGGAGCTGGCCCGCGAGGTGTGTGCGGCAGGGCCGCTCGCGGTGCGGGCCAGTAAGCAGATCGCCGCCCACGCTCAGGACTGGACCGACGACGACGCCTGGCACGAACAAATGAAATACGTTGCCGCATTGCATGATTCCGAGGACCTGCACGAAGGCTTGCGCGCCTTCGCGGAAAAGCGGCCTCCGGTGTGGAAAGGATGCTGACATGCTGATCGAACCCAGTCTCACCAGCAACCTGCTCGAGGGCCAGGTCGCGATCGTCACCGGCGGCTCGCGTGGGATCGGCGGCGCCACCTCGGCGCAGTTGGCCGCCAACGGCGCCAAAGTCGTCATCGCCGACGTCGACAAGGCCAAGGCCGATGAAGCGGTGACCGAGATCAACGACAGGTACGGGTCCGACACCGCCACCGCCTTCGTTGCCGACCTGGTGCAACCCGGTGTGTGCGATGAACTCGTCAGCCACACTCTCACCCACCACGGCGGCCTCGATATCGTCGTCAACAATGCCGGCTACGCCTGGGATGGCCGCGTACACGCCATGACCGACGACCAGTTCCAGGCAATGCTCGACATCCACCTGGTGGCGCCCTTCCGCCTGGCGCGCGCCTGCGCTCCGGTGTTTCGCGCCGCCGCCGCGACCGATGCCGCCAATGGTCTACTGCGCCACCGCAAAACGGTGATGGTCTCCTCCATGGCCGGCTTGATCGGGCTCGACGGCGCGGCCAACTACGCCTCGGCCAAGGCGGGTGTGCTCGGTCTGATGCGCACTCTCGCCCAGGAATGGGGAGCGATGCACGTCAACGTCAACGCCGTGGCGTTCGGCATCATCCAAACCCGCTTCGGACTACCGCAATCCGAACGCGAGGTCATCCACACCGGCGGCCGCACCATCCAAGTCGGCATGCCAGACAAACAGGCCAAGCGACTCGGGATCACCCTCGACCCGGATTCCCCGCCCACCGAAGCCGAGGTCTATGACTCGAAGCCGATGCCGTTCGTCTCCCTCGGCCGCACCGGCACGATCTCCGAGGCCGCCGACGCCATCTTCTGGCTGTGCTCACCCTTGTCGAACTACGTGACCGGCCAAGTCGTGCCGGTCAACGGCGGTACGCGCCTCGGCTGACAAAACCGACCAGCGATCTGCGGGCCCACCGAGGCATCGCGGGCAGGGGCCCGCAGATCATCTATTCTTGTCGAACGTTCAGCAAATAGACAGTTAGGGTTGGGCTCATGGCAGGTCGTGCGGCTAGGTCAGTGACGTCCATCGGCTCCGATGGCAAGACAGCCACGCCGCCACGGCGCACTCAACAAGAACGCACCGCCCAAGCCGAGCAAGCCCTACTGGATGCCGCCGAGACATTGTTCGCCCAGCGCGGCGTCGACCAGACATCGCTCGCTGATGTGGGGCAACTCGCCGGGTACAGCCGCGGCCTGGCCAGCCATCACTTCGGCAGCAAAGCCGCGCTGGTCGACCGCCTCGCCCAACGCATCCAGGAGCGCTTCGTCACCGAAGCCATCGACGTCGCCGACATCGAAGGCACCGACGCCGACGCGGTCGAGATACTGGCAGGGCTCGTCGAGGACTATCTGAAGGCGATAGTTCGGCATTCGCAAACCGGTCGCGCGTTCTTCGTCATGTGGGGGGCCGCGATTCCGTCCGAGGCGACCATGCGCCCGGTATTCGCCACAGACGACGCACGGTTCCGCCTCGGCGCCGAAGCCCTACTCCGCGCCGGTCAAGCCAATGGCACCGTCGATGGCGACATCGATCCGGTGGCCACCGCGGTCGCGGTGATCGGCATGGTGCGCGGCGTGGCCGCACAACACCTCATCGCCCCGGACGCATTCGACCTGAACGCAGCAGCCGAGGCTTGTCGGCAATTCGTGAGGAAGAGCCTGACACCGGCCGCGAACAACACCCACCGAAACTGAAACACCGGACATCGTGCGGTTGCTCATCATCTACGACACCCACATCCCGAAACGCGCGCGCGACCTCCCCGAGCCCGTGTGGCGCGCAGTGGACGACGCCGACGTCGTCGTCTTCGGTCACAGCCACATCCCGTGGGACAGCGTCACCACCACCGGCCTCCGCCTGCTCAACCCCGGCTCTCCCACCGACAAACGCCGCCAACCGGATCACACCTACCTGACCGCCACGGTTCGCTCGGGTCGGCTGAGCGAGGTCGAGTTGCACACGATTCCGCCCCCCACCGAGGCCCGATGAGTCAAGGCCGTGGGCAGCGAGCGGCCGCATCGCGAAAGTCGAGTAGCGAACTACCCATGACCACGGGCAACGACGGTTGGACACTGACGATGCGATCGACGAATGACGCGCGCAAGCACCGCATAACCATCTCTCGGCCCTCCGAATCATCGCGGAAAGGTTTGTCATGGCTTTCGATTTCAACGTCGACGTCGAACTGACCGACGCCAACGACCCAGCCAGCGTCCAGTTCATCAACATGACCATCGAATCGGCACCGGCGGGCTCCGACCGATTGCTCGGCGAATGGCGCGGCGCCTCGGTGTTCGTACCCGCGGAATCGGGCGAGTTCGATTGGGACGATCGGCCAGGAGCCGGGACCGCGTTCGTCTTCGACGGCGCCTCGGCGGATGCGCGACTGGTACTCGGCCTCCTCGACTTCCGGGCGCCCGGAGGCGGTTTGCCGGGGCGCGGCACCAGCGGAGCCGGATCGATCACCGACCCGGACGACCCGCAGTTCCTCGGCGACATCAAGTGGAAGATCACCTGAGATAGCCGCCTTCGACCTCCGGATGTCCAGTCCGTTCCCCAGCGGCGCGAACGGCCTGTTCCACGGTGGGCCCGGCGAGGGCGGCCACGCTGGCCCGCACTGGTTCGACGAGTTCGGCATGGACCTCGGCGCGCCCGTGGGCACGGCGGCTCATACTGGCCGCATGCGCTCCGCTCTCGTCGACCCGCAATCGCTCCCTGGCGAGTTGCGGCCTTACCTGGAGGACCTCGTTCAGCGCACCCGTACCATGTGCGGATCCCATCGATTCGGCCCCGATTTCGGCATCGGCCGACCGAGCAGCGCGTTCGGACCTCAGCGCATGCGCGCGGTGATGACGGTGGCGACGTCGATGGTTTTCGCGCAGACGTCCCAGTCGACGCCGGTATCGATGCCGGAGACGGCGATACCGACGTAGAACGATCCACCGGACGGCACCGACACGTCGACCGAGCAGCCGCCGTTGCTGCCGTCCGGCCGGACGCTCGGCGCGAGTGCGGCTCGGCGGTCCCCGATCGTGATCGTCCGCTCGAGCGGATCACGAACTCTGCGTCGGTCGAGATCGCTGTGATCGCTGGTGTTCGGGGCGAATCCGATGGTGAAGCTGCCCGTAGGCCCGGTTTGGATGGAGGACCACGAGCACCTGGGCAGCGCCTTCGGAGGCGTGGCAGGCTTCCCCTGCGGTTCGAGCACGAAGCGGGCGAAATCGTCCGGTCCCAGGACGCTGCACGGATGGTAGGTGAGGTCGTCCACCGTCCACGGGGGCGGCGTCGGCGGCGCAGCGGTGGCCGCGCTCGGCGACGGATCGGGTCGCGGAGTCTCCTCGGTGTCGCACCCCGTGACCGTCACGACGAGCACCGCCGCACCGAGCATCCACCGGCGATCGAACAGAAAACCCCGCATCACGAACGTCCTCCCTCGCCCCGATCAGACCAGATCCCGGCGCGGACCGCCATTCCTGCTGCACTGAACTGCGCTCGGGAGTTCTATTTCGGGCCGGCCTTCGATGACATTCGTGCGGTCGTGACCGCACCGGGGTTCGATCTGACATCCAGCACCAAGCCGCCCTATCTGTCCGAATCGGGTACGACCTCGACGATGCTCGGCCCCGGGCCGCAGCGATGGTATCTCGATGTGATGTCGTACGGGCCGATGGCGGTGTTGGATCCGTGGCTGGGATCGACCGATGAGCAGCGCCTGGCGATCAGGGCCGGCACGCCGGTCTTGATGAATGTCTCAGTGAATTGTTACGACGGCTGACGGATTTCGGCGCTCGATGGCGGTTGTCTCGCTTCTCGTCGATCGGGACGAGCGGCCGTGACGCGCTGTGGGCACTCGGTGGACGCATCCGCGTAAGGCTACGAGGCGGCAACCGCATCCGACGAATTCGCGACCCGATGGACCTCCGGAGATTCGGCCGCCTCGAGCGCAACGGTTGTGGGCGCGAGCGACGGATGATTCGATTCAGCCCGTGACCGACAAGATCGACGACACTCGTATCGTCAGCGCCAGCCGGGAGATCGCCGCGGACCCGGCCGACATCTTCGAACTCATCGCCGACCCCGCCCAGCAGCCGCGCTGGGACGGCAACGACAACCTCGCCGAGGCGCCTTCGGGCCAGCGGGTGCGCGCCGCGGGCGACGTGTTCGCCATGACCCTCACCAACGGCGCCGTCCGCGACAACCATGTCGTCGAGTTCGTCGAAGGCCGGCTCATCGCCTGGCACCCGTCGGAACAGGGCAAAGAGTCGCCCGGTCACCTGTGGCGCTGGGAGCTGGCGCCCGCGCAGGAGGGCCGCACGCTGGTGACGCACACGTATGACTGGACGAAGCTGACCGACGAGAAGCGTCAGGTTCGAGCGCGTGCCACCACCGGCGAGAAACTGTCCGCGTCCCTCGAACGCCTCGCGCAGCTGGCGGAGAAGGAAACGAATTCCGCCGGATAACGCGCACCGCGGGTGTCCCGGCGGCAGGTCGCGTGGTGGACGACCGCTGAGCCGCCGGGCCTCAGCTCACCGCTTTCTTCACCAGTTCACCGATCCGCTGCTCCACCTCGGCGGACAGCTCGCTCAGCGCGAAGGCGGTCGCCCACATGCCGCCCTCGTCCAGCTTCGCCGGGTCGTTGAAGCCGAGCGTCGCGTACCGCGCTTTGAACTTCTTCGCGGGCTGGAAGAAGCACACGATAGCGCCGTCCTTGGCATACGCGGGCATTCCGTACCACAGCTTCGGCGTCAACTCGGGCGCATTGGCCGTCACGATGGCATGAATCCGCTCGGCCATCGCGCGATCGAAATCCTCCATCTCGGCGATCTTCGCCAGCACGTCCTGCTCGCCGTCGGCCTTGGTGGCCCGCGAAGCCGTCTTCAGCTCCTGAGCGTGCTCCTTCATCGCCGCCCGCTCGTCCTCGGTGAAACCCACCGAAGCGGCACCCTTCGCGACGGTCTCCGTGCCGGACTTCTGTGCCTTGCTCATTGCCGGTTTCCTTCCTGACGGACTCGATGACGACACTGACAATGCTAGGAAGCGGACGCGCGCGGCGGCTTCTTCGAAACTGATCAATCGCCCGCGCGACCCGAACTCGAGGCTTTCGGCGCCGCGGTGTAGCTGCTCGTACCCGCCTGTGAGGGCCTCCGCGGGACCTCAGTCGAGCCTCCGGATTGTGCTGCGGCACAGCCCAGTCGCGTCGAGCGAGGTGCCCGGGCACATGGTGACGCGCGTCCTGTCCGCGTAACGCTGATGGACGCCGAAAAGGAGTTCATCATGACCGAAACATCGACCGCGACGGCTGCGCAGCCCCTTGGTGAGAAAGCCCTGGCGAGCACTGTGATCGACCGGCTCACCCGCGGCGTCACCGGCACCGCGGCGACGGTGACCACCACATCCCCCGTCGACGGCCGGATCGTGGCGACCTTGCCGCAGAGCACGCCCGCCGACGTCGAAGCGGCGTTCGACCGGGCCCGTGCCGCGCAGCGCGAATGGGCGCGCGTGCCCGTGAAGCAGCGGGCGGCGCTGGCCTTGAAGCTGCACGACCTCATGCTCGACCGGCAGTCGGAGGGACTGGACATCGTCCAGCTGGAGACCGGCAAGTCCCGCATGCACGCACTCGAGGAACTGGTGGACGGCGTCGGATCCACCCTCTACTTCGCCCGGCGCGCGCCGCGACTGCTGTCCCCCAAGCGACGCGCGGGCGCCTTGCCGCTGCTGACCCAAACCCGCGAGGGATACCACCCGAAGGGCGTGGTCACGACCATCACGCCGTGGAACTATCCGCTCTCGCTCACCATGGACGTGATCCCCGCGCTGCTCGCGGGAAACGCCGTGGTGCACAAGCCCGACACCCAGACGGCGCTGTCCAGCCTGTGGCCGCGCATGCTGCTCCTCGAGGCAGGGCTTCCCGCCGACCTGTGGCAAGTGGTCATCGGCGACCCGGCGGACATCGGTGACACCCTCATCGACAACGCCGATTTCGTCTGCTTCACCGGATCCACCGCGGCGGGCAAGGCCATCGCGACCAGGGCCGCCGCCACTCTCACCGGCTGTTCCCTCGAACTCGGCGGCAAGAACCCCATGCTGGTGCTGCGCGACGCCGATATCGACGCCACCGCCACCGCCGCCGTGCGCGGCTGTTTCGCCAATGCCGGGCAGCTGTGCGTGTCGATCGAGCGCATCTACGTGGACAGGGAGGTCTACCCGCGGTTCGTCGACGCCTTCGGCGCCAAGGTGCGCGCGCTACCCCTCGGCGCGGCAAGGGAATTCACCGAGGGCATCGGTTCACTGACCTCCGCCAAGCAGCTCGACCGCGTCCAGGCGCACGTGGCGGACGCGGTCGCGGCGGGCGCGCAGGTCGTCGCGGGCGGCAAGGCCAGGCCGGATATCGGGCCGTACTTCTACGATCCCACCGTGCTCACCGATGTGCCGCCTTCCGCCAAGCTCTATCGCGAGGAGACGTTCGGCCCCGTGGTGTCGGTCGCGCCGTTCGACTCCGAGGACGAGGCGATCGAGCTGGCCAATGACACCGAATACGGTTTGAACGCGGCCGTTTTCAGCAAGGATGTCAAGCGGGCTCGCGGCGTCGCGGCCCGAATTCAAGCGGGCACCGTGAACATCAACGAGGGCTACGCCTCCTCCTACGCCGCCCAGGACGCACCTATGGGCGGCATGAAGCAATCCGGCCTCGGGCGCCGCCACGGCACCGCCGGTCTGATGAAATACGTGGAGCCGCAGAATATCTCGGCACAACATGTGCTCGGATTCGACCCCGCGTTCGGCCGCACCGCGGCCCAGCACGCCGACTTCCTGCTGAAGGCCATGAAGGCGATGAAGGTCCTGCGTATTCGCTGAACCCCGCAGCCGAAAGCCGCCGCCTGAAACCAGACGGCGGCTTTCGGCTGCTCAGAACGCTTTTCGCTGCCATCCCCTCCGCTCGAGACAAGTGCTTGCCACTTCGTCGGCGACTCTCGGTGTAAGCGATTATTCGTTCCGCACCAGAATCCGGTTCGTATAGTCGACCGCAGCGGTAATACTCGACTCGAACAACTCATCGCTGATTGCGTTCGAACGTCGAAGCTGATCGATGTCCTTGTGGTCGAAATCCAGGCCCGCCGACATCGCGACTTCGCCGGACACCCGGCTTCGCTTCGATAGCCTGCGGTAGATCAGCAACTGACACAGCAGAATTCGCCAGAAGACCGGCCGGTCCTCGGGGCGAAAGTTGTAGATCGGGTTGCAGAACAGGCCAAGCGACTTGTGCCGGCTGTCGTCCGGACGGTTGAACAAGTCGATGTAACGCGTCTCGAATTCATCGACAGTAGCGGCCCGATCGGCCTCGCGGTTGATGCACACCTCGATGGCCGGGTCCAACCGCCCGCGGGTGATCCCCTGCCACCAATAGGTCGCCGGGTTCTCCACACGCTTCTCACGCCATCCGGGAACAACCGGGTCATACGTGTGCGCCGGTGGGATTTCGGCGATCGCGTAGTCGTCGAGGTGAGCGTTGTAGGCGCCGCGAGCGAGGGCGTAGATTTCGAACAGCCGTCGCTCGTAGGCCAAATCGACGAAATTCGTCTTCTCTCGGAGCAGGGTGAGCAGAGCGAGCGGTTCGAGCAGCGCGTGGACCGTGGAGATCACTTCCGACGAGCGGCTCAACATCCAACTGGTGCTGCTGTCGACCGTTGCTTGCAACGCAGGCCACCTCCTCGGCTCGGACAGACCGATGATCCGGGATGCCGCGTAGTCCGCACTTTCGGCGAGTTTCAGAACGAGGGGCTCACTTTCGGCATAGATCTTCGCCCTGGCCTGGTACTCGAGGTTCCGTCGCGCCTCGGCGGCCGCGGCCTCTTGGACCAGCTTCGCCTTGAGAACCTCCACGTCCTTGCTGGTCCTGGTCGTCGACCGAACCGAGTAGACAGCGGAACCCAACGCCAGAACCCCGGCGGCAAGAGCGGGAACGGCTGTAGTCAGCTGGCTGGCAAGAGACATGAGTACCGGCCTTTTCTCGCGGAGGATCACCGGCAGTTCTCGAACCACTGGTGTTGTCGGCTGCACATCCGAGGACCGTAGGACACGAAACGCTACCGGCAGCTTACGTGACGGCTGCTGCGGCGACAGCCGACTGAACGCGTTCGGCGACGCATTCAATGCGGGTGGGGCCGAGTGGCATTCGAGTAGCGCGCTACTCGCGATGGACGCCTGTCGCATCAATAAGGTCGCGATTGCGGTCGACCGATTGGGCACCGTTTCCGAAATACAGAGGGAGGTGCGGTGATGGTTTTTCGGTCCGTTGGCGCGGGTGGCCAGAATCTGCCGGAGGACGTGCAGGATGTCCAGAGATTGATCAACCGCAACATCGCGCTGATCGGCCTGCCACCGCTCGCGGTCGATGGTGCGGCAGGCCCGCTGACGCTCGCGGCGATCACGGCGTTCCAGCTCGCCCACGGCGGAGTCGGAGACGGCATGATGCGCATCGCGGTGGGCGAGGAGCCCATGCCCGGTCCGGAGCCGCTCGAGCTGAGCCAAGGTCAAGCGGATGGCGCGACGATCGCGGAGGCGTGCAAGGCCGCCCGTGAGGATTGCCAGGCACAGGCGGGGTGCCAGCCGGGGACACTGAAGATGGACAAGAAGTGCATCTGTTGGAAGGGCGGGGCGGCAGGCGGATTCACGTGCACGGTCGGATGTGGGTGCAGCACGCCGATCGTCTGAAATAACGTCTGCTACAAAAGAATTCAGTTCAGCGGCGAGATCGCGGCTCCGCGCGGCACGCTCGTGTGACGATGTCGACCCACACCTGTGGATCGGTCGACCACAGGTTGTGGGCAACTCCGGGCAGTTCCTCGAAGCTGCCGCGCGGGACCAAGGCCGCGAGTTGCCGCAGCGGCCACGACGGACGGATATCGTGCTGCGGAGCGACGAACGTCATGGCGACCTCGGAATCGGCCAGCCCGCGGAACAATTCGGGTTCGTGAATCCACTGCACGAACGACGCACTCAGGGAGGCGTGAACGTCTGGCGCCCAATCGATCTCGAAATCATCCTCCAGATGCCGCGAGGACTCGTACACCTGCGACCAGGTGCGGTCCTTGTGCAATCCGTGCCCGGCGACGCCCACCACGGATCGGACGCGGTCGGGATGGTCCAACGCGTAGCGCACCGCCAGGTCCGAGCCCCAGGAATGACCGAGGACAACCCAGCTGTCGATGTCTCCGGCTCGGCGCACCGCTTCGATGTCGGCGACTGCCTGCGCGAGGTCGTGCGGCCCGCCCTCGGAGCGTCCGACACCCCTCGGCTCCGGGTACCACGCCCGCATCCCGCGCGGCGCCAGCCCGTCATCCTCCAGGTAATGGACGCAGCCCGGTCCACCGGACAGAACCACGACATCCGGACCGCGGCCGGTGACACCGACGTGCAGCGCGGTCCCGTCATCCGCAGGCACCATCATCGATCGCATTTCGCCCCCTCACCGCAGCGAATCCGAGGTACGGAATTCGACGCGCCCTACCCTATCGCCACCCCGTCGGATCCGCTGTAGTGCGAGACTCCGCCTAGTGCCTCGACCGGGAAGGTCGATGCTGTAACCCCGCGGCTCGGGGTGGCGGGTTGATCATCGACGGGTGGGCGGTGACGCTGCCGGTGAAGGTGATGCCGGTGGCTCGCAAGCCAGATGTGTTCGTCAGGGCGGTGACGCCCGAAGAGGGCCGCAAGCTGGCCCAGATCGCGCGGCGTAGCAAACAGCCGATCCGGATGCGGCGGGCCGTGGTGGTGATGGCCTCGGCTCGGCATCAGCCGGTCGGATTCCTCGCGAAGCTGATGGGGGTGTCGGAATCGTATGTGCGGCAGGTGATCCACGACTTCAACGAGAAAGGGTTCGACGCACTGGACACAAAATGGACACCGTTGGCGAATCCGAATTCGCCAACGGTGTCCAAAATGGAGCGGGGGCAGACCGGCGAAGATCGATCAACCGACGCGTGATCGGATCTGTCAGATCGCCCGGTGCTGCCCCCGCGACCTGGGCTGGCCCTTCTCGACGTGGAGCCTGTCGAAATTGGCGGAAGTGCTGCGGACCAACGGCATTGCCGAGCTCAGCCGCGAAACCGTCCGGCAGATCCTCGAAGCTGGCGGGGTGTCGTGGCGGGCCACGAAAACGTGGAAAGCCAGCAACGACCCTGACTTTCAGGCCAAGATGGCGCGAGTGCTCGACCTCTACGATCATCCGCCCGCCGACGGCCGGGTGATCTGTGTGGACGAGTTCGGGCCGTTGAACCTGCAGCGTCCGGGACTTCGCGGTCGGCTCCAAAATCCGCCGACCGGATTACCTAGCGAACATTGCCTGACACGGCACTAGCAGCGTTCATACTGACGCGCGAAGGGCTCCGACTCCGGTGAAACCTCGCGCCCGGATTCTGGGCAGCCGCCGACAAGGACGGCGAAACGGGGGCCGTTGCGCGTAATGATCGTGTAATCGACCACGACACCGCGCTGGGACAAGTAGCGAAGATGCCGATCGGCAAGTTGTGTCGCCTGCGCAGCGCTGAATTTCTCTCCGACGGGCGGGAATACCGTGACGCCCAGTGTGCGGCCTGCTGTGTCGGGCGGGTCGAATACCGACACCTCGACAATCGACGAGGTGGGTTGATCGGTCAGGAACCACTCCCACAATTCGAGTTCGCCGTTGGAGGGGAAGCGGGGGCGGCGGTCCAAGTACGTCAAGCTGGGTTCCAGTCTCGAGTGGTGCTCAAAAAGGCCGTCCTCATGAAGGGGGGACACTGTCCAGTCGTTGGATGCCAGTTCCGGGAAGTCCTGGATGATTCGGCGCATCGCCGCAGTGGCACGCTGGGGTTCGGCCTCGGAGCCCGCTCGGACACTGATGGATTCGGCTCCGTCCGCGTCTCCGGCGGGCTTGACGCCGTGGGTGGCCCAGTGAATCTCCGCACCGGTATTGGCCGATGACACTCGTGTCCAGGTGTATGCCGCGTTCGCTTCCACGTCCACGTCCCGCCCGAACCGCCAGTCCCCGAAATAGGAGTCTGTCATCCGGTGGATTCTGACCAAGGTCGAGTCGCCTTGATAGTGCGGCGGCAGCTGCTGAGCGCCCATGACACGCACCACAGACGCGGCCTCGGCTGGTGTTGCGTCATCGTCGAGCTGCACGTCGAGCTTGGAGATGTAGTACGAGTTGGGGCCGTACGGGTGGTACTGGAACGTATGTGACGCGTCGGCCACCCCCGGAAGGGCCTCGATGGCCGTCTCGATCACCCGGGACCAGCTGTCACGCTCGGCCTGATCGGGCCCTTGCGCGAAGAGCGAACATCCAGTCAGCAGGACTGCCCCCATCATCAACGCGATGGTGGGCACGGTGAAGCGCATAGCCGTTCATCCTGCCAGAGGTTAGCGCGTCAGGTCGTTGAGGAAGGACGTTCTCGAATGTCCTTGGTTCGGCGGTTATGGATCGACTTCGACTGGGGCCCACGGGAACAGCGCCGGGCAGTTACGGCATCAGCCATTCTGGACGCGGCACTAGCTCTCCGCCAGGCCTATTGAAGAGCGATCCAGCTCGCGATCTCGACGAAAGAGCCGAACACGATCTCGATCCCGCTGTCGCACGGGCCGCGGGATCAGGCCTGATCGAATTGCTGCTGGACGACGCGCATGGCGGAGAGTGCGGCGGGTGCGCCGCAGTATCCGCTGGTGTGGATGATCGCCTCGACGATTTCCTCGCGGGTGAGTCCGTTGTTGAGGGCGCCGCGCACGTGACCCGCGAGTTCTTCGTGCGCCCGCAGCGCAGTCAGGATGCCGAGGTTCAGCAGGCTGCGTTCCCGCCGGTCGAGGCCCGGCCGATTCCAGACCGCGTCCCAGACGTGTTCGGTGACGAAGCGTTGGATCTGCTCGGATTCGGTGCCCGCGGTGCGAGCCAGTGCGCGGTCGACGAATTCGTCGCCCATGACTTCGCGGCGGGTGTTCAAACCGCTCGTGTAGGCGGGTGACGCCGCCGCGTCGGGGTTGGTGTCCATAGTTTCGTTTCCTGTCTCGCGGGTTCGCGTGGCCGCGCCGAGCCACTTTACGGACCGCGAGTGCACGGCCTCACTGCCCCGGGGATCGAGGGGCAGGTGCGTGTCGTCCACGAATCTCGACGGCGATGAGACCGCGTGTGTCAGGGCGTTCGGTTCCGTGGACCGGGGATGTATTCGGAACCGGGTCAGTGACGGAACCAATCGAGCGTCTGACCATGTGCACCGGCATATCCCAGCGGAATCCCGTCCAATGCGACGACGAACCGCCCTGGCGTGTCCTGAGCGGGAACCGGAAGCTGCTCGGCCACCGATCCCACGACACCGCAGCCTTCGTTGGACAACCAGTGACAGGGCAAGCTTCGGATCGTCCGTTCGAAGCGGACTCGTTCGTCGACGCTCAGATAAGCCAAGACGGCGCTGTGGAAGACCACCACCGTCGTCCCATCCGGCGCGGCGTCGACCAACTCGGTCACCGTCTCGTTCAGATCCCCGGTCACGACATCCACCGGCCTGGCCCGGGCGATCGCCACCGCTTCGCGCAGCCGTCGCAGCCGCTCGGGCTGTCCCGGCCACACGAGGCATTCCAGCCAACGCATCTCGTCGGCATCGCTCACATCCAGCGGGTTCAGATCGACGCCCGCCCGCCACACGACCTCGGGCAAGCGATCCGGGATGGGCGGCTCCCCCGAAGTCACACACCGCAACATCACGCCGGAGGCGCCACCGGCTGGATGCAGATCGATGCGACCGTCATAGCGATAGCTGAACAGATCCGGATACAGGCACAGCCCCGCCGACGCACCGACCTCGATCAACGCCAATGGACCGGCAAGTTGCGCCAACGCCGGAAGCAGCACCGCGGCCCTGCCGACCTCGTTGGTCTGCGTCCTGCGCGCCGTCACAACCCGCGCGACATCATCCCAATGCTGGAACACCCAATCCCTGAACGCGGGATACGACGACTCACCGACCCCGAGATAGCGCGCCGCCGTCAACACGAGATTCGGCTGCCTCTTCTCCTCCGGAAGCCGATCGATCAACGACAACAGCCGGTTATCCGACGCAATCCCCCACGCCCACAACTCATAACACGACGAACTGCCCCGAGCCTCGAACTCGGCGAAACGTCGATACCGGTCAGCGGTCGTCTCCCAATCCACATTCTCGTTCTATCCGAACATCCACCGAGCTGACCAGCCAACGGATCCGGTCGACGAAAACCGTAGAACGCCTTGCCCATTCGATCGAGTTCGGAGTGATTTCGCCCGGAGCGCCGGTCGGTGACTTCCCGGGTGGTGATCGGCCGCATGATCGCCGAACTCGGCTGGAATGCAGTGCTATTCGGGGTATCACAGGCGATGCCCGTGGGCGTCGGTGCTGACTCGCCGGATGTCGGCTCATCGAGCGGGTAGCGTGGGCAAAGCTCGAGTCGCTGGTGCAACTGCTGGTCGGTGATGGTTAACGCGTGGGCGCGTTCGTTGTCGCTCATGCCGATCGCCGCCGCGGTGTGGCGAGGGTCCATGGTGCGTCGGAGTTGCTGCGCGGCAGCGTGTTCCGGTCCGCCGGTGATACGGCGGTCCGCAACCCCGACAAACTCCGCCCGCGGACGACCGGCGGCAACGGCTGAGGACGGTCTGGCGCGGCGATCCCTTCGATCCCGCGCCTGGCGACAGGTAGCGGGTGGCATCGGGGATGCGGCCGAGGGTCGGTTAAGATCATCGGCAGTGCGTGCACGCCGCATCAGGCGTCCGCGCCAGGACGGTCCGTCCTCACCACGGGAACCCGGACCGGCGAGCCGATCATCTTGCGGCACACCCACGGCGGAGAGACCCGCCGGAACAAGTCGGTGTGCCCGGTCAGGAACGGCTTTCCCTCGACGCGTACCGGCATCTCCGGAATCGAGCCGTTCCGGCAGTGCCGGATCGGGCCGGTGCGCTCGCCCACGGTCGCCGCCGCGCGCGGCGCATCAGAAGGAGTTTCCCGTGAGATCCGCCCTGTCACGGCCCGAAGCGCCGCAGCACAGCGAAAATCGCTGTCCCACAGATATTTCCGGCACCAACGAGCCGATCGTCAAACGTGTCACCGGCGCGCGATCCGTGGTGCGATCGCTGGAGGAACTCGGCGTCGAGGTGGTCTTCGGCATTCCGGGCGGGGCGATCCTGCCGGTCTACGATCCGCTGCTCGACTCCCGGCGCATCCGCCACGTGCTGGTGCGGCACGAGCAGGGCGCCGGTCACGCCGCAACGGGCTATGCCCAGGCGACCGGCCGGGTCGGGGTGTGCATGGCGACCTCGGGCCCTGGCGCGACGAATCTGGTGACCCCGCTCGCCGACGCGCAAGCCGATTCCGTTCCCCTCGTGGCGATCACCGGTCAGGTGCCGAGGCCCATGATAGGTACCGACGCATTCCAGGAAGCCGACATCACCGGCATCACGATGCCGATCACCAAGCACAACGTCCTCGTCACCCGCGGCGCCGACATCCCGCGAATCCTCGCCGAGGCATTCCACCTGGCCAGTTCGGGCAGGCCGGGCGCGGTCCTGGTGGACATCCCGAAGGACGTGCTGCGCGCCCAGACGGTCTTCCGCTGGCCGCCGCAACCGCGGCTGTCCGGCTATCGGCCGGTCACCGAGCCGAATCCACGCCAGCTCCGAGCGGCGCTGCACCTCATCGCGCGGGCGCACGCGCCGGTGCTCTACGTGGGCGGAGGCGTCCTCAAGGCCGAAGCCACCTCCGCGTTGCGCACTTTCGCCGAACGCACCGGCATTCCGGTGGTGACCACCCTCATGGCGCGCGGTGCGTTTCCCGACAGCCATCCCCAGCACCTCGGCATGCCCGGCATGCACGGAACGGTCGCCGCGGTGGCGGCAATGCAGAAGAGCGATCTGCTGATCGCCCTCGGCGCCCGGTTCGACGACCGAGTCACCGGCGACCCCCGCTCCTTCGCCCCGCACGCCGCGGTGATCCACGCCGACATCGATCCCGCCGAAATCGGCAAGATCCGGCACGCCGACGTGCCGATCGTCGGTGACTGTCGAGCGGTACTGGAAAGCCTGATCGCCGCGCTCGACGCGCATCGGGAACCGTTGCCGGACCTGTCGGCCTGGTGGGCGACGCTGCGCGAGCTCCGCGCGTCGTATCCGCTCGGCTACGACCGGCCCGCGGACGGCGCGCTCGCACCGCAGTTCGTCATCCGCGCCCTCGGGCGTGCCGCCGGGCCCGACGCCATCTTCTGCGCCGGTGTCGGCCAGCATCAGATGTGGGCCGCGCAGTTCATCGAGTACGAGAAGCCCCGGACGTGGCTCAACTCCGGCGGTATGGGCACCATGGGCTACGCCGTTCCCGCCGCCCTCGGCGCCAAACTCGGTGTGCCGCAGGCGGAAGTCTGGGCCATCGACGGCGACGGCTGCTTCCAGATGACCAACCAGGAGCTGGCCACCGCGGCCGTCGAAGGCGTGCCGATCAAGGTGGCGGTGATCAACAACGGCCATCTCGGCATGATCCGTCAGTGGCAGCACCTCTTCTACGAGGAACGCTATTCGCAGAGCGAGCTGGCCACCCACTCCCGGCGCATCCCCGATTTCGTCGAACTCGCCGAAGCTCTCGGTTGCGTCGGGCTGCGCTGCGGGCGAGAAGCGGACGTCGCGAGCGTGATCGAAGCGGCCCGCGCCGTGCACGACCGACCGGTCGTCATCGACTTCGTCGTCGGATCGGACGCCCAGGTGTGGCCGATGATCGAAGCGGGCGCGGGCAACGACCTGATCATGGCCGCCCGGAATCTGCGACCGCTCTTCGACGACGCGGACGCCGGTACGGCCGAAACCAATGCGGCGCAGACGGGTACGCGATAAGTCGCGGCTCGGCGGCGGTGCGACACCGGCTCGGCCCGCGCGGGCTCGCCGCGATCCCTCGGCGGCGAGCCCGCATGCGTTTCAGCGACCCGGCTCCGGTGCGGCCGACCGCCGTCCTGGCGCGTCAGGAGTCCTGGCCTTACTCATGCAGCCCCTCGCGTCGCGACTGTCTGCTATCGGTTGCGCCGATAGCGGGTTCGAGGCCGGTAGCGATGCGGAGGGCAGCGGCACAGGCGTCCGTACCGTCCTGAGTGAGGGTGATCTTCAACATCCCGAGTTTGGTCCGCTCGGCCCTCTCCTACCTCTCACGAGATCACTGAGATCACCTTCAGCCTTCGACCTAAAGCTCGACTTCGTTCGTGGCGAGGCACCCAGTCGCCTACACCGAAGGGGTGGCCCGCCGCCGTCGCTGGAGGCCGGGATGAATACCCGGCGGCAACCCCGCATGCGAGGAAAGTCGGCGCAGTTGCTGGATGAGGTTCGCCCGCTCGGCCTCGTCGAGCGGTGCGAGGATCTCGTTCTCGATGGCCTCGGCCTCGGCTTCGGCTTCGGAGAGGGCCCGGCGAGCGCGTTCGGTCAAATGCACCGCATGGGCGCGCCGATCGGTGGGATGTCTTCCGCGGCGCACCAGTCCGCGTTCTTCCAGTTCGTCGACGAGCCCGACCATGGCGTTGCGGTGCACGTTCAGCAGATCGGCGAGCTCCTGCTGACTGCGCCCGTCGACGGCCACCAGGTGGGTGAGGATTCCGAAGTGCGCGGGTTCGAGCCCCAGCGGTGCGAGCCGCGCGGTGAACAGGTACGAGACGTGGTGGCCGATCTGGGACAACAAGAAGACGCCCCGGTCGTCCAGCGGCTGATTCGGCACACATCGACAGTAGCAAGCGCACGATACTGTCATCTAAGATGACAATATGACTATCCCGACCGGACACACGATGGCCGGCACCGAGCAGCCGGTGACACTCGTCAACGCCTTCTCGGTGCCCATGTCGCAGAAGGATCGATTCCTCGACCGCTGGAAGGACAACGCGCGGTGCATGGCGTCCGCGCCCGGATTCCTCCGCGCGCGCATGCTCCAAGCGGTCAACGACAAGGCCGAGCTGACCTTCATCAATGTGGCGGAATGGGCCACCGGCACCGCCTTGGACGCGGCTCGAACCAACCCGGAGTGGCAGCAATCGATCAAACGGTTGACCGACGACCCCGAGCTCGACGTCACCCCGCGCCCCATGGTCTACCGGACCGCGATCGACGTGGCGCCTGGAGACACACTCCTCTAACGCCGGAAGCCCCGAGAAAGGTCGTTCTCATGGATCTACATCCCACCGGAAAGACCGCCGTCGTCACCGGCGCCGGACGGGGCATCGGCCTCGCCATCGCCGAGACACTGGCCCGCGAGGGCGTCCGCACGACGGCACGCTGAAGACCGCGTAGTCGGCGTGCTGTCGGTGACCACACGCGTCCGCCCTCGAGCAGCCCTGCTGAATAGCGCAGGCGACCACGGGTAACACCCCCGGCGTTGAACCCGCCGATCGGGGGATGCACATCGAGACCGCTTTCGCCGCGCGGCAACGGCACGGGCCCCGCGTTCGGCCTGGCAGCCATCGCAAGTGGCGTACCACGCGAAAGGCGCCGCGCGACTGCGGGATACGCGCGAATCCTCGACCGGCGGGCGTCCGACTCGGCCACCGTCATCCCTGTACCGCAGGAGTGGAATCGGTGTCTGCCGTTCCTGTCACAGCCGAACGGTAGCGTCCCGGACCATACGATCGTTCGTCTGGACGGTGTGGGCCCAGCCATCTGCTACAAGCTGGCGAGCCATCTCGGACCAGAACCGTCTTTCGTACCGGCACAGCGCATTTCGATACCAGAAAGAAGCCATGGACCTGCACCGATCCGCCAGCCGCTACTTCGGCGTGCCCGTACCCGCTCGCGTAGCCGACGCCCTCGACGACCGGCTGCTCGAGTATTGGGTGGGCGAGCGCGGCCCGCTCGTGGACGCCCACTTGGCGATCAACTACCCGTACTTCGGAGCGATCGACAAATCGCTGAGCGGCTTCGTCGTCATCGACGACGAGGGGGACGACTACACGCTGCTGGATCTGCGCGGCAGCGGCCGGGTGTGGTGGCAGAGTCACGAAACCCGGGAACTGGAACTGTGGTTCGACTCTTTCGACGACTGGCTGGCCTACCGGGACGAGCTCGAGCGCGCCGAAGCGAACGACGAGGACGAGCGGTCGAGATTCGATATTCGCGACTCCTTCCGTTCGCCGTCATCGGCCGCGGACTCCGAACCCGACCCGACCAGCGCCGAACTGGCGAAGCGCTATCAGTGGCTGATGTGGCTGCTGGCGCAGCCGTTGCTGCGCGACGGACAGCCCATGCAGTCCGCTGATGACCTGGCGTCCAGCGCCGCCGGGCACTTCCTGCATCTGTGGAACGCTGCCGACGCCCGGAAGGTGCTCGAGGTGGAATTGCCGCTGCTGCACCGAGATCCACATCTGTCCATCTACTGGCTGCTGCACACCGGTCTGCTCATGCAGGACGACGACCGCGCCCGCGTACTCGCCGAGATCGGCCGTGCCGAGGAGCGTTCCGACCTACTGGACGCCTTCGCAGAGGTCTTCGGCACGCTGGCGATCGACGGCGACGTGGCGTCCGTGCCGGAGTTCCGCGTCCGCCGTTCGCTGCTTCAGCAGTACGTCGCTTCCGACGACGAGGCGCGAACGCGGGCCGCGCTCACAGCGATGGAGATGGCCCCGGAGCACGTGCCGCTGGGCCGGGCGAGCTGGATCGTTCACGGCCTGAACAACGGAACGCTCACCGCCGAACAGGTGCGCGCCGCCCTGGATCGCATGCCCGTCACGACGGGTACGGCACTGGTGCGCGCCGAGGCGGATCGGCTGGCGGGACACGATCACAGCCCGGCCGCGGACACCCTCGTGCGTTTGCTGCTCACGTCCACCTGCGCCTGGTCGACGCGCGTGTGGGCGCTGTCCGTGGTGACGCCGCTGGTGCGCGACGGCGCGGCGCTCGCCGCGGCGGCCGGAGAGCTGCTCGGCAAAGACCCACACAGCGGTGCGTGCCTGATCGCCCTGCGGCGGGCCCACGAACTGTGCGAGACCGAACCGGTGCTGACCCGCGCGGAGCTCGACCTCCGCTGGGCCGACGCCCAGATATCATCCTCCTACCTGCAGCGGCTGGGCGATGCCGCGGGCGACCACGCCGCCATTCTGGCCGAGATCGACGGTGCCGAGCTGAGCGAGCTTGTCGCACAACGTGTTCTGCGGCGCGCGGACGTCGAGGACTCGCCGGCCGAGGTGATCGAATGGGCGCTGAGCGCCATGCTCGGCAGCGCGCACGCCGAGCGGGCCGCGCTGGCCGCCACCGGTATCGAGCACCTGCCCGCCGAGGTGCGCACCCGCGTGGTCCAGGGGCTGCGCGTGGACTCCCCGGACAGTGCCTTCGTTCCAGTGCTTATCCGGCTGCTCGAGCACACACCGGAGCCGGATGCGTCCGACATCCTCGCCGAGATGAACAACGACGAACTGAAGAAGGCTGTCTGCCTCGCACTGGCCCCGGTGGCGCATCATCCGCCGGTATTCGATGAACTGATGCGGCTGGCGGGCCTGCCCGCACCGGCCAGCACGGTCGAAGCGCTGTGGCAGCAGTTGTTCGATTCGAGCAAGAAGCATTGTGTGCTGCGACGGGCGTCGCCCGAGCAGGCCGTGCGGGCCGCCGCCGCCATGATCGACACAATTGTGGCCCATCCCGGAATAGGCGCTCGCAATGTCGCGGGCCACCAGCTGTATCGCTTCCAGCACTCCGGTGCGCACGACTTTCTCATCGAGGCGCTCGACGACTACGGCCGCCGCTATGCCGACTCCGACCCGGTGCACAGCGTGGCGCTCAGCCACGGGCAGACGGTGGACGATCAGCTCGAGGATGTGGTCGCCAATCTGTATTCCGCGGTACGGAACCTGAACTCCGACACCGCGCGCACGGCGTTGATCGAGCGGCTGTTCACCGAACGACGCAGCATCTGGCGGATGGGCAACGCACTCGGCGAGATCTTCTCGGCGGAGGTGCACCGGGATGTCATGCGGCGGTTGCACGATCGACACGACCATCGTGCTGCCGCGCACTACGCCAATGCCGTCACCGATCACGTGAAACAGCGATGGCCCATGGTCGAACTGCTGCGTGAGATCAGCGACTGGGCGACACCGCAGGACGAGACCGAACAGCGGGTGTTCAAGTACGCGCTGGCTGTCGGCATCATTGCCGCGTTGGAAGCCGATGAGTACGGCCTGGTCCGAACCGCCTACGCCACTTGGGAATCCATCGCTGTCGACGCCATCGAGCCCGACAACCTGTCTCGTGGACGAGAGTGGGCCGATCCGCTCATCTCGGACGACATGCGCGCCCAACTCGCCAACGTGCTGTCAGGAGAGGCCGATTCGGCGCGGCGTGACCTACTCGACAAGGGCGAGCGAGCACGTGCGGCGGGGCGGCCGCTCGCTCGGATCGGTGACGACGACCTCGGGACCTTGGCGGGCACCACCGTGCGGCGACGTCTGCTCACCGACCGAATCACGGGAGAGGTGTGGTTCCTCGACTCGGACGGCGATATCCACGCCTTCGACGGATTCGGCATGTCGGACGGCACCCCCTTCCAGTCGAGCCGGATCGGCCATAGCGGTATGCGAGAATTCCTGGGCGAGGGGCGCGAGCAATCCGCGCGCGCGTTGTTGTGGACGGTCTCGGGCAACGAATTCGTCGAATTGGTGCGCTATCTCGACCAGATCGTGTACCGGTGGGGCGTCAACAACGGCCGCTTCGACACGGTCGGCCTCACCTTTCCCGACCCGGCCACCGCCGAAAACGCCTTCACCCGAATGAAAACCACCTGCGCGGCGGCGAAATACACCGAATCCGATCCGTGGTATCTGCCCGGCCGGGCGGCGATCCTGCGCACCTTTTACCGGCCCGACGCTGACAGCGAGCGCCTGATGGCCTTCGACCGGCCCCGGTTCGCGGTGGACGCGGCGCTCGCGGCGGCTCATGAACGCCGGGAGCTGGAGCTGTATCGCGATGGTGCGGCGCTGTCCAAACTGGAGTGGGTGACCTGGAACGGCTATCGGGTACGCGAGGAACTGACCGTCGCCGAATGGGTCCGCGCTCGCATCCGCGTCGACAATCAAGACCCCGCCTGGCATGTCGCCGCCCTCGGCGAGATCGCCGAATACCTGACGGCACAGGGTTTCACCGCGCATTCGCCCGGTCTGCACGGGTTCGAGGTGGAAGTCGGTCCACCCGCCTCGCCCGAGGACATCGACGCCCTCGAAGCCGAGCTCGCGGCACCGCTACCCGCCATCCTGCGCACGCTGTGGGAGCGTATCGGCTACGCCGAGTGGCGAATCGGAGAGACCGGTCTGCGACTCCTGTGCCCCGCCGAGGTACGGCAGGAACGGGCCCGCATGCGCAAACTCGGGGCGAAGTACACGGCCGCGCTGCGCGGTGAGCAGCAACTCGAATGGGAACCCGTGCTGTCGGCCATGAGCGCGCTGGTGGTCGGCCTCGACGGCACGGTCGACACCGTATTCTCCGATGTGTCACCGAGCTCCGACGACCGGGTCTTCATGTACCTGGATCAGCATCCGGCCGAGGCGTGGTGGGAGAAGTCGCTGTCGTGGATCCTCGCGTCCTCGTTCCTGAGCCGATTCGCCCACCACCTCGAACAGGCAGCGCCCGAAACCATGATGCTCTTCGGCGGCCAGCGGCGCGGCCCCGAACTCACTCGCCGGTACTTCGAGGCCGCCGGGCCGCACGGCACCAAATTCTGGGAGATCGTCACCGATCCCGGCCTCGATACCGTCGCCACCCGGCACGGTAGAGAAGGCGCCGTGGGCACCGTCAACACCAAACGCTACGGCGACCCGGTCAAGGCCGCCGCCCAGGCCGCGAAAACAATTGCCGCCAAACAGAAGAGCGGATACCGGGAGACCGCTGACTGACGCGCACTCAGCCGAGCAGTTGGCACGCGAAGGTGGCGTAGGTGTCGGCGAGATCGTCGACACCGATCCCGAGTTCGGGACGCCACCATGCCGTCATCGCCTACAACGGCGAACCTTCGCCGGGGCCTGCGCTTGTGCGAGTCGCAACCTCAGTGGCGGAGGGACTGATTCCTGTCGCGGTCGACCGTCCGGCCGCTCGCATGCATGGGAACTGGTCCGTCGGGGCCGCCGGTGAAGGAGAACTGCGGGCGAGTCGGCTTCGCGGTCGCCAGGTCCATCTCGAGGCGTTGAGCCATGGTCGCCAGTGCGAGAACGGCTTCGGTGTTGGCGAAGACATGGGCTACGCACATGCGTTTTCCGGCTCCGAAGGGCAGCGTGGCGTGGCGTTGTGTGGGTGTCAGGTTTCCGGGCAGGTAGCGGGTCGGGTCGTAGATCTCGGGATTCGACCAGACTCCGCCGTGATGATGCAGAGCATGCAGGCTGATCGTAATGGTGGTGTTGGCCCGTATCGGGAAATCGCCGAGCAGATCATCACTTCTCGCAACGCGGGCAAGTCCGACGATGGGCGGATACAGTCGCATGGTCTCGGCGACAACGGCTTTCGTCCATGGCAGGAAATCCACGTCGTCGGCGGTGGGGGTACGGCCGGCGAGGACGTCGTCGAGTTCGGCGTGCAGGCGAGCGCGGACATCGGGGTGTTCGGCGAGCAGTTTCCAGGTCCAAGCGAGCACTGTCGCAGTGGTTTCCATCCCGGCACCGATGAATGTCATCAGCTCGTCGTGGATTTCGGCATCGGTATAACGGTGCCCGGTCTCCGGATCGCGCGCCTCCATGAGCAGTGCGAGCAGGTTGTCGCGGCGGGTGATCGCACCACTGCGATGATCGGCGATGAGCTGATCGATCACCCGGTCGACGTGCCGGAGATCAGCGATCATGCACGGCGCGATAATCCAGCTGGCGGCGCGCATGACACGCATGGGCAGGTTATAGCGGTTCGTGAGCTCGGCGAGCGCGTGCAGCGGACGAGAGACGCCCGCGACGAACCCGACTCCGAACAGGCGCAGCATCCGGGAGAGGGTGATCTCCGACATCGGCCCCGTGAGGTCGACGCCGAACATGGTGCGGGCGACGATATCGAGTGTGAGCCTGTTCATTTCGACGTTCACGTCGACGGATGCTCCGTCGGCACCGAGCTGGAGGATACGCTCGGCGCAATCTCGTGCGGCGTCGGTGATCGGGCCTGCGAGTGTGGCGATGTTGCGTTTGCCGAACACGGGCGCTACCAGACGGCGATTTCGTTGCCAGCGTTGCTCATTCCGCTCTGTGACCAGGCCGCGTCCGAATGCTACGGCGAGCATGTCATATTCCGCGCTCTTGGTGTAGTTGTCCTGGTTGGTCACCAGGACATGCCGCGCCAGCTCTGGGCTGCGCACCACCACAAAGCGCTGAAACGGCATTCGGGCCACTAAAATGTCGTCTCCACCGGGAAGTTGGGTGCCGTAGAAGTCGGCGAGAGTGCGGTCGCGCCAACGCGGCACCACCTGGGCGGCAAGCTTCCACGACTGCCACCACGACACGCGTGTGCGATGCCAGCGCAGCGGAGCCGGCTGCCATCGGGGCGGGTAGAGCGTCCGGTCAGGCTCGACCGATCGTGTCATCATGACGAATCCCCCTGTCTACAAAGGCTTTTGTCGCAGCGTAGGCCGCGAAATCGAGGTAGACGTCCGCCGTTCGAAGGACAACCTGCATGCCCGGTCCGGGTTATCGTCGAAGCATGACAGCGCGCGGCCCAGCGCCCGTAGGGTGGGATTTCTGGTACCGGATCTGGTGCGCCTACGTGGTCGGCGGCACCATCGCCACCGGCGTTCTCGTTGTCGTAATGCAGTGGGGCGATGCCTGGAATATGTGGGCTGCTTTGGCGGCGTTGGCATGCCTGCTGGCATGGTCCGCACAGCTGGCGCCGCGCCGCAATAACCCAGAGGCGTTCTATCACCGTACGGTGAGCCGGAAATCGGTGACGTTCGTGGCCGGGGCGCTGGTGTTGTTTCTTGCCGCCGCCTGGTGGTCGCCGGATGCCATCGCGGCGGTGATGGTGGCGTACGCACTGATCTACATGTCGCTGCCGGTACGACCGGCGATGCTGGTCGCCGGGGCGGTCAGTTTCACGCCGCTGATCGTCTCACTACTGGCACACACGCATGTCCCCATGGGTCTAGCGATCTCGCTGGTCGCGGTGGTGTTCAACCCCGCGATCGGCGCGACGATCACTCTGGCCATCGACCGCGGCGAACAACTGGCCGTATTACTACGCCAGCTGGAAGGCAGCCGCGCCGAGGTGGCACGACTGTCTCGGGAAGCAGGTTCGGCGGCCGAACGTGCCCGCCTGGCACGGGAAATCCACGACACCCTCACACAGGGCTTCACCGGCATCGCGACGCTGGCCCAGGCGGTGGAATCGGAATTCGATGCCGACCCCGTTCTCGCGCGCCGACATATCGCGCTGATCGAGGCCACCGCGCAGGAGAATCTGATCGAAGCACGCGCGATGGTCGAGGCATTGGCACCACCCGAACTGGGTACCGGCCCTCTGGCCGAGTCGGTGCAGAGGCGCTGCCACAGGCTCGCCGACGAGACCGGTATCGACGTTATTGTGGAGGTGGATTCGACTGTGCCTCAGCTCGATACCGGCTCCGAGGTGGTGCTGCTGCGTGCGGTGCAGGAAGCGCTGGCCAACGTGCGCAAGCATTCACACGCCGACAGTGTGAAGGTCACACTCACCCGAACCGACCAGGGTGTGCGACTGTCGGTGGCGGACAACGGAATCGGTTTCGACAGCGCCCACACCAACGGATTCGGGCTGCCCGGCCTGCGCAGCCGGGCACGGGAAGTCGGCGCGACAGTCACGGTCACGACCCACCCGAGTGCGGGGACCCAGGTGGATATCGTGGTACCGGCGTGATCACCGTCCTGCTTGTCGACGACCATCCGGTAGTACGGGAGGGCATGCGCGGAATGCTTTCCCGGGAAGCCGATCTCGCTGTCGTCGGCGAGGCGGCCGGTGGGGCGGAGGCCGTGACGGTGGCGACCGCGCTGCGCCCTGACATCGTGCTCATGGATCTGCGGATGCCTGAAGTCGACGGCGCTACCGCGACCGAGCAGATCCTGGCCGTCTGCCCTGACACCCGGGTGGTGGTCCTCACCACGTATGAGACCCACACCGACATCGTGCGCGCCGTGGAAGCCGGTGCCTGCGGATACCTGCTGAAGGGCAGCTCGCGCGCCGAACTCGCCGCAGCCGTGCGCGCGGCCGCCCGGGGCGAGACCGTGCTGGCGCCCTCGGTCAGCGCACGGCTGCATCACCGACAGCATCGCCCGCGCGCGGCGTTGTCAGCCCGTGAGGTGGAGGTCCTCGGGCATGTCGCGCACGGACTGACCAACGCCGAGGTCGGGCGACTCCTGCACATCAGCGAGACAACCGTGAAAACACACCTGCAGCGCGCGTTCACGAAACTCGACGTCTCCGACCGCACCGCTGCCGTCACGGCAGCCTTGGCACAGGGACTGCTGGTTACATCGTGAGCCGTACTCCCAGCCAGCCTTCACCCTGTTGCACGAGCAAGATCGACAGCCAGCACGAACGCGCACTCATGGCTCCCCTTTATGTCAAGACACTCTTGCGGGGTAGCAAGCCATTCGAAGGCACGAGAAACTTCGCACCCTGGCTACTGACCTTCAGCTACGCGCGGCCGTCGGCCGTAGAGCCGACGAGGCGGTCTCGGATCTGACCTGCGAGGCGCACACGTTCGCGCACGGCCGCGCCGTCCCCTCGCGCCGACGGATGCCCACGTCAACGCACCGCGGGCGGCCCCTGACTCCGGTAATGTTTGGAGCGTATGAACACGCCGAGCTTGCGAATTCGCCGCAACCTGTGTGTTGTAGTGGTGTGACCAACACTTCCGGAGACGCGTATCCCATGGCGGACACGATGACCACCTCCGTCGCAGTGCGTGACGGTGCGACCGTGCTCACGGTGGCCGGCGAGGTCGATCTCGCGACCGCGCCCGCACTGGAGACCGCGATCGAGGGCATCCTGGCGAGCAAGCCGACAGCACTGATCATCGACCTGACCGCGGTCAGCTTCCTCGCCTCGGCGGGGATGGCGGCCCTGGTCGCGGCGCATCAGCGGGCCGGGTCGGCGACGACCATCGCGGTGGTCGCCGATGGACCGGCGACGAGTCGTCAGCTCAAGATGACCAGCCTGGATCAGGTCTTCGCGCTGCACTCGACGCTCGAGGCGGCGCTGACCTCGCTGCGACCCAATTGACCCGAACGCGATGGCTTCCCGGCGTCTACACGCCGGGACGCCGTCGCGTTCGTCAGACCAGCTCGCGCAGCTGCTCGATCAGCTTGACCCGCTCGGCGGGCGTGGCGGCCATCGGCACCACGTTCAGGACGGTGACGCCCGCCTCGCGGAAGGCGGCGATACGTTCCTTGACGAAACCGGCCGGTCCGACCAGCGAGATGTCGCGGACCAGATCGTCCGGCACCACCTTGGCCGCCTCTTCCTTGCGCCCGGCCAGGTACAGCTCCTGGATGCGGTCCGCCTCGGCGCCGTAGCCGTACTTGGTGGCGAGGGTGTGGTAGAAGTTCTTGCCCTTGGCGCCCATGCCGCCGATGTAGAGGGCCAGGTGCGGCTTGACGAACTCCAGCAGCGGCGTCACGTTCTCGCCGATGGCCAGCGCCGGACCGGCAAACACGTCCAGCTTGCCGAGGGCGGGGTCGCGCTTGGCCAGGCCCGCGTCCAGCGACGCGCCCCAGACCTCCTTGGCCCGCTCGGGCAGGAAGAAGATCGGCTGCCAGCCTTCGGCGATCTCGGCGGCCAGCTCCACGTTCTTCGGGCCGAGCGCCGCGAGCAGCACCGGAATGCGTTCGCGCACCGGGTGATTGATCAGCTTCAGCGGCTTGCCGAGGCCGGTGCCCTCGCCCTCGGGCAGCGGGATCCGGTAGTGCTTGCCCTGGTATTCGAGCCGTTCCCGGCGCCACACCTTGCGGCAGATCTCCACCAGTTCCCTGGTGCGCCCGATCGGCGCGTCGTAGGGCACGCCGTGGAAACCCTCGATCACCTGCGGGCCCGACGCGCCGAGGCCGAGCAGGAACCGGCCCTCGGAGACGAAATCGAGGCCAGCGGCGGTCATCGCCGTCAAGCTGGGGGTACGGGTGTAAATCTGCAGGATGCCGGAGGCCAGCTGCAGTCGCTCGGTCTTCGCGGCGAGGTAGCCGAGCGCGCTGACCGCGTCGAAGGAGTACGCCTCGGGCACGAAGACGGTGTCGAGTCCGGCCCGTTCGAGGTCGGCCACTTCGGCGGCCGCTTCCTTGAAGCCGCCCGAATAGTTGATGCCCAATCCGATCCGCATGTGCTCAACATAACCCCAGGTTTGCGCCGACTGCGCACCGGCCGTCCGACGCGGTGGTCGGGCAGGGTGCGCACGGCCGCAGGCGGTAGCGTGATCATTAATTCACGCCGCCGGAGAACGAAAGGCAACCCGTGTCGCAGCCGAGCACGTCGTCCCAGGAAACTGCGTCTTCCTTCGGTGAGGTCACCCTCGCGCAGTACCTGTCCGATCTGGCCGCCAAGATCCCCGCACCCGGCGGCGGTGCGGTGGCCGCGCTGCACGCGGCGCAGGGCGCGGCACTGATCGGCATGGTCGCCCGCTACACGACCCGGGCCAAGGACGCCGAGCACCGGCCGATCGTGGACCGCATCATCGAGGCCGCCGACGCGGCCCGCGCACGCGCGCTGGCCCTGGCGGATGCCGACGCGGCCGCGTTCACCGCGGTGGGCGCCGCATACAAGCTCCCGAAAGCCACCGGCGAGGAGACCGCGGCCCGCACCGAGGCGATCAACGCCGCCCTGGTGGAGGCGGCACGCGTGCCCGCGGCGGTGGTCGACGAGGCCGACGAGGTGCTGTCGCTGGCCGCTGAGCTGCTGCCGATCGGCAACCCGAACGTCGTCACCGACATCGGCGCCGCGGCCGACGCGGCACGCGCCGCCGCCACGAGCTCGCGGCTCAACATCGAGATCAACCTGGCCTCGCTGCCCGCAGCGCTGGGCGACAAGTTCGCGCCCGCGTTGCTGCGCATCGAGGAGATCACCGCGCGCGCCGACAGCCTGCACGCCGAGGTCGTGCACGCCGTACGCAGCTAGCACGACCCCTGGGCGACACGCCGATACGGAAACACGCCGCCATCTTCCTCGGCAGGAGCGGCCTGACCAGGGCGCGTCGGGCGGTTCGCGCGGCGATGTATCGGCAAGCCTCCCCAGGTGACCATGTCCGGATCTACGGTTGATGGTCATGAGTGACGATCCCCCGTCCTCCGAGATACCCGGCTCCGATCCGGCGCTCCAGGTCCGCGCGCGGCGCGCGCAAGCCTGGAGCAACTACCATGCCGCGCGCATCGCGCTCGCCGACCTGCGCATCCGCACCAACTTGCAGGGCAGGCCCGCTTGGCTCGGCCGCTTGCCCGGCGGCGCGTACGAGCGCGCGGAACGGCGTCTCGACAAGCTGCGGCGCGAACTGGGCAGGCACGGGGTCGGGGCCGACGAGCACTCCTGGGGATTGCTCTCCGGCGGCGAGACCACCACGTTGGCCGGTGTGGTCGGCATCGAGACCACCATCGCCGTCGTCACGTCGCGTTTCGCGGTGAGCGCGCCGCAGTGGGCGCGCCAGCTGCGCGCCATCGGCCGCGACTGCCCCTTCGTGCGCGAACAGGCCGCCGAAGGCGACCGCCGGTGCGTCGACGAGCTCACCAACCGGCTGCTGGAGAGCGTCCGGCTGGCCCCTTCCGAGGTGGCGCGGCAGCGGCTGATCGATCATCTTCCCGGCGAACTGCGCCCGATCCCCTCCGACATCGCGCAGTTGCGCAGACGCGGACCGGGCCCGATCGAGATCGGCTTCGAGATCCACACCAGCACAATCGAACTCGAGGGCATCACGGTCACGCCCGCGTTGCGCGGAATGGGCCTCGGCAGTGCGGGACTCGCGCACCTGTGCCGGACGGCGGACGCACATCGCCTGCACATCGTCGGCCAGCTGCTGCCCACCTTCCGCGACGACGAGGCCGCGATCCCGGCGCTGGCGAGCTGGTGCCGCGGGCACGGGTTCACGGTGCACGAACGGCTCGGCGGGCGCATCGCCCGCCCGCCCGCGACGCCCAAGCCGGAATCGCGATCCGTGCGGGGGCTCGGCGGAGCGCCGACGACGTAATCGGACCCCGTGGCTGGATGAGAGGCGCGCTACTCTTCGAAGGCTTAGAGAAAACCGACCGGTCTCATGGTTGATCCCCGGGAAATCCTGTCCTGGATGTTCGGCAAGCCGGGTTGATCATGAAGGCGTAGACTGGTTTTTCGCGTACGACACCATCTCGAAAGGGGTGGAGCCATGAGGAGCGTACTTCGCCACCTGTTCCTCGCGACCGTGGTCATCATGCTGACCGCGTTCGGCTCCGGTGCGGCGGGAGCGACACTGATCGTTCCTCCGTCCGCCGACAGGATCACGGCGATCACGCCGACCGCAGGACAGGAAGTCGGCATCGCGCATCCGATCACCATCCAGTTCGCCGCACCCGTCACGAATCGCGCTCGCGCCGAGCGTCTCGTGACAGTCGGCTCGGCAGGCCCGCTCGACGGCACGTTCGCCTGGACCACCGACCGCGAACTCACCTGGACGCCGACGGGCTTCCTGCCCGCACGCTCCGCCATCACCGTCCGAATCGGCAACGCCCGCACCGAATTCCGCACCAACGAAGGCGTGTACGCCGAGGCCGACATGTCCGCGCACACCTTCACCGTCAGCATCGGCGGCCAAGTCGTGCGGAGCATGCCCGCCTCCATGGGCAAGTCCGGATTCGAAACTCCCACAGGCACTTTCCCGGTGCTGGAGAAGTTTCGCTCGGTGGTCTTCGATTCCCGCACCATCGGCATCCCGCTGAGCTCGCCGGAGGGCTACCTGATCAACGGCGAGTACGCCGAACGCCTCACGTGGGGTGGCGTTTTCGTGCACTCGGCACCGTGGTCGGTGGATTCGCAGGGCTACGCCAACGTCAGCCACGGCTGCATCAATCTCGCACCCGACGACGCGGCCTGGTACTACCAGACGGTCGGCATCGGCGACCCGGTCAACGTGCACTGGTGAGCCCAGGTCCAGTGGTCCGCCTCTCCGCGCCACGCGCCCCGGACGTTTCGCAGAACGCGGTTCCCTGGCAGTATCGTGCCGGGGAGCTGGTTTCGATGTGGGACTACCCGACGGCGTGACCTGATGAAGGCGGGGAGATGGAACGACCGGACATGACGACACGACCCGGACAGAGCATGATGCCGCGGGCTGCCGCGCCCGGGTCGCCGCCGTGGCCCGGTGAATTGCGCTTTCGCGGCGCCTGGCCGGTCCGGGAGTCGCAGCGGCCGTACGACTCTCACGAACCCGAGGGGGAACCCGACGCCGAATTCGCCCCGGAGCCAATGCACTTCCCCGAAGAGGACGTCTTCGCACGGATGATCGACCGATCCCCCAAACGCCCGCCGCTGCGCCGCTGGGCTCCCGCGCTGATCGGTTCCGTCGCCGCACTGGCGGTCACTGCCGCGGCTTTCCTGTACTTCCGCGGCGGTCCCGCGCCGCAGCCCACGGCCTCCAACAGTCCCGCCCCGACCACCGAGCCGCTGGTGGTTCCCGCGTCCCGCTGTCCCGCGGAGCGCATCGGCGACAAGATTCAGGGCAACGGCGACGGCGGCACGGATTCCGGTCCGGGGGCCATCTTCGCGTTCCAGTACGCGTACTACGTGACGCGCTCCGCCGAACAGGCGCGCACCGTGGTCGCGCCGAACGCCTCGGTGCCCACCGTGGACGCCATTCAGCACGGCATCGACAGCATCCCCGCGGGCACCACGCACTGCGTCGCGATCACTCCCGGCGCGTTCGCGGGCCAATATCGCGTCGTGATCACCGAGTCCCGGCCCGGCCGCGACCCGATGACCTACAACGCCCAGCTGGTCAGCGTGGCCCGCGCGGGCGACCGCACCCTCATCACGGGCATCGCCGCCGCGGGCTGAGCCGCACCGCCCGCCGATCTCGCGGACGATTCCCCGCCGCCCGGCCGCCGCCGGCTGAACCGCGCCGCTCGCCGATCTCGGCGACGGTTCCGCCACCGCAGCCGTCAGCCGCGCAGCTTCTCCGCCGCCGCGACCACGTGCCGCATGAGCAGCGCGGTGGTCACCGGGCCGACGCCGCCGGGGACGGGGCTGAGTCCGGCGGCCTTGCCGCGCACCGAATCCGCGTCCACGTCGCCGACGATGCCGCCGTCCGGCGCCTCGTTGGTGCCGACGTCGATGACGATCGCGCCCTCGCGCACGTGCTTGCCGGTGACCAGCCCGGCCCGGCCCGCCGCGGCCACCACCACATCGGCCGTCGAGGTCACGCCGGCCAGGTCGGCGGTGCGCGAATGGCACACGGTGACGGTGGCGTCCTCGGCGAGCAGCAGCTGCGCCAGCGGCTTGCCGACGATGTTCGAGCGCCCGACGACCGCGACCAGCTTGCCGCGCAACGGGATCTCATGGTGCTTCAGCAACTCGACCACGGCCTCGGAGGTGGCGGGCACGAAACCGTCCAGACCGGCGGCGAGCAGGCCGAGCGAGAGCGGGCTGACGCCGTCGACGTCCTTGTCGGCGGCGATCGCCGAACTCACGTCGTCGAGCGAGACGCCCGCGGGCAGCGGGGTCTGCAGCATGATCGCGTCGAAGGAGGGGGCGGCGCTGCGCGCGTCGAGTTCCGCTCGGATCTGCTCCGCCGTGGCGTCGGCGCCCAGATCGATGCGATCGCACGCGATTCCGAGTCGCTCGGCGGCCTTGCGCAGCGAGTTGACGTACCAGGCGCTGGCGGGATCGTCGTTGGCCACGACCAGGGCCAGCCGCGGGGCGTGCGCGCCCGCGACGAACGCGGCGGCGCGTTCCTTGGTATCGGCGTTGATGGCGGCGGCGAGTTCCTTGCCGGTCAGCGAAAGGGTGTCCACGGGGTGACAGCTTAGTGGGCGCTGCCGGACGCATTCCGGCAGCAACCCGCGCACCCGAGCGGAGTCATCGTCTCCCGGCCCGTCATCGCGAGAAGTCGCGGCGCGATCGCGCGAAGTCACGGGGCGATTCGGCCCGCGAATTACCGGGTTCCGCCCGGTCGCGGTCGTATCGTGGACGGAGCTTTGCCACCGGCCAACTGTCAGCTGACGTACCGAAACCCGTTTCACGCGTGGAAAGGTGTCGACTGTAGTGAGAATCTCGAGGCATTGGAAATCCCTGGTCGCGGCGTCGTTCGCGGCCTTCACCCTCACCGGTCTGGTCGGCGCGCCCGCCCAGGCTTCCCCCGAAACCGACGCCCTCTACAACTCCGCCCAGCGCCACTTCACCGACGGCAACGAGGGCGCGGGCCTCGCCGACCTGCGCGCGCTGCTCGGCACCGATCCCGGTGACGCCGAAGCGCTCTCGTTGCAGGCCATCTGGTCGCACTACGCCAACGACCTGCCCGCACTGGCCGACGCCATGGGCCGGTTGCAGGCCACCGACCCGGTGATGGCCGCGGGCACCGGCCACGTGCTCAATGCCATCGGCGCCGCGGTCGGCACCCTGCCGAATCCGCTGCCCGCGCTGATCGGTCCGCAGACGGGCATCGTGGTGCTCGGCTACGGTCTGCTCCCCGACGGCGCGCTGCGCCCCGAGCTGGTGAACCGGTTGACCGCCGCCTGGATCCAGGCCGTCGCGGCACCGTTCTCGCCGATCGTGGTGACCGGCGGCAATCCGCAGAACGGGATCACCGAGGCCGATGCCATGCGCAACTGGCTGGTCGAGCGCGGCATCCCGGCCTCCCGAGTCCATGTCGAGAACCGGGCGAGTTCGACGGTGCAGAACGCGCTGTTCAGCAGTCGGCTGCTGCGCGATGTCGGCGCGACCAGCGCCGTCGTGGTGACCTCGCCCAATCACATTCGCCGCGCGGTCGCCGATTTCATCGTGGCGGGCACCCGCGTCGTCGGCGCCACCACGTCCCTCGAACAGCTGGTCTCCCAGCTGCCCCCACCCGCCCGCAACGCCCAGCGCGGCATCTACCTCGACGCCACCCGCACCTTCCAGCTGGACATGTCCCGATAGCCACGCGCGTCGCGGCCCGAGTGAGACGTCCTCGCTCGGGCCGCGACGCGTTCGGACCACCGGTTTGCTCGACGAACACACAGGCCACGGCGTTCGGTAGTCATCGACGAACCTGGTGGTGCGGCAGTCCCATCTCGCACCGGCACCGGATACCCGCTGGCAGACGCCGAGCCGACTCGTGCAGGATGGCCGGGTGTCAGGTGTGGAGGTCGCCGAGGTGGCGGCGCAGTTACGGGCGGCAGGGTGTGTGTTCGCCGAGGACGAGGCGCGGCTGTTGATCGGCGCGGCGGACGAGACCGGGAGCGATCTGAACAGCCTTGTCGCGCAACGGGTTTCCGGGACACCGCTGGAGCACCTGCTGGGGTGGGCGGAGTTCCGCGGGCTGCGGGTCGCGGTCGGGCCGGGGGTTTTCGTGCCGCGGCAACGCACGGTCTTCCTGGTCGAGGAGGCACTCGCGCTCGCGGGCGCGGTCGGGTCGGCGCCCACGGTGGTCGACCTGTGCTGCGGTTCGGGGGCGTTGGGGTTGGCGCTGGCCACCGCGCTCATCGCCGAGGGACGGACCGTCGAACTCGCCGCCGCCGATATCGAACCCGCCGCTGTCGCGTGCGCGCTCCGCAATCTCGATCCGCTCGGCGCGGCGGTCTACCAGGGCGACCTGTTCGAGCCGCTGCCCGGCGACCTGCGCGGCCGCGTCGACATTCTGCTCGCCAACACCCCGTACGTGCCGTCCGGCCACATCGCGGGCATGCCACCCGAAGCCCGCGACCACGAGCCGCGCACGGCGCTCGACGGCGGCGCCGACGGACTGGACGTCTTCCGCCGCGTCGCCGCCGAAGCGTCCGAGTGGCTTGCCCCCGGCGGGCACCTGCTGGTCGAATCGAGTCCCGAACAGTCGGTCGTCGCCATCGAGATCCTCGCGGCGCACGGTCTCACCGCGCGCGTCGCGGAGTCCGAGGAGTACTACGCCACCGTCGTCGTCGGCGCCCGCCCCTGACCACCGCGCAATCGAGGGCGGGCGCTGCAACGGCGCCGAGGCCGGTTACTTCTTGCGCCCGGTGAACTGGTCCATGGAGCGGTAGACACCGACCGTGTCGAGGAAGAGGTCGCGGAGCTTCAGCGGCAGGACGCCGGAGAGCGCCCGGTTGAGGCGGGAGGTCCACGGGAGGACGACCAGCGGGTTGCCCTGCTTCATCTCCTTCCACGAGGTGTCGACCACGTCGTCCTGCTCGAGGATCGGGGTGAGCCAGAAACCCTTGGCGCCGTCGAACATTCCGGTGTTGATGTAGGTCGGGCACACGGTGGTGACCTTGACGTGGTCGTGGCCCGCCTGCTCCAGTTCCAGGCGCACCGAGTCGGACCAGCCGAGCGCCGCCCACTTGGACGCGGCGTAGACCGACATGCGCGGGTTGGACACCAAGCCCGCGGAGGAGGCGATGTTCAGCACCCGCCCCTCGCCGGCGCCGCGCACCATGGCGGGCAGGAATTCGAGCGTGATGTACATCGGCGCGAGCGAGTTGATCGCCATGGTCTTGTCGATGTCAGCGCGGTTCTCGGTTTCCCAGAAGTAGGTGTTGCCGCGCACGATGCCCGCGTTGTTCACCAAGATGTCGATGTCGCCGACCGCCTCGCGCACCGCGGCCGCCGTCTCGGCGATGGCGTCGCGGTCGGACACGTCCACCACGAACTCCTCGATCCGCGACCCGCGACCCGCGAGTTCGGCGGCGGTGCCCTTCAGCGCGATCTCGTTGACGTCCCACAGCACCACCGCCGCGGCGCCCTCGCGCACCGCGCGCTCGGCGAACAGCTTGCCCAAGCCCATGGCAGCGCCCGTGACCAGGACCTTCTTGCCCGCAACCGTGTCCAGCTTCATTCGTTCCCTATCCCTGCGTTCGTGTCTTACTTCTGGCGCAGCGTCTTCATGACGGCGAAGTAGAGCGTCATGGTCTTGGCCCACAGCTCCTCCGACATCCCCGGCAGCGGCGCGATCGGCAGCACCCGCTGCACCGCGATGGTCTGGGTGTCGATGTACTTGAGCAGGCCCTCGGGGCCGTGCCGCCGCCCGGTGCCGGAGATGCCGAGACCGCCGGACGGCGCGTCGGCGCTGCCCCACGCGGCGATGAAGCCCTCGTTGACGTTCACCGAGCCCGCGTTGATGCGCGCGGCGACCTCCCGGCCGCGCTGCACGTCCTTGGTCCACACGCTGGCGTTGAGTCCGTAGGCGGTGTCGTTGGCGGCCTCGATCGCTTCCTCGTCGCTGCCGACGCGATAGATCGAGACCACGGGGCCGAAGGTCTCCTCGCGGTAGACCGTCATGCCCGGCCGCACACCGGCGAGCACCGTCGGCTCGTAGAAGAAGGGGCCGAGATCGGGGCGCGCGCGACCGCCCGCGAGCACCGTCGCGCCCTTGGCCACGGCGTCGTCGACATGCGCGCGCACGGTGTCCAGCTGGCGCTGGAAGGTCAGCGAGCCCATGTCGCTGCCGTAGTTCAGCTCCGCGCCCAGCTCGATCGCGCGCACGTTGGCGACGAATGCGGAGACGAAGCGGTCGTAGACCGCCTCGTGCACA
Source organism: Nocardia sp. bgisy134 (assembly GCF_057708325.1). NCBI lineage: Bacteria > Bacillati > Actinomycetota > Actinomycetes > Mycobacteriales > Nocardiaceae > Nocardia > Nocardia sp. bgisy134. Next base: position 153,530 of record NZ_JBYIRW010000009.1, read on the forward strand.
TAGATGCGCTCCATGGATTCGCACAGCTGCCCGGCCGAGGCGAAGCAGGCGCGGATGGCGATCCTGGCGGCGCGGGACACGTCGGCGTCGGCGAGCACCAGCAGCGGATTCTTGCCGCCCAGTTCCAGCGAGTAGCCGATCAGCAGTTCGCCCGCCTGCTGGGCGATGGTGCGGCCGGTGGCGCTGGAGCCGGTGTAGTCGACGTAGTCGGCGCGGCCGATGACCTCGCCGCCGATCACCGAACCGCGGCCGAGCACTGCCTGCCACAGTCCGCGCGGCAGCCCGGCGCGCACGGCGGCATCGATAGCCCACAGCGCGGTGAGCGCGGTCTGGTTGTCGGGCCGCGCGACCACGGCGTTGCCGGCGACGAGCGCGGGCAACGCGTCGGAGGCGGCCAGCGCGAGGGGGTAGTTCCACGGGGAGATCACCGCGACGACGCCCTTGGGCCGGTGGCGGACGTCGACCTGGGTGAGGACCGGCAGCACGCCGCGCGGCTTGCGGGTGGCGAGCAGCTTCTCGGCGACCGAGGCGTAGTACCTGGCGTTGACCGCCACGTCGCCGACCTCGTCGAAGGCGTGCGCACGGGACTTGCCGGTCTCGGTCTGCACGAGGTCGAGGATGGTGTCCTGCTCGGCGAGCACGATGTCGTGGAAGCGGCGCAGCACGGCGACGCGCTCGCGCACCGGGCGGCGCGCCCATTCGCGCTGCGCGGCCCGTGCCGTGGCGAAGGCCCGCTCGATGTCGCGGGTGGACGACTGGGGCAGTTCGGTGATCAGCCGCCCGGTGGCGGGCGCGAACACTTCGACCGCGGGCGCGCGGCCCGCGACGGCATGCTCGAGCAGCGGCCGGACCAGGTCGGCGGGCAGTGCGGCGGCTTCGGCGGGCAGCTTGGCGGCGGTCGTCATGGTCGGACCTCTCGGAGGACGGTTCGGGTGCGCACGTCCAGACATTTACTGAACAGTGGTGTTAGATTAATCCTCGTGACGTGTCCCGTGTCAAGCTCTCCGTTGTGCAGCACAGACATGCCCGACATCCGGTTGTGAGGTCTCACCATGTCCACTGACGCGACGACGACGCGCCGCGGCCGCCCACCGCAGACCAGGGAGCAGGCCGAGGAGGTCAAGGCCAGGATCGTGCTGGCCACGGCGGAAGTGTTCACCCGCAACGGCTCTCGCGGACTGAGCGTCGCCCAGATCATCGAACAGGCCGGGCTGGCGCGGCCGACGTTCTACCGGTACTTCGGCAACGCCGCCGAACCGCTGCACGTGCTGCTCACCGCTTCCAACGAGGGCCTGGTCAGCGGCATCCGCGCCGCGCTCACCGGCACCGCCGAGCCCGTGGAACTCGGCATCCGGCTCATCGACGCCTACCTGGGCTGGGCGCGCGGCCACGGCGCGATGCTGCGCCCGCTGTTCGCCGAGCTGCACGATCCGGGCTCGCCCGTCTCCGCCTATCGCGAGCGCGCCCTCGACGACATCCGCGCGACCGTCCGCGAGACGTTCACCGAGCTGGACCGACCGATCCCCTCCCCGCTCGATCTGGACGCCGCGCTGCACGTCTGCGAGTACGTCGTCTACCGCATCTCCGCGGGCACCGCGCCCGGCGCCGAACCCGACGCCGAGACCGTCGACGCCGCGCGACTCACCATGATCCGGGTGCTGCTGACCACCCTCGGCACCCGCGCCGACGTCGAATACGCCCTCGACATCCCGAACCTCTTCCCCGAGGCACCCCCCGCGGCAGGCTGAACGCCGGGAACTCGGCCCCCGTCGTAGCCGATTCGGACATGAGAGGATCGGGGGATGGTCGCAGATTCCGATGAATCCTTCGCCCGTATGCGCAACTGGCGTGGCCTCGCCCCCGCCGAGCGGATCGCCACGCGCCGAACACAACTCGTCGAGGCGGCGACCGAGCTGATGGCGACCGTCGGCGCCGCCGAGATCTCCATGCGCGGGGTGTGCAGGCAGGCCGGGCTGACCGAGCGCTATTTCTACGAGAGCTTCCCCAATCTGGAGGCGCTGCTGGTCACCGTGCTGGAAACCGTGGTCGTCGGGGCGCGCGACCACCTGCTCGACGCGCTGACCGAGGCGCCGATCGAACGCGAGGCGATGTTCCGCCACGTCGTGGCCGCCTTCACCGACTATCTGACCGAGGATCCGCGCCGGGGCCGGATCATGTTCGTCGAGTCGCAGGCCACCCCCGTGCTGTCGCAGCGCGGCGACGAGCTCATCGAGTTGTTCACCGCGCCCATCGCCATGACCATCGGCGCGGGCGACTACCGCGAACCCGGCCCCGACCACCTCGACAGCGTGCTCAACGCGAACGCGATCTTCGGCGCGCTGGCCTACCTGTACCGGCCGTGGCTGAACGGCGCGATGGACGTCCCGCGCGAACGGTTCGACGAGCATGCCGCCCGCCTGCTCACCGCCGTCGCGCTGGTCCGGTCCTCGGACGCGAAGTAAACGCATCTCCGCATTCGCTCCGGCCGTGCGCAGTTCACGGACGGACTCATCCGGCAGCGCCTACCGAGCGCCCCTCCCGGAAGCGCTCGCTACGTCCCGGCGGGGATCCGGTCGCGGCGCGCGGCGCCCTCGAATCGCATGGCGCCGTCGGTGATCGCGCCGTGGCGCAACGTGATCAGATCGCGCACGTAGTTCATGTGCAGCGCCCACGGCGCGCGATCGCCCTGCATCGGGAACAGGGTGGCGGCGCGCAGCACGTAACCGGGCATGAAGTTGGTGAACAGCGGCGCCTTGCCGACCGAAGGGTCGCGCACCGGCATGCAGCGGGCGTAGCCGTGCGCGTCCATGTGCCGCAGCAGGCGAACTACGTATTCGCTGACCAGATCCGCTTTCAGCGTCCACGACGCGTTCGTGTAGCCGATCACGAAGGCGAAGTTCGGCACCCCGGAGAGCATCATCGCCTTGTAGGCGAGGTGATCGGCCATCTCGACCGGCTTCCCGTCCACGACCAGTTTCATGCCGCCGAAGGCGAGCAGGTTCAAACCCGTTGCGGTGATGACGATGTCGGCGTCGAGGTGGCCGCCGGAGGCCAGCGCGAGACCGCGCTCGGTGAAGGTCTCGATGCGATCGGTGACGATGTCGAGCTCGCCCTTGCGAATAGCGCGGAAGAAGTCGCCGTTCGGCGCGAGGCACAGCCGCTGGTCCCACGGGTTGTACTTCGGCGTGAAGTGGGTGTCGATGTCGAAGCCCGGCGGCAGCCAGCGCTGCTGCCACCCGCGGATGCGTGCCCGCATGCGTTCCGGGTAGCGCTGGCTCAGCTGATAGATCGCGGTCGCGATGGCGACGTTCTTCGCGCGCGCTACCGCGTAGGCAGCCTTGGCGGGCAACCACTTTCGCGCCCGGTGGGCCAGATTGTCGCGTTCGGGCGCGGAGATGATGTAGCTGGGTGAGCGCTGCAGCATGGTGACGTGCGCACCCTGCGCGGTCAGCGCGGGCCCGAGCGTCACGGCGGTGGCGCCGCTGCCGACGAGCACCACGTGCTTGCCCGCGACGTCCAGCTCGTCCGGCCAGTGCTGCGGGTGGATGATCGGACCGGAGAAGCGCTCGGTGCCCGCGAAGTCCGGCGTGTAGCCCTCGTCGTACCGGTAGTAGCCGGAGCAGCACCACAGGAAATCGGTGGTCAGCGTGACCACGTCGCCCGTGTCGGTCCGTTCGGCGCGCACGGTCCACCGATTGTCGGACGAGGACCATTCGGCCCGCACCACGCGGTGGTGGTAGCGGATGTGTTCGGCGATCCCGTTCTCGCTCGCGGTGTCCCGCAGATAATCGAGGATCGTGTGACCGTCGGCGATCGCCTTGTCCCCCAGCCAGGGGCGGAAGCGGTAACCGAGGGTGTACATGTCCGAGTCCGAGCGAAGTCCCGGGTAGCGGAACAGATCCCAGGTGCCGCCGAGGGCGGCGCGGCTCTCCAGAACCGCGAAACGACGTCCCGGGAAAGCCCGCCGCACGTGGTACGCCGCACCGATGCCGGACAATCCGGCCCCGACGATGAGTACATCGACGTGCTCGGTCTCGGTCGTCATGACACAGCTCCTCCGATTCTTCTGCGGACGGGTGCGGCGGTGCATCCGCGATAAGGGAAGCCTAATCGCGCCGCCTGCGACGTCTGTCGATGGCCTGTCCGGAGCCGGGCCGCAGGCGCGAGTACGCCCGGTCGCCCAATTCGATGTCCACTCGGCCGCCCATCCGGACCGGAGGCGAGCACGCGCGGGCCCGAAATCGGCGACGAACCGGTTCGCCTCCACCCCAACGCCATTGCCGAGATTCGGGGGCGACGAACCCGCTTTCGATACCGACCGGTTCGCAAGGCCTCGCAGGCGAGTGAGGTCACTCACAGGAAGCTCGGCGGTACCACTTCGTACATCCGCCTAGCTATTTCGAACCCTGGTTAGCCAATTGTTCGCGCTCACAACGCACCCGCATCGCGCCGCGGATCGCCTTCGTCGCCCAGCAAGCTCGCAAAACGAGTGTCAGGGCGGTGAAGTGCCCCCTACCGGCCACCATAGCGAGCGGCCATAGCCGAGCAGTATCCAGTTAGTGACACCGCACGAAACGTATACGTCGCCGCGCCGACTGTCTGAGAAGGAGGGTCGATTTCGAAACGTACCCATTTCTAGTTACTGTCCGGTAGTGTTCCGACGCACCGACGATCAGAGAAGATCCGGAACCGTATCTGTCAACGATTTCCAGGAGCTCACGTGTCGCATTCTCGCTTCGAATCCATCGGCGCATATCTGCCCTCGAACAGCGTCACCACCGAGGACTTGATCGCGCGGCTCAAGGTGCCGCCGTCGTTCGATCTCGAGCGAATCACAGGAATCAAGGAACGCCGGGTGCACGATACGCGTCCGGAAAGTTACGAGGATTCCTTCGCGCTCGCCATCAAGGCCGCCGAGGACTGCCTGTCCAGGTCACGGTACTCCGCCGCCGAACTCGACGTGATCATCTCCAGTTCGATCACGCGCAGCAAGCACGGCACCAGGGTGTATATGGAGCCCGCTTTCGCCTCGTCGATCGCCAAACACGTCGGCGCTCGAAAGGCGATCACTTTCGATATTTCGAATGCGTGCGCCGGAATGCTCTCCGGCACCTACATCCTCGATCGGATGATTCGTGCCGGCATCGTCCGAAACGGCATGGTGGTCAGCGGTGAAGCAATTACGCCGATCGCCGAAACCGCGGTGAACGAAATTTCCGAGAAATACGATCTGCAGTTCGCCTCGCTCTCGGTCGGTGATTCGGGATGCGCGATCGTGCTGGACGAGGCGGTCGACGACGCCGACAAGATCCACTACATCGAGATGATGACGGCCTCGGAGCACTCGCACCTGTGCCTCGGCATGCCCAGCGGCCGGACCCAGGGCGTCGCCCTGTACACCGACAACCGCAAGATGCACAACGAGGCCCGGTTCATGCTCTGGCCGAACACCCAGGGCAGCTACCTGGACGCGCAGGGCAAGACCTTCGCCGACGAGCAGTTCGACTACATCATCCACCACCAGTTCGGCGCCGCGGCGGTTCCCTACGCCAACGCGATCGCCGCACGCGAGTTCGGCTCGCCGATGCCGCCGGACCTCAACGTCATCCACAAGTACGGAAACACCTCCACCACTTCGCATTTCATCGTGCTGCACGATCAGCTCAGCGATCAGAACATCCCGGCGGGATCGAAACTGCTGATGATCCCGGCCGCTTCCGGCGTCGTGACCGGCTTCCTGTCCACCACCATCTCCTCCCTGAAGGTCTGAGGTAATCGACATGGGCGTGCGTATCAAGTCCACCGGAGTCAGCCGGGCGGGCGACACCCACAGCATCATCGCGCACAGCGGCCGCGCCGCACGGCGCGCGATGGACCGCGCGGGCATCGAGCCCGCGCAGGTCGGCGTGCTGATCAACGCGGGCGTGCACCGCGATTCGAACACCGTGGAACCCGCGGTATCCGCGCTGATCCAGAAGGCGGCGGGCATCGGCCTCGAGTACGAGAAGGACGATCCGACCTCGTTCTCGTTCGACCTGATGAACGGCGCGGTCGGCGTGCTCAACGCGGTGCAGGTGGCCATCTCGATCCTGGAGACCGGCAGCGCCGAGCACGTGCTGATCGTCTCCGGTGACACCCACCCGTCGCTGACCCGCGCGATTGCCGACGACGAATTCCCCTACGCCACAGCGGGTGCCGCATTGTTGCTGGAGCGCACCGACGAGCCCGAGGGCTTCGGCCGTGTGCACACCGCGACCGCCGAGGGCACGCCGGCCATCGAGGCCTACGTCGACACCGCCACCATGGGCACCGTCGGCCGCGGCCTGATGACCGTCGAGCGTGAGCCCGGCTTCGAGGACCGCCTCCTCGAGGTCGCGCTGGAGCCCGCCCGCGCGGCGCTCGCCGAGGCCGGTGACATCGATCTGGCCGCCACGGTGCTCATCGCCTCCACACCGAGCGCGGAATTCCCGCTGCGGCTGGCGGACGCGCTCGGCATCGCGCGTGATTCGGTGCGCACCCCCGACCTGTCCGACGGGGACCCGCACACCGCCGCGCTGCCACTGGCCTACGACCGCGCCGTGGCGCAGGATGCGTTCGGCCCGCACACGCAGGTGCTGTTCGTCGCGGCGGGCGCGGGTCCGTCGGCGGCGGCGGTGCTGTACCGGCTGCCTGCCCTCGTCGGGGCGCCCGCGTGACCGCAGGGACTTACTGGCAGGCCATCGACCGGTTCCGTGCGTTCGCGCGCACGGAGCCGGACCGCCAAGCGGTGATCTACCCCGAGGGGAAGAATCCCGATGGCCTGCCGGCCTACCGGCACCTCAGCTATCGCGAACTCGACGAATGGTCGGACGCGATCGCCGAGCGGCTGACGGCCTCCGGCGTCGGCACCGGCACCCGCACCATCGTGCTGGTCCTGCCGAGCCCCGAGCTCTACGCGATCCTGTTCGCGCTGTTGAAGATCGGGGCCGCGCCCGTGGTCATCGACCCGGGCATGGGTGTGCGCAAGATGTTGCGCTGCTTGCGCGCGGTGGACGCCGAGGCGTTCATCGGCATCCCGCAGGCGCACGCCTTGCGCGTTCTGTTCCCCCGCAGCTTCCGCGGCGTGCGCACCGCGGTCACCGTCGGCAAACAGTGGTTCTGGCGCGGTGAGCGGTTGCAGGACTGGGCCCGGCGCCCGCAGCGCCCGGCGCCGAATCGCGCACCCGCCGACCCGGGCAGTCTGCTGATCATCGCCTTCACCACCGGAAGCACCGGCCCGGCGAAGGCGGTTCAGCTCACCCACGGCAACCTCGCCGCCATGGTGGAGCAGGTCGACACCGCGCGCGGCCACGTCCCTCCGGACACCTCGCTGATCACCCTGCCGCTGGTCGGCGTGCTCGATCTGCTGCTCGGCGCGCGCTGCGTGCTGCCGCCGCTGATTCCCAGCCAGGTCGGCTCGACGGACCCGGCGCACGTGGTCGACGCCATCGGAAAATTCGGGGTGCGGACCATGTTCGCCTCCCCAGCGGTGCTGATCCCGCTGCTGCGCCACCTGGAGCGGCACCCGACGGATCTGCCCACCCTCGGCAGCATCTACTCCGGCGGTGCGCCGGTGCCGGACTGGTGCATCGCCGGGCTGCGCGACGTGCTGAACGAGGACGTGCAGATCTTCGCCGGCTACGGCTCCACCGAGGCGCTGCCCATGTCCACCATCGAATCCAGGGAACTACTCGGCGGCTTGGTGACCAAGGCGCACCAAGGCGAAGGCACCTGTATCGGGCGGCCGTCGGACCGGGTCGAAGCCCGGCTGGTGGCCATCACCGACGCGCCGATCCCGACCTGGGCGCGCGCCGAGGAGCTGGCGGGCGAACTGGAGAAGACCAGGGGCGTGGGCGAACTCGTCGTCTCGGGTCCGAACGTGAGCACCGCGTACTACTGGCCGCACGAGGCCAACCACCAGGGCAAGATCGTCGACGGCGACCGGATCTGGCACCGCACAGGCGATCTGGCCCGGATCGACGAACAGGGCCGAATCTGGTTCTGCGGGCGCAAGAGTCAGCGGGTGGTCACCGCGGACGGTCCGATGTTCACCGTGCAGCTCGAGCAGATCTTCAACACGGTGTCCGGCGTGGCGCGCACGGCGCTGGTCGGCGTCGGCGTGAAGGGCGCGCAGCGACCCGTGCTGTGCGTCGAGCTGAAGCCGGGTGTGGATCGCACCGCCGTCGAGATGAAGCTGCGCACCCGCGCCACCGAATACGAGCTCACCAAGCAGATCACCGATGTCCTGGTGCACCCCAAGTTCCCGGTGGACATCCGGCACAACGCCAAGATCGGCCGCGAACAGCTCGCGGTGTGGGCAGACAAGCAGCTGAAGGCCGAGGCGCGCCGATGAGAACGACAGCGCTGCGAGCGATTCCGGTCCTCGGCTGGCTCTACCTCGCGGCAGGCCTGGTCGCGGCGCTCGTCGAACGGGCGCCACGCAACCGCTGGCTGCGCGCCGTGTGGTGGATCGACGCGTTTCTCAGCGTGGTGGTGCACGCGGCCCAGATCCCGGTCGCGCTGCGCGCCACGCGCGGCACCGGGCATTCCCCGCTGAAAACCGCGGTGCTCACCCAAATCTTCGGCTTGACCTGGTACGGGGATCGGCTCGGCTCCGGCCGGGCCGACGCGACCGGCGGCGGCACACCCACCGATCATCGAGAGGGCCAGCGATGAAGATTCTCGTTACCGGGGCCTCGGGCTTCCTCGGCGGCGCGCTCGTGCGCAGGCTGGTGGCCGACGGCGCGCACGACGTGCGAATCCTGGTGCGGCGCACCAGCAATCTGAGCGATCTGAGGGATGCGCGCGAGCGGGTCGAGATCGTCTACGGTGATCTCACCGACGCGCCGTCGCTGGTGGAGGCGACCGGCGGGATCGACGCCGTCGTGCACAGCGCCGCCCGCGTCGACGAACGCGGCACCCGCGAGCAGTTCTGGGAGGAGAACGTCCGCGCCACCCAGCGGCTGCTCGACGCGGCCAAGCGGGGCGGCGCGTCGCGGTTCGTGTTCATCTCCAGCCCCAGCGCGATGATGGACTACCACGGCGGCGACCTGCTCGACGTCGACGAGTCCCTCCCCTATCCGCGCCGCTACCTGAACCTCTACTCCGAGACCAAGGCCGCCGCCGAGCGCGCTGTACTCGCCGCGAACGCACCGGGTTTCGCCACCTGCGCACTGCGGCCGAGGGCGATCTGGGGGGCGGGCGACCGGTCGGGCCCGATCGTGCGGCTGCTCGATCGCGTCGCCGAGGGCAAGCTGCCGGATCTGTCGTACGGGCGCGACGTGTACGCCTCGCTGTGCCACGTCGACAACATCGTCGAGGCGACGATACTGGCGCTCGCCTCCGAATCCGTCGGCGGCAAGCCGTATTTCATCGCCGACGCCGAGCAGACCAACGTGTGGAAGTTCCTCGGGCAGGTCGCCGCCGAGCTGGGTTATCAGCCGCCGACCAGGCAGCCGAATCGGCGGGTGCTCGACGCGGTGGTTGCCGTGATCGAGACGGTCTGGCGGATTCCCGCCGTGGCCACCCGCTGGTCGCCGCCGCTGTCACGGTATGCGGTGGCGCTGATGACCCGCTCGGCGACCTACGACACCGGCGCGGCGAGCCGCGATTTCGGCTACCTCCCGATCGTCGATCGGGAGGCCGGGCTGGCGAGCTTCCTCGCCTGGCTCGACACCCAGGGGGGCGTCCGCGAATTGACCAAAAACCTGCGCTGATCCCGACCCGGAGGCAATCATGAGCAGCGACACCACCTTTCGCCGTCCCATCACCCCGACCGAACGCCTGTACTTCGCCGCGCGTGAGCTCGCACCGCCGTTCCTGATGCAGGTGGCGGTGCACGGGCAGGGCGTACTGGACCCCGCCGAACTCCAGCGCGCGGTCGACGTCGCCGCGGCGGCCATCCCCGGCTCCCGGCTCGTCCGGGACGGCGACGACTGGGTGGACAGCGGCGTCGCGGCCACCGTGCGGGTCGTCGACGGCCACACGCTGACCTACCCCGAGCTGGAGAACGACCCCGTCCTCAACAGCCCGATCGGCCCGACGCCGGACCGCACCTGCGAAATCCTGCTGCTCACCGCGGATCCGGTGACCATCGTCTTCCGCGCGTTCCACGGCGTCATGGACGGCATGGGCATGCGCATGTGGGTGGACGACGTGTTCCGCGCGCTGCGCGGCGTCGAACCGGTCGGCGCGCCCGACCCGGTCGCCGACGCCCAACTGGTCGCGCGCATCGGCGCGCCCGGCAAGCCCTCGCTGCTGATGCCGACCTTCTCGTCGGCGGCCGGTCGCGGCAAGCAGGATCCGGCCGCCTCGCGCTGGCTGCTGCGGCACCGCACGATCGAGGGCACCGGCAAGGGAATTCTCGCGCGGGTCGCCGCCGTGCTCGCCGAGGCGGCGCAGACCAAGTCCCGCTTCATGATTCCGGTCGACCTGCGCAGGCACGACCACACGCTGCGGTCCACCGCCAACCTGGCGCTGCCGCTGTTCCTCGACGTCGCCCCGGGCGACGACTGGAAGTCCGTGAACGACCAGTTGCGCGCGGGCCTCAAGGAGAACCGTGAGCTCAATCAGATGGACAACGGCGGCCTGACGGCCTTCCCGCCCGCGGTGGTCCGTGGAGTGATGCGCGTGGGCAACTGGGTCGGTGCGCGCCTCGGCCGGAACCTGGTCTCCGCCACGGTGACCCACGTGGGCGTCTTCGATCTGACGGACATGGCGGTGCCCGGCTACACCCCGACGTCCATCCGGGTGCTGCCGCAGCACAGCGGGATGATGCCGCTGCTGTTCGCCATCGTGCAATCGGGTGGGCGGCTGGAGATCACGGTGTCGTGCCGCAACGGCGCGGGGGTCGAGCGGCGACTGGAAGCGCTGCTGGATCGCCTCGTGGCCACCTTGGAACACGAACTCGCGGCGTCGCCGGCGCACTGACGCCGGACAGCTACAACCACTGCGGCACAGGAGTTTCCGATGAGCGACACCGATCCGTACATTCCGGGGGGCTACCGTCGGGCAGGTCGGCGATGATCGCCTGGGCCCGGTTCGTGATGGCGCGACCGCGCACCGTGCTCGGTGTCGCGGTGGTTGTGATGGGGTTGTGCGGCCTGTTCGGGGCGGGCGCCGCCAAGCAGCTCAGCGCGGGCGGCGTCATCGACCCGAACAGCGAATCCGCACTGGTCGACCGGCTCGTCACCGAGCATTTCGGCCCGCAGAATCCCGACGTGGTGGCGATCTACACGGCCCCGGAGGGCCAGACACTCGAGGACATCGGGCCACGGGTGCGCGCGGCGATCGCCGCCATCGATCCCGCGCTGCTGGCGCGGCCGATCGAAAGCTATTGGAACAGCGTCCCACCGCGCACGAACTTCCTGCGCTCCCCCGACCGGCGTCACGCGCTGGCGGTGGTGTTCACCGCGGGCGACGAGACGGAGCGCATCGCCGCCTACCCGAAACTCGAAGCAGCGCTGCGCGTTCCCGGCATCGACACCGAGCTGTCCGGCTACAGCGCGCTGTCCACCGAGATCACCGCCCAGTCGCAGCGGGATCTGCTGGTGGCGGAATCGATCTCGCTGCCCGTGACCCTCTTGCTGCTGGTGCTGGTGTTCGGCGGCGTCGCGGCGGCCTCGCTGCCGGTGGTGGTCGGCATGCTCGCCGTCGCGGGCGCGATGGGCGCCATCCGGGTGCTCAGCGAGATCACCGAGGTGAGCACCTTCGCGGTCAACATCGCCTCGCTGCTCGGTTTGGGCATGGCGATCGACTACGGCCTGTTCCTCGTCAACCGGTTCCGCGAGGAGATGGCCGATGGGCGCGACGTGCCGAGAGCGATCGAACGGACCTGCGCGACCGCGGGCCGCACCGTCGCCTTCTCGGCGCTGCTGCTGATCTGCGCGTTCGCCGGTACCTTCGTCTTCCCGCAGGCGGTGTTGCGCTCCTTGGGTTTCGGTGCCATCGCCGCCGTCGGGTTGGCCGCCGCGCTGTCGCTGACCGTGCTGCCCGCGATGCTCGCTCTGTTCGGGCCGCGCATCGGGCGCGCCACGCCGAACGAACGCACCGAACGGTTCTGGGGCCGCATCGTCGGCGCCGTGCTGCGCAGGCCGGGCACGGTCACGATCGCGGTGGGCGCGGTGCTGCTCGTGCTGGCCGCGCCGCTCGGCGGCATCCGGCTCGGCGACATCGATCACCGCGCGCTGCCCGCGGGCAACGCGATGCGCGAGACCGTCGACCGGCTCACCGCCGACTTCCCCGCCGCGAGCAGCGGCGTCACCGCGGTGCTGCGCGGGGTGGACGGCTCGGTGCCCAACGCGGCCGCGGTCGACAAGACGCTGCGCGCGCTCGGTTCCGTGTCCGGCGTCCGCTCGGTGCTGCAAGTCGGGCGGGCCGAGGACTTCGTGGTGGTGCACGTCTTCCTGACCGCCACCGATCGCAGCGACGCCGCCGCGGCCGCGGTGCGCGACATCCGGGCGCTCGAGCCGCCGCCCGACACCGTGATTCGGGTCGGCGGCGACACCGCGGCCACCCGGGACAGCGTCGACTCCATCGTGGCGAGGATGCCGCTGATGGTGCTGGCCATGGTGCTGGCCACCGTCGGCCTGCTGCTGGCCGCCTTCCGCTCGATCGTGCTGCCGCTCAAGGCCGTCGCGATGGCCTTCCTCAGCCTCGCCGCGACATTCGGCGTGCTCACCTGGATCTTCGCCGACGGGCACCTGGCGGGCGTGCTCGGCGTCAGCGTCGGGCCGATCGCCGCGGGCATGATGGTCCTGATCATCGCGGTGGTCTTCGGGCTCTCCACCGACTACGAGGTGTTCCTGCTCTCGCGCATGGTCGAGGCGCACAACGCGGGCGCGGACACCGCCGAGGCGGTGCGCGTCGGCACCGTGAAGACCGCGCGCGTCATCACGGCGGCGGCCGTCCTGCTCGTCCTGGTCACCGGCGCGTTCACGCTCTCGCCGCTGACGCCGATGCGGTTCCTCGGCATCGGCATGATCGTCGCCCTCGTCATCGACGCGACCCTGGTGCGGATGCTGCTCGTGCCCGCGCTCGTGCAGCTCATGGGCGGCGCCAACTGGTGGATGCCGTGGACGAAACGTCCGAGGCGGCATGTCGCCACCGTCCTGGAAAAGGCCGAGGAGCCCGCGGCCACCTCCTCCTGAACGAAGTCCGGCGATCGGCCCGCGGCGCCGTCGGTGCGACCTTCGGCGCCGGAAGACCGACGATCACACGGGGTATCGTCACGGGTGGTGGCCGTGTCCACCGGAACTTTCTCGAGGGCAGCTGGCGCGTGGCACACGAGAGGAGCGGTCATGGCGGTGAATCCGGCGTTCCTGGTCGGCGTGGACGGTTCCGCCGGCTCGACGGCGGCGGTGATCTGGGCGGCGCAGACGGCCGCGCGACACCGGGCGCCGGTGCACCTGCTCCACATCGTGGACGTGGTGGCCGACTACGGTCCCGGCGCCACGGAGCCGCTCACCAGCGCCGACCACGCGCGACTCACCGACCACGGTCGCAGGCTGCTCGACGCGGCGACCCAGCAGGCCGAGAAAGCGGCGGCGGAATTCGGCGGCGTCGAGGTCACCACCGAACTCGCGCAGGCGGTGACCACCCCGAGCCTGCTCGATCACACCGCGGACGCCCGGATGATCGTGGTGGGGACCAGGGAACGCGGCACCCTGCGCCGGGCCCTGCTCGGTTCGGTGAGCTCGGCGCTGGCGCGGCGCGCGCACTGTCCCGTCGCGATCGTGCGCGAAGGCATCGACCTCTCGCCGGAAATGCGTTCGCGGCCGGTGATCGTCGGCGTGGACGGCACCCAGGTGAGCGAGCCCGCGGTCGGCATCGCGCTGGCCGAGGCGGCGGCGCGCGGGGTGGACGTCATCGCGTTGCACGTCTGGACCGGCGTCGAGCTGCCCGAGCGCTACGGATTCGAGCCGGACTCGATCGCCACCGAGATGGACTACGTGCTCGCCGAGAGCCTGGCGGGCTGGCAGGAGCGCTTCCCAGGCGTCCGCATCCACCGGGAGGTCGTCAAGGACCGGCCGGAACGCCTGCTGCGCGAACGGTCCGAGCAGGCGCAGCTGCTGGTGGTCGGGAGCCGGGGCCGGGGCGGCTTCAGCAGCATGGTGTTCGGCTCGACCAGCCAATCCCTGCTTCTCTCCGCGAACTGCCCGCTCGTCATCGCCCGCGACGCGGGCTGACGAGCCGAGGGGCGCGGCTCCCGCGACGTGCTCGCCCAGCGGACGCCGGAAACTGGCGGCCCGCGGGGTGAATTCGTGTTTCGATGGAACCGGTTCCGGGGCTGGCGCGTCTGATTCATCGACGGAACCAGTGGAAGGGGCGACCGCCATGGCCGTGACTAACCCGTTCGGGGCATTCATCGAAGACGCGAAAGCCGGTGCGCTACAAGTGCGCCTCGAACCTCAGGTCTTCCTCGACCTGGACCGCGCGTGCCAGGACCTGATCACCGCGCTCGCGGCCGCGCAGCACGACGCGCGGGTGCTCGGCGACCTCGGCCACTGGGGGCTCGGCGAGGACGATCCACGGCTCCGGTCGGCGATCGAGTTGGTGAAGTTGTTCCGGGAGAAGGCGTTCGGCGGACCCAACAACGCCTACGACACGCTCGCCGAGTACATCGCGGTCGCCACCGAGATCCAAGCCCTCTTCGGCGCCATCCGCGAAGCCTTCGAGCGCACCGACGCCGAGTTCGCCGCACGCATCAGGGAGATCACCGGGTGAGAAGCCGACCCGAGTCCGGCGTCACCGCCTGATCGGGTCGGGCGGCATCGTGCCGCGCATCTTCGGTGATGCCCGTCACATCTGCGCGCGCAAGGGAACCGAATGCGCCGCGAAACGTCCAATGCCATGACAGACAACCTCTTTCGAGACAGGACGACGCATGAGGCTTCGAGCGGCCACCCTCCTCGCTTCCGCCGCGATCGCGGCATTCGGCGCGATCACCGCGGGATCGGTCACGGCAGAACCCCTCACCCACATCCTGCCTGCGGCGCGGTTCGATCACGACCCGAGCCATCCCGGCAACGGCTGCCCGCCGCCCCCGCTGGGCCAGGACGGCAAGCCACGGCCTCCGCCGCTGGGCGCCGACGGCAAGCCGCTGCCCCCGCCGATCGGCGCCGACGGCAAGCCGTGCCCGCCGCCGCTCGGCCCCGACGGCAGGCCGGTACCGCTGCCGCCCGGACACTGAGCCACGCCACCCGATCGGGTGTGAATCCAGCGCCGAGGTCGGGAGCGAGCGCGTTCGCGCTCGCTTTCCGACCTCGGCGCCGGTTCTCACGCCGCCGCGACGGTGAACCTGACGCCGCGGTGCGCCGGGCGCTCCGCCTCGTCGAGCAGCGCGACCGCGAAGTCCTCCATCGAGATTCGGGAGACGCCGTCCGGATCACCGAGCAGTTCGTCGCCGCCGACGCGGTATGCGCCGGTACGCTCGCCGGGCGCCAGTTCCGCCGGTGGGCTCAGGTAGGTCCAGTCCGCGACCGCATCGGCGCGGCACAGGGCGAGTTGGTCGGCGCAAGCCTGGGCGATCGCCCGCAACTCGACTGGGAAGTCCGGCATCTCGTGCAAGGTCGCGCCCTCGGCGCCGGGGACGATCAGCGTCGCCGCACCGCCGACCAGCAAGAGCCGAACCCCGGAGCGGGCCGCTCCCGAGAGCAGGGCCGCGGTCATCCCCGACAGCTCGGCTTCCCGACCGACGGCGGGGCGGGTCGCCGTGATCACCAGATCCTGTCCCGCACCGAGTGTTTCGACGTCTGCCGCGTTCGCGGCATCGCCCGTACGCACCGCTACGCCGACCGGCAGCCCCGCTGCCCTTTCGGGATTGCGCACGACCGCCGTCACCTCGTGCCCCCGCGCGAGCGCCTCGGCCACGACCCGGCGTCCCACCTCTCCCGCCGCTCCGAACACCGTGATCCGCATCGTCAGAACCTCCTCGCTCCGCTTTCGTTCAGCGTTAAGTAATTTATCTCAACGCTAAATTATTCCGGTACGGGGATACCGCTTTGTGGAACCACTTCGGAGGCACAACGGTAGCGGCTCGCCGCCACCCCGCGGACACTCCTCGAACCCCTCGGTGGCACCGCCTGATCGGCCGAGGCTCGCGAAACACCTTCCCGGACAACTCAGTCGGCCACGAGGCGGGCCCCGTAGTTGCTGTTCTCGCGTTGGCGACGGATCACGTAGGCGCCGGGAGCCGACCCGGTGGCTCCGTGTTCGGGGTGCATGAGATACGCGACGGTGTCGGCGACGAACATGCCCAAGGACAGGCCGGTGGGATCGTAGAGCTGCGTTGTCCATCGGCACGAGCCGGGTTCGGCGACAAGGGTGTGCGGGTTGCCGCCTGCCGCGCCGCGCAGCACCTCGATGCCGCCCGGCGGGACGAGGCGCCATTCCGCGTTCGGGAGTGGTGTCACCGAATCGAGCAGATGCGCGGGAATGACGAGGAGGTCGCCCTGCGCGTGCATGCCGTCGATGATCGGGATTCGAATCGTCTGCTCGAGCTGTTCGAGCACAAGGGAATCGGTCATGTGTCTCACCTCAGGTGCGATGGAGGAGTTGGGAGTACTGCGCGCGGCTCAGGCCGTAGGTCCAGGCGGCCGCGGCGAGGGGGTCGTCGAGATGTCCCGGCACGGTCAGGCCGTAGCGGCGGCGGGTGCCGTCGCGTTCGACCGATCCGTTCACCGCGACGAGGACGCGTTCGTTGCGGGGCAGGTCGTAGAGCAGCAGGTCGAAGCCGGGGTTTCCCGGATCGGGCGCGGTCGCCATGAGCCGCATCCCGGCCTGCTCGAGGTAGGCGGGCCACCCGAGACGCTCGATCGCACAACGCCGTACCTCGACATTGGATTCGCGATCTATAGCGGCTGCGGTCGGGTCGGTGATCACCCACTCGGGCACCCGCGTGCCGTGCCAGAAGTACAGCTCCCAGCCGTCGCGGAAGCGCACGGCGGGGCCGTCGGCACAGTGCGGCCGCATCTCGTCGTGGTCGCCCGCCGTCTCCATGAGGAGCGTCTCCGGCGGGTCCGAAACGATGCACAGCCGTTCGTCCGGCCACCACCATGGGCCACATGCGCGGACGGTCGCGGCCAGCGCATCCCATAGCCGCATCGAACGGGGATGACGCCCGTATCGAACATCGGACCAAGCCGGAATCCAGCCGATCCCGAATCGAGTGTTCCACTGCAGCAATGGGCTGCGCCGACCGTGCGCCGCATCGAGAATCGGCTGCACGTAGTTGCTCCACGACGACAGCAGTGGCGTGGCAACCCACATCTCGAACAATCGACCCGGCATCTGGGCCGCACGCGGCAGATCGGCGGCGACGTCCGACCAAAGAGCCTGCGGCACAGTGCCATCGAGGCCGCGCCACCGCTGCCCCAGTTGATCGGACAGCCCCGGTTCACCGGTCGTCAACGCGATCAACGGCGAGGAGACCCACCGGAATCGGGGCGGACTCAGTCCCGCCGATTCGTAGAGTAAGGAGATCGCCGCTTCGGCGGCTGGACGGTCGGCGGGTGTGGTGGACAGCATCCGGCCCGACCATTTTCGACGGATTTCTGCAGCTTCTCGCTGCGTGAGACCACTCACCGGATGACGGTGGTGTCGTCCTTTCCACTGATCATGACAACAAGAGTGACAGACCGACCGCGCTTCGGCAACGGTCGGTCTTCGGCGAAACCCTTACGCGGTCTGCCGCTTCGGCAGTTTCCACCCGGGCCGCGGGAAGTGGCAGGTGTACCCGTCCGGGTAGCGCTCCAGGTAATCCTGGTGCTCCGGCTCGGCCTCCCAGAACTCGCTCGCCGGTGTCACCTCGGTGACCACCTTGCCCGGCCACAGCCCGGAGTCTTCGACATCGAGGATGGTCTCCAGCGCGGCCCGCTTCTGATCCTCGTCGAGGTAGAAGATGCCCGAGCGGTAGCTGGTCCCGATGTCGTTGCCCTGCCGATCCTTCGTGCTCGGATCGTGGATCTGGAAGAAGAACTCCAGCAGCGCGCGGTAGTCCGTCTCCGCCGGGTCGTACACGATCTCCACGGCCTCCGCATGGCCCGGATGATTCCGGTACGTGGGGTGATCGTTGCGCCCACCGGTGTACCCGACCCGCGTGGACAGCACCCCCGGCTGCTTACGAATCAAGTCCTGCATTCCCCAGAAGCATCCGCCGGCCAGAATCGCCTTCCGCGTGTCGGTCACGCGTCCTCCTTCGCAGAGCGAGCTGATGTAGTTCCCGACATCCATTATCGGCCCCACGTACAACCGAGGACCCGACGCGAAAAGTCCCGACCCTGTCGACACACGCACGGCGGGACGCGGCGCGATCACCGGTCTGCATGCCGCCTTCGCGCGGCTCGGCGAGCTCGAGGATCACGCGCTCGACACCGGGGACCTCGACGCCGAGGTCAGGCGTCTGCTCGGCTCGGGCGCCTCACGCTTGACATAACGGGCGCGGTCACCATCGGTGAGCCGGACCAGCGGGTATTCCCGGTCGGACTCTCGCTGGCACTCCTCGAAGCGAGGCTGGGCGCGGCGAGGCACCGCCATGAGTCCGATCGCCCGTGTCACCACGCGCGACAGACCCCGCCGTCGCTGTGGCAACGGCGGGGTCTCGTCCGGCTCTTCGCTACGAACGGGTGATCAGGCGAACTGCGAACCCACCGCGCCGCCGATGAGGCCGCCGACCGCGGCGGCGGGAAGACCGACCGCGGCCGCGCCGACCGCGGCGCCGATCGCGGCGCCTGCCACCGTCGCGCCACCGGCGACAGGGACGGCGGCGACCAGTGCCGCTCCGAGAGCGGGCACCGCACCTGCGCCACAGGTGGGAACACCTGCCGCGGCGGCCGCGATGACGCCGCCCGCCGCCGTCCCCGCGACGCCGACCCCGAATCCGACGCCTGCCCCGATCAGCCCGCCGCCGACCCCGCCGATCACCGCGGCGGGCACACCCGCGACAGCCGCGCCGATCAGCGCGCCGCCGACGATGTTGCCCGCTCGATGCGAGTCGATGCCGACGCCGACGCCTTGCGATGCCGCCGTCACCTGGGCTTGGAACTCGGCGATACCGTGATTCACGCCGGCCAGCACGTCGCCGGGCACTTCCTGGGGCATGGGTGCGCTGAAGTCACCGACACGCAGGGTGTGCGGCGCGACCTCGGGCAGCTGCGGCTCCTGGTGGACTTCCGGCTCGACCGGCGCGCTCTGCGGAACCGGCTGCGGTTCCGGAGTCGCCGGTTCGACGCGCTCGAGTCCGGGGTCGACCTTCGGTTCGGGCACCTGGACAGGGTCGGACGGGCCCGGCTCGGCCGGCCGGATCGGCTCGGTGGTGACACCGGGCTGGCGGGGCGTCGTCGGCGTCACCGCAGGCTGCACCGGCTGCTCGGGCTGGGTGATGCCTGGCGTCGCGGGAGCGACGGTCGGGTCAGCGGTCGCCGTGCCCGCGCAGACCACGACTAGCGCGATCGGCACCGCACCTACCATGGGCCGGACGGCATTACGTGCCCCGGAGTTGGTTACCCGACGATGCCGACCTGCCACGGCAAACACTCCCACTGCGTAGGTGAAACACATTCGGAGAACAGGACGTCGATCGCTGCCGCGACGAACCCTGTTCCCGGCCAGTAAGTTACAGCACAATAGCCCGGGTGGGCACATCGTGGAAGGCGCGCGGTGATCCGTCACAGCATCGCGAGGTAAAAGCTCAGCTCACCGCCGTCTCGGTGCGTTCGGCCGCCCGCAACAGACCTTCGATCGCCGCGCCGGACCCGCCGAGCCGGACCTCACCTAGGTGGTGATTCCGCTCCACCTCTGGGGGACCGGCCTCAGCACTCGGGGGCCTGCTATCGGCGGCCGTGATGGCGGACAGTAGGACAAGCCACCATCAGCGAACCGGAGCACGCCATGTCGAACGTCAGCAGCATCGCCACCAAGGCGCGACGACGTCTCACGGTCCGGACCGGGGACGGTGTAAAACTCGCCGTGCGCGAATACGGCCCCCGCGACGCGGACCTCACGGTCGTGCTGTTGCACGGGCATTGCCTGCACACCGGATCGTGGGCCTACGTCCGAGACGCGCTGTTGCGTCGCTACGAGTGCGCCAGGGTCGTCTGCTACGACCACCGCGGCCACGGCGTCTCGGACGCGGCGTCGCATCGGACCTACAACATCGAGCAGCTCGGCGACGACCTGCGCCACGTCCTCGACGTGGTCGCCCCCACCGGACCGGTCGTCCTCGTCGGCCACTCGATGGGCGGCATGACCGCGCTGACCTACGCGGCCCGGTACCCGCACCAGATCGGCACACGCATCGTCGGCGTCGCACTGATCGCGACCGCCGCGGGCGGGGTCGCCGACGCCGGCTTCGGCCGCCTCCTGCGCAATCCGGCCCTCTCCCTGTTCCAGGCCGCGGTCCGGCGCGCTCCGAACACGATGCATCACGCGAAGCTCGTGGCGAGCAAGGTCTTCGCGCCGCTCATCCGCACCGCCGAATTCGGCGATCGCCGGGTCAGCCCCAGGGTTCTCGCCCTCGCGGGCGCGATGCACAACCAGACGTCGATCGTGACGATGGCGAGCTTCCTCAGCTCCTTCGCCGCCTTCGACCAGACCGAGGCGCTCGCCGTGCTGTCGAAGATCCCCACCTTGGTGCTGTGCGGGTCGGCCGACCTGATCACGCCGCCGTCGCATTCCGTCGCGATGGCCGCCGCCGTCGAGTACTCGGATCTGGTGCTGCTCGACGGCGCCGGTCACTCCGTGATCCTCGAGCAGCCCCGGCCGGTCGCCGACGCCATCGACCGCCTCCTCACCCGCGCGGAAGGCGCCTGCCGGAGCGAGGCCCCGCACCTCGAGCTGGTCTCGTAGCCCACTCGAACGGTCGCGCCGCGCCATCCGTCTGCCCGAAGCCCTCGGGGTCGGCCACCGGAGACGCTTCGCCGCGTCTCGGCCATCGCACCGCGCGGACGGTCAGTCGCCCGCGTTGTCGAAGGCGTCGAGGATTTCCTCGGCGGCGAGCGCCGCGGTCAGCGTGCCCTCGCGCACCTGCTTTTCCACCTGCGCGCGAATCGCTTTCACGTTCGGGTTGTCGGCGAGCCTGCGCAGCAGCTGGTCGTGCACCATCGTCCAGGTCCAGTCGACCTGCTGGCGGCGGCGCTTCTCGTCGAACTCCCCCGCGTCGGTGAGCACCCGGCGGTGCTGGAGCACCGTGTCCCAGAACTTGTCCAGGCCGACGCCTTCCAGACCGCTCATCGTCAGCACCGGCGGACGCCACAGCGCGTCGTGCGGGTGGATGAGGCGCAGCGCGCCGGCCAGCTCGCGCGCGGCCGCCTTGGCCTCCACCTCGTGCTTGCCGTCGGCCTTGTTCACCGCCACCAGATCGGCGAGCTCGAGCACGCCCTTCTTGATGCCCTGCAACTGATCTCCGGTGCGAGCCAGGGTCAGGAAGCAGAACACGTCGACCATGTTCGCGACCGTCACCTCGGACTGGCCGACGCCGACGGTCTCCACCAGGATCACGTCGTAGCCCGCCGCTTCCAGCAGCACGATGGTCTCGCGGGTCGCCTTGGCCACGCCGCCCAGCGTGCCCGCCGTCGGCGAGGGCCGGATATAGGCGTCGCGCTCCACCGAGAGCCGCGCCATCCGCGTCTTGTCGCCGAGGATGGAGCCGCCGGTGCGGGTCGAGGACGGGTCGACGGCGAGCACCGCCACCCGATGCCCCTTCCTGATCAGGTACATGCCGAGCGCGTCGATGAACGTCGACTTGCCGACGCCGGGAACACCGGTGATGCCGACCCGATTCGACAGGACCGCGCTCGCGGAACCGTGTGTCTCGGGGGTCAGCTTCAGCAGCAGCTGCTGTGCCAAAGCCCGGTGATCGGCCCTGGTCGACTCGACCAGGGTGATGGCCCGCGCCAAGGCGGCCCGCTCGTTGTTGCGGACCGCCGTGGCGAGTGCGTCGACGTCGATGGTGCGGCGCGCCGCTCCTCCGCGTGGTGGAGCGGAGTCTGCGTCGGTCATTCGGCGGCGGCGGATTCCGCGGCGCCGCTGCCGATGTCGTGACCGAGCTCGGCCGCGAGCTTCTTCAGCAGATCGATCGCCGCTTCGGCGATGACGGTGCCGGGCGGGAAGATCGCGGCGGCGCCCGCTTGGTAGAGCTCGTCGAAGTCACCGGGCGGGATGACGCCGCCGACGATGACCATGATGTCGGGCCGCCCGACATCGGCCAGTGCCTGCCGCAGGGCGGGCACCAGCGTGAGGTGGCCTGCCGCCAGCGAGGACACACCGACGACGTGCACGTCGTTGTCGGCCGCCTGCTGCGCCACCTCTTCCGGGGTCTGGAACAGCGGGCCCACATCGACGTCGAAGCCGAGATCGGCGAAGGCGGTGGCGATCACCTTCTGTCCTCGGTCGTGTCCGTCCTGACCCATCTTGGCGACGAGGATGCGCGGCCGCCGTCCTTCGGCCTCCGCGAATTCCTCGACGAGTTCGCTCGCCGTGGTGATGTTGGTGACCTTCCCTGCCTCGTCGCGGTACACGCCGGAGAGCGTGCGGATCTCGGCCTGGTGGCGGCCGTACACCTTCTCCAGCGCGTCGGAGATCTCGCCGACGGTGGCCTTGGCGCGTGCCGCGTCGATGGCCAGCGCGAGCAGGTTGTTCGCCATACCGCCTTCCGAAGAGGAAGCGGCGCGGGTCAATTCGTTCAGCGCCCGCTCGACGGCCACGGGATCGCGGTCGGCGCGCAGCTGCCGCAGCTTCTCGATCTGCTCGGCGCGCACCCGCGAGTTCTCGACCTTGAGGACCTCGACCTCGTGGTCCTCCTCCACCTGGTACTTGTTGACGCCGATCACCGGCTGCTGGCCGGTATCGATCCGCGCCTGGGTCCGGGCGGCGGCTTCCTCGATGCGCAGCTTCGGGATGCCCTCCGAAATCGCCTGCGCCATACCGCCGTGCGCCTCCACCTCGGCGATGTGCGCGCGGGCGCGGTTGGCAAGCTGGTGGGTCAGCCATTCGACGTAGTAGGAGCCGCCCCACGGGTCGATCGGCCGGGTGGTGTTGGACTCCTGCTGGATCAGCAGCTGGGTGTTGCGGGCGATGCGCGCGGAGAAGTCCGTGGGCAGCGCCAGCGCCTCGTCGAGCGCGTTGGTGTGCAGCGACTGGGTGTGGCCCTGGGTCGCGGCCATCGCCTCGATACAGGTGCGCGCCACGTTGTTGTAGGCGTCCTGCGCGGTCAGCGACCAGCCGGAGGTCTGGGAATGGGTGCGCAGCGACAGCGATTTCGCGCTCTTCGGCTCGAACTTCGCGACCAGCTCGCTCCAGAGCAGCCGTCCCGCACGGAGTTTGGCGACCTCCATGAAGAAGTTCATGCCGATGGCCCAGAAGAACGACAGCCGCGGCGCGAACTTGTCGACCTCCATGCCCGCGTCGATGCCCGCGCGGATGTACTCCACGCCGTCGGCGAGGGTGTAGGCCAGCTCCAGATCGGCCGTGGCTCCGGCCTCCTGGATGTGGTAGCCGGAGATGGAGATCGAGTTGAACTTCGGCATCTTCGCGCTGGTGTAGGCGAAGATGTCGGAGATGATCCGCATCGAGGGCTTGGGCGGGTAGATGTAGGTGTTGCGGACCATGAACTCCTTCAGAATGTCGTTCTGAATGGTTCCGGCCAGCTGTTCGGGCGCGACGCCCTGTTCCTCCGCCGCGACGACGTAGAGCGCCAGGATCGGCAGCACCGCGCCGTTCATCGTCATCGACACGCTCACCTGGTCCAGGGGAATGTGGTCGAAGAGCTGGCGCATGTCGAGGATGGAGTCGATGGCGACGCCCGCCATACCGACGTCACCCTGCACGCGCGGGTGATCGGAGTCGTAGCCGCGGTGCGTCGCGAGGTCGAACGCCACCGACAGGCCCTTCTGACCGGCCTGCAGGTTGCGGCGGTAGAAGGCGTTGGAGTCGGCCGCGGTGGAGAAGCCCGCGTACTGGCGGATGGTCCACGGCTGGTTGACGTACATGGTCGGGTACGGACCGCGCAGGAACGGCGCCACACCCGGCACGCTGTCGAGCGGATAGCCCTCGGCCGCGACGGCGTCGCGATCGGCCTTGGTGAACACCGGCGGCACGTCGATGCCTTCGGGGGTCGACCACACCACTTGCTCGGGGGTGTAGTTGTTGGCCGCCGCCGCGCCCTGCATGTAGGCCTCGACCTGGGCGGCGTCGACCGCGGCAGGTTCGGGCGCGTGCTCGTCGAGCGGCACCTCGGCGAAATTGCCGATCACGTGCTTGATCTCACGCGTAGTCATCAGGCTCCCACCTTCTCCAGCAGGCCGGACAGCGCCGCCACCGCGTCGATCTTCGCGGCGAGGAATCCGTCCGGGCGCTGCGTGCCGCTCAGCTCGGCGACGGCCTTCGCCGCACCCGCCAGCAGCACCGTTGTCACACCGGCGGCGCGCAGCGCATCGACCGCCGCGCCCGCCTCCGCGCCGTAGCGCGCGTCCGAACCGCAGAGTACCGCGATCGGGGCACCGGCTTCCGTTGCGGCGGAGGCGATTCCGGGCACGTCCAGCGGGCCCGGGTTGATCGACTCGATACCGCCGGAAGCCAGCAGGTTCGCGATGAAGGTGACCCGCACGTTGTGCTCGGCCACCGTGCCGAGCGGCACGAGCAGCGCCTTCGGCCGGGTTCCGTTGGCCGCCAGGTACACATCGGACCGGTCACGCAGCGCTTCGAAGGCCGCGCCGTAGCGGGCGACCCGGCTCGGCGTGCGGGCCGCCGCCGAGAGCGGCTGCTCGGCCAGGTTCGGGAATTCGTTGACGCCGGTCACCGCGGTCTTGCGGTGCGCGACATCGGAATCGCGGGCGGCCTTGGTGGCGGCGACGCGCTCGGCGAGCAGACCCGAGTCCAGCGCGGCCAGATAGCCGCCCGCGGCCTCCAGCTCCTGCATGAATTCCCAGGCCTTGGCGGCCAATTCGGCGGTGAGCTCCTCGACGTACCAGGAGCCCGCGCCCGGATCCTGGACGTGGCCGAGATGCGATTCCTCCAGCAGCAGCAACTGGGTGTTGCGCGCCATGCGGTCCGCGAACGATTTGGATACGTTCAGTTCACCCGCGGGCAGCGCGGAGTCGAAGGGCAGCACGGTCACGGTGTCCGCGCCGCCCACGCCCGCGCCGAACGCGGCGAGCGTGGTGCGCAGCATGTTCACCCAGGGATCGCGCTGGCTCATCATGGCCGCGGAGGTCACCGCGTGCTGCGGTGCGCCGCCGAAGTCCGGCGCGCCGCACGCGTGCGCGACGCGGGCCCAGAGCTTGCGCGCGGCACGGAATTTCGCGATCGTCGCGAACTGGTCGTCGGTGGCGGCGAACCGGAATTCCAGCTGGCCGAGCGCGTCCGCGATGTCCTGGCCCTCGGTGAGCGCACGCAGATACTCCAGGCCCGCGGCCACCGCGGCGCCGAGTTCCTGCGCGTCGGAGGCGCCCGCGTCGTGGAAGACGGTGCCGTCCACGGTGATCGCGCGCGCCGACTCCGGCCGCGCGATCGCCTCGGCGGCCAGCGCGACGGTCTCCGCGAGATCCGCGTCCGCGACGCCGGCGAAGCGGCTGGTGAGCGGCGCCGCGCCGAGCGAGATCCGGATATCGGCCCGCTGCGGCGCCTCGTAGCCGTCCAGCGCCGCGAAAAGCGCTGCGGCGGCGGACGATACGTGCTCGCCCGCGTCCAGGGTCAGCGGCGCCAGCTCGAAGAGCAGACCGTCCAGCGCCGCGGACAGCTCGGTGACCGGGACGCCGCGCTCGCCGACGCCGAGCCAGATCGCGCTGATGCCGTTCTCCAGTCCGGCCAGGATCTCCCGCTTGGCGGCGGCTCCGTCGCCCGCGCCGACGAAGGCGCTGACGTACCAGCCGCGGTGTACGTCGCGCGTGGCGTCGCGGCCGCGCACGAAGGGGAAGGCGCCGGGCAGCGGCAGTTCGGGCCGCTCGTCGCGCCGGGTGTACAGCGGTGCGACGGTCAGCCCGTCGTAGGTGGTCTGCGCGAGCAGCTGCTCCGGCTCGTCCGGCAACTCGGCGACCTCGACCCTGCGCGCCTTGGCGAGCACACCCGCGACACCCTTACGCCAGGCGCCGTACTGGGGAACCGGATCCGCGCCCTCGGGTCGCTCCGCGAGCTCCGCGCCCGGAGACGGATCTGAAGCAATCGGCATAGCTGCTGTTCCTCTTCCACTCGACCACGGGGCGCACCCGGGGTGCGCGCCCAAACCGTCGCATTCGCCCAGCTCAGCGAGCACTTCGGTTAACGAGCATTCGTCCCGTTTCCCTCGATGCTAGCGGCAGCGGCAGCATCGGTTGACCCTGGCCGCCACTACCAACCGGTAACCTGTCGCGGGTGACCAGGCTGTTCCGTAACCCGCGTATCCTCGCCTCGCTCGCCGGTGTGGGTGCGCTGTTCGTCGCGGTGCTGCTGGTCCCGCTACCCGGTCCGACGCAGATCCAGCAGTGGGCAGGCTCGGTCGGTCCGTGGTTCCCGCTGGTGTTCTTCGGGGTCTATTCGATTCTGGCAGTGGCGCCGCTGCCGCGCACGGTACTGACCGTCAGCTGCGGTGTGCTTTTCGGAGCATTGCCCGGCACCGCGGTCGCGCTCTCGGCCACGGTGGTCGCCGCCGGTCTGGCGCTCCTCTCGGTGCGCGCGCTGGACCGCACCAAAGTGGCGTCCCGGCTCACGCATCCCGCCGTACGGGCCATCGACGAACGGCTGGAGCGGCGCGGCTGGCTGGCCGTCGGTTCGCTGCGGCTCATCTCCTTCGCGCCGTTCTCGGTGGTCAACTACTGCTGCGGACTCTCCTCGATCCGCTTCTGGCCGTACCTCGCCGCCACCTTCGTCGGCTCGGCCCCCGGCACCATCGCCACCGTCATCCTGGCCGACGCCCTGACCGGCGGCTCCCATCCCGCCATGGTGATGGTCTCGGGCGTGTGCCTTGCCATCGGACTGCTCGGGCTGGTGGTCGACGCCCGCTGGCAGCCCGAAGCGCTACCGTCCGAAGCCCTACCGTCCGAGGATCTGCTCGCCGAACCGCTGGCCGTCCGCGACTGACCGGATCACACGGCTCGCGTCCGGTTCGGCCACTGCACTCGATCGCATTCCGGCGACGCGGCGCGCGCACAGGGCAACCCCGAATCAAGAGGGAAGACCGGCCAGCTCTACCGGGTCGTTGTCGTGGCAGGTGCCGCACCCGTGGTCGTGGCGCCGGTGGCGTCGGAAACGCCGAGGTTCACCTTGATATAGGGCTTCAGCAGGGTCTCCCACGAACCGCGCATCTTCTTGTACTCGTCGACGCAGCTGATGGCACGCTCCAACGGCAGGCGCCCCTTCTGATCCGGCTCACCCGGCATAGTCACGAGAACACCGAGCACGTCGGGTAGTGCGCCGTAGTCCCAGCACAGCAGGTTGTAGGCACGTACCTGGGAGAGGGAGTGTTCGTCGGCGAAGGAGTGCGCGTCGAAGGTGCCCGGAT
The DNA here is from genome assembly GCF_057708325.1 of Nocardia sp. bgisy134. NCBI lineage: Bacteria > Bacillati > Actinomycetota > Actinomycetes > Mycobacteriales > Nocardiaceae > Nocardia > Nocardia sp. bgisy134. The sequence goes on from NZ_JBYIRW010000009.1 coordinate 181,017, forward strand.
CGTCGGAGATGTCGAACCAGAAGTCGGCCGCCGCGGCCACGCTGCCGACCCCGGTGGGGCCGGGGGTGGTCAACTCGAGCAGGGCGGCGAGCTGGTCCGCGGAGTCCTCTTCGCGTCCCGTCGTGGGCAGTGAATACACATCGATCGCCATGTGTCCGGACTCGTGGAAGGTGATCATGCGTGTCACGCCGTCGAAGTACAGGTTGAAATAGTCAGGGCGTCCCTCGGACTGCGCCCTCGCATACTTCTCGGCCTCCCCGAACATCTCGTAGCAGAGGACGATCGATTGCTTCTCGGGGTCCCAATAGGCGTTGAACCCGCCGCATTCCATGCCGACGACCGGAACATCCTTCGGCAGCCGGTACATCGCACCCAACGCCTCGGCCAGGTCTTCGATGACGTGGTTGTCCTGAGCGACGCTCTTACCGTCCTTCGCCAGCTCCGAAAGCATCGCACGGTCGTACTTGGGCACGAATTTCCCGGTGTCCGGCGCCTGGCCCGCGGTCGCGGTGGTCGTCGCCGCCGACGCAGGCTTCTCCCCGTCGTCCGCCGTACACGCCGCTGTCGCCGCGACCACCATCGCCGCGGTCCCGGCCCATCGACACCAATTGGGAACCATCGAAATCCGCCTTTCCATACCGCAGGACCCCAACACTCGATGATTGCCACATGGTAGCAACGCCGCGTACTCGACACCGTGGGTTTCCCTCGTATCGCCGAGGCCTCACGTCACACCATGACGTTCACCGATACACCGGCCAATCCGAGGATCGCCTGCCAGAAGGCCGCCCCGAACTGAACAAGATGGCATTTTCCATGCAGATTCGAACAGTCCCCGAGAGGACGGTTTCGGCAAGGTGCGTCGATGTCGCGTACCAGCGGTTGGCCGTCGGCAGCCCGGATTCGCCAGGCCGCATCGCAGACAAACCGCCGTTGCTATCGAGTAGCTAGTCGACGGTCAGTTCGCTCGGTACGGCGATCACGTCGACCATCGCGCCGTTGCGCAGCACGGTGACCGGGGTGGGTCGGCCGATGGCGTCGGCGAAGAGCTGACGCTGGATGCCCTGGGCGTCGCGGACTTCCGACCGCCCGACACTGAGCACCAGGTCGCCGCGGTACAGCCCGGCGGTGTCGGCGGGCGCGCCGCGCACCACCTCGACGATGCGCACCCCTGCCTGTTGTCCGGTCCGCTCGGCCACGTCGGACGGCAACGGGGCCGGGACACCGACCAGTCCGAGGTAGGCGCGGCGGACACGGCCCTCGGAATGCAGGGTGGCGATGATGCGTCGGGTCGTGGCGTTGATCGGAATGGCAAGTCCCAGGCCGATTCCCGCGACGGCGGTGTTGATGCCGACCACCCGGCCCGCCGAATCCGACAGCGCTCCACCGGAATTGCCGGGATTCAGCGCGGCGTCGGTCTGGATGACGTCCTCGATGACCCGTCCGGCGCGGCGCGAGGCGACCGGCACCGCCCGCCCGAGCGCGCTGACCACGCCCGCGGTGACCGAACCCGCCAGACCCAGCGGACTGCCCACCGCGACGACCAACTGACCGACCACGAGCTTGTCGGCGTCGCCGAGCACCGCCGCGCCGGGCCCGCCACCGCCCCGCACGCGCAGCACGGCCAGGTCCGAGAGCGGGTCGATGCCGACCACCTCGAAGCGGGATTCGACGCCGTCGGCGAACACCACCTCGCCGCGCGTGGCCGCGCCGATGACGTGGGCGTTGGTGAGCAGGAATCCGTCGTCGGTGAACACCACGGCAGAACCGCTCCCCCGCCGGGTTCGCAGGCTCGCCACGTGTGGCGTGACCGATTGGGCCACCGCGATCACCGTTCGCGAGTACGCGTCCATCGCATCGTCCACACCGACCACCCTCTCGCCATCGAAACCAGGCACCTCCCAGGATGCCCCCGCCCGCAGCGCCGCGCACCGTCTTTTGCACCGAGCGAAAACCGCCGGGCGCGGCGGGCGAAAGTTCAGTTGTCCAATCGAATTCCTCGTCGCGGAACGTCACATGACGCCCTTGTCATCGATGCGCCGCGTCAAGACCGCTGAACATGTCAAGCCGCCCGGCGCCGCCGCCGCGGGCGATCCACGCCGCATTCGGCGACCGAGGTCGTTCGGCGGACAATTTCCAGCACGATCGCCTGTTCACCGGCACCACCGATCCCGATCGAACAAACGGCGAAATGGCCGCGAAGGTGGCCTCGAGTCAGTTTTCGTCCGCGAAACCGAGGTGAATTCAGGATGTTACGGCGTTCATGTCGAAGACCGCCGGGTACCGCCACCATGAAGCAGTGGCGAATCACGATCATCGATCCGCCGACGATCGGGTCCGTTAAACTCCCCGTGTGGCGGAATGCGCCCATCAAGCCGAATCCCGCACACATCGATCATCTGCTTCACCGACGATTCCGAACAAGGAGTGCGAAGTGGATTATGCCGGAACATCCGAGGATCGGATAATACGCGCGCGTTGCCTCGTCGTACCGCCCGATTCCACGGGCGCGCCGCGCGAGGTGATCAGAACGATGGATGCCATCGATCCGCGCGGCCCCTTGATTCGCACCCTGGAGGTGGGCGTCTGCGGGACCGACATCCAAATCGTCGCGGGGACAGAGGGACAGCTACCCGCGTCGGCGGACGAAATGGTGCTCGGCCACGAGGTCCTCGGGCGGGTGGTGCACAGTTCGACGCCCGGAATCGAAACCGGTCAGTTGGTCACCTGCGTGGTCCGCGATCCCGATCCGGTGCCGTGTAGCCAATGCCGCCGGGGCCGACCCGACCTGTGCAGCAACGGATCGTGGAAAGAGCGCGGCATTCGCGAACTCGACGGCTTCATGGCCGAGTACTGGCGCGCGCCTGCCGACAAACTCGTCCCCGTTCCGGAGGAGCTGATCCACCTCGGCGTGCTGATCGAGCCCGCATCCATCGTGGTCAAGGCGCTGGACACGCTGCGAACGATGGACCAGCGGCTGGGCATGTCGGATCCGTCCGGCCATACGCTGGTGATCGGCTGCGGCATCATCGGCCTGCTCACCACCGCCTTCCTGCGATTCGCGGGACACAAGGTGACCGTGGTGGATCCCGCGCCGCCGGGTTCGCTCGCGGCCCAGGCGGCGACCTCTTTCGGCGCGGAATACCAATCCCACCAACTGGTTCCCGGCGACATGGTGACCGAGCAGACGATCGCGGCCCACCGCAGCATCATCGACGCGGCGGGCGTGGCGTTCCTGCCGCGGTTGCTGGCGACACACGGCGCGGAGAACGCGTCCTGCTGCGTAGTCGGCCTGCCGAGCGGGCAGCACGCCGAGGTGGACGGCGGTGCGCTGCTCGGCACCATGGTCAAGCGCAATCAGGTGCTGTTCGGCGTCGTCAACTCCTCGCGGGTGCATTTCGAGGACGCGATCGATCTCTTGCGCGAGGTCGATGCCACCTGGCCCGGCGTCATCGGCTCGACGACGACGCGCATTCCCTTCGATCGTTTCCGGGAAGCGTTTCTCCCGCACGCGCGGGCGGGCGCGAAAGAAATTCTCGTCTTCCGATAATTCTCTGCGGAAAAATGTAGCGGCGGCACTCGAACCGCCGCTACATCTCTTCGTATCCGATTATTCGAATGTTGCTGTATTCGAGCCCGTCCAATTCACAATGCACGGCCACGAGAAAATCCTTTTTGTCGCGGATGAGATTCCAGACATCGGTGCCCCTGGCCACCCGCTCGAGCAGTGCGATGGTGGCGATCAGCGTGCCGAAGGCCCAGACGCCGAACAGCGCGACGCACCGTTTCCCGGACGGCGTGCGGCTGACCGCGATGAATCCGTAGTCCTCGAGCAGCGAGCCGTTCTCGTCCGCGGTCACGTCGTAACTCATCGAACCGTAGGACGCCACGTGCTCGGGATAGCGAATCTGGAACTTCGGAAAGCACCGCTTGAGAAGATTCCCGGTCAACCTGTTGACGCTCGGGCCGCCGATGAGAATCGTCAGACCGTGAGTGTCCTGGTAGGCGTCCTGGGTGCTGATACTGATCCGATTCCGATTCCCGAGCCCGCGCCAGGCCAGCACGGCCTCGGCGATCGCGCCGCCCTCCGCCATCGGCATCACCCGGACATTCGGCGGCATCTCCGCCTTCTGATCGGTGCCGTAGATCGAGAGCCAGCCGGCATGGAAATCGGGGATCACTATCTGAATGTCCTGGCCTTCGGCCAGGACATTCAGGTGTCCGAATTTACGCCGGACCCGCGTCGCGTCGTAGAACCGCGTCACCCCGAACGTGGTGGTCGCGACGATCAGTCCCGACACGATACTGAGTAGCCAGGTAACCATCGAGCGTCGAATCCTGTCTTCGAGAAATGGTCAAAGGCCATCCGATCACTCTGCGAGCGGTACTCGTGACGGGCTCGGCAGCGAAGAGGGCCGCCATTCGGATAGTGCCAGTTTCGGCTTGCGGTGTCCCGGGATTCGCGGACTCGCGCCGAAGTCGTCCGCACCGCAGCGTAATCCACTATCGTGCGGCGGGCTCCGTCGTACCGCCGGGCACGGTCCCGTCCGAGCTCCGCGGCGGCAACGCGCTCAGCCACGCGTCGAGGAACCACAGCGCCCACAGGATTCCGCTCTTGTCGTCGAGCCCGCGGTCGTGCGAGTCGATCAGTGCCCGAACTCGTTTCTCGCCCAACAGCTCCGTGGCCACCGTGCCGTGCGGCAGCGCGTCGTGCAGGTGGGCGCGCAGTGGGCCGCGGAACCACTCGGCGAACGGGATCCAGAACTTGTGCTTCCTGCGCTTCAGTATGCGATCGGGCAGGTGCGCCGCGATACCCGCCCGCAGCATGGCCTTGCCGTCCAAGGCCCGGTAGCGCTGATCGGCGGGCATCCCCGCGACGAACGACAGCACGCGCGGATCGGCGAACGGCAAGACGCTGGTCATCCCGGCGCCGCCGAAGGTGTGGTGGTCTTTGCGATACACGCCCTCGGTCAACCAGGTCTTCCACTGGCCGAACAGCAAACGGTCCAGCGCGGTGTGCGCTCGATGCTCCTCGTACAGACCGGCCAGAACGCCGAGCGCGAGGTCCTCGCCCCCGCCGAGCGCGTCGTACATCAGCGCGCGATCCTCCGGACTGCCCAGCCCGATCTGCCCCAGGTAGTACCGCGCCAGGTCCGTCGATTCCGCGGGGAGAGGCACGAGGTGGATGTCGTCGTGCGGCGACATCGGGAAACCCATCACCTCGTCGCCGCCTTCGCCCGTGACGATGTGCGAGCATCCCAACTGCGCGGCGCGCTCGGCGATCGCTTGCGTGGCGACGATCGCCTGGTCGGCGTTCGGACTGTCGAAGGCGCGCACCATGTTCGGCAGGCGCTCGACGATCTCGGGCCCGACCGGCACCACGACGTGGTCGAATCCGAACCGTTCCGCGACGATCGCGGCGTATTCGGTTTCGTCGTACCCGGCCTCGCGGAACGACGCGGTGAACGCGGTCGGTCCGATCCCCAACCGGGTGGCGAGCACGGTGGCGTTGGTGCTGGTGTCGATGCCGCCGCTCAGCATCATGCCCACGCGCTCCGCGGGCGCGATGCGGCGGGCGAGCGAATCGGTGAGCAGGTCGAGCACCTCGGCCGCCAGCTGCTCGGGCGCGATCGCGTCACCCGCCGACGGCTCCGCAGGCCGCGGGAGCGAGGCGTGGTGACGCACGTGGCAGCCGCCGCCCCGCCGGGTCACCACGGCGCCCGGAGGCAGCCGCCGCACCCCGTCGAAGATCGAAAACGGCGCGGGGACATATTGAAACGTCAGATACAGGGCGAGACCTTCGCGCGACACCGTGCCGGTCCCGACGTCGCAGGGCCGCGACCCGAACGCGAACGCCGAGCCGGAGTCGCGATAGCACGCGTGCCCGAATCCGCCGGGGTCGCTCACCAGGTGCGTCTGCCCGCGGGAACGATCGTGCACGACGGCGACGTAGTGCCCCTCCTGCGCGGCTACGGCCGACATCCCCTGCTTGCGATAGAGCGCGAGCAGCTCCGCCGCGCCGCCGCCGGAGCAGAGCCAACCGTCGAGAACGCAGACCGCGTCGTCGGTCTCCTCGACGCTGTACTGCGCGCCGTCGGCCGAGACGACGATGTCGTCCACCGCGCGCCGCCAGCCGCCGTAACCGCCACCTTCGGCACGCGGCCGGACCACAATCCCCATGGCGACATCCCTTCTACTTCGCGTCGACGTCCTGTTCCGCGGCGCCGGGGTCGCCGGCGCCGCCCGCCCGTCCGACCCCTCGATAGCGCAGCCCCGCCGCCTCGACATCGGACCGCGCGAGGGCGTTCTTGGCGTCCACGACAAGGCAATCCGGCCGCGCCAGTTGCGCCAGCGCGGTCCAGTCGAGGGCGAGCACGTCCGGGAACTCGGTCAGCACGAGGACGACGGAGGCATCGAGGACGGCCTCCTTGATGCCCGCCGTGCGCCGGACACCGGGGAACAGGTCGGCGAAAACCTCTTGGCTCAGTACCGGATCCCAGACCCGGACGTCGGCGGCGATCGCCGCGAGCTCGGGCACCACCGTCCGGCTCGGCGCCGCTCGCATGTCGTCGCTGCCCGGTTCGTAGAGCAATCCCAGCACGGCGACCTCCGGCGGTGCGCCCGGCGCCGTTTCGTGCGCGACGATCTCGACCGGGAATCGCAGCTGGCGGTCATTCAGCTCGGCGACCGATTCGAGCATTCTCATCGGTCGTCCACGACGACGGGCGGACCGGGTCAACGCGGTGACGTCCTTGCCGAGGCAGGAGTCGCCGTATCCGATGCCGGGGCGCCAGAATCCCTGCCCCATACGGGGATCCAGCGCCACACCGTCGAGCACGGCGTCCACGTCGATGCCGTGGTCGCCGCAGAAGTTCGCGATCTCGTTCGCGAAGCTGATCTTGGTGGCCAGGAAGGCGTTGCTGGCGTACTTCACCGCTTCGGCCTCGGTCGGACCGACCACCAGCCGCGGCGCGGTCATATCGTGGTACAGCGCACCGAGCAGCGGCAGCAGCTCACGGTTCCACAGCCCGAGGACGATGCGGTCCGGCGCTCGCCAATCCGCAAGGGCGCGGCCCTGATTCAAGAATTCCGGATTGTGCGCGTAGACACGCCGGAGCGCGGGGAACCGCGCCGCCCACTCTTCGCTGGTACCCGGCGGGATCGTGCTTTTCACTACGACGAGATCCGGAAGCGATCCGGCCGAGAGCAGCTCCGCGAGCACGGACTGCACGTTGCCCAGGTCGACGGCGCCGGTCGCGTCGAGCGGCGCGGAGACCGCGATGATCACCGCCCGGACCGGAACGTCGAGCGTCCGCTGGAACGTCACCGTGGTGGTGAGCAGCGCCTCCGCGACGTCCGGCTCGTGGAACGGGCAGCACCGCTCGCGCAACAGGGCGACGCGGCGCTCGTCGTGATCGATGCCGAGGACGTCGTGGCCCGACGCCGCGAGTCCGAGCGCCGCCGTGAGGCCGACATACCCCATGCCGATCACTGCCACCTGCATCGATCATCTCCTCGCACGAGCGACATTGCGCCGACACCACATTTCGAGCATCAGGGCTTTGAACGAGAAGGGCGAGCCCGCCCCGTCCGGGAAGTCGGCGACCGAAAGCCGCCGGGCGGCGAATTCGGTGAGAATGCCGCGGCGCACCAGCTCGCCGCCGGGCAGCAGGTCGCCGTAGGCCCGCAGGAAGGCGGCATGCCACGCGCGCAACGGCGGCGAGAAGCTCTGCTTGGGCCGGTCGGCGATCCGCGCGGGAAGGAGCGCGTAGGCCGCCTCCCTGAGCCGCTGTTTCGGCGGGTCACGGTGATCCGGCCGAGTCTTGCGCGTACCGACCACGGCCTCGACCAGGCGGTGATCGACGAACGGCGCACGCAGTTCGACGGAGTTGGCCATGCCGAGCCGATCGCACTGGGCGATGCCGTTCTCGCGCAGATAGGTTCCGGCGATCAACCCGGTCAGATCGATATCGGGGCGAGCGCCGGAGGGCTCGAACTCGGTCCGCGCCGCATCGCGCATCGCTTCGCCGAAATAGCCCGGCCCGTCCCGGTCGGCCTCTCGGAAGTCCGGATCCAGCTGGTAGAACACCAGTTTCCCGCGCGCTTCGCTCAGCGCGACGGCCCGCCGCACCCACGGGTAGCCCCAGAAGAGCTCGTCGGCGCCCTGACCTTGCAGCATCACCCGCACGCCCGCCTCGGCCGCCGCGCGCATGACCGCGTGGTAGCAGATACCCGCGAAGTCGGCGACCGGATCGTCCTGCGCCGCGACGACGACGGGCAGATCCGCGGTGGCGCGCGCGGTGTCGATCTCGATCTCGTGGAACGGCATGCCGAGCGAGGTCGCCAGCTGCCGCGCATGGTGTCGTTCGTCGTTGGCCGGTCGGCCCGCGTAGCCCACCGAGAAGGCCCGCACCGGTGCGGCGCAGAACTTGGCCGCGAGCGCCGCCACGACGCTCGAATCGAGTCCGCCGCTGAGCGAAATGCCCAGCGGCCGATCGGTTCTGGTGACCAGCGGACCGAGTCCGGTGAGAATCTCGCCGACGAGCTCGGCGCACGAACCGTCGATCGGCTCCACGTCCTCGAGACGCCAGTAGGGTCGTGACCGTACCCGCCACGGCCGGATGTCCACCGTCACGACGTGTCCGGCCGGAACTTTGCGCACATCGCGCAGGATGCTGCGCGGCTCGGGCACGTATTCGAGGTGGAAGAAGTCGGCCACGCCGTCCGGATCGAGTTCGACCGGGACGCCCGCGGCCGTCAGCGCTTTCGCTTCGGAGGCGAACAGCAGTCCGTCCGGTCGTTCCGTGTAGTAGAGCGGTTTCTCCCCCATCCGATCGCGCGCCAGCGTCAGCCGACCCCTGCGCCGGTCCCACAGGGCGAACGCGAACATGCCACGCAGGTGATCGACGGCGCGTTCGCCGTGCTCCTCGTACAGATGCAGGATCACTTCGCAATCGCCGTCGGTGGTGAAGACGTGGCCGCGCCGTCGCAGCCCCTCACGCAGTTCGGCGAAGTTGTAGATCTCGGCGTTCGCGACGAGGACCAGCTCACCGCCGGCGCACGATCCGCCGTCGGCACTGCGCAGCGGCTGCGATGAGCCGGAGACGTCGATGATGGCCAACCTGGTGCACCCGAGGGCGAGCGATGGGTCCGCGAACACCGCCGCGGCATCGGGTCCGCGATGGCTCAACGCTGCGGTCATCCGCTCGACGAGATCGATACGCGACGGAAAGCCCGATCTGGCGACGTGGCCACTGATTCCACACAAGGCCCGCTCCGTTCTTCCCACCCGCGGGTCTGTCGAATACTACCCGGCGGCGCGGCGCGGAACGGCCGGATCGCGAGGACGAGTTCGGCTGGGAGACTGGGATTTTCAGCGCAGGTTTCGGTAGCGGTACGGCTGCCGGATCAGCCGAGGACCACCAGGTAACACAGGGCGAGGATGCCGAGGGAGACCAACGCGGCCGACAAGGCCAGGATCTTGACGATTCTGGCGTGCTGTATCTCGACGCGCAGCAGCAGCGCGTGCTGCAAGTAGCGGATGCGATCGTGTTCGGCGTCCGCTCGCCCGTGCACGTCGGCGATGTCGGCGAGCAGGTCGCCGATCGCGCCGTCCAGATCCGCGGTGCGGCCGCCGTGCTCGGCGAGCAGGCGGCGTCCGGCGCGGACCAGGTCGCGCTGGGTGTCCCGCACCCGGGTGACGGCGCCTTCCACGGCGTCCATCCGGGCCAGGGCGGCACGCAGATCGGCGATCTCGCCGGTCCGGTCGCTCCCGTCGACGGCGGCGTCCATGTCGCGAGCCAACGCGTCCGATTCCTCCCGCGCGTGCCCGAGCACCCCCTCGGCGGCCTCGTTCAGCGAGCGCAGCAGGGCGTAGAGCACGCCGTGCGGGGAACCGGCGAGGGCGGGCCTGCGCCCCATCTCGGCGACGGCGCGGTCGAATGGGTCGAACGGTTCCGCCGAATACACGGTGACCACGAAATCGCCGCCGAGCGCGAACACGATCGTCTCGCGCCGCGCGGCGTCGCCGCGCAGATAGGTCGCGGTGACCGGGAGGTAGACGAAATCGCCGGTTTCCCAGATGCGGTCGTGGGTGCGGGAGAAATCGATGCCGAGGCGTTCGCGCAACACCGCGGCGGTGTCCTCGTCGGATGCGGTCAGCGGAATCCAATGCAGCCCGAGCACTTCGGTGTCGAAACGATCGGTGGGCGTGCTGAGCGCGCTGGTCATCTCGGACTCCGAGTCGGCGTTCCGATGGTTGTATCCGGCATCCGCCGCTCACCCCGCTTCGCTCGTCAGGCTGCTGTGTGGCGCGATACGCGCCACCGTCCATTAGTAACCGGCGTCTCCGGCCGCGTCAATCGAGGCGGATGTGCGGTTCCCCACGCTCGCGTTCACGTATTCGCCGTGGCCGCAGCGAGTTCCACGCCCGCCGTATCCTTGACTGGTGGAATCTGCGACGCTCGACGTGGTCGACCTCGGGTTGCTGCACGCCCTGCAGGTCGACGGGCGGGCGCCGTTCAGCAGGATCGCGCAGGTGCTGTCCGTCTCGGACCGCACCGTGGCGCGGCGGTTCGCGCGGCTGGCCGCGACGGGCGCGGTGCGGGTCACCGGCGTGACCGACAGCGGACGCACGGGCGGCGCGGAATGGGTGGTTCGCCTCCGGGTCCGGCCGCACCGGGCGGATGATCTGGCGCTGGCGCTGTCCGCCCGGCCGGACACCGCGTGGGTGACGGTGCTGTCCAGCGGCGCCGAGATCGTCTGCGTCTTCCGTACGGCGGCCGCCGAATCCGCACCATTGTCCGCGCTGGCGAGGCATTCCGACATCCTCGGCGTCGACGCGCAGCGACTCGTTCGCCATCTCACACGTCAGCGCTGGCGCGGCCGCACCTCCGCGCTCGACGCCGACCAGGTGGCCGCGCTGCGCCCCGCACAGCCGGCCCAGAGCGCGCCGGTCGCCCTCGGCGACCTGGATAGGCGCATGCTGCCCCGGTTGGCCGCCGACGGGCGAGTCGCCTATCCGAGTCTGGCCGGTGCGCTCGGCTGGTCGGAGTCCGCGGTACGCCGCAGGCTGGACGAGCTGCGGCGGGCCCGCGTGCTCGGCTTCGACGTCGAGGTGGACGCCGCGCTGTTCGGTTACGGCTTCCAGTGCGTGCTGTGGCTGACGGTGGCGCCCCGGCATCTCACCGCCGTCGGCGCGGCGCTGATCGAGGACCCCGAGATCGCGTTCGCGGGCGCGATCACCGGACCGCACAACATCATCGCCGTTGCGGTCTGCCGCGACGCCGACGCGGTGTTCGACTACGTCGTCGACCGGGTGGGCGCGCTGCCCGGCGTGACGCGTCTCGACACCGCGGCGGTCACCAGGTACGCCAAACGCGCGGCGCCCGCGCTCATCCCGCGGTGAAGAACAGACCCGCTCCGTAGGCGTCGCGGCCGGAGACGAAGAATCCGCCTCGCACCTCACGCGTGGGAATGCCGCCGTGCTCGACCACCCCGCGCGCCGCGGAGACGTCGGCCACGCGGATCGTCATGGCGGCGAGATACGAAGGGGCCGGATCGGGTTCGCCGGGCAGCACGGCGGCGACATCGGCGGCGCGCAGCAGTTCCAGGCGCACGTCCTTCTGTTCGAGAACGGACAGCGGTCCGTCCGCCACCCATTCGGCTCCGAGCAGGTCGGCGTATCGCCGCGCGATGCCGTCGTATTCCTCGGCGGCCGCCACGATCAGCACCGCGGCAATGCCGCGCGCGCCGTTCGGATGCGTCAGATAGCGCGGCTGGTGCACGAAGTCGCGCGTGAGGTGTTGCGCGAGACCGATGTAGCCCTCCGGCGTGGTGCGCGGATCCAGGTGCACGGCGCGCGCCCGGACCGTGCGCGGTCCGTCGGCGGTCTCGACGTCGCGCTCGAGGTCGAGCACGCCGGAGGTCCGCATCCCCAGCGCCGCCAGCCGGTCGTGCGTGCGCGCCGCGTCCTCGGTGTCGAGGTTGAGAATGCGGAATCCCTCGTACCGATCGGCCATTGCCTTGGTGTGCCACGGGTCGGGCGCGGACTCGTCGACGATGCCGAGCAGTTCGATATAGGACCCGCCGAACAGGGCGCACAGATTCGCGGTGCAGCCCGGCTGCGGCGGCTCGCCGGGCCGTGCGCTCAGTAGGTGCCGCGAGCGCGGGCTGAGGGTGAAACCCATGGCGCGGTAGACGCTTTCGAGTCCGTCGAGATCGCGGGTGAGGATGCCGGTGTGGTGCACGGCGGTGATGTGGTTGACCATGGCCTCAGCCTGCGGGCCGCTGCCGCCGAGCACCCGTCCCCGGCCGGGCCGCGCCGGATTCCGGCACGGGCGCATCGCGGCCGGGCGGATTCCGACGCGCCGGATCCTCGTCCGGAGTCAGCGATCCGGGTCGAGCGCCGCGCGCAGTTCCTCGGTGTGCACGGTGGCGCCGTCGAGCAACTTCGCCTCGGTGATCTCCAGCCTGCCGGTGACCAGATCCAGCGCCAAGCGCAGCACTTCGCGCTCGGTCGGCGCGACCACCTGCGACTGCTCGAGCGACCGATCAGGACGCATCACCCACTGGTCACGTTCTCGTCGAGCGGCAAGGGCCACCGGTTCGCGCTGGAGCGCGGGGTGACCCCGTGCCGTGTGATCGCCTCGGCCCGATAGTGATTCGCCGTCATCGCGGCGGGGTACAGCGCCTGGGCCTCGGCCAGCCAGCCGGTCGCCTCCTCGACCGCGAGCGCGGGTGGCCGCGCCGGATCCGGCCCGAGCGCCTCGTCGGCGCAGCGTGGGTCGGCGATCACCGCCGCGGCGAGATGCTGGAGGCAGCGGGCGATGCCGTGATCGTCGCGCAACGCCTGGTAAGCGGTCAGCGACAGCCGCCAGCAGCGCAGCGCGCGCGTCCCTTCGCCGCGAGCCCACCAGACGTGGCCGAGGATCTCGTGCATGTGAGCGCGACCGTCCGGATCGCGGCCCTGCCTGGTCAGCGCCTCGGCCAATTCCAGGCGGTCCTGCGCGTCGTCGAGCAGACCCTGACGCAGCAGCACCACACCGAGGTTGACCAAGGCGCAGACCTCGCCCGGGATGTCCTCGCGCGGCAGCGACCACCAGACCCGATCCAACCGCAGGCGCGCCTGCTCCAGCTCCGCGGCGGTGCTCGCCGACGGGTCGGCGCCCAGCGTTTCGAGCGCTTTCGCGTGTTCGTAGCGTGCGGTCAGATCGGCGTAGCGACCTGCGTCGCCGCCGCGGCGCGGCGGTTCGGCGTCCGGCTGCGCGCGCAGCCGCACCTGCGCGGCGTGCGCGCCGAGCGCGTCCAGCTCGGGCAAGTGGCACAGTTTCAGAGCCAGCTCGGCGTCGTGTCCGCCGGTGCGCGCGTGCCAGACGTCCAGGGAGTCGGCGATCCGGATCAGGCCCGGTATCGCGGTCCTCGGCAGCTCGGCCCCGAAGGACGCGCACTCGATCACCAATCGCCGCAGGAACGGTTCCTCGGCCTCGAACCACCCACGCCCCGCGGCGGCGAAACGCGGCGTGCCGAGACCGATCGCCCACCGCTCGGCGCGCTCCGCGTGATGTCCCACCAGCGCCGTCACCGCGGCTTTCCAGCGCAGCCCGGACCGTGCCTCGGCCGGGGTCGGCGCACCGGGCGCCGCGACGACCCAGTACTGCTGCACTCCTCCGGCACCCCGGACGAATCCCCCATCCGAAAGCTCGGCGAGCAGCAGCGGCGCGGTGGTCGACGCGGGCGCACCGTCGGACGGATCGCGGGCGGGCGCGTCGAGTACGGCCGTGAGCACGGCGAGCAGCGCGGCCGCGCTGTATTCGCGCACCGGCAGCTCACCGAGCACCGCAGCCTCCTCGTGGGTGGCGGCGTACAGCGTCGTCAGCGGCGGCGCGGAGGTGGTCGGGCCTGCCCCGATCGGCGTCTGCGCGTCGTCGAACTCGCTGAGCAGCTCCAGTTCCCGTGCGGTGTGCGGGCTTTCGCGAAGCCTGCGCCGTTCGGCATGCAGCCAGCGACCGACGAGGAACACCACGGCGAGCAGCGCGACCGCCAACAGTCCCACCGACAGCACCACGCCGACACCGCGTTCGAGGAAGAGGCTGGACACGATATTGATGACCAGCCCGAGGAGTACTGCGCCCGCCAGCGCGCCACCGCCGAACCGAAAGCGCAGCAGCGCGGGCGGGGGCGCGGCGACCCCGGGAGACGGCGGCGGCGCGTTCATCGCAGCGCTCCCCCGGTCAGTCCCGGCACGAGGAATCGGCGCCAGGTCGCCAGCAGCAACAGGACGGGCACGATCGCGAACACCAGCGACCCGGCCGCCAATTGCGGCAGGTTCTCCTCGTACTGGCGGGCCTCGCCCCACAGCAGCAGCGACCACGGGCTGACTCCCGCACCGCTGATCATCAGGCTGACGAAGAAGTCGTTCCACACCAGGATGAACTCCAGCACCGCCGCCGTGACCACGGCGCGACCGGCGCCGTCCCACAGCCGTCGCGCCACGGCGCCGGGTCTGGCCAGCCCGTGCAGCGCGGCCGAACTCGGATTCTCCTCGGCCGCTCGCATCGCACCGCGCAGGATCAGCACGCTGACCGGCAGTCCCGCGGCGCCGTGCACCAGCATCAGCGGGTACTGGGTGCCGGACAGCCCGAAGGACTCGCTCACCTGGTCGATCGGCCCGAGATACATCTGGGCGGGCAGCACGGCGAGCACGACCAGGGCGGTGACGACGAGGCGAACAGCCCACGTGTCCGACGGCGTTGTGGCCAGCCACCGTGCGACCGGCAGCGCGGCCGACACCGCGAGCACGGTCGCGACCGTCGCCACCAGCGCGGTCAGCCCCAGCGTCGAGGGCAGCCCGGCCTGCCAGACGCGCCCGATCGCGGGCCAGCCGAGACCGTCCGGCCGCCGCATCGAAACCCACGCCAGCATCAGCAGCGGTGCCACGGAGACGACGGCCATCAGCACCGCGAATCCGGTGGCGAGCCCTCCGGCCCGCCGCGCACCGTACGCTTCGTGCGCGCTCGGGTGCGGCGGCAACCGCAGTTCGCGCGCGCCACCCGCCTGCCACAGCGCGAACGCGCAGACGCCGACCAGGACGGCCAAGGGAACCGAATAGGTCGCCACCCCCGCGGGGCCCTCCGTGGTGAGCAATCGCCACCAGCGCACGGTCGCGCTGTCGCTGTCGTACTGGTAGGCCGAGGGAATGCCGATGAGGATGACATCGAACACCCTGGCCGCCGCGACGACCGCCGCGATCCCGGCGATCAACACCACCGGCTGCACCAGCTGCCGAGCGCGCCACGCCATGACCGCGAACCGGAAACGCCCGGTCGGCGCGTTGAGGTACCCCCAGCGCACCGGGTCGGTCTCGATCGCCCGCAGACCCGCCGAGAACATCCCGGTGAGGAACCCGAACCAGGTCCAGCAATACGCGAGCACCGGCATCCACCGGTAACCGGACTGGAACGTCGCGACATTGCCCTCGGGCACCGCCGCCTCGAACATCACCCGGAACGCGAGGCCCGAGACGAAAGCGGCGACGCCGAACGGCACGACCAGCGGCAGCCACAACCACCGCACGTCGCGACTCCACCACGCGGTGCACAGCGCGGCCGTCATGACGCCGAGTCCGGCCAGCACGAAGAGCAGCGTCCGGCGGTAGACGCCCAGCGCGTCCGCGTCCGCGTTCACGACGAACAGCAGCGGCCCCGCCACCAAGAGAGCGACGGCGGCGACTTGCGCGACGACCCGCGACGCGCCGTGCGCGAACAATCGCGTCACGATCACGGTCCCGACGCCGACGGCGAAAACCAGCAGCGGCACCCACACCCACGTTCCCGCGGTGAGCAGCGTCCAGCCGGAAGCTAGCAGCAGGAGCGCCGCGAGCGACCACGCGGGCGCCACCCTGGCCCACTCCCATCCGCGCCAGGGATGGCGACCGCCGATCAGCGCCCCGCGCATGCGCCGGGTGGCGAGCTCGAGATGCAGTCCGTTGCTGGAGAATCCTGGCGGCGTCGTCATCGTCGCGCTCACCGCCGATCGAGGGCGTGGACGGCGGCGTCGATCGCGGGACCGACGCGAAAGGGATCGCCGTCGACGGCGATCAGGAACTCGGTGAGTATCCGCCACAACCCGTTTCGGCCGCCGAGCGGTCCGATCCGATCGGACAGGTCGAACACCGTCTGGTCGTGCGGATCGGAAGCCGCCGACTCGCGCAGCCGCTGGGCCGACGGACGCAGGAACGGCGAATAGGCCGCGTCGGTGTGCGTGTTCGGCGCGAGAAAGCCGTGAAACCCGTTGATCCACGGCAGCGGCGCCGAGGGGGCGGCGAGGGCGGCGAGCACTCGTCCCGCGCGATCGTCCGCCGACCGGGTGAGCACGAGGACGTCGCCGCCGACGATGCGCGGGCGCGGCCCGCCGGGGCCGACGCCGGGAAAGGCCGTCACGCCGACGATATCGGCGGGATTGCGGCCGGAATCCGCGACGGCCTTGCGCACGACCGGTTCGGCGAAATCGGGCGCGACCACCATCACCGCGCGCTTGCGCTCGAACACCTCCCGGACGGCATCGGAGAACTGCATGGTCAGCGCGGTGCCGACCCCGCCGGCGAACGCCTCGCTGTTCGCCGCCCACGATCCGAGCAGCGCGAGCGCGGCGCGCACCGCGTCCTTCTCCCAGGTCACCGCCCCGACGCGCCGGGCGAGCGCCGCATAGGTGTCCGGGTTCTGCGCGTAGAGCAGGTTCTCGAACAGATCGGTCAGCGCCCATCCGTCCGCCGCGGCCAGCGCGAGCAGCCGCTGATCCTTGCCCGCGAGGAATTCGATGCGGTCGAGCCAGTAGTCCAGTGTCCACAGCGCCGGGGTGCCGACCCCGGATTCGGCCGCCGACTGACGGTCGAACCAGACCATCGACTTGTCGGCCGCTTTGAACGGCACACCGTACGGGCGTTCGTCGTAGTAGAGCAGGTCCGCCCACACGTCCGAATAGTTCGGCTGCTGGGCCTCGTCGAGCCACAGCGATTCGGGCACATCGCGCAGCACGCCGAGCTCGGCCAAGTCGCGAACCCAGCCCGCCTGCGGCAGCATGACCAATTCCGGCGCCGACCGGCCGCCCGTCAACGCCGTCTCGATCTCGTCGCCGAGCGGGATCACGTCGACCGAGTGCGACAACCGCAGCGCGTCGAGCACCGTGCGGAACGCGACCAGCTCGGAACCGCTCCACGACACCGCGATCCGCACCGTGCCCGGCGTGCCGAGCACGCCCGCGCCGCAGCCCGCCAGCGGCGCGACCAACGCCATCTGCACCAGCGCCCTACGGGTCAGCATGTTCCCCCGGATGTCGGTTTGCACGCGAGCACTGCCGATTATCCGCCGGGCCGGGGTTTTTCGGCGGAACACGGCGAAAAGCACTGTGCCCCTGATTACTTGGGCAACTCTCGAGTCACGACCGCACGCCGAGAAAACCGGCCCGCCGCTCGACGATCGGAGCGGCGGGCCGGTGCGAAAGGGCTACTGCCGGTAGTTCTCCGGCGGCTGCCATGGGCGCCCGTGCGGGTCGTCCGGGCGGTGCGCCGGGGGCTGCTGAGCGGGCAACGACTCGCCGCCGGGTGGGATCACCTGCTGGTGCGGGGAGGGTTCCTGCGGACGGGGCAGCGGGGTGGGCGTCAACCCCTCGACGGGCTGGCGCGCACTGGCCTCCGCGGCCCGCACGGCGCGTTCGATGGTGGGATCCGGTGCGGTGTCGAACCAGTCGGCGACGTCGGAATCGTCTTCCACCTTCACCGCGGCCACCTCCTCGGCGGGCGGCTCGTAGCGGAACACGCCGTCCTCGCCCTGGGTACCGAAGCTCTTGGCGAAGCCCTCGAGCGCCTTCCCGAAATCGCTCGGCACCAGCCACACCTTGTTCGCGTCGCCGCGCGCCACCATCGGCAGTGTCTGCATGTACTGGTAAGCGAGCAGTTCCGGCGTCGGCTTGCCGGATTTGATTGCGGCGAAGACCTTTTCGATGGCCTTCGCCTGACCCTGCGCTTGCAGGTAGGCGGCGGCGCGCTCACCCTGGGCGCGCAGGATGCGGCTCTGCCGTTCGCCCTCGGCGCCCAGGATGGCGGACTGCTTGGCGCCCTCGGCGGAGAGGATCTGCGCCTGCTTGGCGCCCTCGGCCGTCTTGATCTGCGACTCCCGCGTGCCTTCCGCGGTGAGGATCATGGCGCGCTTCTCGCGGTCGGCCTTCATCTGCTTTTCCATCGACTCCTGGATCGACGGCGGCGGATCGATGGCCTTGAGCTCCACCCGCGCCACGCGCAGGCCCCAGCGGCCGGTGGCCTCGTCGAGCACTCCGCGCAGCTGGTTGTTGATCTGGTCGCGGGAGGTCAGCGTCTCCTCCAGCGTCATGCCGCCGACCACGTTGCGCAGCGTGGTGACGGTGAGCTGTTCGACGGCGGCGATGTAGTTGCTGATCTCGTAGACCGCGGACTGCGGGCTGGTGACCTGGAAGTAGACCACCGAGTCGATCTGCAGCGTCAGGTTGTCCTGGGTGATCACCGGCTGCGGCGGGAAGGACACCACGCGCTCGCGCAGGTCCACTTTGGCGCGGATCCGGTCGGCGAACGGCACCAGGAAGGTCAGCTGACCGGACACCGTCCGCGAGTACCGGCCGAGCCGTTCGATGACCGCCGCCTCGGCCTGCGGCACCAGGGCGATGGATTTGAACACCACCACCACGACCAGCAGGACGAGCACGGCGGCGACGATCAGTACAGCCATTACGGCCCCTTCCAGACGACGGCCGTCGCGCCGTCGATCTTCATGACGTACACGGTCACGCCCGGCTCGTACACCTCGTCCGGGTTCATCGGCCGCGCGGTCCACACCTCGCCGCCGAGCTTCACCCGGCCCGAATGAGCGGCGACTTCCTCCAGCACCAAGGCCGACTTCCCCGGCAGCGCATCGACATTCGTCGGAATCGGCGGCGGCGTGCCGAACCGGCGGCGCAGCATCGGCCGCACCCCGAGCAGCAGCACCGCGGTGATCACCGCGAAGACCACCGCGTCGACCACCAGCGAGGTGTCCGCCGCGGCGCTCACCCCGGCCGTGCCGAGGGCCGCGACGCCGATCATCAGCAGCGTGAGGTCCCCGGTGAGCATCTCTGCCGCCGCGAGCAGAATCCCCGCGACCAGCCAAGCTATTGCGGCCACGCACCCACTCTAACGGCGCTGTCGGCCGATGTCCGTCGAAAAACCCAGCCCAGCGCCGCCCGCCGCCGCACACCACGCCCTTCCACGGCGGAACACACTGCGTCGCGCCCGCGAAATCCGCGCGCCACCGGGTAGTTTCGGGCGGGTGGGTACGCGCGACAGGCACGGCGACATCTTCGCCGGACACGACAGGTCCAAGAAGAATCCGGCGCCGCGGGTGACCGCCGAACGCGACCTGGTGGTGGAGGACGCGGCCAGCGGATTCTGCGGCGCCGTGGTCGGATTCGACCGCAGCTACGACGGCGAGTTCGTGAAACTGGAGGACGCGCGCGGCGCGGTGCGGCTGTTCGCGATGCGAGAGGCCGCGTTCCTCATCGACGGACGGCCGGTCACCCTGGTACGTCCCACCGCGGCCGCGCCGCGGCAGCCGACCAGGTCGGCCTCGGGTTCCACCCGCGTGACCGGGCTGCGCGCCCAGGTCGCCAAGGCCAGCAGGATCTGGGTGGAGGGCGTGCACGACGCCGCGCTGGTGGAGCGGGTGTGGGGCCACGACCTGCGGGTCGAGGGCGTGGTGGTGGAGCACCTGGAGGGTCTGGACAACCTGGCCGAGCGGCTGACGGAGTTCGGGCCCGGACCAGGCCGCCGGGTCGGCGTGCTGGTCGACCACCTGGTCACCGGCTCCAAGGAAACCCAGCTCACCACCGGCCTCGGCCCGCACGTGCTGGTGACCGGGCATCCTTACATCGATGTCTGGCAGGCCGTCCGGCCCGCGGCGCTGCGCATCGAGGCCTGGCCGCAGGTGCCGCGCGGGGAGGATTGGAAGACGGGCGTGTGCCGTCGCCTCGGCTGGGGCACCCCGCAGGACGGGTGGCGGCGGGTCTACGACGCCGTCGAGTCCTTCCGCGATCTGGAGGCTCCCCTGATCGGCGCGGTCGAACGTCTGATCGACTTCGTCACCGAGCCGGAGTAGCAGGCAGACGCGACGAGCGCGAGCGGACGCGACGCCGTCCCTGGCCGCCCGATTCGGGAGTGCGTGCAGCTCACGAGGGTTGGTGCGCCGATGCCCGCCGGTAGCGCCAAGCGTTTATGCTCGATGATTATGTGCTCTCCTAGTGCCACGCTGACGGTCTGGGCCGGCTCATGGCTGGCCGGATGCAGCGCGCCCGACGACGTCTTGGAGGCGCTGCACGCGTGGGCGCCGCGGCACACCATCGCCGCGGGCGACCCGATGACCGGCGGTCGCACCGACCTGCCGTGGTCCTCGCGCAGCGCGCTACCCGGGTCCGGTCTCATGGCGCTGCTCAAGGTGATTCGCGAGGCGATGGCCCAGCCCGGCGCACAGCTGCGCCTGGTGCTTCCCGTTCCCGGCGACGTGCGCGGACTGCCGCCGGGCACCGTGTTCACCGCCGACGCGATGGACGCCGAGGAGGGCACGCTCGTCGGTGTGCCCGGCGCCGAGGGCATCGGGCTGATCCCCCAGTGGACGGACGACACCACCCTCCAGTGGACGCTCTACAGCACTCCCATCCCGCCCCCGCCCGGCCCCGACATGTCGCTCGGCGAGGCCGAGTACACCATGCGAGAAGCCGTCCGCGACGCCGCCGACGCGCTGATGCAACTGCACACCACCGCGGTCGGTTCCGTCGAATCCGATCCGCGCGAACTCATCGAGGCCGAGCTGGCCGACTACGCCAGGCACGAATACCCCGGCTCGATTCCGCTGCGCGCCAAGCGCATCCTCGACACCGCCGATCACGTCGCCGCGATTCTCACGGTGGCGCAACACGAACCGGCCTCCGCTCCGACCTCTGCCAGCGCCATCGGCGCGCAGGAGACGCTGCTGCGCCCGCTGTGGGACGCGATCCGCGCGGCCCGGCTCGTCGCGGTGCACGCCGCGGCTCGCGGCGAGCGCTAGCAGGCCGCCGCCGCGAGCCCGGCGCCGCGGTACGCGAATCAATCACCCTGACAGCCACTTTCGGCGCTCTCTCCGCTTTGTCGCGCGAACAGGCGTTTCGGCGATCCGCGCAGACGGTGCAGAAAGTTTGTTACCGCATCGAAAGAGAACTCCTCGCATTGCTGCTAACGTGGGCGAGTTGTCGAGTTCTGGACGCTTGGGTCGGGATGTGCTCGGATCGACGGCGATCGCAGGCCCGGATCGCCTGTCCGGCAAGGACTGCGCGGTGAACCTGGCGAACGACGGTGCACCCCACCAGAGTTCCGGTCCTCGGCGCGGAGCACATGTCCCTCGTCTGGAGTACCGTCTTTTGACCTCGTCACAGCCCGCGGTCACCGCGCCGCACGCTACCGCACCCGGAGTCTGCCCCGTCCAGCACGGATCCCCGATCGGGCCCGACGGCCCCAGGATCCCGCTGCACGGACCGGAATTCGCCGCCGACCCGCATGGCGCCTACGACGGCATGCGTCGCCAGTACGGTTCGGTGATCCCCATCGAGCTGGCGCCCGATGTGCCCGCGACGCTGATCATCGGGTACAGCACGGCGCTGCGCATCCTCAACGACCCCGACCATTTCCCCGCCGACCCGCGGACTTGGCAGAAGGACATTCCGGCCGACTGCCCCGTCAAACCGATGATGGAGTGGTACCCGAACGCGCTGCGCAACGCCGGGGCGGTGCACGCGCGCTATCGGCAGGCCTACGTCGCCAGTATCGACGGGATCGACCTGCACGCGCTACACGCGACCGTCGAGAAGATCGCCATCCCGCTGATCAACTCCTTCTGCGAGGCAGGCTCGGTCGACCTGGTCACCCAGTACGCCTTCCCGCTCGTCTTCGAGGTCCTCAACCAGATGGTCGGCTGCTCGGCCGAGCTCGGCCAGCGCGTGGCGACCGGTATGGCGATGCTCTTCGACACCGTCGAGGCCGCCCGCGGCATGGAGATGCTCAGCGCCGCGCTGCTGGAACTGATCGCGCTGCGGCGTGCCGAGCCCGGCGACGACGTCACCTCACGGCTGGCGCACCACCCGGCGAAGCTGGACGACGAGGAGATGCTCTGTCAGCTGATCAGCTTCTACGGTGCGGGGATCGAGCCGCAGCAGAACCTGATCACCAACACCCTGCTGCTGATGCTCACCGACGACCGGTTCGGCGGGCACGTCCTCGGCGGCAGCCTCTCGACCCGCGACGCGCTGGACGAGGTGCTGTTCAACGACCCGCCGATGGCGAACTTCTCCATCACCTACCCGCGCCAGCCGATCCTGATCGACAACACCTGGCTGCCCGCGCACCAACCGGTCCTCATCAGCCTCGCCGGATGCAACAACGACCCGGCCGTCCGCGGCGGCGACCGCACCGGGAACCGCTCGCATCTGGCGTGGGGCGGCGGACCGCACGCGTGCCCGGCCCGCTCGGTGGCCTACCTGGTGGTGCAGGACGCCATCGATCAGCTGCTCGACGCGCTACCCGAGCTGGAGCTGGCGGTGCCCGCCGCCGAATTGTCCTGGCGGCCAGGGCCGTTCCACCGCGCCATGGCGGCGCTACCGGTCGTCTTTTCCCCGTCCCCTCCGTTGCATCTCGGGTAAGGAGCCCACCGATGGAGTATGAACCGATCGTCCTCGACCTGACCGGCGCCGATATCCAGGGCGAGTCCGCGCGGATTCGCGAGCGCGGGCCTGCCGCGCTCGTGGAACTGCCCGGCGGCGTGCCCGCCTGGTCGGTGACCGACGCCGCCGTGCTCAAGAGCCTGCTGGCCGATCCCCGAGTGTCCAAGGACGCGCGCCAGCACTGGTCGGCGTTCATCAACGGCGAGATCACCGAGGCGTGGCCGCTGCATCCCTGGGTGGCCGTGGACAACATGTTCACCGCCTACGGAGCCGACCACCGCCGCCTGCGCAAGCTAGTCGCCCCCGCGTTCACCCATCGGCGCACCGCGGCGCTGCGACCGCGCATCGAGGAGATCACCACGCAGCTGCTCGACGCCCTCGCCGCCACGACGCCCGGCGAATCGGCCGATCTGCGTGAGGGTTTCGCCTACCCGGTGCCGATCCAGGTCATCACCGAGCTGCTCGGGGTGCCCGAATTCCTCGGCCCGGGGCTGCGCAAGTGCGTGGACGGGTTCTTCGACACCTCGCTCGGTCCAGAAGAAGGAGTGGCCAACTACCTGGAGATGTACGGGCTCGTCAGCGAGCTCGTCGCCTACCGGCGCGACAACCCCGGCGACGACGTCACCAGCGTGCTGATCGCCACCCGCGACGAGGACGGCTCCCAACTGGCCGAGAAGGAGCTCGTCGACACCCTGATGCTGGTGATCAACGCCGGGCACGAGACCACGGTCAACCTGCTCGACCAGGCCATCTTCGCGCTGCTCACGCATCAGGGCCAGCGCGCCGACGTGGTCGAGGGCCGGGTGCCGTGGTCGGACGTGGTCGAGGAGTCGCTGCGCCACGAGTCGCCCGTCGCGCACCTGCCGCTGCGCTACGCGGTGGAGGACATCGAGATCGGCGACATCCGCATCCCGAAGGGCGAGGCGATCCTGGCGTCCTACGCCGCCGCGAGCCGCGACCCGAAGGTGCACGGCGCGACCACGAACGAGTTCGACGTGCACCGCGCGAACAAAGAGCACGTCGCCTTCGGCTACGGCGCCCACCACTGCCTCGGCGCTCCCCTGGCCCGGCTGGAGGCCGAGATCGCACTGCCCGCGATCTTCCGGCGGTTCCCGGCCATGCGGCTGGCCGTCGACCCGTCGGAGTTGCTGCCGGTCGGCAGCTTCGTCTCCAACGGGCACCGCACGCTGCCGGTGTATCTGGATGCGGTGCAGTAGGTTTCGATCGCGCTCGGGTGGGGTCCGTCCACCCGAGCGCCCGGCCTTCGCGGCCCGGCCCGTCCGCCACACGCGGTAGGCGTCGAAATGGGTTGCCGGACCGGCACGTTCACCGCAATCGCGCGCGGTGCTGCGGTCAGTAGTGCGGCGGGTACTGCTGCTGCGGATACTGCTGCGGGTAGGGCTGCTGCGGATAGGGCGGCGGATACTGCGGCTGCTGCGGGTAGGGCACGTGCTGGTACTGCTGCTGCGCGTACGGGGCCTGGCCGTAAGGCTGCTGGCCGTACTGCTGCTGCGGATACTGCTGCTGTTGCGGATACTGCTGGTGCGGCGGCAGCTGGTGCGGCGGAGGGGTTTCGGAGCTCTTCTTGTTGAAGTACCGAATCACCAGGACGAGCACGACGATCACCACGATCGCGAGGATGATCCACATGACGTATTCGGAGACTTCGACATCGGCGCCGCCTCCGCCGCTGCTCCCACCGCCTCCGCCGCGCCGGGCTTCATAGGAATCCAGCGCCGTCGTCCAGACGGCGCCGTCCGCCAGCAGATCGGCACTGGATAGCAGCTCGAGATACATCGAAAGGGCCTCCCCGGCACGAGTTACGGTCGGCCCTCCTCCCGAAGGCCGGCCCCGATGCTATCGCAGGCCATGGCGCCCGACGCAACCGGTGCGCTCGTAGCGACGACGCCCCGATCACGCTCGCGTCCAGGCAATGACGAATGCGGCTCGCGCACCGTCGTGGCACAGCGGCCCGGGATCGAGGCTCAGCCCCGCCCAGGCCGTCCGCCGCGGGCCGGTGCGCAGCAGCCGACGGCGCACGGCTCTCCGTCGCGGGTGCAGCCGTAACCCGGCACAGCGCCGAGCCGCCGCGGTTCGACACCGCCGATGCGCTCGCCGACCAGCTCGATCACCAGCCGCGCGAATCGCGGGTCGGTGCCGGGCGTGGCGGCGCGGGCGAAGGCCATCCCGAGTTCGGCCGCCTTGTCCTTGGCTTCGTTGTCCAGATCCCAGATGACCTCGAGGTGGTCCGACACGAAACCGACGGGACAGATCACCACGGCCCGCACGCCCTTCCCGGACAGCACGTCGAGGTGGTCCACGACGTCGGGCTCCAGCCACGGCATCTGCGGCGGACCGGAGCGCGACTGCCAGACCACGTCGTAATCGTCGAATCCGGTGGCGGCCGCGCACAATCGGGCCGCCTCGGCGACCTGGCGGCTGTACAGCCCGCCGCCGTCCGCGGGCGGGCCCGCGGTGGCGTCGGCGGACACCGGGATGGAGTGGGCGGTGAACACCAGACGAACATCGTCGCGGCGCTCCGCGGGCAGTTCGGCCACGGCGGCGCGGATCGCGTCGGCGAACGCCTCGATCAGCAGCGGGTGGTCGAAGTACTGCCGCAGCTTCACCAGTTCCGGTGCGCCGTCGCCGAAAGCCGTTCGCGCCCTGGCGATGTCCTCGTGGTATTGCAGGCAGCCGGAATAGCCGCCCCACGCCGAGGTGGGAAACACCAGGGCGGTGCGGACACCGTCGGCGGCCATGCGCGCGACGGTGTCCTCCACCAGGGGATGCCAGTTGCGGTTGCCGAAATACACCGGCAATTCCAAACCCGCGGCGGCCGATTCGCGCTCCACCGCCGCGATGATGTCGCGGTTGAGCGCGTTGATCGGGGATACCCCGCCGAAGTGCAGGTAGTGCTGCGCGACCTCTTCCAGGCGTTCGCGCGGCACCCCGCGGCCCCGAGTGACGTTCTCCAGGAACGGCATCACGTCCTCGGGGCGCTCCGGCCCGCCGAAGGACAGCAGCAGCAGTGCGTCGACGGCCGGTGCCACGGCATCTCCTCCGTTACGAACTCAGTTGTCCGACCAGTTCTCCGGGAACCAGGTGTTGTGGCTGGCGCCGCCGTCGACGTAGATGATCGAGCCGGTGGTGCCGGGCAGCCAATCCGAGAGCAACGCGACGATCGACTTGGCGACCACGGTCGGGTCGTCGACGTCCCAGCCGATCGGCGAGGCGCCATCCCAGTAGGTGTTGAGCTGGTTCAGCTTGGCGGCGTCGTCGGTGGCGGTGCCCGCGATGGCCTTGGCGGCCAGGGTCTTGATCGGGCCCGCGGCGATCAGGTTGGAGCGGATCCGCTTGGCGACGCCGACCTCGCGGGCGACGTAGCGGTTGACCGACTCCAGCGCCGCCTTGGCCACGCCCATCCAGTTGTAGTACGGCATGGCGGTGCGCGGATCGAAGTCCATGCCGACGATGGATCCGCCCTCGTTCATGACGGGCAGCACCGCGCGGGCCAGCGAGGCGTAGCTCCACGCCGAGATCTCGAACGCCTTGGCGGCGTCGGGGCCGGGACCGTCCAGGAACGGACGGGCCTCGGGACCCATCAGCGTGCGCGGCGCGAAGGCGATCGAGTGCAGCACGCCGTCGACGCCCTCCGGCGCCAGCTCGCGCACCTTGTCGGCCAGCGCGGCCAGATCCTCTTCGTTGGTGACATCGAGCCCGATGGCGGGCGGGATCTCCTGGGGCAGCCGCTTGCCGATCCGGTCGATCAGCCGCAGCCGCTCCGGAATGCCGGTGATGATGACCTTGGCGCCCTGCTCCTGCGCGACCGCGGCCGCGTGGAACGCGATCGACGCGTCGGTGATGATGCCGGTGACCAGGATGGTCTTGCCTTCGAGCAATCCGCCCATGAGTTCTCGGTTCTCCTGAAGTTGAAAGTCGAGTGTGTCGCCCGTCGCCTGCGAGACATCGTCCCGCCGCGCGACGCCGCGGTGTTCGGGGCGCGCGCCCGGAACGAAAGTACTAGTGGCCCATGCCCATGCCGCCGTCGACCGGGATGACCGCGCCGTTGATGTAGGAAGCGTCGTCGGAGGCGAGGAAGCTGATCGCGGCGGCGACCTCCTCCGGCTGGCCGGGACGGCCCGCGGGCACGCCGTACTTCAGGACCACCTCGCGCATCTCCTCGGTGACTTCCTCGCGCGTCATGTCGGTCTCGATGAAGCCAGGGGCGACCACGTTGGCGGTGATGTTGCGGGAACCGATCTCGCGGGTGATCGAACGCGCCATACCGATCAGGCCCGACTTGGACGCCGCGTAGTTGACCTGGCCGGGACCGCCGCCGAGGCCGACCACCGAGCCGAGGAAGATGATCCGGCCGAACTTCGCCCGCAGCATGGCGCGGTTGGCGCGCTTGGCGCAGCGCCACGCGCCGGTCAGGTTGGCGTCGAGAACACGGGTGAACTGGTCTTCGCTCATCCGCATCAGCAGGGTGTTCTCGACGATGCCCGCGTTGGCCACCAGCACCTCGACGGGGCCCTGGTGGGCCTCGACCTCGGCGAACGCCCGGTCCACCGACTCGGTGTCGGTCACATCGCACTTCACGCCGAACAGTCCATCCGGCGCCCCCGACCCACGATGAGTGACGGCCACCTTGTGGCCGTCGGAGGCCAGACGCTGTGCGACCGCGAGTCCGATGCCGCGGTTACCACCGGTCACCAGGACCGACCGGGATGTGATGTTCGACATAAGCATCAACCTATCTGTTCGGGTTCGTGCACCGAGCCCCGGGCACCGCACCCTGTGCGATGCCACAGCGAGCGCGGCGTTACGGCAGGCGTTGACGATAGAGCAATCCGGTCACGATGCCTGCGGCGACGACCAGCATGCCGAGCAGCAGCCACGGCCTGCTCGCGTCGCCACGCGTCGTCTCGTAACCGATCTGCTCTTCGAGAGTGTCGTAGACGGCGGTGAGTTCCTCCAGGCTGGAGGCGGTGTAGAACTCGCCGCCGGACAGCTGGGCGATCTCTTGCAACGAGTCGTTGTCGACGGGCACCTTGACCCGCTGCGCGCCCTGCCCGTCCTGATCCGGGATCTCCACCGAACCCCATTCGGTGCCGAAGGAGATCGTCGACACCGGAATGCCCTTGTTCTTGGCCAAGCGAGCGGCGGTGAAGGCGTGCCTCGGGTTGTCCACGTCCTTGTCGTCGGGCACGGTCTGCTTACCGTCCGACATCAGCACGACGCGCGCCGGCGGCGGGGTCTCCGCTCCACCGAGCACGGTGGCCAGGGTGTCGATGGACTGGAGCGCGGTCAGGATGCCTTCACCGGTCGCGGTGCGTTCGGCGAGCTTGATGTTGTCGATGGCGGCCTTGACCGACTCACGGTTCGTCGTCGGCGACACCATCACCGAGGCGGTGCCCGCGAAGGTGACGAAACCGAGGTTGATGCCCTGGGTCAGCCCGTCGACGAACGCCTTGCCCGCCTCCTGGGCGACTTGGAGCCTGCTCGGCGGCACGTCGGTGGCTTCCATGGACAGCGAAACGTCCATCACCAGAACGACTGTCGCGCGGTTGCGCGGCACCTTCTTGACCGCCGTCGGACCGGCAGCGGCGACGGTCAGGAACATCAGGCCGACCAGCATCAGCGCGATCGGCACGTGCCGCATCGGACTCGGCCGCGCGGGCGCGACCTTCTCCAGCAGCTCCATATTGGTGAAGCGCAGCATCTGGCGGTGCCTGCTGCGCTGCACCAGCACGTAGCCGAGCGCGATCAACACGACGATCGCCAGGAAACCGAGCCAGATCAGTGCGGTGAAATGCGAAATACTCACTGGCGCGGCACCCGCCCGGTCGGGGCGCCGAAGCTGTGACGCCGGGTGGATACGAACCGGACCACGTCGGCGATCCAGTCCCGGTCGGTCTGCAGGGTCAGCACAGGCGCGCCGCAGCTGCGCAGCGCCTGCTCGACCTGCTCGCGGTGCCGCTGCGCGGCGGCCGCGAAATCGCTACGGAGCGTGGGGGTCACGCTGAACTCGCGGGTGCGGCCGGTCTCCGGGTCGTGCAGCACGACATCGCCCACATCGGGCAGCTCCAGATCCCGCGGGTCGAGTACCTCGACCGCGAGCAGATCGTGGCGCGCGGAGATGGCGCGCAGCGAACGCTGCCAATCGATCTCGCCGAGGAAGTCGCTGATGATCACCGCCAGACCGCGTTTGCGTTGCGGGCGGCGCAGCGACTCGATGGCGCCGCGCAGATCGCCGCGCACTCCGTCGCGGGCGTGCGGGGTGGTGGCCACGCCGCGCAGCAGCGACTGGGCGTGAATTCGCCCGCTGCGCGCGGGAATTCGCACCAGTTGCTCGCCCGTGGCGACGACCGCGCCGATCCGGTTGCCGCCGCCGCTGGTGAGGTGGGTGATCGCCGCGGCGGCCGCGATGGCCAGATCGCGTTTCTGGCAGGCCGCCGTGCCGAAGTCGAGACTGGCCGAGAGGTCGACGACCATCCAGGTCTCCAGCTCGCGATCGGCGATCATCTGCCGCACGTGCGGATGCGTGGTGCGGGCGGTGACCGACCAATCCATCTGGCGCACATCGTCACCCGGCTGATACATCCGGGATTCGCCGGGCTCGGAGCCAGGGCCGGGAATGAGGCCGAGGTGGTCGCCGTGCAGCACGCCGTCCAGCCGCCTGCGCACGGTGAGTTCCAGGGTTCTCAGCGCCGCCGAGAGCCGCGGGTCGGTCAGCTCTCCGGCTCGGAACGACGGCGGTGCGTGCGATGACGTTGTCACTCGGGAACCCTCGGGCGCGGCCGACGCGGCCGTCACTTGGTCTGGTGGTTGCCGGCGGCCGGAGCCATCTGCGGCTGGCTCTGCTGCTGCGGCGGCTGCGGAATCTGCTGCTGGTGCGGCGGCTGGGGCGCACCCGGCGCGGGCGCGGGCTGGCCGGAGTGCACCGCCTGCGGCGCGACCTGCGGCAGGCCGACGGTCTGCAGCACCCGCTTGATCACGTCCTCCGGGCTGACCTCGTCGGCCAGCGCGTCGTAGGACAGCACGAGGCGGTGGCGCAGCACGTCCGGGATCACCTCGACCACGTCCTGCGGCACCACGTAATCGCGGCCGCGGATCAGCGCGACGGCGCGGGCCGCGGCGATGATGCCGAGGCTGGCGCGCGGCGAGGCGCCGTAGGCGATCCAGTTCGCCACGTCGGCCATGCCGAAGTCGAGCGGCTTGCGGGTCGCCGCGATCACCCGGACCACGTAGTCGACCAGCGCGTGGTGCACGAAGGTGTTGGCCGCGACCTTCTGCAACCGGATCAGGTCCTCGGGGCCGAGGATCGGCTTGGCCTCCGGCGGGGTGACGCCCATCCGGTAGATGATCTCGCGCTCTTCCTCGACCGAGGGGTAGTCGACGACGACCTTGAACAGGAAGCGGTCGCGCTGCGCCTCGGGCAGCGGGTAGACGCCCTCGCTCTCGATCGGGTTCTGGGTCGCCATGACCAGGAACGGATCGGGCATCGGGTAGGTCTTGCCGCCGATCGACACGTGCCGCTCGGCCATTACCTCGAGCAGTGCGGACTGCACCTTGGCGGGCGCGCGGTTGATCTCGTCGGCGAGCACGAAATTGGCAACGACGGGGCCGAGCTCGGTATCGAATTCCTCGCGGCCCTGGCGGTAGATGCGGGTACCGATCAGGTCGGTCGGCACCAGGTCGGGGGTGAACTGGACGCGGGAGAACGAACCGCCGACCACCGTGGCGAAGGTCTCCACCGCGAGGGTCTTGGCGATACCCGGCACGCCCTCGAGCAGCACGTGGCCGCGCGCGAGGACGCCGACGAGCAAGCGTTCGACGAGCCGATCCTGACCCACGATGACCCGCTTGACCTCGTAGATCGCCTTCTCCAGGGTCTGAACGTCACGCTCCAGGGTGCCCGACGCGGGCTCCGGCGCCTCTTTCGCCAGATCTGCCCCGCTCACACTGTCCGTCGAAGTCACCAACATCCCCGCTTTCGCCTTGGTCTTAGTGCGTGCTCGCCCCAACTATTCCAGGTATTCGCGCAGCATGCCGCAACCGGCTCCGGTATCAGGGGAATTCGTGCCGTATCGATAACGGTTTCTCAGGTCACGATGCGCACCGCGTACGGCATGATGCCGCTCTCGCGGACCGGGGACACCTTCACCACGTCGCCGGATTGGGGCGCCTCCACCATCTTTCCGTCGCCCAGATACAGCGCCACGTGCTGGCTGCCGTTCGGGCCCCAGAACAGCATGTCGCCGCGGGCGCGCTCGTCCACGGGAACGCGGGTGCCCGCGTTGTACTGATAGCCGCTGTAGTGCGGCAGCGAGACGCCGATACCCGCGAAGGCGTAGATCATCAGGCCCGAGCAGTCGAAGCCGACCTTGTTGAAATCGCCGTGGCTGTCGGCGACGCCGCCGTCGCGAATACCGAGCGTCGGACCGTCCTCGTCGCCGCCGCCCCACGCGTACTGCACGCCGAGCTGCGAAAGTGCCCGGTCCACCACGATTTCCACCGCCTGCGAGCCGCGCACCGACGGCCCGCTCGGCCGCGGCGTGCTCTGCCTCGGGGCGGGCGCGTTCTCGAGCTGGGTGTGCGGGCGTCTGCCGTTGCCCGCCTGGGCGGCCCGGTCACGAGAGGCCTGGTCGGCAGCGGCGCGGGCCGCCGCGGCCGCCGCGGCGGCGCGGATCGCGGCTTCCTCGGCGCGGCGTTGTTCGTCCCAGGCCAGGAAGGCGTCGCGCTGGCTCTGCAATCCGGCGACGTTGGTACGGGCGATGTCGAGCCTGCCCTGCGCGGCGTCGCGCTCGCGCAGCAGTTCGTCGCGCCGCACGGTCTGCTGATCGAGTTCGGCCTTGGCCGCGGCCACCGCGTGCTCGGCCTCGTTCTTCTTCTCCTCGGCCAGCGCGGCGGCCGCGTCGGCCTCCGATTTGGCTTGGCGCGCACTGGAGTTCCTGTTGCCCTGGGTGATCTGGGCGCGGCGCAATTCGTCGAGCACCTGCTGCTGGTTCTTCGTCACCAGGCCGAGCAGCTGCGACCGGTCGATCGCGCCGCCGGGGGTCGAGGCCGACAGATGGGTGATCATCGAGCCGGTGCCTGGCCGGGTGTAGGCCTGGGTGGCGAACTCGTCGAAGTTCCGTCTGGCCTGCGCGACCTCGTCCCCGGCCTGCGAGAGGTCGGTCTGGGTCTGCACGACGACGGCGGCGGCCGCGTCGGCGGCATCGCGCGCGTTCTGCAGGTCGACCAGGGCCTTGTTGACTTCCTCGCGCTTGCGCGCCACCGCGTCGTCGAGTTCCTGCAGCTGCTGGTTCACCGCGCCGACCTGGTTGATCAGCGCACCGACCTCGGTGACGCCCGCGTCGACGCGGGCCCCGGCAGCGGCGATCTCACCATCGCTCGGATTGGGCGGGGCGGGTGGCACGGCGGCGGTCGGTCCCGCGGTCAGCGCGACGGAGACCAGCAACCCGAGAGCGACCGATAGTCGGCGGCACCGACCGGTCGGACCTTTTTTGTGCATCGCATCTCCCAAGGACTCGAACGCGGCTTCGCCTCACGAGCCCCGACCGAACCATCCAGCTCAGTGGTCGGCGGGCAACCCTCGACTACACAGTTTCCCCATCAGTAGCCACTTGAACCGTACGACACTTCTTTCACCAAGAGAACTCCAGCAACACAATCACACGCACGCAATTTGCACATTGCCCGGAATTAGCCGGATCGCCGATCGGAGTGTGCGAGATGAAACAAACCGAACGTCAGGAAAAGTGACGGAAGGGAAACCGCTTATCGAATGGGAGCCGCGAGCTCATCGCCCTCGGCAACCGGCACGGCCGCGGATTCGCGAGCCGCACGCCGCGACTTCACCCAGTACAGCCCGGCGATGGCGATCGCCGTGCCCGCCAGCAACACACTGGTGATCGCGGTCCACGAGAGGGCCTCCGGCTTCTCGAGGCGGTCGACGAAGACCCGCGCGGCCTCGACCGAGTTGCCCTGCTTGCCCTTGGCGACGTCCTCGGCCCATTCCAGCTGCACGCGGCTGATGGAATCGCTGTAAGTGCCGACCCAGTCGTCGCTGAGCACGACCACGGTGCCGTGCTGGGACTTGCCGATCTCGGTGGCCAGGTCCCGTAGATTGGAGTCGTGGCCTGGATTGCCGGGGATGACCACGATGCTGAGCGGGATCCCGTGCGATCGAGCCTCCGTCACGATCGCCTCGAGTCCCGCCTGATCCTTCCCCTTCGGCGTCGCCACGTGATTGTCGGCGACGTCGGCCTTGATGGTCCGCAACGCGCTGTCGTTGATGGTGGGCGGCAGTTCCGCGGCCATGGGGGAGAACACCGAGGTGTACGAGGGGGCCATCTTCCATCCGGTCTGTCGATCCGCGTCAGCGGGCGCTGCGACGGGCATCCAACTCTGCAGGGTGAGCTACCTATACCCCGACTAGCTCGAAAGCACAGTACGCGACACGATGTTCGTTCACCGCCACCCGCCACACCGAACGGCCCCCGCGCATTTCACAGGACAAGCGTACTGTTAGAGTCGTGGCGCGAGGAACCGGCGCTCCCCCAGGCGCTGGAGCCCCTCCAAAGACTCGAGTCGCCGGCACAGCCCCGCCGGTGACCAACCCTCACAGACGAGTGGAGCTGACGTGACGACAAGTATCGATACTTTCGGCGCCAAGGGCACCCTCGAGGTCGGAAGCAACTCCTACGAGATCTTCCGTCTCTCGGCCGTGCCCGGCACCGAAAAACTCCCCTACGCACTGAAGGTCCTCGCGGAGAACCTGCTTCGCACCGAGGACGGCGCCAACATCACCGCCGACCACATCCGCGCCATCGCGAACTGGGATCCCTCGGCCCAGCCGGACACCGAAATTCAGTTCACCCCGGCCCGCGTGATCATGCAGGACTTCACCGGTGTGCCCTGTGTCGTCGACCTCGCCACCATGCGCGAGGCCGTCACCGCTCTCGGCGGCGACCCGAACAAGGTCAACCCGCTCTCCCCCGCCGACATGGTCATCGACCACTCGGTCATCCTCGACGTCTTCGGCCGCGCCGATGCCCTCGAGCGCAACGTCGACCTGGAGTACCAGCGCAACGGCGAGCGCTACCAGTTCCTGCGCTGGGGCCAGGGCGCCTTCGACGACTTCAAGGTCGTCCCGCCGGGCATGGGCATCGTGCACCAGGTCAACATCGAGTACCTGGCGCCGACCGTCATGGTCCGCAACGGCCAGGCCTACCCCGACACCTGCGTCGGCACCGACTCGCACACCACCATGGTCAACGGCCTGGGCGTGCTGGGCTGGGGCGTCGGCGGCATCGAGGCCGAGGCCGC
The DNA here is from genome assembly GCF_057708325.1 of Nocardia sp. bgisy134. Taxonomy (NCBI): domain Bacteria; kingdom Bacillati; phylum Actinomycetota; class Actinomycetes; order Mycobacteriales; family Nocardiaceae; genus Nocardia; species Nocardia sp. bgisy134. Next base: position 215,097 of record NZ_JBYIRW010000009.1, read on the forward strand.
CATGCTCGGCCAGCCGGTCTCCATGCTGATCCCGCGCGTCGTCGGCTTCAAACTGACCGGTGAGATCCAGCCGGGCGTCACCGCTACCGACGTCGTGCTCACCGTCACCGACATGCTGCGCAAGCACGGTGTGGTCGGCAAGTTCGTCGAGTTCTACGGCAAGGGCGTCGCCGAGGTGCCCCTCGCCAACCGCGCCACCCTGGGCAACATGAGCCCCGAGTTCGGCTCCACCGCCGCGATCTTCCCGATCGACGCGGAGACCATCAACTACCTGCGCCTGACCGGCCGCAGCGACGAGCAGCTCGCGCTCGTCGAGGCGTACGCCAAGGAGCAGGGCATGTGGCACGACGCCGATCACGAGCCCGCGTACTCGGAGTACCTGGAGCTGGACCTGAGCACCGTGGTGCCGTCCATCGCAGGCCCGAAGCGTCCGCAGGACCGAATCCTGTTGTCGGAGTCCAAGACCGCGTTCCGCAAGGACATCCACAACTACACCAGCGACGCCGAGAGCGGCCCCGCCGCCGTGACCCCGCACTCGCACCTGGACGAGGCCGTCGAGGAGTCCTTCCCGGCCAGCGATCCGGCCGTGCTGTCCTTCGCCGACGACGACGCGATCCTGCCGTCCGCCGCCAACGGCAGCGTCGGCCGCCCGTCCAAGCCGGTCAAGGTCTCCGATCCGGAGCGCGGCGATTTCGTGCTCGATCACGGCGCCGTCGTGGTCGCGGGCATCACCTCCTGCACCAACACCTCCAACCCGTCGGTCATGCTGGGCGCCGCCCTGTTGGCTCGCAACGCGGTCGAGAAGGGTCTGTCCTCCAAGCCGTGGGTGAAGACCAACATGGCGCCGGGCTCGCAGGTCGTCGCCGACTACTACGAGAAGGCCGGCCTGTGGCCGTACCTCGAGAAGCTCGGCTTCTACGTGGGTGGCTTCGGCTGCACCACCTGCATCGGCAACACCGGCCCGCTGCCGGACGAGATCTCCAAGGCGATCAACGACAACGATCTGTCGGTCACCGCGGTGCTCTCCGGTAACCGCAACTTCGAGGGTCGCATCTCCCCCGACGTGAAGATGAACTACCTGGCCTCGCCGCCGCTGGTCATCGCGTACGCGCTCGCGGGCACCATGGACTTCGACTTCGAGACCGACGCCCTCGGCCAGGACACCGACGGCAACGACGTCTTCCTGAAGGACATCTGGCCGTCGCCGCAGGAGATCGACGACACCATCAAGTCGGCGATCAACCGCGACATGTTCACCAAGTCCTACGCCACCGTCTTCAAGGGCGACGAGCGCTGGCAGAACCTGAGCACCCCGGAGGGCGACACCTTCGCGTGGGACGAGAACTCGACCTACGTCCGCAAGGCGCCGTACTTCGACGGCATGGAGATGGAGCCGGCCCCGGTCACCGACATCAAGGGCGCTCGCGTGCTCGCGCTGCTCGGCGACTCGGTCACCACCGACCACATCTCCCCGGCCGGTCCGATCAAGCCGGGCACCCCGGCGGCGCAGTACCTCGACTCGCACGGCGTCGAGCGCAAGGACTACAACTCCCTTGGCTCGCGTCGCGGTAACCACGAGGTGATGATCCGCGGCACCTTCGCCAACATCCGGCTGCGCAACCAGCTGCTCGACGATGTCTCGGGTGGCTACACCCGCGACTTCACCCAGGACGGCGGCCCGCAGGCCTTCATCTACGACGCCTCGCAGAACTACCAGGCCGCGGGCATCCCGCTGGTCGTGCTCGGCGGCAAGGAGTACGGCTCGGGTTCCTCGCGTGACTGGGCCGCCAAGGGCACCAGCCTGCTGGGCGTGAAGGCCGTCATCACCGAGTCCTTCGAGCGCATCCACCGCTCGAACCTCATCGGTATGGGCGTCATCCCGCTGCAGTTCCCGGCCGGTGAGTCGGCCGCGTCGCTGAAGCTGAACGGCACCGAGACCTTCGACATCGAGGGCATCACCCAGCTGAACGAGGGTGTGACTCCGAAGACCTTGAAGGTGACCGCCACCAAGGAGACCGGTGAGAAGATCACCTTCGACGCGGTGGTTCGGATCGACACCCCCGGTGAGGCCGACTACTACCGCAACGGCGGCATCCTGCAGTACGTGCTGCGCAACATGATCCGCGGCTAGGTCGGGTTCCGGGGATGATCCCCCAGCGGTCTTCCCCGACCGTCAGCTCGTGAAGGGTCCGCGCATCGCTTCGGCGATGCGCGGACCTCTCCGCATCCCGCCGCGCCACCCGCTTCGGAGGAGCCACGCCATGCCCAAAGTCAGTGATGATCACCTCGCCGCCCGGCGCAGTCAGATTCTCGACGGGGCGCGGCGCTGCTTTGCCGAATACGGGTACGACGGCGCGACCGTGCGCCGCCTCGAAGAGGCCATCGGCCTGTCCCGCGGCGCCATCTTCCACCACTTCCGCGACAAGGACGCGCTGTTCCTCGCGCTGGCGCAGGAGGACGCCGAGCGAATGGCCGACGTCGCGGCCAATCAGGGCATCGTGCAGGTGATGCGCGATATGCTCGCCCACCCCGAGCAATTCAATTGGCTCGGCACCCGTTTGGAGATCGCGCGGCGGTTGCGCACCGATCCCGAATTCCGCGCGGGCTGGACCCAGCGCTCGGCCGAACTGACCGCCGCGACCCTGGCGCGCTTGGAGCGCCGCAAGGCCGCGGGCGCACTGCGCGACGACGTCCCCACCGACGTCCTGCTCGGCTATCTCGACCTGGTCCTCGACGGCCTCATCGCCCGGATCGCCTCCGGCCACACCAACGAAAACCTCTCCGCCGTCCTCGATCTCGTCGAAGCCTCGGTACGCCGCAAGGACTGACCGGCGTCAGTGCGTGGCGTTCAGGTAGTCGGCCGCGTGTGTGGTCCAGAGGACGTTCGTGCCCGGCATGTTGTGGCCCGAGTAGAGGACGTGCTGACCGTCCGGCCACGGCGTGAGGTAGCCGATGACGCCCTGCACGGCCTTGGTGTAGCGGTCCAGGTTGGCCTGCGGGTTCTGCAACAGGAAGCGCAGCAGTTCGTCGAAGATCAGCGGGGTCACGTTCCCGAAGCGAGCGCCCTCGACGAACGAGAACGGGGAGATGCCGACGTCGATCACGCGCAGCGGCGAGTCCGCGGGCGAGGCCGTGATGATGTCGCCGGGATTGGCGTACTCCTTGACGTCGAGACTCGGCCACGCGCCGCGCTGCCCGTGCAGCCCGTAGGTGGACGGCGGGCACAGGTTGCCCACGGACTGGCCCGCTTTGCGCAACGGGTTGGCGATGTTCACCGCGAACGCGATCTCGAGCGGCGAACCGTCGACGTTGCGGTACTTGCCCGACCTGACGCCCTCCAGAATGCGGCTCGCGCAGATCCCGCCCAGCGAATAGCTCAGCAGCCCGCAGACATTGGGCGAATCCTGGATCGCGCGCACGCCGGCCGCGATACCGAGCCGCACCGAGGTCTCCAGCGAAGGACCCCATACGTCGGGCGCCGGGCCGACCGACGCGGGCCAGTTCGGCTCGAACGCGGTGAACTTCTCCGGATCGAGCAGCTTGGTGACGTCGCGCAGCATGCCCGCGGGGGCGCCGTCCGCGTTCCGGGGCTCGCCGGTGCCCCGGAGGGTGATGATGTCGATCATCGGTTCTCCTTGCCCGCCTGGAATTCTGGAGCCAGGGCCACACGGTAGGTCCGCGCGGCGCGGGGCACACGAGTAGCGCACTACTCGATTTCGCACGACGCTTTCCGCGACGCGCCCGGCCGAATGTCAGTCCTTGCCTTCGAGACTGGCGAGCAGGCGCCGCGCGATGCGGTCCAGATCCTTGCGGTCCTGCGCGGAGAGCACCGAGAGGATGCGGGTCTCGTTGAGGGTGTGCGCGGTCACCACGGTGTCGACCAGTTCCCTGCCCTCGTCGGTCAGCGCCACGCGAACGGCACGCCGGTCGGTCGCGTCGGCCAGGCGGCGCACCAGACCCGCCGATTCGAGCCGGTCGAGGCGCCCGGTCATGCCCGCGCGGGAGAGCATCAGCGTGTCGGCGAGCACCGAGGGGTTCAACTCGAAGGGCGCGCCGGAACGGCGCAGAGCGGCAAGCACATCGAACTCGCCGCGTTGCAGTCCATGCGCGGTGAACACCGCCTCGATCGCGTGCTGCGCCACGATCGTCAGCCGCCCGAGCCGCCCGATGATCGCCATCGCCTCCAGGTCGAGATCGGGTCGCTCGCGCCCCCACTGCTCGGCGATGGCGTCCACGGGATCCGTTGTCGTGTCAGTCATGGACACGATTCTATTCGCTGATATATAGTTCTGTAGCGAATTATCAATCACCGAACTACTGGAGTAGTCATGACCACCTCCCTCCCCCGCCGCGACTTCGCCATCCGTCAGCCGCACGAGGCGGAGAATCTCGGCACCGACACCGCGCGCATGCGTCTCTTGATCGACGCGAACGAGACCGGCGGGTCGGTCAGCAGCCTGGAAGTCACCATGGCCCGCGGCGCCGACGGGGCCGCGCCGCACTACCACACCAAGTCCGACGAGCTGTTCTACGTGGCGGAGGGCGAACTCCAGGTGCTGGCGGGCGACAAGATCGTCACCGTCGGCGCGGGCGGCGCGCTCGTGGTCCCCAAGCTCATGCCGCACGCGTTCGGCGCGTCGCCGGACAGCTCCGCGCGGCTGCTGATCGCGCTCATGCCGGGCGTCGAACGTTTCGAGTACTTCCGCCTGCTCGACCGCCTCGGCAGGGGCGAGGCGACGCTCGACGACCTGGCCGCTGCACAGGAGGAGTTCGACAACCACTTCGTGGACGCACCGCAGTGGTGGGCGGAGCGGAACGCCAACCGGCGGTAATGCGTTGGCGCGCAGGACTGTGGCGCATACTTCAGCCGGCCCGGGAACATCCGTGGGCCGCGACGGGTTCGACTTGGCATGACCTTTTCCGTCCCCGTCGTCGTCCGCGGATACGAGCTCGACACTCAGGGCCACCTGAACCAGGCGGTATACCTGCAGTACGCCGAGCACGCCCGCTGGGAGCTGCTACGCGCCGCCGGGATCGCGCAGGAAAAGCTCATCGCGGCAGATATCGGCCCGGTGGTCCTGGAGACCACGATCAAGTACTTCCGCGAACTGCGCGGCGGCGACGAGGTGACGATCAGCTGCGAATTCGAGTGGGCGGCGGGCAAGATCTTCCGGATGCGCCAGCAGATCCGGAAGCTGGACGGTACCGTCTCGGCCGAAGTCGCGGTGACCGGCGGCCTGCTCGATCTGTCCGCGCGCAAGCTGGTCGCCGAGCCGGGCGAGCGTTTCCGAGCTCTCGCCGAGCGACCGGATCTACTCGGTCTGTAGCACCGAGGCGCGGGCGGTATGGCCGCCAATCTTGGGCAATACTCGTCCGCTACCCCCATATGGAATTAGCTGAAAGATAGCGGCAGGGCTATTTTCGGACTGCCGAAAATCTTTCGGCGCTAGCGCCTTCCGCGTCCGGATCCGGTTTGCCAACGGCCGTGAAATCTTTCGATCTGGGCCGAGGGAGCCCCCTCCCGCGTTATGATTCGGTTCACGCTCGGGGGTCCTGGCAAATCGCGAGCAGATCGGAGAGCAGACCATGGCCGACGCAATCCACCGCCCCGGTGCCACGTCGACGGAAGACCGCGTACCCGCGCTGCAGGGCCGTTTGGTGGCCGAGTCGGAACGCGAGATCACCGTCCGCGTCGCCGAGGGCACGTGGACCTTCCGCCGTGACGATGTGCTCCGCGTGCTCGACAACGCCGCCGACGACCGCGCGGGCGACGGCAGGCCGGTGCTGGTGGACATCCGCCCCGGCGCCACCGCGGATTTCACCCGCAGGCTGCGCATCGATCTCGTGGACCGGCCGATGACCATCGCCGGGCCGCCCTCGGAAGCGCTGGGCGACGAACTGCTGCAACAACTCACGGCCACCTGGGCCGATCGGTTGCGGCTGGTGGACTATCCGGCGGGCAGCGGTGCGACCTATACCTATTGCCAGACGAAATCGTTCGCGACGAGCGACGACGGCATCAACTGCGACAGTCTCGACTGAGCGGATCTGTTGCCCATGGTGAGCCGTCTCCCAGGCTCGGTCCTGATCGTTTCCGAATCCGATGATCTGCACGCCACCGCGATGGCGGCGACATTGCGAGAACACCACGGACTCAGTCCGATACACCTCGACCTGCGCGATTTCCCGCGCGAGTCAGGCAGTTTCCGGCTGGACCGGCTCGGCACCACGCGCTCGCTCTCGCACGTCATCGGGCTCGACACCGTCCGCTCGGTGTGGTGGCGGCGACCGCACCCGTGCCAGGTGCCCGGCGGCGTCCGCGCCTCCGACGACGCCTACCGTCAGGCCGAATGCGACGGCTTCATCCAGGGCCTGCTGTGGTCGATCCCGGCGTTCTGGATCAACGATCCCGGCGCCGACCGCACCGCGGCCCGCAAGATCGTCCAGCTCGAGACGGCGCAGCGGGCCGGATTCGCGATACCGGAGACGCTGATCACCAACGATCCGGACGAGGCCCGCAGCTTCGCCGAATCACGGCCCGGCCCAGTGGTTTACAAGCGCACCGGCACGGGGCGCGCGGAGTTCGCCGAGACCAGGATCATCACCTTGGCCGACTTCGGCAAGCTGACCGGCATCAGGTCGGCGCCGACCACCTTCCAGGACTACATCCAGGCCGAATGCGATCTGCGGGTGGTATGGGTGGACGGCATCGCGTGGACGGTGCGCATCGACTCCCAGGCGGGCGTCGGCCGGGTCGATTCGCGGCTGGACACCTCCGTCGAGTTCGCCCGCGACCAGCTGCCCGCCTCGGTGAGCAAATCCCTGGCCACGCTCATGGGGGCGCTCGGCCTCAGCTTCGGCGTGCTCGACCTGCGCCTCGGGCTGGACGGCGAGTACTACTTCCTGGAGGTCAACCCGCAGGGCCAGTTCGCCTACCTGGAGATCAAGACCGGCCTGCCGATCTTCCGCAGCCTGTCCAACCTGCTCGTGCACAGCGACGGCATGGTTCCCGGCTACTGACCGAGGCTCGTCGGCCTCTCGCGATCTCTCGCCGGACCGGGTCCGCCTCGCCGCGCACCGTCGCGACATCTCGCCCGGTGCGGGCATCACGAAAGACCCCGCGGTGGCTGCGAAAGATACCGCGCAGCCACCGGATTCGAGCCGGCGCGGACGGCTACTTGCCTACGCCCTTACGGCGGTTCGCTCCACCGCGGCTGCGGAGTTGCACATGCGACTCCACCAGCACGTTGTGGATGAAACCGTAGGAGCGCCCCGTCGACCGCGCCAGCGAGCGGATGCTTGCACCCGCCTCGTATTGCTTCTTCAGCTGCGATTGCAGACGGTCACGCGATTTCCCCGTGACGCGTGTGCCCTTACCCAATACGGCCTTGCTTTGTGTGGCCCTGTCGCTCATGGCTTCCTCCGAGTCGCCGAGCAGCGCGTCTTTCCAGGCTAAGCACTGAGCAGTCCGTGATCAACGGGTTCGTGTGATGAAACTCACGCAAGCTGAATAAGTTCCAAATATTCCGCGGACCAGTGGTCTTCGGTGCCATCGGGGAGGAGAATGACCCGCTCCGGGGACAGCGCCTCCGCGGCGCCCGGATCGTGGGTGACCAGCACGACGGCCCCCGCGTACGTGCGCAGGGCGTCGAGCACCTGCTCACGGGACACCGGATCCAGGTTGTTGGTCGGCTCGTCGAGCAGCAGCACATTGGCCGCCGAGGACACCAGTCCGGCCAGCGCCAGACGGGTCTTCTCGCCGCCGGACAGGGTGCCCGCGGGCTGGTCGAGCTGCGGACCGGTGAACATGAACGCGCCGAGCAGCCCGCGCAGGTCCTGCTCCCCCGCGTCCGGCGCCGCGTGCCGGATGTTCTCCCAGACCGTGGCGTCGTCGTCGAGGGTGTCGTGCTCCTGGGCGAAGTAGCCGATCTTCAGACCGTGACCGGGCACCAGCCCGCCCGCGGTCGGCTGTTCCACCCCCGCCAGCAGGCGTAGCAGGGTCGTCTTGCCCGCGCCGTTGAGGCCGAGCACGACGACCCGGCTGCCGCGGTCGATCGCCAGGTCGACGCCGGTGAAGATCTCCAGCGAGCCGTACATCTTGGTCAGGTTCTCGGCCATCAGCGGCGTCTTGCCGCAGGCGGCGGGCTCGGGGAACTTGATCCTGGCCACCTTGTCGGCGACTCGCACGTCGTCCAGCTCGTCGAGCAGCCGCTCGGCCCGCTTGACCATGTTCTGCGCCGCAACGGCTTTCGTCGCCTTGGCGCCGAGCTTGGCGGCCTGCGCCTTGAGCGCGGAGGCCTTCTTCTCGGCGTTGGCGCGCTCGCGGCGGCGGCGCTGTTCGTCGGTGGCGCGAGCGTCGAGGTACTTCTTCCAGCCCATGTTGTAGACGTCGGCCTCGCCGCGTACGGCGTCGAGGAACCACACCCTGTTGACCACCGCGTCGAGCAGCTCGACGTCGTGGCTGATCACGATCAGGCCGCCGTCGTGGCTCTGCAGGAACCCGCGCAGCCAGGTGATCGAGTCGGCGTCGAGGTGGTTGGTCGGCTCGTCCAGCAGCAGGATGCGGTCCGAGCGCCCGCCGCTGCCGTCGGAGGCGGAGAACAGGATGCGCGCCAATTCGATTCGGCGGCGCTGACCGCCGGAGAGGGTGCGCAGCGCTTGACCGAGCACCCGGTCCGGCAGACCGAGGCTGTGGCAGATGCGGGCGGCCTCGCTCTCCGCGACATAGCCGCCGAGCGCCGAGAACCGCTCCTCGAGCCTGCCGTACTTGCGGATCGCCTTCTCGCGCTCCTTCTCGTCGGCCACCTCGGCCATCAGCGCCTGCTGCTTCTCCATGTCGCGGATCAGCGTGTCGAGGCCGCGGGCCGAGAGCACCCGGTCGCGCGCGAGCACGTCCAGATTGCCTTCCTTGGGGTCCTGCGGCAGATAGCCGATCTCGCTGGAGCGCAGGATCTTTCCGGCGTACGGCTCGCCCTCGCCCGCCAGGATGCGCAGCGTGGTGGTCTTGCCCGCGCCGTTGCGCCCGACCAGTCCGATGCGGTCACCGGCCTGCACCCGCAGCGCGGGACCGGGCGCCGACAGCAGGGTGCGGACTCCGGCCCGGACCTCGAGGTCGGTCGCGGTGATCACAGATGGGCTCCTCACGGATGGCGGTGCTGGGGTGTTACGGCCGGGGCCGGGCTCGCTGCCCGATTGTGCGCCCCGAAACGCACAAGAACCACCGATTTTACCTGTGCCCCGACGGGGCCTCGCACCAGAGGAAGCCGGTGTGACCGCGGTAACTGTCGTTCGCCCGGCTTCGGTAGCGTGCGGTGTCATGAGTACCGATCTGTTGGGCAAGAGCGCGCTGGTCAGTGGGGCCAGCCGGGGCATCGGCAAAGCGGTGGCGGCCGAGCTGCTGCGCCGCGGCGCGAACGTGGTGATCACCGCGCGGAAACCCGAACCGCTGGAGGCGGCCGCCGCCGAGCTGCGGGAGCTGGGCCACCAGGGCGAGGTCGTGGCGCTGGCGGGCAACTCCGGCGACGCGGACAGCCGCGCGGCCGCGGTCGCGCGCGCGGTCTCGGAGTTCGGTTCGCTCGACATCCTGATCAACAACACCGGCATCAATCCGACCTACGGCGCGCTGATGGACGCCGACCTGGATGCCGTGCGCAAGATCTTCGATGTCAACGTGGTCGCGGCGCTCGGGTACATCCAGGAGGCGTACAAGGCGTGGATGGGCGAGCACGGCGGCGCGATCGTGAACGTCGCGAGCGTCGCGGGCATCCGCTCCAGCGGCGTGATCGCGGCTTACGGTGCCTCCAAGGCCGCGCTCATCCACCTCACCGACGAGCTGGCCTGGCAGCTCGGCCCGAAGATCCGGGTGAACGCGGTGGCGCCCGGCGTGGTCAAGACCAAGTTCGCCGACGCGCTCTACTCCGCCGACGAGGAGCGGGCGGCGGCGATGTACCCGATGAAGCGGCTCGGCGCGCCCGAGGACGTCGCGCGGCTGATCGGGTTCCTGGTGTCGGACGAGGCCGCGTGGATCACCGGCGAGACCGTGCGGGTCGACGGCGGACTGCTCTCCACCGGAGGCATCTGAGCCGCACTGCTCAGGCGACGGCCGTCGCTGCCGCTCGGCGCCGATCGGCCCGGAACCAGGCCCTGCCTCGAAGTCCGGCCGGATGCATCCGTGGCGGCGATCTGGGCCGCGAAGGCGCCTGATGGGACTTCGCGACAGGGCCTAGGCTCGGCGGGACCGAGTCGATGGGAGGGCAGCAACCGATGCGCCGAGTCGTGATCGCGCCGCGCCGTCGTCCTGCGCCGCTGTCGTGACGGCCGACGTCGCCGTCTGCGGCCTCGGCCCGGCCGGACGCGCGTTGGCGCATCGGTGTCTGAGCAGAGGTCTGTCCGTGGTCGCGGTCGATCCGTCGCCCGAGCGGCGGTGGACCGCGACCTACGCGGCCTGGGCCGACGAACTGCCCGAGTGGCTGGATCCCACGCTCGCTGCGGCGACCGTGGCGCGCCCGACGGCGTGGGGCGCGCGGCGGCACGAGCTGGATCGGCCCTACGTCGTGCTCGACACCGAGCGGCTGCGCGACTCGCTCGCACTCGACGGGGCGGAGATCGTCGCCGATCGCGCCGTACGGCTCGATCGGCGCGCGGTGACGCTGGCCTCGGGCCGGGTGCTCACCGCCGAGCGCGTGATCGACGCGCGCGGAATCGCCCGCTCCCCCGCTCGCGCCGAGCAGACCGCCTACGGGGTGGTCGTCGACGCGAGCGCGGCCGCGGGGATCGAGCCGCTGTTCATGGATTGGCGCGCCGACAACGGCGCGGGCCCGGCCGCGCCGCGCTCGTTCCTGTACGCGGTGCCGCTCGGCGGCGGCGCGATGCTGCTCGAGGAGACCTGCTTGGCCGGGCGGCCCGCGCTGGACATCGGCGAGCTGCGCACCCGGCTGCTGCACCGGTTGCGTGCGCGCGGTATCGCGCTCGGCGGTGACGAGCCCGTCGAGCGGGTGCGCTTTCCGGTGCAGGGCGGCCGACCGGGCCCGCGCGCGTTCGGCGCGGCGGGCGGATTCACCCATCCCGCAACGGGTTACAGCGTGGCGGCCGCGCTCGCCGCCGCCGACACGGTGGCCGCGGGACAGAATGCGTGGCCGCCGTCGGCGCGCGCCGTTCATGTCCTGCGCGCGGCCGGGCTGCGCGCGCTGCTCGCGCTGCCGCCCGCCGACGTTCCCGGGTTCTTCGACGCCTTCTTCGCACTGCCCGCGCCACTGCAACGCGCCTACCTGTCGGGTCGCGCCGACCTCGGCGGGACCGTCGCCGCCATGCGCGCGCTGTTCGCCGCGCTTCCCGCCCGATCGAGGGTGCGAATCGCCGCCGCGACCTCGGCGATTCCGGTTCGGTCGCGCGGGCGGGGTGGTTCGGCCATGATGGAGTGATGGCACGAGCTATCTGGAAGGGCTCGATTGCATTCGGGCTGGTAAACGTCCCGGTCAAGGTGTACACCGCCACCGAGGACCACGACATCAAATTCCACCAGGTGCACGCCAAGGACGGCGGCCGGATCAAGTATCAACGCGTCTGCACCGTCGACGGCAAGCCGGTCGAGTACGTCGACATCGCGAAAGCGTACGAGTCCCCGGAGGGCGACACGGTGATCCTCTCCGACGAGGATTTCGCCCGCCTGCCCGCCGCCGAGAAGCACGAGATCCCGGTGTTGCAGTTCGTGCCGTCCGAGCAGATCGACCCGATATTTTTCGACAAGAGCTACTACCTCGAGCCGGACTCCACCACGCCGAAGGCCTACGTGCTGCTGGCGACCACGCTGGAGCGCATCGACCGGACCGCGCTGGTCCACTTCACCCTGCGCCAGAAGACTCGCCTCGCCGCGCTGCGGGTGCGCGAGGGCATGCTGGTGCTCCAGACGCTGCTGTGGCCCGACGAGGTGCGCGCCGTCGAGTTCGAATCACTGGAGGACGCGACCGAGCCGCGGCCGCAGGAGATCAAGATGGCCGAGACGCTCGTCGAGTCCATGTCCGACGATTTCGACCCGAGCCAGTTCACCGACGAGTACCAGGCCGAGCTGCAGAAGATGCTCGACGAGGCGATCGCCAGCGGCAGCGACCGGGTGACCGCCAAACCCGAGCCCGTGGCCGCCGAGATGGACGCCGAGGTGGTCGATCTGGTCGCGGCGCTGCAGCGCAGCCTGGAGGCCAGCGGCAGGCGCGCGGCGGGTTCCGGCGGCGCGGCGAAGAAGACCGCCGAGAAGGCCGCGCCCGCGAAGAAGACCGCGAAGGCGGCCAAGACCACCAAGGCGGCCAAGGCCACCAAGAAGACCCCCGAGAAGCCGGCCAAGAAGGCCGCGAAGAAGACCCCCGCGCGCAAAGGCGCCTAGCGCACGGGCGAATTCGCGGACTGGACGCCGACCGTGGCGTCGGTGATACAGTGCCGGTCGAGTTTCGACGGAGGGGACTCGACGTATCACCTACCGGGCCCGGCCCGGCGCTCGACGGGGGGACGCATGAACCACCTCGGCAGAACGGTCATCGGCTTCGCGGCGCTGACCGCGCTGCTGCTCTCGGTCGTCGGCTGCGGCAAAGACACTCAGAGCGCACGCGATTTCATCGCCGCCAAGTATTCCCGGGCCACCTCGCTGGATCAGGTGAACGACGGCCGCGCCTACACCGCCGCCCTGGCGCCCGCCGCGGTCGGCAACGCCATCGCCGCGGCCGAGAAGCCGCTGGACAACCGCCGTGTCGGCGACCGCACCTATCTGCAGTACCGCAACGACATCGTCACCGTCGCCCCGCACGGGACGGGCTCGATGATCCTCGTCGACCAGTACGGCAACGGGTACCGCCGCCATCACTCGACGGTGTCGGGCTTCGGCTGGCCGAGCCAGCCGCCGGGCAGCGAATACCGCAGCCAGGGTGGCAAATAACGCCCGCGCGCTCGGGGATCGTCGGAGTTTCAGGAGGAATACATGCTGGCAGACCTAGCTGCCGACGCGGGCGCCGCGCTCGCCTACACCGGCGTCGGCATCGCGTTGATGGCGTTGGGGTTCGTGCTCGTGGACGTCATCACGCCCGGGAATCTGCGCGAACAGATCTGGGTCGAGCGGAACCGGAACGCCTCGCTGCTGGTGGCGTCGAATCTGCTCGGCGTCGGGATCATCGTGGCCATGGCGATCTGGACCTCACAGGGCGCGATCGGCGAGGCGCTGGTGGCCAGCGCGGTGTACGGCGTGATCGGTCTCGGCGCGATGGCGTCGTCGTTCCTGCTGCTGGATCTGCTCACCCCGGGCCAGTTCCGAGACGTGGTCGCGGACAGCGCGATTCACCCGGCCGTGTGGGTCACCGCGGCGCTGCATCTCGCGGTGTCCTTCGTGGTGGCGGCGGGCCTGTCGTAAATGCGCGCGGGCACCGACACCGCGCCGCTACCGCCGCTGCGGCGCCGCCCGGCCCGCATCGCGTTGCTCGTCACCGCGTTCGTGTGCGCGGCCTGCGGCCTGGTCTACGAACTGTCGCTGGTGACGCTGGGCAGCTACCTGCTCGGCGACACCGCGGCGCAGGCCTCGATCACGTTGAGCGTCATGGTCTTCGCCATGGGCTTGGGCGCGCTCGCCGCGAAACCGCTGCGCGGGCACGCGGCGGCGGCGTTCGTGGCGGTGGAGTTGCTCCTCGCGCTGCTCGGCGGGCTGTCGGTGGTGATGCTCTACGCGGCCTACGCCTGGCTGAACATCTACACCACGGCGCTCATCGTGATCGCGAGCGTTCTCGGCATCCTGGTCGGCGCCGAAATCCCGCTGCTGATGGAGCTTTTGCAGCGGATACGCAAGCAGGAGCCGGGCAGCGCGGTGGCCGACCTGTTCGCTGCGGACTACGTGGGCGCGCTGCTCGGCGGGCTGGCTTTCCCGTTCCTGCTGCTTCCGATGTTCGGCCAGATCCGCGGCAGCCTGATCGTCGGCGTCGTGAACGCGGCGGCGGGACTTGCGCTGGTATTCCTGTTGTTCCGCACCGAACTCCGCCCACGTGCCCGCTGGGCTTTCGGCGCGCTGACCGCGTTCGTCGCGGCGACGCTGCTCGGCAGCTATCTGTACGCCGACCGGTTCGAAGCGACCGCGCAGCAGGCGCTGTTCGCCCACCCGATCGTGCTGCACGAGCGGACGAAGTATCAGAACATCGTGCTCACCGAATCGATCTCGCCGTTCGGCACGCCGGACACCCGGCTCTACCTCAACGGTGATCTGCAGTTCTCCTCGGTGGACGAATACCGGTATCACGAGGCGCTCGTGCATCCTGCCCTCGCCGGTCCGCGCCGCACCGTGCTGGTGCTCGGCGGCGGCGACGGCCTCGCGCTGCGCGAGATCCTGCGCTACCCCGACGTCGAGACGATCACCCTGGTGGAGCTGGACCCGGAGATGATCCGGCTGGCCCGCACCGACGAGCGGCTGATCGCGTTGAACCGCAACGCCTTCGACGACCCGCGGGTGCGCGTGGTCAACGAGGACGCCTTCTCTTGGCTGCGCGACTCCCCCGGCGCGTTCGACGCGGTGCTGGTCGACCTCCCCGATCCCGACCAGACCTCGATCGCCAAGCTGTACTCGAAGGAGTTCTACGCGATGGCCGCCCACGTGCTCGCGCCCGGCGGCACGCTCGCGGTCCAGTCCGGTTCCCCGTTCTTCGCGCCGCGCTCGTACTGGTGCATCGCGAACACCATCCGCGCGGCGGGTCTGCGGACGCTGCCCTACCACGTCGACGTGCCCAGCTTCGGCGACTGGGGTTTCGTGCTGGCGACCAGGGAAGCCGAACCGCGCCTTCGCCTGGACGCGCCCGCCCCGCCGCGCTCGCTCGACGAGGCCTCGCTGGCGGCCGCCGCGGTGTTCGCGCCCGACCGTCGCGACACCGGCGCGCCCGTCTCGACGCTCATGCATCCGGTCATCGTGGACCTGGAACTTCGGGAGTGGCGGCGCTGAGTCACCGCGAGGTCACCAGCGCGAGGCGCGCGCTCGCGCCTCGGCCGCACAGCGGCGGGCCCCTGGCACACTGGCCGCCATGGACAACGCCACCGTGCTCGTCCCGATGGGCCTCGGCCATCTGCGCCAGGTGCTCGATCTCGGGCACCAGGTCTTCGACACCAGCACCAAGCCCTACACCTCGTGGTCGCTGACCAGCGTGGCCGAGCACCTGGACAGTCCGGACAACGCGTGCTGGGTGGCGCTGGATTCCGATCGGGTGGTGGGATTCGTGCTCGGCTCCATGGAATTCGAGCTGCGTGACGACTGGGGCTACCTCGAGTGGATCGCCGTCGCGCCCGATATGCAGGGAAACGGCATCGCGCGCAGGCTGGTCGACGCGTGCTCGGCGGCGCTGTTCGCGCGCGGCGCGCTGCGCATCGTCGCCGACGTGGAGAACAACAACACCGCCTCGGCGACATTGATGACCCGCAGCGGCTTCCGTCCCGCCGCGACCGTCACACTGTTCGTGCGCCCCAATCCCGAAGAGCCGACGGCCGACGCCGACGCGGCGCTGCCGCCCATCGCTCCGGGCACGAAACGCGATCTCATCCGCCGTGGCCGGCTGGCAGGCGAGGGCCGCGGCGGACGCTGAGTGCACGGCGGCCCACCGGCGAATCGTGCCGAGTGCCCCCATTTTTAGTGGCTTGACCATTAATTCCGGCACACAGTTCTCACAGCCACGTTTCCAACCCTTGCGGTAAGTGTTAACGGATCGGGAACACTTCAAGCCGAATTGTGCGCTGCGGAACACCTGGGTTGTGGAGACAACCGTTTACGGATAGGGTCACTTCCTATAACCGGTCTCAGGTTCCAAATGCCAAGTGTCGGTGGTCGTTTCGACGCCGATTCGAGGCGGGGCCGGTTCTCTGGTTCATCGGCGAACAGAATCCAGCGGGTTGATGCCGTGTGCTGTCGTGGCATCGGCCGACGGGTCGGCAACGTACGGGGGTGTCACAAGGATGCTTGCCGTGCGCCCGACTCAAGCAACCCCGAGGTGGATGTGGTGAAAATGAGTGGAACCGCCCGAGTAAGACGCTCGGCAAACATCGAAAATGCGGCGCCGGACGCCATTTCGGAATGTTCCGCTCCACGCCTCGTCTCGGTGATACCGACAAACGATATGGCGCAACGGGTCGTCAACATTCAGATTGTGACGGACAACTTTCTCACCCGCGAGATGTTGTGCGGTTTCCTGAATTCCGAAGAGGATTTCGCGGTGGTCGGCGACGTGTCGTGGAGCGAGGCCGGATATCTCGCCGCGGCCGTGCATCCGGACGTGATCGTGCTCGACAACGACGAAATCGGCAGCGCCACCGTGCAGATGGTGCGCGCGCTGACCCGCGCCTGCCCGGCCGCGGCCGTCGTCGTGCTCAGCTCGACCGGCACCGAGACGCTGCTCTACGACATGCTCGACGCCGGCGTGCGATGCTTCCTGCACAAGAAGATCTCGCGCAGCGAGCTGGTCAGCGCGATTCGCGGGATCGCCTCGGTGGAGGACCAGATCACCGTCAGCGTGCCGCGCGACTTCCTCACCGGCTCGGCGGCGAATCGGGGCAGGCTCTCGGCGCGCGAGGAGCAGGTGCTGCGCCTCGTGGCCGAGGCGATGACGAATCGTCAGATCGCCAACGCGCTCTCGATCACCGAGGGCACCGTGAAACGGCACCTGCGGAGCATTTTCGACAAGCTGGGCGCCGTCTCTCGAATAGACGCGGTGAATCGGTACCGGGCCCATACGGGACAACAGAATTCCGCATGACGGCGCCGCCGGGCATGGTCCGCCCGGCGCCCGCGCGCGGTTGTGGCGTCGGCGACCGTTTACCCTGATCCGACCGGGGCATTCGAGCAGCAACCGGAACTGGTCGCTATCCGTCTACCCGTACACTGGGTCGACCAGAAGTAGCCGCGGACGGGAGGCGGATATGCGTATCGCCGAGTTGAGCAAGGTCTCGGGCGTGCCTGCACCCACCATCAAGTACTACATGCGCGAGGGGCTGCTGTTTCCGGGCGAACGTACCAGCCCGAACCAGATGCAGTACGACGATTCCCACGTGCGACGGCTCAAGCTGGTCCGGGCCCTGATCGAGGTCGGCGGCTTGTCGGTGGCGGCGACCAGGGAAGTGCTGGACAAGATGCACACACCGGGGATGACGGTGCTGGAATCCGCGGGCAAGGCACAGTTCGCGATGTCCAGGCCGCCTGCCGCCGAGCCGGACGAGACGCAGCTGGCCGCGGCTCAGCAGGTCCGCGAACTCATCGCCAAACGCGGCTGGCAGGTGCGCGAGACCAACCCGGCCCGCGGCACGCTCGCGGCGGTGCTCGCCACCCTGGGCAGGCTGGGACAGGAGTACTGGGACCTGCTCGACGACTACGCCGAACTGGCCGAACGGATCGCAGCCAAGGAGATCGACACGCTGTTGCGCCAGCCGAACGCGGAGAGCATGGCCGAGGCGCTGGTCGTCTGGACCGCGCTCGGCGATGCGATGTTCAGCGCTCTGCGCCGGCTGGCGCACGAGGACGCGGCCTCGGCCTATATCGCGACGCCCTCGCCGACGAGCTGACGCACCGCGGCGTCCACCTCGGCGGTCGCGGTCGCGGCGTCACGGAACTGCACCGCGCGCCAGCCCGCCGCTCGCGCGCCCTCGCAGTTCTGCGGCAGGTCGTCCACCAGGACGCACCGCTGCGGGTCGATGCCCGCGCGCGCGGCCGCCAGCTCGAAGATCCCGGGATCGGGCTTACGGCAGCCGACCTGCGCCGAGTTCACGATCTCCTCGAACAGCTCCTCCGCGACGACCATCCGCCGCCAGTGCGGCTCCCACGCGGGCGGCATGTTGGACAGCATGCCGACGAACAGGCCGGCGTCGCGGTAGCGCCGCAGCGCGTTCTCCCACGGCACGTTGGCCTTTCGGCCGTCGAACCAGGCGTCCGCGAGGCTGGGGACCTCCGTGTGCACGCCCTGCTTGCGCAGCGCCGCGCGCACCAGCTCCAGCCACTCGTCCTCACTGATCAGGGGCGTGTCCAGCGGCAGCATCATGTCCTCGGTACCGAACGACGCGGTGACTTCCGCGATCGCACGGCGCAACGGATCCGGCGCCAATCCCGTCTTCGCGCAGAATGCGGCGAATGTTTCGGCTACCGGCGGCGTGAGCACTCCCCCGAAATCCGACCAAATGGCGATGCGCTCCCGCGCTGTGTTGCTCGTCACAGTTTTTCTCCGCTCTGTGTTCGGCAATTCTTCGGTGCAGCGGGACCGTATCCGGCACACTGCATCGATCGCCATTACACAAAGGTGACAGTTCCTCCGGACTATTCCTTCCGAAAGATTTCCGTCCGAAAGTGATATGTCTTCCGATCGCGCACGCGTCGCCCTTCGGACCCCGTTCTATGCCTGTCCATTTCATCGCTTGCGCCCGTAATGTCCCTGTTCTGTCGGCACCGTCGTGAGGGGCTGCCGGCTGATAGAGGAGGGATTGCGATGGAAACCACACTCCGGGCTCGAACGCTCGCCGAGGCAATTTCGCAGCGCGCCGCCGACGCTGCCGATAGAATCGCGTACACATTTTTACCGGACGGCGAAAACGAATCGCATTCCTGGACCTTCGGCGAAGTCGAGCAACTGTCCCGCGCACTGGCCGCTCGAATTTCGCAGGACGCCGCGCCCGGCGATCGGGCGCTCATCGTGGCGCCGGATTCCGCGGATTTCGTGCTCGCGTTCCTGGCCTGCCAGTTCGCGGGCGTGGTCGCGGTGCCGGTGTACCCGCCGTTCCCGATCACCTCGCCGCGGCGGGCGCAGACCCTGCGCACCATCGCCGAGGACTGCGGCGCCACCGCGGTGCTGTGCGCCGCGCCCGAGCAGACCCGCGGGCTGCTGACCGAGGCCGTCCCCGAACTGGACCGACTGCGCTGGATCGGCATCGAGGCCGACGCGCAGGGCGCACCGGACTTCGAGCCGGTGCCGGTGACCGGGGCCGACGTGTCGTTCTTGCAGTACACCTCGGGATCGACCTCCGCGCCGAAGGGCGTGGTGGTCACCCACGACGCGCTCATGCACAACCAGGAAGTGATCCGCCAGTCCATGGGTTTCCACCCAGGAACGCGTTTCGTCGGCTGGCTGCCGCTGTTCCACGACATGGGCCTGATGGGCACCGTGGTCCCGGCGATCTACGTGGGCAGCCGCGCGGTGCTGCTGCCGCCGCTGACCTTCGTGCAGCGGCCGATCCGCTGGCTGCGCGCCGTGACCCGCTACCGGGCCACCATCACCGGCGGCCCCAATTTCGCCTACGAGCTGTGCTGCCGCCGGATCCCCGCCGCCGACCGAGAGGGCCTGGATCTCAGCTCGCTCGAGGTGATGTTCAACGGCGCCGAGCCGATTCGCGCGGAGACCCTCGCCAAGTTCGCCGCCGAATTCGCCGGGCATGGCTTCGATTCGAACGCCTTCTACCCCTGCTACGGGCTGGCCGAGTCCACTCTCATGACCACCGGTACGGTCCGCGGCACGGGCGCGGTCACGCTGAGCGTGAGCCGCGACGAACTGGCCGAGGGTCGCGTCACGCCGGGCGCGGATCAGACGCTGGTCGGTTCCGGCCGTGTCTCGTTGCACCGCGAGCTGCTGATCGTCGACCCGGACACCAGGGTCCCCGCGCCCGACGGACAGGTCGGCGAGATCTGGATCGGCGGCCCGGACGCGACGCTGGCCTACTGGGGCAACGACGCGGCCACCCAGGACACGTTCCACGCCGAAACCGTTGCGCCGCAGTCGGGTCCGTACCTGCGCAGCGGCGATCTCGGCGCGCTGATCGACGGCGAGCTGTACGTGGTCGGCAGGCGCAAGGATCTCGTCATCATCGGCGGGCGCAACTACTACCCGCAGGACATCGAGCACACCGTCGAGAACGCCGACTCGCGAATCCGGCGCGGCTGCACCGCCGCGTTCGCGGTCGACCGCGAAGGCGGTGAGGAGCTGATCGTGGTGGCCGAGCTGAAGGCGGACGCCGAGCCCGACGTCGCCGGGCTCACCGCGACGCTGCGCGCCGCCGTCACCGTCGATCACTCGATCACCCCCGCGCGGGTCGTCCTGGTGCGGGCGGGCTCGGTGCCCAAGACCTCCAGCGGCAAGCTGCAACGGCGCGCGACCCGCGCGGCGTTCGAGGACGGCACGCTCGACGAGATCACCTCGCAGGCCGCGACCGAGGCGGTGCGGTGATGAGGTCCACACCCGAGATCGAAGCCTGGCTGATCGCGCGGATCGCCGAGCTACTCGGCGTCGATCCGGCGGGCCTGCCGGTCGACGTACCGTTCGCCGCGCTCGGCCTCTCCTCGATGCAGGCGGTGGAGCTGTCCGACGACCTACAGAGCTGGGCCGGGATCAGCCTGTCGCCGACCTTCGCCTACGACCACCCCAGCGTCGCCGCCGCGGCCGCCGCCCTGGCCGCCGCACTCGCGGGCACGAACGAGACCACCGAGCAGAAGGGATCCGCCGCCGACCCGGCCGATGGCATCGCCATCGTCGGGATCGGCTGCCGATTTCCCGGCGCCGACGGGCCGAAGGAGTTCTGGGACCTGCTCCGCGCGGGCGTGGATGCCATCACGGAGGTCCCCGCGGATCGCTGGGACGCCGCGGCGCTGTACGACCCCGACCCTGACGCGCCGGGTCGAATGACCACCAAGTGGGGCGGATTCCTCGACGACGTCGAGCATTTCGACGCCGGGTTCTTCGGCATCGCGGCCAAGGAGGCCACCAGGATGGACCCGCAGCAGCGCCTGCTGCTCGAGGTCGCCTGGCACGCCATCGAGGACGCGGGCATCGGCCCGAGCAGGCTGGCGGGCACGTCGACCGGAGTCTTCCTCGGCGCGTCGTCGTACGACCACGGCGGGGCGATCCTCGCGCCGGGCACCGAGGTGTCGGCGACAGACGGCACCGGCTCCGCGCTGAGCATCGTCGCCAACCGGCTGTCCTACTGCCTGAACTTGGCGGGCGCGAGCATGGTGGTGGACACCGCCTGCTCGTCCTCGCTGGTCGCGGTGCACCTGGCCTGCCAGTCGCTGCGGGCGGGCGAGTCGGAGGTGGCGCTGGCGGGCGGTGTGAACATCATCGCTTCGCCCAGGGTGGCGCTGAGCTTCAGCAAAGGGCGGCTGATGGCGCCGGACGGGCGCTGCAAGCCGTTCGACGAGCGCGCCAACGGCTACGTCCGCAGTGAGGGGGCGGGCGTGGTGGTACTCAAGACGCTCGACCGTGCCCGCCGCGACGGCGATCGCGTGTACGCCGTGATCCGCGGCGGTGCGGTGAACCAGGACGGCCGGACGAACGGACTCATCGCCCCGAGCCGCCCGGCGCAGGAGCGGGTGCTGCACGCGGCCTACCGCGCCGCCGGCGTCGACCCGAGCCGGGTCGCCTTCGTGGAGGCGCACGGCACCGGAACCGCGGTCGGCGACCCCATCGAGGTCGGTGCGCTGGCGGCGGTGCTCGGTCCGGGCCGCGACCAGGAAAGCCCGCTGCGGGTGGGCTCGGCGAAATCGAACCTCGGTCACCTGGAGGCCGCCGCCGGCGTCGCCGGAATGATCAAAACCGCTCTCTCCCTGCATCATCGGGAGCTGACGCCGACCGTCCACTACCGGCGGCCCAACCCGCTGCTCGAGCTGGACCGGGTTCCCGTCGTGGTGCAGTCGCAGGTCGAGGCGCTGCCGGTCGACGCCGAGGGTGCCGCGATCGCCGGGACGAGCTCGTTCGGATTCGGCGGGACCAACGCGCACGTCGTGTTGTCCACCGCGCCCGCGACCGAGCCCGACGAACCGGTCGGCACAACGGATTTCGTGCTCTTCCCGGTGACCGCCCGGTCCGAGGCGGGGTTGCGGCGGCGGGCGCGCGGCTGGGCACGCGCCGCCGAACGTCATCGCGACGATCCGCACTGGATCGCCCGCGCCGCCGCCACCGCCGCGCTGCGCGGCGACCACGACGGGCACCGCGCCGCGGTGGTGGCCCGTGACGTCGACGAGCTGATCGACGGCCTGTTCGCGCTGGCGGACGGCGAACGGGTGCGCGGGGTCTGCGAGCCGCAGGCCCCCGGCCGTCGCGCCAGGCGCACCGCGCTGGTCTTCCCGGGGCAGGGCTCGCAGTGGGACGGCATGGGCCGCGCGCTCGCCGCCGCGCTGCCCGCGTTCGACGACGCGATGCGCCGCTGCGCCGCCGAGCTGGAGCGACTGCTCGGGGTGCGGCTGTGGTCGGCCGAGCGCGGCATCGTCGCGCAGGGCACCGCCCACGTGCCGCCCGCGCTGTTCGCCATGCAGGTCGCCCTGGCCGAGACCTGGCGGGCCTTCGGCATCGAGCCGACGGCGGTCTGCGGGCACAGCATGGGCGAGATCGCGGCGGCGCACGTCAGTGGCGCGCTGTCGCTGGCCGATGCCGCGCTCATCGTGTGCGTGCGCAGCGCCCTGCTCACCGAGATCTCCGGACACGGCGGCCTCGCGCTGCTCGAACTCGATGCGGCGCAGGTGGATTCGGCGCTCACCGAGTACCGCGACCGGGTGTCGGTGGCGGCGGTGAACGGGCCGCGCGCGACCGTCATCTCCGGCGAGCCGGACGCGCTGGACGAGATCGTGGCGCGGCTGGAGGCCGACGGGGTGTTCGCGCGGCGCATCGCGGTGGACTTCGCGGCGCACAGCCCCGCCGTGGAACCGCTGCGGCCCCGGCTCCGGGAGGCCGTGCGCAACATCGCGGTAGGGCAGCCCACCGTGCCGCTGTACTCGACGGTCACCGGCGGCCCGCTCACCGAGACGCTCGTCGATCCCGACTACTGGGCGCGCAATCTGCGCGACACGGTGCTGTTCGACACGGCGATCACCGCGCTGCTCGACGCGGGCCACGACACGTTCGTCGAGATCGCGCCGCACCCGGTGCTGGCCCGTTCGCTCACCGAGATCGCGGCCGCGGCCGCACCCGGCGCGGAGGTGGTCGCGGTGTCCTCGGCCCGGCGCGACGAGGACGAGGTCTTCGCGTTCCTGCATTCGCTCGGCCTGCTCTACACCCGTGGCGCCGACGTGGACTGGACCCGCCTCTACCAGCCGACCAGTCCGGTGCCGATCCCCTCGCAGGGCTGGAATGCCCAGCGCTACCCCCTGCTTCGCGCCGAGGCCGGGGCCGCCGCCGCGGCGAAGGCCGTGGGCTGGCTCGGGCCTCGCGCGCGGATCGCCACGCACCCCGAGCTCGGTGTGTGGCCGTTGCAGCCGGAGGCCGCGCCGGAACTCGCCGATCACGTGGTGGACGAGGTGCCGGTCATCCCCGGTGCGTACTGGCTCGGCGCGGCCGCGCGGGCCGCCGGTGATCTCGCCGACGGCGAGACGCCGACCGTTGTGCTCACCAACGTCACGTTCGAGGCGCCGCACGTGCTGCTGCCCGGGACGTCGTCGCCGCTGCAGCTGGTGGTCGAATCCGCAGGCGGGCGTTCGGAATTCGTGATCGTCTCCGAGCCGCAGGGCGGTACCGTCACGCACGCGCGCGGCTGGCTCGACCGGGCGGCCGCGCCGCTCACCGATCGACCCGCCCCGGAGATCGCGGAACTGCTGGAGCGGTGCGCCGAGCCGGTGCCGCTCGAGGAGTTCTACGCGCGCCTGGCCGCGAACGGCCTGCACTACGGCCCGGCGTTCCGCGGGCTGACCCAGCTCTCCCGCGGCGGCGACGAAGCCGTCGGAAAGCTCACGCTGCCCGCGTCGCTCACCGCCGACGCGGCGGGCCTGCACCCGGCGTTGCTCGACGCCTGCCTGCACACCGTCGCCGCGGCGGCCGGACCGCGACTGACCGACGCGCTGGCCCTGCCCGCAGGAGCCACCCGCGTGCAGTTCGCCACCCCGGCCGCGCCCGTCACCGAGGTCTGGTGCCACGCCCGGATCGTGCAGTACGGGGAGCGGGATCTGATCGCCGACCTGGTCGTGCTGACCGAGGACGGGCGAGTCCTGTGCTCGGCCATGGACTTCCGGGTCACCACGGCCGAAGCGTCCACCGCCGAGCACGGCAGGCTGTACCGGCTCGCCTGGCAGCCGCTGGAATCCACCGGCGGGCGCGCCCCGCGTGGCAGCTGGCTCGTCCTCGGCGAGGAGCACCCCGCCCTGGCGGCGCTGGCCGAACGCCTCACCGCCCGCGGCGACCGCGTCGTGCGCACCGACGCGCACGACTACGAGGCGGCGGTGGCGGCCGTCGACGAATCCGCCGAAGGGTTGCGCGGCATCATCGACGCGCGGGCCTACGCGAGCGCCATCGAGGACCCGGTCGTCGCGGCGAGCCACACGGCGAACGCGGTGGAGCTGGCCAGGTTCGTGATCGGTCGCACCTGGCGGGAAGCGCCGCGGCTGTGGCTGCTCACCCCCGGCACCCAGCGCGCGGCGCGTCCGGCGCGGCTGTCGGCGGCCAGTCTGTGGGGCGCAGGCCGGGTGATCGCGACCGAGCATCCCGAAGTGGCCTGCGGCGTCATCGATCTGCCTGGCGCGCCGAGCGGCGCCGACGTGGACCGCCTGGTCGCCGTCCTGCGTGATCCGCAGGCGCCGCAGCAGGTTTCGGTCGATCGGGAGGCGCTCGTGCCCCGCTTGGTTCCGGTGCCGCGCACCCGGAGCTCGGTGACCGTCGATCCGGAGCTGTGCCAGGTCGTCACCGGCGGTCTCGGCGCGCTGGGGTTGCGCGTCGCCGACTGGCTCAGCGAGCACGGCGCGCGCAAGCTGCTGCTGCTCGGTCGTTCCGCGCCGGACGCCGACGCCGACGAGGTGATCACCGAGCTGCGGTCGCGGGGCGTCGAGATCACCGTGGCCGCTGTCGACGTGGCCGACGCCGCCGCGCTCGAGGCGGTACTCGCCGGCGCGGGCCGGATCGGCGGCGTCTTCCACCTCGCAGGCGTGCTGGAGGACGCGGTCGTCGCGGATCTCGACGAGTCGCGACTGGTCCGGGCGCTGGCGGGCAAGGCGCGCGGCGCCTGGCACCTGCACCGGGCCACCCTCGATCAGCCACTCACCCATTTCGTGCTGTTCTCCTCGCTCGCCGGGCTTTTCGGCTCGCCGGGCCAGGGCGCCTACGCGGCGGCCAACACCTACCTGGACGCGCTCGCCACGGCTCGGGCCGCACAGGGACGGCCCGCGCACAGCATCGCCTGGGGTCCGTGGGCCGCGATCGGCCTGGCCGCCCAGGTGGGCAGCGAACGCCGCTTGGCCGCCCTCGGTGTGCCCGCGCTGGAGACCGAGGCCGCGATGGACCTGCTGGAGGCGGCGCTGGCCGACCCGGGCCCGGTCCTCGCGGCGGCCGCCTTCGACCTGCCGACGCTGGCCGGTCCTGGCACACCGCCCGTCGCCCGCGAGCTGCTGGCGAATCTGCTGCCCAGCGGCGAAAACGCGGGCGGCCCAGCCGTACCGGCACTGTCGCTGCACGAGATCGACGATCCCGCCGAACGACTCGAGCTGGTGCGCGGTTTCGTGCTCGCCCAGGTCGCGTCCATCGTCGGGACCACGCGGCCGGTCGACCCCACGGCGCCCTTCCGCGATCTCGGCTTCGACTCGCTGATGGCGGTCGATCTGCGCAATCGCCTGGAAACCGGCTTGGGCCAACGGATTCCGGCCAGCCTGATCTTCGCCCACCCCACCGTAGACCAGCTCGTCGAGGAGCTGGCGCAGCGGATGTTCCCGACGTCGGAGCCCGCCCCCGACGCGCCGGCACCGCAGCACGCCCGGCCCGAGATCGACGCGGACCTGGACCAGGCCACCGATGAAGAACTGGCCGATCTCCTGTCGGCCGAACTCGACCTGTCCACCGAAGGGGATGCCCGATGACGACCGAACCGAACGACGACAGGCGCGCGCTACTACGCCAGGCGCTGCGCGAAATCCGAACCCTGCGAGCCGCAGTCGACTCGCACACCGAACCCGCGGCGATCCTCGGCGCCGCGGTGCGGATGCCCTCGGGCATCGACGATCTCGGCGCCTACTGGTCCGCGCTGCGCGACGGCCACGACGCCATCACGCCGCTGTTCGACAACGAGGACGGCCGCCGCACCCTGCGCACCGCGCACAGCAGCCGCTTCGCCGGGCTGCTCGCCGAGGTCGACGGCTTCGACGCGGAGTTCTTCGGCATCTCGGCCGCCGAGGCCGAGCGGATGGACCCGCAGCAGCGGCTAGTGCTCGAGGTCGCCTGGGAGGCGATGGAGGACGCCGGGCTGACGCCCGCCGAGCTGCGCGCCGCGACGACCGGCGTCTTCCTCGGCGTCTACGGCAGCGACTACATGATGATGCAGTTCGCCGACCCGTCGAGCATCAACGCCTACACCGCGCCCGGCGGCGCGCACAGCATCGTCGCCAATCGGCTGTCGTACCTGCTCGACCTGTCCGGTCCGAGCATGGCGGTGGACACGGCGTGCTCGTCGTCGCTGATGGCGGTGCACCTTGCGGTGCGGGCACTGCGCAACCGGGACTGCGACATCGCCCTGGTCGGCGGGGTCAACACGATCCTGTCGCCGCTGTCCACCACCGTCACCGAGAAGGTGCTTCCGCTCGCGCCGGGCGGGCGCTGCCGCACCTTCGACGCGGGCGCGGAAGGCATCGTGCGCGCCGAAGGCTGCGGCATGGTGGTGCTCACCAGGGAATCGCTGGCCAAGGCCGAGGGCAGATCGGTGCGCGCGCTCATCCGCGGCACCGCGGCCAACCACGACGGACGCACCAACGGTCTGACCGCGCCGAGCCCGCGCGCCCAGACCGACCTGCTGCGGCGCGCGCTGCGCGACGCCGCGGCCGCACCCGCCGACGTCGTCTACATCGAGGCGCACGGTACCGGGACGCCGCTGGGCGATCCGATCGAGTTCGACGCGCTGCGCGCGGTGTACGGGGCGGGCGACGAGCCGTGCCCGGTCGGCGCGGTCAAGACGAACTTCGGGCATCAGGAGGCCGCCGCGGGCATCGCGGGCCTGATCAAGGCGATGCTGGTTCTCGAACACGACGAAGTCCCGCCCAACCTGCATCTGGAGCGGCCCAACCCGGAGCTCGATCTCACCGGAACGCGACTGCGCCTGCCGCGCGAGCGCACCCCGCTCGGCGGTGGAACCGGCTCCAAGCTGGCCGCGATCAGCTCGTTCGGCTTCGGCGGCGCGAACGTGCACGCCGTGCTGGCCGCCGCACCGCGCGAGGAGATCGATCCGCACGCGGAAGGCGCTCTGGTGCTTCCTGTTTCGGCGCGCAGCGCGGCCTCGGCGCGGGCGCTGGCCGGTCGGTACGCCGATCTGCTCGCGGCCGCCGACCACGCCACCGCGGCCGAGATCTGCGCGGCCGCGGCCACCCGGCGCGCACATCTGCCGGTGCGGCTGTGCCTCACCGGTGACACGGTCGACGAGCTGGTCGACCGTGCCCGTACCGCCAAGGCGGCCAGGCACATCGGCAACGGGCCGCGGCACCGGACGCTGTTCGTGTTCAGCGGGCAGGGTTCGCAGTGGCCGGAGATGGGCCGCCTGCTCGCCGACGAGCCCATCGCACGGGCCGAGATCGATGCCTGCGACGTGCTCGTGCGCAAGCTGGCCGGCTGGTCGCTGTGGGAGGAGCTGCTGGCGGCCGAGTCCGACACCAGGCTGCACCGCACCGATGTCGCGCAGGTGTGCATCGCCGCGGTGGAGCTGGCGCTGGCCGCGCTGTGGCAGTCGTGGGGCGTCCGCCCCGCGGCCGTCGTCGGGCACAGCATGGGCGAGATCGTCGCGGCAACCGTCGCCGGAATGCTCAGCAGGGAGCAGGCTTTCGAGATCCTGGTGCGGCGGGCCGCGCTCACCGAGCGGCACGCCCGCGGCGGCGCGATGTGCAGCATCGCCCTGCCCGCCGCGGCGGTGACCGAGCTGCTGGCCGGACAGTCCGAGGTCACCATCGGTGCTGTGAACGGCCCGCGCTCGACCGTGATCACCGGACCGGCGCCCGAGGTGCGCCGGATCGCGGCGGAGGCGAGCTCCCGCGGCGCGTCGACCAAGGAGCTGCCGGTCGAATACGCCTTCCACAGCACGCTGCTCGCCACGTGCGCACCGGAATTCGCGACGCACGCCGACACGGTGCGCGCCGCGCCGGGGACCGTCCCGATGTACTCGACCGTCACCGGCGAGCGCGTCACCGCCGAACACCTCACCGGCGCGCACTGGGCGGCCAACCTCGTCGACGCCGTCCTGTTCGCGCCCGCGATCCAGGCGGCGCTGGCCGACGACGCCGCGCTGACCACCGTGCTGGAAGTCGGCCCGCATCCGGTGCTGATCCGCGATATCGCCTCGGCCGCGGGCGAACTCGACCGCTCGGTCATCCTGGCGGCGAGCCTGCGCCGCGACCGGTCCCGATCCGCGTCGCTCGATCACAGTGTCGCCGAGCTCTACCTCGGCGGTCACGACCTGAACTGGTCGGCCGTGCTGGGAGCGCCCAGCGGCCGGGTTCCGCTGCCGCACTACCCCTGGAACCGCAGCAGGCACTGGCTGCCGGAACGGCGCGTCGCCGAGGAGCAGCACGTGCACGCCACCGTCCGCCCGGCGACGGCCAAGCGCAGGCCGTCCGGCCCCGTGGCGCTGACCCGCGCCCACCACGTCGACCGGCCGACCCGGCTCGACGCGCTCACCGGATTCGTGCGGGAACGGATCGCGCGTGCGCTGCGCAAGCCCATCACCGAGATCGACGAGGCGACCCCGATCCGCGACTACGGACTGGAATCGCTCGTGGTGGTCGAGATGAAGAACGAGATCGAGGCCGAGTCGGGCACCGTGGTGCCGCTGGCCCAGCTGCTCGAGGTGCTCGAACAGGGCAGCGCGCGCGACCTGGCCAAGGTGATCGTCGAGGCCGAGTCCGCCGCCGCGGTGAGCGGCGACGAAGGCGGAAGCGGGTCGCTGCTGACGAGCGTCGGCGAGGCGGAGTCATGAGCTCCTCGACGGCAGCGCCGCTGCCCACCGGGCACCGCGGCGTGCTGACCTGCCCACGCCCGCAAGCCAATCCGGCGATCCGGTTGCTGTGCTTCGCCCACTCGGGCGGCAATCCGCGGATGTTCCAGCCCTGGATCGACCAGCTCGCCCCCGCGATCGAGCTGTGGTGGGTCACCCTGCCCGGACGCGGGCCGCGCTGGCGCGAACCGCACGCCAGGCAGTGGGAGCCGCTGATCGCCGACATCACCGAGGCGGTCGTGGCGCACGTGCCGCGGCCGGTCGCGCTGTTCGGGCACAGCCTCGGCGCGCTGCTCGCCTTCGATGTGGCGCTGCGGCTCACCGAGGCCGAACTGCCGCCCGAGCACTTGTTCGTCTCGGCCCGCGCGCACCCGCGGCGACAGTTCGCCCTCGAGCTGCCCGAGGACGACACCGGCCTGCTGCGGCTCGTCGACCAGGTGTACCGCGGCGTGCCGGAGGCGATCCTGAATACCCCCGAACTGGCCGAGCATTTCGCGCCGACGCTGCGCGCCGACCTGATGCTCGGCGCCGACTACCGCTATCGCGGCGCACGCACCCTTTCGGTCCCCATCACCGCCCTCGGCGGCGTGGACGACCCGATGACCCCGACCGAAGAGCTGGCCGCCTGGCAGGACTGCACCACCGCGACGGCGCGGTGGCGTCAGTTCCCCGGGGGCCACTTCTACCTCGACGAGTCCGAAGCCGGCGTGCTCCGGACGATCCGCCGCGGTCTCGCCGCACCGATGGGCAAGGAGTGAAACGATGACCGAAACCGAAACCCGGTTCCCCGCACCGCCTTCCACGCTGACCTTCGATCGCACCGTGGCGCGGTCGCACGCGCACCGGCGCGCACTCGGAGAGGTGTTCGTCTCCGACTCGGTCGCCGACGGCGATTCCACCTTCTACACCGCGGTCCAGGTCCCGCGGGCGCACAGCCTCTGGTACGACCGGACCACGGTCTACCACGATCCGTTCGCGATGGCCGAGGCCGCGCGGCAGGGCTCGTTCGTGATCCTGCACCAGCACGTCGGTGTCCCGGTGGGGCTGCCGTTCAGCATGCAGCGCTACGAGTTCGACGTCACCGATCGGGAGGCCTTCCGCGACGACGAGAGGACCCCGTTGCAGGGCGTTCTCCGCTACGAGATCGTCTCGCGCGTGGACCGCAGCGCCGATTTCAGCGACCTGACACTCGCGGGCGATCTCACCGTCGACGGCCGCGTCGCCATGGAATTGAGCGCGGACGTGGTCTTCCTGGCCCGCGCCGACTACGAGGCGCTGCGCGCCTACCAGCTCGGGCGGGTCGCCGCGGGCGGCCCCGACTACACGGCCGCGCCGCTGCCCCCGGCGGCCGTCGGGCGCCGGGATTCGCGCAACGTGGTGATCGGCGCGCCGGTCGCGGTCGGCTCGGCCTGGGACTATCCGCTGCTGCCCGACCGCCGTCACCCCGCCATGTTCGATCACGACTACGACCACGTGCCAGGCCCGTTCATCATCGAGGGCTTCCGGCAGGCCGCGATCGACACCGTGGTCAGGGAAGGCATGCTCGGCACCCCGAACACGATGGTCATGTCCTGCTCGTCGCGTTTCTCGCAGTTCGCCGAGTTCGGCGCCCCCATCGAATGCCGCAGCACGCCACTGGATCCGACGCGGCCCGGCACGGCCCGCGTCGAGCTGGAACTGCGCCAGTTCGACAAGGTCCTCACCGTCGGCACGATCGAGCTGGCGGAACTGACCGGTCACGAAGACCCCTTCCTGCACCGAACGGAGCACCAGGCATGAGTGAGACGCTGCACGTGCTGGTGGTCGGCGCGGGGCCGACCGGTCTCGCACTGGCCACCGAACTGCGCAGGCACGGACTGACCTGCCGGATCATCGATCGCGCCGTCGACAGGCCCGCCAATCAGGCGCGCGCGCTGACGATGTGGGACGGCGCCCTCGACGTGCTCGACCGCCACGGCACCGGGGACGCGGTGCGCGCGCGGGGCCTCCCGATGACCGCCGCCCGCTACTTCTCCGGCGGACGTCCCGTCGCGCAGGTGCGTTTCGGGCCGACGACCGGCAACGACGCCGAGCCGCTGATCATCACCCAGCCGTCGGTGGAATCCGTACTCGTCGAGAACCTTCGGGCGCTGGGCGTCCCGGTGGAGTGGCGCACCGAACTGCTGGAGCTGACCGATCGGGGCGAGCACGTCGAGGTGCTGCTGCGCCACGGCGACGACGTCGAACGACTCACCGCACAGTGGGTGGTGGGCTGCGATGGTGCGCACAGCGCGGTGCGCACCCTGAGCGGAATCACCTTCGAGGGCAGCACCTATCCGCAGTCCTACACGCTCGGCGACGGCGTCATCACGGCGCCGGTGCCGCCGGGCGAGGCGCACTACCATCTGCACCCCGACGGCGTGCTCGTGGTCGTGCCGCTGCCGGACGGCCAGGTGCGGGTCTTCGCCGACGCCAGCACCATCGGCGGCGATCCGGACGCCGCACCCACGGTGGATGACCTGCAACAGCTGGTCGACAAGCGCGCGCCCTACCCCATCCGCATCCACGAACTCCAGTGGGCCACCAGGTTTCTGGTGCACATGCGGCATTCGGCCGCCTTCCGGTCGGGCCGCTGCGTGCTGGCGGGCGACGCCGCGCACGTGCACAGCCCGGCGGGCGGGCAAGGCCTCAACACCGGCATCCAGGACGCGGCCAATCTCGGCGGAAAACTGGCGGCGATCGTCAGCGGCGGCGCGGACGCCGAGGTGCTGCTGGCCGGCTACGAGTCCGAGCGGATGCCGATCGCGCGCGAGGTGATCCAGGCCGCCGACCGGCAGACCAAGCTGTGGACGGTGCGTTCCCGCCCGGGACGCGCGCTGCGCGACCTGGTGCTCAGCAGCCTGAGCCGCAGCGGGCTGCTGGAGAAGCGGCTGGTGCCCTCGCTGGCCCAGTACGAGCTCGACTACCGGCACAGCCCCGCCGTCGGCAAGCGCGGCGGACGGCGGGCGCTCGGGCGCGCGATTCCGGAGGCGACGCTCGTCGGCCCGGACGGCGCGGGGACCGGGCTGCGCCGGTTGCTCTCCGCGCCGGGGCATGTGCTGCTCGCGGTGCTCGACGCGACGCCGTCGGCCGACGACGCCGGGCGGGTGTCGATGCTGCGCGCGCGAATCAAGGAGTCGGGCTTGCCTTTCCGGCTGCACGTGATCGTGCCCGGCGATCCGTCGGCGACGACCGCGCCCGATCTCGGCGAGGTGTTCTACGCCCCGCCCGGCTTCGCGCCGAAGCACGAGCTCGCGGGCTGCAAGCTGATCGCGATCCGGCCGGACGGCTATGTCGCCGACGCCTCCCCGACGCTCGACCTCGACGAACTGCTCGGCAAGCTGCCCGGCTTCCGCGCGCCGCACGGCGTTGTGCCCACCCCGCTCGGACGGAAGGTCTCCTGACATGTGCTCCCCGCAGATCCTCGCCGCCGCCCTGGCCGAGGCGCCGCCGCACGACGACCTGTGCGGCGGATACGGACACCCCGCGGGCGCGCATCACGAGCACGGCGCGCACGCCGGACGCAGCGCGGACGCGCATCATCAGCACAACGCGACAGCGCATCATCAGCACAACGCGGCCGCGCACCCCGGACACCACACGGCCACGCACCACGAACTCGGTGCGCGGGCGCCGCACGAGCGCAGCGCGTCTGCGACGCACGAGCACGGCCGCGGCGCGGCACCCACCGCCGAGGGCATCGGCCGTCGTCGCGCGCTGCGCACCGCGCTGGGCGCCGCGCTCGGCATCGCGGGTGCGTCGGCCGCCGCCGGGGCGATCGGCGCGCCGCGCGCCCAGGCCCAACCGCTGAACCTGAGCGGCTTCAGCGTGCGCGACCTGACCCATGCGGTGGGGCCGGAATTCCCGGTGTTCAACCTGTACGTGCGCCAGCCGGTGCAACGTCAGGTGATGTTCGAGGAGATCATCGGCTTCAACACCGCCGAGTGGACCATGAACGAACACACCGGAACTCACATCGACGTGCCCGCGCACTCGCAGCGCGGCCTGGCGCACGCCGACGCGATCCCGGTGGAAAACCTGGTCGCCCCGCTGTGCGTCGTCCGCATCACCGAGCGCGCGGCCCAGGACAACACCACCGAGCTGCACGTGGAGGACCTGCTCGACTGGGAGCGCCGCAACGGCCGCATCCCCGACGGCGCGTTCGTCGCGATGGACACCGGCTGGTACCACCGGGTCCACGATCCCGCCGCCTACCTGCCCTTCGACCCACTGCGGCTGGCCCTGCTGATCCCCGGCATCGGCCCCGACGCCGCCGAATTCCTGCTCACCGAACGATCCATCGTCGGCTTCGGCACCGACAGCAGCAGCCTGGACGTCGGCACCAGGTTCGAGCCGATGGTGCACCGGATGCTGCTGCGCTCCGGGCGGTACGGCATCGAGAACCTCGCCGCGCTGGACACCGTGCCGGAACGCGGCGCGACGCTCGTGGTCGGCGCCGCGAAGTTGCGTGGCGGCTTCGGCGCGCCGGTGCGGGCGCTGGCCTTCGTCTGATTGCTGTTGCCGCTCTTGGCAACCCGCCGTAGCATTCCAGATAGATAGCAGCACTATCCGTAGTGGATAGTTCGACTCTATATAGGTGGAGGAATCGTGTTCGAAAAACTCGGCAGGTGGTCCGCCGCCCATCGCAGATGGGTGGTGGTAGGCACCGTTCTGTTCATCCTGCTCGGCGGCTTGTGGGGCTCGGGCGCGGGCAATCTGCTCGGCGGCGGCGCCGGACTCGACGATCCGACCAGCGAGTCGTCGCACGCGGACGAGATCCTGGAGACCACCCTCGGCAGGCACGTCGCCGACGTGGTGGTCATGTACGAGAGCGCGGACATGACCGTCGACGATCCGCGCTACCGCGAGCGGGTCGAGAACGGGGTCGCCAAGATCCCCCGCGACTCCTACACCTGGCTGGAGACGTTCTGGAGCACGGGCTCCCCCGATTTCGTCTCGGCCGACCGGCACAAGACCTACATCTCCATGCAGCTGCCCGGCCAGATCGAGGAAAAGCGGGTGGTGGTGTGGCGCGAGATCGAGCACCTGTTCGATCAGCCCGGCCTCGAGGTCCGCTTCGGCGGACTGGTCGCGGTGAACGACCAGTTCAACGAGATCACCGAGGAAGATCTCGCGCGCGCCGAGTTGATCTCCTTCCCGCTGCTGCTGCTCCTGCTGATCGTCATCTTCCGTAGCGCCATCGCCGCGGCGCTGCCGCTCGCGGTCGGCGTCGTCGTCTCGATCGGCTCGCTCGCGGTACTGCGCGTGGTCGGCACGTTCACCGATCTGTCCACCTTCTCCATCAACCTGGTCGTCCTGCTCGGCCTCGGCCTCGCCATCGACTACGCGCTACTCATCGTCAACCGGTTCCGTGACGAGCTGGCGGCGGGCCGCTCGGTCGACGATGCCATCGGCATCACCATGGCCACCGCTGGCCGTACCGTCGCCGTCTCCGGCATCACCGTCGCAGTCACCCTGGGCGGCCTGGTGATCTTCCCGTCGCGGTTCCTCACCTCGCTCGGCTACTCGGGCGTCAGCGTGGTGTTGTTCGCGGTGCTCGGCGCGCTGATCGTGATGCCCGCCCTGCTGCGTTTCGCCGGCCTGCGCATCAACTCGCTGCGCATCCCGCTGCCGTCGTTCGGCAAGGGCGGCGGCGAGCCGGGCTCGCGCTGGTACAAGGTCGCCCACGCGGTGATGCGCCGCCCCGTGCTCGCCGCGTCGAGCATCGGTCTCGCACTGGTGCTGCTCGGCCTGCCACTGCTCGGCGCGACCTGGACGCGGCCCGCCGACTGGGCGCTGCCCGACGGCACCGACAGCCGGGTCGTCTCGGCGGAGCTCGATCGGGACTTCCCGCTCGATCCGACCAAGGTGATCACCGCGGTGGTCGACATGCCCGGAGACGCCGCGAGTCCGCAATCCCAGCAGGCGCTTTCGGCCTACCTCGACCGCCTGCGCGCGGTGCAGGGCGTGGACAGCGCCACCGTGACCGGAACGGCGGGCGATCTGGCCCGCGTCACGCTCGGTTACTCACTGGACTCGATGGACGCGCCGATCCGCGACGTGGTGCGCGAACTGCGGGCCGTCGAACCGCCCGCCGACGCCACCTCGTCGTTCACCAACCGCCCCGCGGCGGTGGCCGACCTGCTCGACATGCTCACCGAGCGGCTGCCCTGGATGCTGCTGATCGTGACGTTGGTGTCGTTCGCGGTGCTGTTCCTTGCCTTCGGCTCGGTGCTGCTGCCGTTGAAGTCGGTGCTGATGAACCTGCTGTCGCTGTTCGCCGCCTTCGGCATCGTGGCGCTCATCTTCCAGTACGGTTTCCTCTCCGGCCCACTGAATTTCGTGCCCGCGGGCTACATGGACGCGAACATGCCGATGATGATCATGGCGATCGCCTTCGGCCTGGCGATGGACTACGAGGTGTTCCTGCTGGCGCGCATCCGCGAGCACTATCTGCGCAGCGGTGATCCGGTGGAGTCGGTGGCCTTCGGCGTCCGCCACACCGCGCGACTGATCACCAGCGCCGCGCTGCTGCTCGCCGTCGTGCTCGGCGCCTTCGTCTTCTCCGGCATCACGATCGTCAAGATGATCGGCGTCGGCCTGGTGGTGGCCATCTTCCTGGACGCCACCATCGTGCGCGGCCTGCTGGTGCCCGCGACGATGCGGCTGCTCGGCAGCAAGGCGTGGTGGGCTCCCGCGCCGCTGGCGAGGTGGTGGGACAAGTACGGAATTCCCGAACCTGGAGCCGACGCGGCTCCGGAGACCGGCGGTGCAGGCCGGCCGAGCGAACCGGCAAACGCGCTCGGCACTACGGCGGCGACCTCGACAGCGCTGTCGCGGTGATCGTCGGTATCGCGGCGGGCCCGGCATCCTCCTCTTGCCGGGCCCGCCGTACCGGAAGGACATAGAGCATGGCAGCGCAGTACCTAGCCGGTCCGGTCCGCAAGGTCCTCAATCGCGCCGTGATGGCGTTGGCCGCGCGCGGCGCGGGACCGGACGGCATGTACATCCTGGAGACCACGGGGCGGCGCAGCGGTCTGGCGCGCCGAAACCCGGTGCGCATCATCGAATTCGACGGCCAGCGGTGGCTCGTCTCCCCCTACGGGGAGGTGGCCTGGGTGCACAACGTCCGCGCCAGCGATCTCGTCCGCCTGCGCCGCGGCGGCGACGACCAGCGGGTACGCGCCGAGGCGGTGCACGGCGAGCGCGCGGGCGCGGTGCTGCATCAGTACATCAGGAAGGCACCGGTGACCATCCCCTACTTCGACGCCTCGCCGCGCTCCGCGCCGAGCGAGTTCGCCGCCGAGGCGCACAAACACCCCGTCTTCGTATTGCACGGCTGGAGCAAGACCGCATGACCACCACACGCCCGACGACAGCGCCGAATTCGACGGTGCACGAACCGGTCACGGATCCCAGCCGGTGGTGGGTGCTCGCCACGGTGTGCGTGTCCACCTTCATGCTCACCCTCGACATCACGGTGGTGAACGTCTCGCTGCCCGCCATCCAGGCCGACCTGTCGGCGAGCTTCAGCGCGCTGCAATGGGTGGTGGACGCTTACGCGCTCGGCATGGCCGCGTTCCTGCTCACCAGCGGTTCGCTGGCGGACCGGGTGGGCAGGCGCAGCCTGTTCGCGGGCGGGCTCGTGGTGTTCACCGCGGCGTCGGTGGCCTGCGGTGTCGCTGGTAATCCCCTGCTGCTCAACGTTTCTCGTGGCGTCCAAGGCGTCGGCGCGGCCATCCTCTACGCCGTCGGCCCTGCCATGCTTGCGGCGGCCTTCCACGGCAAGGAGCGCGGTACCGCGTTCGGCCTGTTCGGCATGACGACCGGAATCTCGGTCGCCGCGGGTCCGCTGGTCGGCGGCGCGCTCACCGAAATCGATTGGCGCTGGGTGTTCTACCTGAACGTGCCAACGGGGCTGCTTGCGCTGCTTGTGGTGCTGGCGAAGGTGCCCGAAAGCGCCCGGCGCGGCAGCAGGCCGGTCGACCGGGCCGGGCTCGTGCTGTTCTCGGCGGCGCTGTTCCTGTTGGTGTACGGGATCATTCGCGGTCCGGTGGCCGGGTGGACAGCGGGCTCCTCCATCCTGTGCTTCACCGGGTGCGTCGTGCTCGTCGCGGCATTCGTGCTGGTGCAGCGCCGGGGCAGGCACCCGATGCTGGATCTGAGGCTGTTCGCCAACCGCACCTTCGACGCGCTCTCGGCCGCGACCTTCGTGCTGAATTTCGCGGTCATCCCGGTCATCCTGTTCGGGGTGCTGTGGATGCAGGGCGTGCTCGGCCACTCCGCGATCGAGACCGGGCTGCGCTTCCTGCCGCTCACCGGCATGCTGCTGGTGGCGGGCGTGCTCGGCGGCATATTGAGCGTGCGGGTGGCGACCAACCGGCTGATCGGCGCGGCGCTGATCCTCACCGGCGTCGGATTCCTGCTGCTGAACTCCATCGGCCCGGAGGACGACTGGACCGCGGCCCTGCTGCCGTTCCTCGTCGCAGGCATCGGCATGGGACTGTTCAATCCGCCCCGGGCCAACGCCGCGGTCGCCATCGTCGCGCCGGAGGACTCCGGCATGGGCTCCGGGGTGAACGAGACCTTCCAACAGGTGGGTTCGGCGCTGGGCGTCGCGGTGCTCGGCGCGGTCGCGCACGCCAGGATCGCCGACAGCCTGTCCGGGCAGCCGGTGCCCGCCGCGGCCGTCGACGCGATCGCCGCGGGCTCGATCGATCGGCTCACGGCCGAAATCTCCCCCGCGCACGCCGCCGAACTGACCACCGCCGCGCACGCGGCGTTCGTCTCCGGCCTGCACGCCGTGGCGACCATCGGCGGCCTCGCCAGCGTGATCGTCGGCGCGGCGGCGCTGGTGCTGATCCGCCGCCAGGATTTCGTCCAGGATCCGGCCGCACCCGAACACGACGACGCACCCGTCCCTGCCTGACCGGCTAGTGACTTCCCAAGGAGAGACATGAACTGTCGCAAGCACATCGGAAGGTCCGTCGCGGCCGCGGCGGCCGGCGCCGCCGCGCTCGCGTGCGGCACCGCCGGCGCCGACGTGGTGGTGCCGCTACCCGGCGCCGAGAAAGTGCAGACGCTGTCGGACGGCACGGTGGTCACCGTCCGGCTCGTCGGCGAATCGGTGACCATCAATCCCTCGCTCGGCGGCACCCCGCTGCATCGCAACGCCTGGGTGTCGGGCAGCGCGCAGGTCGAGGTGGCCGGGGCGGGCGATCGGCCGGGCGGCAAGCTCATCCCCGGCTACACCGTCGGCTGTCAGGTGGACATCTCCGGCGGCGGCGTGGAGGGCGGGGTGGAAGGCGGGCTCAACTGGAGCAACGGGCAGAACGTGCGTCCGAACGTCGGCGCGGAGTCCGGCGGCGCGCTCTCGCTCGGCCCGGGCCAGACCCGGTCCTTCTACCTCATGGACGTCGAGGTCCCCGACGACTTCGGCAACGAAGACCACAAGCCCGTCAACCGTTTTCGCGGCAACACCGGGTCGGTGACCTGGGCCGACTCCACCATCGCGCTGTCCGGCTGCGCGGGCTACGCGCAGGCACGGGCCTTCATCCGCGTCGAGATCGAAACCGCGACCGTCGCCTCCCACCTCACCGTGTGGGGCGCGCCGTTCAGCCTGGGCTGAGCATCAGCTTCCGTCAGAACATTCCGTGCGGGATCTGCGCGGCGTCGGGCACTGGCTGCACCACATCCCAGTGCTCGACGATCTTCCCGTCCTCGAGTCGCCAGATGTCGACGACCGCGCTGCCGCGCTCCGCGCCCGGCTCGATCATGTGGTAGTGCACCACCGCGTATTCGTCATCGGTGACGACGCGCTTGATGTCGAGCCGGGCGCCGGTCACCGGCGCCGTGGCGAGGAATTCGAGGAACGCGTCGCGGCCCGACGGGTTGCCCGGACTGTGTTCCAGGAAGTCCTCGTGCAGCAGGTCGCGCAGCACTTCGACATTGCCGCCGGTGAATTCGGCGAGGCCGTGCAGCACGAGGTCTTTGTTCTTGGCGGCGAGAGTGTTGTTCGTCATGGGACAACCATGGCGGCCCGAGGGCGACGCGTCGATTACCAGACATGTCATGGCGTCGCGGCGGGAACACCGTCGATACTGGCTGCATGGATCACGATCGTCCGGTCGGCGCGTTGCTGCGCGAGTGGCGGGTGCGCCGAGGGTTGAGCCAGCTCGCGCTTTCGGTGCGCTCGGGGATCTCCACCAGGCACATCAGTTTCGTCGAGACGGGCCGGACGCTGCCCAGTCCGGACATGCTCGATCGGTTCGCCGGACACCTGGACATTCCCCTGCGGGAACGGAATCGGCTGCTCGTCGCGGCCGGGCACGCGCCGCGCTACCGGCAGCGTCCGATCGACGACCCCGAACTGGCCGAGGCGATGGCCGCGGTGCGGCGGGTGCTGACCGCGCACGAGCCGTATCCGGCGCTGGCGGTGGATCGCCGCTGGAATCTGTTGTACGGCAACGCCGCCGCGCAGATCTTCCTCGACGGGGTCGCGCCCGAGCTGCTCACCCCGCCGATCAACATGATGCGACTCGGCCTGCATCCGCGCGGATTCGCCCCCCGGGTGCGCAATCTGGCCCAGGTGCGCGGCTTTCTGCTCCCCCGGCTGGCGCGGCAGGCATTCCACACCGGCGATCAGGAACTCGCCGCGCTGCACGAGGAGTTGTGCGGCTATGCCACCGAAGACGCACCGGATCTGGTCGATCCGGCCGCCGTCGCGCTACCCATTCACCTCGTCCACGACGGCATGCGACTGTGCTTCCACAGCACGATCATGACCTTCGGCGCGGCCTTCGACATCACCCTCGACGAGATCGCGATCGAGACCTATCTCCCTGCCGACGCGGCCACCGCGGAGCACCTGCGCACCCTCGCCGAACAGCGAGCGCGGGAACCCGTCGCGGCCGCTCGCCGACCAGGCGCACTCAGCCCGCGAGATCGCACATGACCGTGTCGAGCATGTCCTGGATGCCCCCTCGCGGGGCGAGCGAGGCGGCGAGGGTCGGCAGCTGATTCATGGCGAGGGTGACCGCGAAACGGTCGGTGGCCGCGCCGACCACGCTGCTGCCGGTGATCGTGCCGCCGTGACCCCACGTCTCCATGCCGCACCTGTTCACCCGCCGGAACAGCCCGAGACCGATCTCCTGGTCGACCAAGGGCACGCCGCTCGGAATCGTCGTACGCATCTGCTCCAGTTGCGCGAGCGGGACCACCCGGCCCGAGTTCAACGCCATGAAGTAGCGATTCAGATCCCGTCCGGTGGCGACCATCGCGCCGTCGGCGAGGCCCCAGTTCGGATCGATGTCGGTGACGTCGACGCGTTCGACGCCGTTGACGAGATAGCTGCGGGGATGCGGGAGGCGCACCACCTGCTCGAGCGGATACAGCGGCCAGTAGGTGTCGTGCAATCCGAGCGGCAGGATGATCCGCCGCGTGACCTCCACGCCCACCGGGAGGCCGGTCACCCGTTCGATCATCGAGCCGATGATCAGGTAGTTGGTGTTGGAGTAGCCCCAGTGCGCGCCGGGCTCGAACTCGGCGGGCCGGTCGAGCGCGCCGCGGATCAGCTCCGACGCCGGACGGTAGTTCTGCATGCCCGCGACGCTGTCGAGATCCACCTGGCTGAGGTAATCGGGGATGCCGCTGGTGTGCTGCAACAGATTGCGCACGGTGATGCGCTGCCCGTCGCCACCCGGGCCCGTGACGACGCCTGGCAGGTATCGATCGATCGGCGCGTCCAGGTCGACGCGCTGCTCGGCGACCAGCTGCAAGGCGACGGCGGCCACGAACGCCTTGGTGTTGCTCGCGATCCGCACCTGCGCGTTGTCGGGGAAGGGCGCTCCGGTGCCGAGATCACCCGATCCGCTGTTCAGCTGGAGCTCGCCGAAGTCGCCGCTGACCACCAGCTGCGCGCCCGGCACGCCCGACACGACCACGACGCGATCGAGATCGGGTTGCCAGGACGGCCGCGCGAGGCTCGGTTCCGCCCCCACAGAACCGGACACCGGACACAGCATCATCGCGACCAGCATCGCCGCCACCGTGAACCAGCGCATGTTTTCCCCTCTCACCGGAACACCGCGGCCCGCCGCCGGGCGGACCACAGGGCCGGGCACAGAGCGAATGACCCTCAACAGGTGTGGACACATCTGATTCGAGCAACCGTTCGGCACGGTTTCCGGCTCCCGAGCGGCTCCGATCGGTATGCCGTACCCATACCCAGCCTTCCGCATGTCACGCCTGGGAGGTAGCCCCCACCGCACGCGATCCAGTCCCCGGCTCCCACGGCGGGGCCGCACGCTGCGAGACCTGCCGCTCTTCACCGCCACGGAGGTCGTCACGCGCTCGGCCGATCCGCCGCCTCGATGCCACGATCCAACGCCCCGGTGCCCCGATCCGAACTCCGCGGTCGGCGCTATCGGCCGAACG
The DNA here is from genome assembly GCF_057708325.1 of Nocardia sp. bgisy134. Taxonomy (NCBI): domain Bacteria; kingdom Bacillati; phylum Actinomycetota; class Actinomycetes; order Mycobacteriales; family Nocardiaceae; genus Nocardia; species Nocardia sp. bgisy134. The sequence continues at coordinate 256,455 of NZ_JBYIRW010000009.1, forward strand.
CACCGCCGAGCGCGAGCACGACCACCGCGGACGCCGCCACCGACCAGGTCACCGCGGACGCTTCGGCCAACGCGATGAGCGCGGAGAATGCCTGTAGCGCGGCGCACTGCCCCGGTGAGAGCACCTCGAAGCGGCCTTCCTCGCCTTCACCAACGGAACCACGCAGGAGCTCAGTGGATTTCGCGTCGCCGACCCCACCTTCGTCCGTTTCCAACAGCTCTGGTCGGCTGGTCGTGAACTGTCCCCGCCCGCTGACGATGGCCCGCAGTGAACGGGGTAGCGGCGGCAGAGCGGGCGGCAGAGCGCGACGGCGGAGCCACACCCGGGTGGGGCCCCACCGGATTGCGGATCATCGTGCTCGTCCCCTCCACGCGCCGATGCTCTACCGGTCGAATCGTGGTCGGCCCCAGGCTCGTTACCGACTGTCGGCAGCGATCGCGGCGGGTAGCAGATGGTTGCGGGCGAAGGCGCGGGCGTCTTCGTCGGTGTCGAGGCGGAAGTAGCTGTCGGGGATCAGAAGCAAGGTGAGGGAAAGGCGAGCGGCGATCTCGGCGGCGGCGTCGGGATCGATGCCATCCGCATCGTCGGCTTGGCGGAGCTGGTCGGCGAAGAAGGTACGCGCGGTATCGACCAGGGCGCTGCCATAGGTGATGAGGAACGGCTTGCCTGCTTCGTCGGCGAGCAGGATGCGGTTGGTCAGCGGGTCGGCGCGCAGCGTCCGCAGCGCGATGGTGAAGCCTTCGACCGCTCGCGTACGGACGTCGGGGTGGCCCGCGACGGTGTCCGCGATGTCACCGAGCACGCGCTGCACCCAGGTGGTCAGCGCGACGCCGACGAGGGTGTCCTTGTTGGGAAAGGCCCGGTAAACGGTCGCGCGGTGCATCCCGGCGCGGCGCGCGATGTGTTCCATGCGCACACGATCGAGCCCGTGCTCGCGGAACTCGTCCAACGCCGCGTCGACGATCCGCGCGGCCTGCGGATCGGCGTCGGCCGCCGATCCTGGGGAGGCGACCATCTGCCGGGCTGTGAACATCGCTTCATCCCTGACTGAGTGCGGCATGCTCGCGCATGCCTTGGCGGGCACGGGGATGGTAGCGCAGCGGTTCGGGCAGCAACGGCCACGCGTTGCGGATCAGCGTGACCGCGGCGCGGAACCGGGCGCGGTCGACGGCCGAATAGCGCAGCCCGAGCCGATCCCGCGCGGATTCGGGCAGCAACGCGGTGGTGATCACCCGGTATTCGGACATGATCACCGGACGCACCACCGCCTCGATCGGCCCGGGCAGATACGGCAGCCGCAGCCCGCTGGTGACACCGAGCTGCCCGGCCAGCCACCGCGCGGATTCCGTTGCCTCGAGCACGTTCTCGCACATGTCGTCGAAGTAGCGGGTGAACGCGGCGTAGTCGGCGGGCATGGGCCGCTCGCTGAGCCCGTAGCGGCGGTACCAGGTCTTGCCTTCCTGATAGAAGGTCTCGCGCTGCGCGTCGGTCAGCCCGCCGTCGTAGACCTCGGCGATGGTGATCACACCCTGCAGGATGGTGGCGTGGGTCCAGAAGTAGACCTCCGGATTCAGTGCGTGGTAGCGCTTCCCGTGGTGATCGACTCCCCCGATGTCGCGGTGGTAGTCGCGCACCCGCGCCGCGGTACCGGACCGGGGTGAGTCGTAGACGGTGCCGACGATTTCGGGAATCGAGCGAAACACGCGGTCCCACGGATCGACGAAGAAGTCGGAATGGTCCGCCACGCCCGCGCCCACCGCCGGGTGCATGAGTTGCAGCATGCCGTAGGGCGCGGTGACCAGAAAAAGGCGAAGATCCCCCGCGTAACGCCAGGTCAGAGAGCCGGGACCCAGCTCGGGCGCGATGTCGGCATTCGTGTCGTCGATCCGGTGGGCGCGTGCGGTCATCGTTGACCCCTTTCAGTGTGCGACAGAATTACGTTATCTGTCGCACACGTCGCGAGCAAGGCCGCTCGTCAGCGGGCGCCGCACCTCAGCGCTGCCGCACCGGCCGGACGACGATCTCGTTGACGTCCACATCCGGCGCTTGACCCACCGCATAGGCGACGGCGTCGGCGATCGATTCGGGCGCGATCGCGTTCCGCCGGTACTCGGCCATCACTGTCCGCGCGTGCGGGTCGCTGATAGTCTCGGCCAGTTCGCTGTGGACCACGCCGGGCGAGATCGTGGTGACCCGGATGCCGGGCGGCGATTCCAGCCGCAGCCCCTCGGTGATGGCCCACGCCGCGTACTTGGTTCCGCAGTACACGGCCGCGGTGGGGCTGACGGCGTGCGCACCGATCGACGCGATCGTCACCAGGTGGCCGCTGCCTGTGGCGTGGAAATGCGGAAGCGCGGCCGCGATGCCGTACAGCAGACCGCGGATGTTGACGTCGATCATCCGGTCCCATTCGCCGACCAGACCGGCGTCCAGCCGCGACAGCGGCATCACCCCCGCGTTGGCGACGAACACATCGAGCCGGCCGTGCCGGGCGACGAGGTCGTCGACGGCGCGGCGGACGGCATCCCGATCGGTGACGTCGAGGGCGCACGGCTCGATCGCTCCCCCGCTCTCCTCGGCGAGCTCGTGGAGCCGGTCGATGCGTCGCGCGGCCGCGACGACGCGCATGCCGTCGGCGGCGAGCCGCCGCGCGATGGCACGGCCGATGCCGCTGCTCGCGCCGGTGACGAGGGCGACGGAGTCTGTCATGTTCTCTCCCTTGGATATTCGGCGAGACGCCGCGCCGGCCGGGCGGTCGGCGCGGTGTCCACTCTCGAAGCCCGTGGCCGCCGCTGGAAGAGCGAAACGTTCCTGGGAGCAGCGCACCCAGGCTCTCGGCGGGTCGCCGCCCTACGATGCGACCATGGCAGATACCGAGCTCGGCGCGTTCCTGCGCGCCCGCCGCGAACAGATCGCGCCGTCGCGGGTCCGGCTGCCGATGGCGGGCCGACACCGTCGCGTGCCCGGCTTGCGCCGCGAGGAGGTGGCGCTGCTCGCCGGGGTGAGCGCGGACTACTACACCCGCCTCGAACAGGGGCGGGAGCGCAGGCCGTCGGCCCAGGTCGTCGACGCGCTCGCCGCCGCACTCGACCTCGACGAGGACGCGCGCGGGCACCTGTTCCGGCTCGCGGGCCTCGGCCCGCGCGCGCACGCGGCGACCGACGACCGCGTCGACCCGCGCCTGCTCGAGCTGGTCGCCGCTTGGCCGAACAATCCGGCGGTCGTCTACAACCGCGCCTACGACGTCCTGGCCGCCAATGCCATCGCCGACGCGCTGTTCTCCGGCTGGCGCCACCCCCGCAACCTGCTGCGCATCGTGTTCACCGATCCGGCCGCGCGGACCTTCTATCGCGACTGGCCCGACGTGGCCCGCAACGTCGTCGCCGGATTCCGCCTCGGACACGGTGCGGCGCCGCACGATCCGCGCGTCCGCCGAGTACTCGCCGACCTGCTCGACACGAGTCCCGAGTTCGCCGAACTCTGGGCCCGTCACGATGCGCGCGGAAAATCGTTGGAGCGCAAGCGTTTCGACCACCGCGACGTGGGGCTCGTGGAATTGACCATGCAGACCTTCGACGTACGATCCAGTCCCGGACAGGAACTGGTCGTCTACCACGCCGAGCCGAACTCATCGAGCGCCGAGGCGCTAGCGTTGCTCGGCTCCCTCGCCGCCACTCCACGTCCGTCGCACTGATTCGGCCTTCGGCGGCGGAGAGCTCAATGCGTCGATGCGCATATCTTCATAGTGCAATTTTTTCCACGTCGGTCACGCATCTGCTGAACGAGAGCGTGGCAAGGATTCGGCACCGATTGGCCGATGTTCTCGTACGACCTCAGAGACCCCGCGGTCGCCGACGAGCATGGGAAGAACTTCTACACGCGATGCTCGGGCTGTTCCGCAAGCCGTTAGGCGACTCCCCTCCCCCTGGATGCGCCGCCCAGGCCGCCGAAACGACGACATGCGACGCTCGCAGAGCCGCCGAAGCATACGCTCGGAGCATGGTCGATGATGCTGATCTCGTGTACCTGCGACGGTGCGTGGACCTGGCCCGGGAGGCGCTCGACGATGGCAACGCGCCGTTCGGCTCGCTGCTCGTCGGCGACGGCCGGGTGCTCGCGGAGGCGAAGAACGGCGAAGGCGGCGGTGATCCGACCCGGCATCCGGAACTCGAATTGGTGCACTGGGCCATCGCCCACCTCGCACCCGCCGAACGCGCGACCACGACCGTCTACACCTCCGGCGAGCACTGCCCGATGTGTTCGGCCGCGCACGCCTGGGCCGGTCTCGGTCGCATCGTCTACGCCAGCTCGGCGGCGCAGCTGACCGAATGGCTCGACGAGATGGGCATCCCGCCCGCCCCGGTCCGGGCCTTATCTATCAACGTGGTCGCGCCGGGCATCCCCACGTCGGGGCCCGCCCCCCAGCTGGCCGGCGCGCTGCGTGAACTCCACCGACTCCACCGGAGGCCCCACGACTGATCAGCCCGGCCCGCACCGGCAAGTTCGCCGCGCCCCGCGGCATCCAACAGCACTCTTGGCCGGTCCCGCTCGCCCGGCGCGTTATTGCGGCCGCAGCACCACGATCCCGGGTGTCGATCGCACATAGTCGGCCAACGGCGAATCGACCACCTGGTTGTTCGCCGCGAGGGAGGACGCGTTGCGGAAGATCGGTCCGTCGGACGTCATCACGAAGATGCCGACGTGGGTGACGTCCAGTCCGGGCTGGTCGGTGTAGGCGCCGATGTAGTCGCCGGTGCGGAGCTGCCCGATGACGTTCCCGTCGACCGCGGCGCTCGGGATGTAGGTGATGTCGCGGCCGACCACGGGCAACCCGGGGAGATACGTTCCCCCATCGGCTTTCGCGTTGAGCCGCTTGCCGACCGTCACCGCCGCGGGGCTCAGCGTCGCGGTGATATCGGTCGCGGCGATTCGCGGCGTGTGCGACCAGTCGCTGAAGAAGTGTTTGCGCTGGAGGAAGTCGACGCGTCCGCCCGCGTAGCGCGTCTCGATCAGGTTCGCCACGAACTGGTCGCGGTCGGCGGACCTGCTCAGCGCTTCCACGTAGTCGAGGAAGGTGAAGCAGTCCACCCGCCGCAGATCGACGACCAATTGCTCGGGTTGGGTCGCGGAGCCGACCAGCATGTTCGCCCCGTACGGCGTGCCCAGAAACCGGCTCGACAGCAGCGCGAGCAACTCCCCCTTGGCGGCGGTGGGCGCGGTGGCGCGCAGTGCCAGCAGCTCATCGATCTTTCGCGCGGTGGCGTCGTCGAAGCTCGCGGCGTTCGGCGCTCCCACCGCCGCGGGCAGCGCAGGCACCATGCCGCACGCCAGGGCCAGCAGGACGAGCAGTACGCGGGCGATGGTGCGCAAAACGCCTCCCGAGAGTGGACCGGTGCAAGAACCCACCGTAGCCCGCCGCCCCGTCGGCCCGAAGTCGTCCATCCACAGGATTTAGTTGCTTAGCTCAAGCAAGTGAAATATAGTTGCTGACTGCAAGCAAATTATCTCCTGCGGGGAGCGGACATGGCGGTATCACCCGATACGGCACAAAGCCTGATCAAGGAGCTCTACCTGATCGGCAGGGCGATCCGGATCACCCTTCTCCATCCGGAAGAAGGCCAGCTACTGCCCGGCGGCGTCGGCGTGCTGGGGACCTTGGAAACCAAGGGCCCCTGCCGCCAGGTCGACCTGGCGGTGGATCTGTGCATCAGCGCCTCGGCGCTGAGCAGGCACGTCACCGAACTGGTCGGCGCCGGCTACATCAGCCGCCACGCCGACCCCAGCGACGGCCGGGCCACCCTCATCCAGGTCACCGACGCGGGCCGGGACCTGCTCGGCCGCGTCCGGGCGTCGCGGGCGCGCGGCCTGCAGACCGTCCTCGCCGACTGGAGCGAGGACGACGCCGAGCTCGCCTGCGAGTCGGTCCGCAAGCTCAGGAATTCGCTCGCCGCGCACGCGCAGCGCGCGGGAACGACGGAACCCCAGCCGGTTTCGACAGAGAGTCAGGGAGTAGATGTCTAGTTCAGTCGAGACGCCCGTGCGGCGCGACCCGACCGCGATGAGCCATCGCGAAGTCCTCGAGGCGATGACCGGCCTGCTGGCCGCGCTGTTCACCGCCCTGTTGAGCACCACCATCGTCGCGACCGCGCTGCCCACCATCATCGGCGATCTCGAGGGATCACAGACGGCGTACGCGTGGGTCATCACGACGGCCCTGCTCGCCAACGCCGCGTCCACCCCGATCTGGGGCAAGTTCGCCGACCTGTTCAACAAGAAGCTGCTGGTCCAGACGGCGATCGTCATCTTCGTGATCGGCTCGATCATCGCCGGATTCGCGCACACGGTGGCCCTGCTGCTGGTCGCCCGGGTGATCCAGGGCATCGGCATGGGCGGGCTGACCGCGCTGGCGGTCGCGATCATCGGCAGCATCGTGGCGCCGCGCGAACGCGGCCGGTACTCCGGCTACATGGGCGCGGTGATGGCGGTATCGATGTCGGGCGGCCCGATCCTCGGCGGCGTCATCGTCGACAGCCCGCTCGGCTGGCGCTGGTGCTTCTTCGTCTGCGTGCCGCTGGCGGTGATCGCGCTGATGCTGCTGCACCGGACGCTGCGGCTGCCCACCGAACGGAAGCCGGGCGTGTCGATCGACTGGCTCGGCGCCGCGCTGCTCACCGCAGGGGTCTCGGTGCTGCTGATCTGGGTGTCGTTCGCCGGGAAGGCGGGCTACTACGAGTGGATCTCGCGGGAGTCGGCCCTGTACGTCGGCGGCGGCGTGCTGCTGCTGATCGCGACCGTGTGGGTGGAGTCCCGCGCCAAGTCACCGATCATCCCGCTGCCGATCATCACCGAACGCACCACCGGACTGGCGATCCTCGCCTCGATCGCGGTCGGCGTCGGCATGTTCGGCGCCACCACGTTCCTCGGCCAGTACTTCCAGACCGCGCGCGGCTATTCGCCGACCGCCGCGGGCGTGCTGAGCATCCCGCTGGTCGTCGGCATGCTCATCGCCTCGGTCGGCTCAGGTCAGCTGATCACCCGCTTCGGCAAGTGGAAGCGGTTCGTGGTCGCGGGCGGCGCGCTGCTCGTGGTCGGGTTCGCGCTGCTGTCGACTATCGATCACGCGACGAACCTGTGGCTGGTCGGCGCGTACACCGTCGTCGTGGGTCTCGGCGTCGGCATGATGATGCAGAATCTCGTTCTCGCCGTACAGAACACCGTGAGCGTGCACAACATCGGCGCCGCCTCCAGCAGCGTCGCCTTCTTCCGCACCTTCGGCGGCGCGATCGGCGTTTCGGTGCTCGGCTCGGTGCTGGCCACCCGGGTGACCGAACTGTCCACCGAGGGGTTCGCCAAGCTCGGCATCCAGACCCGCTCCTCCGGCAGCGGCAACCTGAATCTCGACGCGCTGCCCGGACCCGTCGCGACCATCGTGCGCACCGCCTACGGCGACGCGACCGGCCGCATCTTCCTCATCGCCGCGCTGGCCACGGTCGTCGCGCTGATCGCCACCGCGCTGCTGCCGAATCGCCCGCTGCGCAACACGATCGACATCGATCCGGCGCTCGACCCGATGCGCGCGCAGGCCGAGGACACTCCCCCGGTCGGCGCATCGACAAGCAGCCGTGACGACGACAAGGTGCGGGTACTACAGAGCTGAGCGACCAGAGCGGGGCGACTCCGAACGGGGGTCGCCCCGCTCGCCGGTACGGGAAAGTGGCCGTGTCGCAAAGCAACTCGCCGACAACGTGTGCAAGTGCGCCGATGGATCGGCAGCTACCTTTCAGCTCACAGGGAATGTAATTATCGCCACGACGCGAGCCGATTCCTACGGTCGGTAGCCGTGACAGCGAATGTGAGCACGTCGTTGAACGACATCACGGAGACCGCCGAGCGCTACGCCGAACTGCAACGGGCCGTGGACGCGCACTGCCCGGTCCTCGATCTCTCGACCGCGGCGACGCCGGTCGAGACCACGCTGATCACCGCCTGACCTTCCCCGCGCCCGCACGCGGGCCTTTCGCACTGGTCGGCGGGCACGGCACGGCCATCGGCGGCGTGATCGTCGACGGCGGCACGTTCGACTGGACCGGCGGGCGGTTCCCCGGCTTCACCGAACCCGACCCCAGCTACCACGGCGTCCGGTACGCCGATCTCGGCGCTCCCGCCTACACGCTCAAGGCCCGGGTGCAGCTGCTGCGCGATCTCGGCGCGGCCATCTCGCCGTTCAACGCCTTCCTCATCAGCCAGGGCCTCGAGACGCTGAGCCTGCGCGTGGAACGCCATGTGCGCAACGCCCAGGCGGTGGCGGAATTCCTGGTGGCGCGGCCCGAGGTCACCTCCGTGTCGTACGCGGGACTGCCCTCCTCGCCGTGGTACGACCGGGGCCAGGCGCTCGCTCCCAAGGGCGCGGGCGCGGTGATCGGTTTCGAGCTGGCAGGCGGAGTGGACGCGGGCAAGCGTTTCGTCGAGGCCCTCACCCTGCACAGTCATGTCGCCAACATCGGCGACGTGCGCTCGCTGGTGATCCACCCGGCCTCGACGACCCACTCCCAGCTCACCCCCGACGAGCAGCTCGCCGCGGGCGTCACGCCTGGTCTGGTCCGGCTCGCCGTCGGCATCGAGGGCATCGACGACATCCTCGCCGACCTGCGCACCGGTTTCGCCGCCGTCTGACCACGCTCGATTCGAGGATCCTCCGCCGCCCCGGCGACGGAGGATCCTCGCCGCCGATCCGGACGACGCGCGAAGCGCGCTGACACATGACTCGCTCACTCCGTTCGCTCATGCGGGAACCCCTGTCGTGATGCTCGTCGGCGTCGCGGGACCGCTGTCGCCCTCGCGATTCGATCACTGCCGCGTGCCCGCTCGCCTCATCCGTCGCGGGTGAGATCCCGTCCGGGCGGCAACATCGGGAACGTCCCGAACGCGCCGCATTTCGGCCCACTCAGCACACCTCGGGCTACTATCCTGGGGTCGTTGCTGTTTCGACCGGAATTCACTCGATTCCGATCGGTTCGGACCATGCGTTCCGGCGTCCGGCCTCCGAGACCGACCCTCGGTGGCCGAGGCGATAGCGGAGAGGACGGCCATGGAACACCGCCATCACGACGAGCCCGGGGGATGCTGCGCGCCGAACGCTCGACGAACGGTCCTTCCCGGCGCGCCGACCGAGACCGAGTCCGAGGGCGACGCTCCCGCCACGCTGATCCTCTTGCCCGGCGGAGAATTCCTCATGGGCGACGAGAGCGCATGGGCCTATCCGGGCGACGGAGAAGGTCCCCGCCACCAGGTGACCGTCGGTTCGTTCGCCATCGACCGGTACACCGTCAGCAACGCCGCCTTCGCCGCCTTCGTCGACGCGACCGGTCACCGCACCGACGCCGAGCGGTACGGGTGGTCGTTCGTCTTCGCCGGTCTGCTCCCCGACGACGCGCCGCCGACCAGGAGCGTGGTGGGCGCACCGTGGTGGCGGCAGGTGGAAGGCGCCGATTGGCGCCACCCCTCGGGTCCGGGATCGCGCATCGACGACGTCCTCGACCATCCGGTGGTGCACGTCTCCTGGAACGACGCCCAGGCCTACTGCGCCTGGTCGGGCACGCGGCTGCCGACGGAAGCCGAATGGGAGTACGCCGCGCGGGCCGGATCGGCCGACTCCTTTCCCTGGGGGCCGGACCTCGAACCGGACGGGCAGCCTCGGATGAACGTCTTCCGCGGCCGGTTCCCGCGCACGGACCCCGGCGCGCACCTCGGCACCGTCGCGATCGATGCCTTCGCGCCCAACGACTTCGGCCTGCACAATGTCACCGGCAACGTGTGGGAGTGGTGCGCCGACTGGTACGCCCGCGACTACTACCGGCACAGCCCCGACCGCGATCCCACCGGCCCCGCGACGGGAGCAGGCCGGGTCATGCGCGGCGGCTCCTATCTCTGCCATCGCTCCTACTGCCGCCGGTATCGCGTCTCCGCGCGGCAGGGCAGCGAACCGGTCTCCTCGACGGGCAACCTCGGATTCCGCGTCGCGCAGGACCGCTGAACAGCTGCCACAATCGAGACCGCCAGCAGGGGCAGATCTCCGAGTACCGCGCCAATCCGGGACACGGTAGAGCGAGGACACTCGGTGTTCGTCATACGTCGCGGGTGAGACGGCGGCTCAGGTCGAGGGCGTCTCGGTGTCTTTGCCGGGCGTCTCGGTGCCCTTCGAATCCTCGCTGCCCTTCGAATCCTCGCTGCCCTTCGAATCCTCGGAGACTTCCGCTTCCCCGGTGTCCGGCGCTCTTTCGGCGATCAGCACATTGGCCCAGCGCGTGGTGGGGTCGATGTCGAACAGGGCGCCCTTGACCAGCAGCGTGAGCGGGATCGCCAGCAGCGCGCCGAGCGGGCCGAGCGCCCAGGACCAGAACGCCAGCGACAGGAAGGTCACCGTGACGCTCAAACCCACGGCGTCACCGACGAACTTCGGCTGTATCACCGACTGGATGACGAAATTGATGACGCAGTAGACCACGATGACCCAGAGCATCAGCCCGACCCCGCCGTCCAGCAGGGCGAGCAGCGCGGGCGGTATCAGTCCGATGATGAATCCGATGTTCGGGATGTAGTTCGTGATGAACGACAGCAGCGCCCACAGCAGCGGCAGCGGCACGCCGAGCAACCACAGCGCGGCGCCGTCGAGCACCGCGACGATGAGGCCGAACACCGTCGACACGAGCAGGTACTTGCGCGTGCCGAGCGCGAAAGCGGAAAGGGCATACGCGATTTCGGGCCTGGTGCGCTCGACGAACGTCATCTTCTTGTCGATCACCATGCCGTCGAACGCCATGAACACCAGCAGCGCGAACACGAAGAACAGATTCGAGAAGACGCCGAGCAGCCCGCGCAGCGCCGATTCCAGCACGCCGACGACCTTGCCGATGTCGAGCGAATTCAGCATGTTCTGAATCTCTTCGGGGCTCACCCCGGCGCCGGCCAGCGCATCGCGCAGCCGGTCCACCAATTCGTCGGCTCGGTCGCTGTAGTTGGGCAACTCGGTGGCCAACTGCGCGGCCGACACCACCACCGCGCCGATGAGCCCGATCAGAATCGACACGACCGCGACGAGGGCGACGACCATGCCGACCCACGGCCGCAGCCCGCGCCGCTGCGCCCACGTCTGGAGGGGTTGGACGGCCATGGTCAGCATCAGGGCGAGGAACACCGGCCCGAGAATGCCCGCGAACGCCTTGATCCCGCCGACGGCGACCACCGCGCTCGCCGCGGCGAGCAGCACGACGAGACCGCGCGGAATGGCCCAGATCCCCGCGGTGGCGGCCGGTGGCCGCACGGCACGCGCCTCCGTCGGCCGTCGCCGCGGCGTTCGCATCGTCTTCCGCCCTGGTCCGGTCAGTCCGCGAAGGCTGGGCGCGAGGTGGCGAACGCGGTGCTCGCCCCGAGCGGGATTGCGGCCATGACCTGCTCCTTCGCTGCTCGATTCGCGCGGGTACGCCGACGCTAGGTCCGCCGCGCCGATGGCGCCTCACCCGTTGCGGGTGAGATCGGCGACCTTGCCCTGCTCGTCCCGATGGTCGCCGCGATTCGGCTCTCGGTGATCGGAACCGGTGTCCGGCTCGGTGCGGCCCACTAGCGTCGGCCGCATGAGCGAACGGAGTGAGCGAATCGTGTGCCAGCGCGCCTCGCGCATGCCGGAGCCGAGCGCCAGCGAGGTGCAGGCATGAGTGTGGGTGGGCGACGGCGGCCTTTGAAGATCGTCACGGGGGTCAGTGGCTCACCGGACGTGTACGGGGCGGCGGTGGATCCGCGACGGTCCACGCTGGCGTCCGCGGTGGAGATCGCGAAGATCGCGGAGGCCGAGAAGTTCGACGCGCTGTTCGCGGCGGACCTGCTGAGCTTCGGCTCGCAGGGCGCGATCGGCGCGCAGGAGCCGCTGATCTTCGTCTCGGCGCTGGCCGCGGTGACCTCGCATGTCGGGCTCATCGCGACGGTGACGACAACCTTCCACCACCCGTACAACCTGGCCCGTCTGTTCGGCACCCTCGACCACGTGAGCAACGGTCGCGCCGCGTGGAACGCGGTGACCTCCTCGGTGGGTGAGGAGAACTACGGCGACCAGGAGCTGCCGAGCCCCGAGGAACGGTACGCGCGAGCGGCTGAATCCCTGACGGTGGTCAACGCGCTGTTCGACAGCTGGGCGCCGGGCGCGCTGACCCCCGACGGCCGCGGCGGCGCGGTGCTGCGCCAGGAACTGGTGCGTCCGATCGACCACGCCGGACCGTACTTCACGGTGCGCGGCCCGCTGAACATCCCGCCGCTGCCGCAGCGGCGGCCGGTGCAGTTCCAGGCCGGTCAGTCCGAAGGCGGCATCGAGCTCGGCGCCCGCTTCGCCGAGGTGGTGTTCACCTCGCTGCCCACCTTGGCCGACGCCATCACCTACACCAAGCGCATCCGCACCCGCGCCGCCGAACTCGGTCGCGCCGAAGGGCTTCCGTTCATCATGAGCTCCTTCCACGCCACCTACGGCGCCACCGAGGCCGAGGTGCGCGCCGCGGTACGGGAACGTGCGGAGGCCACCGACTTCGACGCCGGGCGCCTCGCGCTGGCCGACATGCTCGGCGGCGCCGTCGACCTGTCCGAGCTGCCGCTGGACGAACCGATCCCCGAACACCTGCTGCCCGATGTGCACGCGGTGCACCGCCGCCGCGGCCGGGTCGAGATCTTCAGCAATTTCGCCAGGTCGGGAAAGACGCTGCGGGAGTTGATCATCGCGGCGAAGGACACCGGGCACTGGGCCGCGGCGGGCACACCGGAACAGCTCGCCGACGCCATCGAGGAACGCTACGACGCGGGCGTACTGGACGTCATCGCCCTCGGCGGCTTGGACAACCCGCGCACCAGCGACTTCCTCCGCAACGGTCTGCTCCCCGAACTCCGCCGCCGCGGCATCGTCGGCGCCGACTACGTCGGCGACACCTTCCGCGCGAATCTGGAGCTGCCGCCGCTGCCGGAGTGAATGCCGCCGCATCCGCTCCGTGTCGGCGCGTCAGCCAAGGACGGCGAGTTTGCCTGTCAGCACCGATCTTTCGCGTTCGTTGGCGCACAGCCGCACGGCGAGTTCCAGCTCGGTGCGCGCCTCCGCCGTGCGACCGAGCCGGGTGAGCAGCTCGCCGCGCACGCTCGGCAGCAGGTGCGAATTCGACAGCGCCCCAGCGGCTACCAGATCGTCCACGATCGGCAGCGCCGCTGCGGGCCCGTGCGCCATGGAGACCGCGACCGCCCGGTTGAGGTCGATCACCGGGGAGGGCGCGAGCCTGCCGAGCGCCTCGTAGAGCAGCACGACGCGCTCCCAGTTCGTCTCCTCGACCGATGCCGCGACGGCATGGCATTCGGCGATCGCCGCCTGCAAGCCGTAGGCGCCGAGGCCACGACCGAGCCGCTCCGCGGCGGCGAGTGCGGCGCGGCCACGCCGAATCGCCGCGCGGTCCCACCGGCGGCGGTCCTGCTGCTCGAGCAGGACCGGCGTGCCGTCGGGCGCGGTGCGGGCCGGGAAGCGCGCCGCGGTCAGCTCGAGCAGCGCGAGCAGGCCGTTGGCCTCGGTTTCGTCCGGCACCAGGCGGGTGAGCACCCGCGCGAGGCGCTGCGCCTCGCTCGCCAGATCGAGCCGGATCAGATCGCTGCCGGAGCTGGCCGTCGACCCTTCGGTGAAGATCACGTAGACCACGTTCAGCACCGACCCGAGCCGGGCGCGCCGCTCCTCGGGCGAGGGCGCCGCGAACGGCACCCTGGCCGCCGCCAGGGTCTTCTTCGCCCTGGTGATCCTGGCCTGCACGGTGGCGGTCGGCACGAGGAACGCCTTGGCGATCTCGTCGCTGGTGAGACCGCCGACCACCCGCAGGGTGAGCGCGATCCGCGCTTCCCGCGAGAGCACCGGGTGGCAGGAGATGAACATCAACGCGAGCACGTCGTCGTCGATCTGGTCCGGGTCCCAGAGCACGTCCTCGGCCGGCTCGGCGGGCGCGCCCCCGGAGGCGGCGCCGCCCTCGCCCAGCTCGTGGGCGAGCGCGGCGTACCGCTCGTCGAGGGCGGAGCGCCTGCGGAACGCGTCGATCGCGCGGCGCTTGCCGACGGTGAGCAACCATCCGGCGGGATTGCGCGGCACGCCCTCGCGCGGCCAGGTCACCAGCGCCTCGGCCAGCGCCTCCTGGGCCAGGTCCTCGGCCAGCGCGAAGTCGCCGGTGTAGCGCGCGAGCGCGCCGACGATCCGCGCGGACTCGATCCGCCAGACGGCGGCGACGGCCTCACGGCCGGTGTGGTCGGCCATCGCCGGAGGGCCCGCTCAGAGCTGTCCGGTGGCTTCGCGCCACGCCCGCTCCTTCTGGATCCACTCGTTGTCCTGCGGGAACTCGTCGATCGTCGTGACCCTGCGGATCTCGGTCTTGAGCCCGGGGCCGGTCAACGGCGCCCGCTTGGCCCACTCGATGGCCTCTTCCTTCGAGGCCACGTTGAGGATGTAGAACCCGCCGAACAGCTCCTTGGTCTCGCCGTACGGGCCGTCGGTGACGACAGGCGTCTCGGAGGAGTGGTCGACGACCACACCCTCGGCGGCGTCGTCGAGGCCCTCCGCGGCCAGCAGCACACCGGCCCGGATCATCTCGTCGTTGAACCTGCCGATGGTCTCGAGCATCTTCTCGAAATCGACGTCGGCCATACCCGCCCAGGCCTCGTCGGTGGCGCGCATGATCAGCATGTACTTCATGGTCTGTCTCCCTGTGCTGTGCGGGTCCCGCTCGGACCCTCTCGCCCATAGGTCGAACGGGGATCGCGGCGGATCGACACCCGCGCCGAAGTTTTTTCCGCGATCGCGGGGCAGCATATGACGGTGTGTCCGCGGATGCGGGGCGGTTGGCCGTCGTCGGTCAGCCGCGCGTGGTCGCGGGCTGGGTCACCGACGCCGCACCGCCGGGTGCGGCGCCCACCCCGGTTCGCGGATTCGGGTGGTGATCGCGACAACGATGTCCGGCGCCTCAGTCGGCCTTCCAGCGCCCCGCGCCAAGGCGCCGCGCCCGCCAGGTGATCGTCGCCGACACCGTCCGCAACTCGCCTGACAGCAGGAACGCCTGCACGAGCCCCTCCACCTCGTCCAGCACCGCGCCGTCGGGCCCGCACACCAGGCAGTGGTACCAGCATCGGCCGCGGTGCAGGCCGCCCGCGCCCGGCCCGAGCAGGTCACGGTAGATCCGCGTCGCCAGCTCGGACAGCGCCGCCGCCGTCTGCGCGGGCGTGCCGGTGTTGCTGATCCGCCACCACTGCTCGTCCAACCGGCCCGGCAGCGAGATCTCGACCACGTAAGTCAGCTCCGAGCTCGGATCACCCATAGCAAGCAATGGTGCCCAGCGAAGACCGTCCTGTTCGTCAACGACGCGCCGTCCGGGACTCCGCCCTCGGTCAGCGCCACCTCGACGAATCGATGTGACCCTTGCCACACGTGGTACATGAGCGTACCGTGCGGGTGGTACGCCGAAGTACCACGCTGGGAGATGGCGCATGAGCACAGTGCAACTGCCCGAAGGACCATCCACGCCGCCGTTCGTCCAGAACGTCGCGATCCTCGCGGGCCGGACCCGCGCCTGGCGACACTGGCACCGAAAATACGGGTCCGCGTTCACGGTCCACGCACCACGATTCGGCCGGACCGTCGTGATCTCCGACCCCGCCGAGGTCAAAGCGCTGTTCACCGCGAGCAGCGACGTCGCGGACAACTTCGAGGTCAACCTCGGCCAATTCCTCGGTCCCGGTTCGCTGTTCGCGTTGCGCGGAGCCGAACATCGCAAACAGCGCAAGCTGCTCACCCCGCCCTTCCACGGCAGGCGGCTCGCGGTGTACGAATCGCTCGTCGAGGAGGAAACCGAACGCGAGCTGGCGACCTGGCCGTCGGGTGTCGAGTTCGCGACGATGGACTCGATGATGCGGATCACCCTGAACGTGATCCTGCGCGCGGTCTTCGGCGCCGAGGGCCGGGAGTTCGACGAACTGCGCGCCCTGCTGCCCCGGCTTGTCCTCGTCGCCTCCGCGCTGGCCGCCGTGCCAGTGCCGCGCGGATTCCTCGGCCGTTATGGCCCGTGGTCCCGCTTCGTCGCGCACCGCAAGAGCTACGACGAGATCGTCGGGCGACTCATCGCCCGCGCCGCCGCCGACCCCGCTCTCGGCGACCGCGACGACGTGCTGTCGATGATGCTGCAGGCCCGCTACGACGACGGCTCCGCGATGACCCACAGCGAGATCGCCGACGAACTGCTCACCCTGCTCACCGCCGGGCACGAGACCACCGCGACCACGCTGGCCTGGACCGTGGAGCGGTTGCGCAGGCATCCGGACGTGTTGCGGCGCTTGGTCGCCGAGGTCGACGCGGGCGGGTCGGAGCTGCGCGAGGCGACCCTGCTCGAGGTGCAGCGCGTTCGTCCCGTGGTCGACGCGACCGGGCGTCAGGTGCGCGCGGAGACGATGTCGTTGGGGCGCTGGACGCTCCCGAAGGGCCAGCGAGTGCTGGTGAGCATCCGCCTGATGCACGACAACGAGGAGCTCTTCCCGAGGGCGCGCACCTTCGACCCGGACCGGTTCGTCGGGGTGCGGCCCGGCACCTTCACCTGGATCCCGTTCGGCGGCGGTTCGCGCCGCTGCATCGGCGCGGCCTTCGCCACGATGGAGATGAACGTCGTGCTGCGCACGCTGCTCAGGGATTTCACGCTGGAGACGACCGACGCGCCGGACGAGCGCACGCACTTCCGCGGCGTGGCACTGGTTCCCGCCAAGAAGGGCCGCGCGGTCGTGCGCAGGCGAACGCCGCGCCCTTCCGTTTCCACCGACGCGCGGGCCGCCGAGGTGACGGCATGACCGAGGGCCTCCTCGACGTCGGGCGCGACATCCGCCTCACCTATCAGCGTCTCGGCGATCCGGACGGCACACCGGTGGTCCTGATCGCCGGACTCGGCCAGCAGATGCACTCCTGGCCGGACGGTCTGTGCCGTCTGCTCGTCGAACGCGGGCATTCGGTGCTCCGCTTCGACAACCGCGACGTCGGCGAGTCCACCCACTGCACGTTTCCGCCACCGAGTCCGCTCGGCTTCCTGCGCAGGCGGTGGCATCCCGCGCAGTACCGACTGGGCGACATGGCCGCCGACACCGTCGGCCTGCTCGACGCGCTCGACATGGATGCTGTGCACCTGGTCGGGGTGTCGATGGGCGGCATGATCGCGCAGACCGTCGCCGCACGCTATCCCGAGCGGGTAGCCTCGCTGACCTCCATCATGTCCACGACGGGTGCCCCGCGCGTCGGCCGCCCGGCGCTTTCGACGTGGCGGCGGATGTTCGGCAAACCGGCGCGCACCCGCGACGAGCACGTGGACGCCGCCGTCCGCATGTTCCGGCACATCGGGTCCGCGGGCTATCCGTTCGACGAGGCCGCGGTGCGCGCGGCGGCGGCGCTCGCATGGGATCGCGATCCGCGACCGGCGGCCGGAGTCGCCCGCCAGCTCGCGGGAATCCTGGCGTCCGGCGACCGAACTCGCGAACTGGGCGCGGTGACCGCGCCGACGCTGGTGCTGCACGGCGATCGCGACCGCATGGTGGCGCCGACCGGCGGCGCGGTCACCGCGCGTGCCATCGCGGGCGCCCGCCTGCACACGCTCACCGGCATGGGCCACGACCTGCCGGAGGGCGTCTGGCCGGCGCTCGCCGACCTCATCGACGACCACATCCGCACCGCAGCCACCAGGAGCACCGATGCCCCGAAACGCTAGGCCACTGTCCGGCCATCCGGCGATGATCACCGGCGCCGCCTCCGGCATCGGACGCGCACTCGCCCACCATCTCTCGCACCGCGGGTCCCCGGTCGCCATCGCCGACATCGACGCGGCGGGACTGAAGGAGACCGCCGCGTCGCTGCCCGGCCCCGTCCTCACCCGCGTGCTCGACGTCAGTGACGCGGCCGATCAGCGGGCCTTCGCCGACGAGGTCAGGGAGTGGCTCACCGCGCCCTTGGCCGCGGTGTTCAACAACGCGGGCGTCGCGGTGTCCTCGTCGGTGCTCGACGCGGACGCCGAGGACGACGAATGGTTGCGCCGGATCAACTTCGACGGCGTGGTCAACGGCACGCGCGCCTTCCTGCCGCTGCTCGTCGAGCAGGACAGCGGCGTGATCGTCAATACGTCGAGCGTCTTCGGATTGGTCGGGATGCCGAACCAAAGCGCCTACTGCGCGGCGAAATTCGCGGTCCGCGGCTTCACCGACGCACTGCGCCAGGAACTTCGGGGCACCGGGGTGTCGGCGGTGACAGTGCATCCGGGCGGCATCACCACGAACATCGCGCGAAACGCCAGGATGCGCAAGGATCCCGAGGGGCGCGGGCGCAGCAAAGAGCAGATGGCGGCCGAGTTCGAAGCGGTCACGCTGACCTCGCCCGAGAAGGCGGCCGACATCATCCGGCACGGTGTCGAACAGGGCAAGGCTCGGATCCTCGTCGGCCCGGACGCTTACCTCTTCGACGCGCTGGCGCGGGTGACGCCCACCCACTATTTCGCGGTGATCGCGCTGCTGGAACGAACGCTGCGCGCCAGGGGACGGAAGCAGGCGCGGACATGAACCACCATCTCGACGTGGTGATCGTCGGTGCGGGCCTGTCCGGCATCGGCGCGGCGCACCACCTGCAGACCGCGTTCCCCGGCCGCACGTATCTCGTACTCGAGGCGCGCGAGGCGATCGGCGGCACCTGGGACCTGTTCCGCTATCCGGGCGTGCGCTCGGATTCGGATATGCACACCCTCGGCTACCGATTCCGGCCGTGGACCGACGCCAAGGCCATCGCCGACGGCCCGGCGATTCTCGACTACGTGCGCGCGACGGCGACGGAAGCGCGCATCGACCGGCGAATCCGCTTCGGGCACAAGGTCGTCGACGCGTCCTGGGACAGCGGGACGGCGCGCTGGACGCTCACCGTCGAACACGACGGCGCCTCGATCACCATGACGTGCTCGTACCTGTACGTCTGCGGCGGCTACTACCGCTACGACCGCGGCTACACCCCCGAGTTCGACGGTATCGAGGACTTCCGCGGCCGGGTCGTTCACCCGCAGCACTGGCCTGACGATCTCGATCACGAAGGCAAGCGCGTCGTCGTGATCGGCAGCGGCGCCACGGCGGTGACACTGGTCCCCGCCATGGCGCGTACCGCTGCCCACGTGACGATGTTGCAGCGCTCCCCCACCTACATCATGTCCGTCCCTACTGTGGACACGGTGGCGACCCGGCTGCGTACGCTGCTCGGTAACCGGCGCGCCTACACGATCACCCGGTGGAAGAACGTGGTCATCGGCACGCTCATCTATCAGCTCAGCCAGCGGCGGCCCGCGATGATGCGCAAATTCATTCGCACGCAGACCGTCAAACAGCTGCCCGAGGGCTACGAGGTGGACGTCCACTTCAACCCGACCTACGGTCCCTGGGATCAGCGGCTGTGCCTGGTGCCCGATGCCGACCTGTTCCAGGCGATCGGCGACGGCAGCGCGTCGATCGTCACCGACCGGGTCGACCGGTTCACCGAGCGCGGGGTGCTGCTGGCCTCCGGCACGGAAATCGAGGCCGACGTCGTGGTGACCGCGACGGGTCTGCAATTGCTCGCCCTCGGCGGCATTCGCCTCACCGTCGACGGGCGGGAGATTCCGCTGCCGCAGACCATGGCCTACAAGGGCATGATGCTCGGCGGAGTGCCGAATTTCGCGTTCACCATCGGCTACACGAACGCGTCGTGGACGTTGAAGGCCGATCTCGTCGCCGAGTACGTCTGCCGGCTGTTGCGGCACATGGACATGCACGGGTATGACCACTGCGTGCCCGTGCCCGACCCGGCGATGGACGCCAGACCGCTGCTGGATTTCCAGGCCGGCTACGTCCTGCGTTCGCTGGACCGGTTCCCGAAGGCGGGATCGCGGGCGCCGTGGCGGCTCGGCATGAACTACGCCCAGGACGTGCTCACCCTGCGTCACGGCCGGATCGCGGACGGCACCATCCGGTTCGGGCGAGCGACGCCGCGCAGCGTCGACTCCGAGATGCTGGCGGGACCCGCTGGTCACTAACCTGGTCGATGTGACCCGTGCCGAGCCCGTCCCCACGACCGCCGCCGAGCATGCGCCGGAATCCGGATTCCGGCGCAGGCTGCTCGACGCGATGGCGGACGCGGTGCGCGAGCGCGGCTACCGCGACGCCACGGTGGCCGACGTGGTCCGGGCCGCGCGCACCTCGCGGCGGACCTTCTACGAGCACTTCGCCAGCAAGCAGGACTGCTTCATCGCGCTGCTGACCGAGCGGAACAACCAGACCATCCGGCAGATCTACGACGCCGTCGATCCGGAGGCGCCGTGGCGGACACAGGTCCGCCAGGCCATCGAGGCGTGGCTGAGCGCGTCGAAGACCGACCGGACGATCACCCTCGCCTGGATTCGCGACACCCCCGCGCTCGGCGAGAACGCGCGGCAACTGCACCGCGACGCCGCCGACGCGTTCATCGCGTTGATCCAGAACCTCACCGCGACACCGGAATTCGGGGCGGGTGGTGTCCATCCCGCGACGCGGAAGACGGCCACCATCCTGTACGGCGGCTTCCGCGAGCTCATCGCCTCCACCGTGGAGGACGGCGAAGACATCGCCGATATCGCCGAGGTGGCCGTGGAGACCGCCATCGCACTGCTGGGCCCGCGCTACGAACCCGAGGGCCGCGACTAGCACCTGCCGCCGCTCGACGCCGTCCACCTCCACGGCGTGTGCTGCGCCTCTGTGCACATGCACAAGTGCCACGGCAGCAGAGCTGTCGGTCTGGCGGTAGGCAGCCGCCGATATCTCGCGTGGAATGGTCGTCGATGGCGGCCGTGACCCAGACGGCCGGTCGAACGAACGGACGCTTCGATGAGGAAGAGCCTGCTGCGGCAGTTGGTCGCGGTGTATTCGTCGGTGTGCTTGACGACGCTCGGCGCGGGTGTCGTCGCGGCGGAACCAGTGTTTCCGCCCGCGTTTCCGCCGGATCAGAATCAATTGCCGCGACTGCCGTCGGAACCGCAGTTGTACGACCTGCTGCCGATTCTGCCGCCGGACCGCGACCCGTGGTACAACGATCCGCCGGACCTGGCCGACTACCAGCCGGGCCAGATCGTGCGCACCAGGGAGGTGCAGACCCGGCTGCTCGGCATTCCTTTTCCGGTCTACACCAAGCAGATCCTGTTCCGCACCAACGACGTCCACGACAACGCGATCGTCACCGCGACGAGCGTGCTCGTCCCCGGCATTCCCTGGCAGGGCAGCCCGCGCCCGGTGCTGTCGTTCCAGGAGGCGATCGATGCCAGCGATTCGGCGTGCAATCCCTCCTACACGTTGCAGGTCGGAACGATGAAAGAGGCCGCGCTGGCCCAGTTCTGGCTCGCGCAGGGCTTCGCGCTGAACGTGCCCGACTTCGACGGCAAGTTCAACACGTTCAACACCTACGACGAGGGCAAGATGGTCCTCGACAGCCTGCGCGCGCTGAAGAACGACCCGGCGCTCGGACTCGCCGATTCCGGCATCGCGCTGTACGGGTACTCCGGCGGCGGCTCCGGATCGCTGCGCGCCGCCGAGCTGCGCGCCGGTTACGCCCCCGACGTGCGGTTGCTCGGCACCACGATCGGCGGGACGCCGGGCAACCTGATCGAGCTGGCCCGGTACGCCACGGCCAGGCAGCCGGGGTTGACCGGAACCAGCAGTTTCACGATGTGGCTCGGCCTCGCCTCGTTCGCCAAGGAGTACCCGGAGGTGTTCCGGGTCGACGAACTGCTCACCCCGGAGGGGCAGGCGATCGTCGCCGATCTCCAGAACCGCTGCGTGTACACCGCCGCGCTCACCGGCGTGTACCGGCCGGTCAGCGAGTACTACCAGCCGGGCAAATCGCTGGAGACCTCGCCGGAGATCCTGCGCGTGCTCGCCGAGAACAGCCTCGGCAAGCACATTCCCGACACGCCGATCCTCTGGTGGCACGGCATGTGGGACGAGCTGATCCCGCCCTCGACCGTGTTGCCGACCGTCGAATCCTATTGGGAGCGCGGCGCGGATCTGCGCTTCTACACGGTGCCGGTGCCCGAGCACATCACCAACGCGGTGACCGGCTGGATTCCGGCGGTCGCCTGGACCAACGCGATCCTGCGGGGACTGCCGCCGGGGCCGAGGTTCAACGCGGCCTTCCAACCGCTGCCGCCAGGGTTTCCCGGTAGCTGAGGTCCTCCCCTGAGCGCCACAGGAATTCGTGTCTGGTGAGTGTTCACAGTTTCACGAACACTGCTATTCGCAGAACCGGTAGTCGACTACCTTCCCCTGCGACGGCTCGCACCGAAAGGATCTCCCGTGTCCGGACCGATCAGAATCGCCCTGGCGATCGTCACCGTATTGGCCGGTGTCGCACTCACTTTCGTCCCCAGCACCACCGCGACGGCGGCGGGCATCGTGCGCTGGGAGGCGCGGGTGAGCGACCGCATCCTCGACATCGGCATCTCCTCACCCAACCTGGAAGGCCCCGACTGGTCGGTCAAGGTCGTCCGCCTACTGCTGCCGCCCGGCTGGTCCAAGGACGCGAACCGCACCTGGCCGACGGTGTGGGTGCTGCACGGCGGCTTCGACGACCACAAGTCCTGGACGGACAAGGGCGATCTCGAAGCGCTCACCGCGGGTAAGGACGCCCTCTTCGTATTGCCCGAAACCAGCTGGTGCAGCGCCTATTCCGATTGGTACAACAACGGCTCCTTCGGCGCGCCCGCCTGGGAGAAGTACCTCCTCGAAGACGTGCGCACCATCCTGGAGACCGGCTACAAGGCCAACACCACGCGCGCCGTGGCGGGCAACTCCATGGGCGGGCTCGGGGCCATGAAGTTCGCGGCCGAATACCAGGGCTGGTTCCGCTCCGCGGCCGCCTTCAGCGGCAACGTCGACCCGTTGCACGCCTCCGGCGCCCCCGGTGATCCGGACAAGCCGGGCCAAGGCTGCGGCGCCGACTGGAAGCGCGTCTGGGGCGACTACACCATCCCGGCCCAGCGCGCGATCTGGGAACAGAACAATCCCTACAGCCAGGCCGCGCGGCTCACCGGCAAGCCCCTGTTCGTCTCCTACGGAAAGAACGACGCCGTCGAATCGGCGGTCTACGAACAGAATTACCGTTTCGTCGACCGGCTGCAACAGCTCGGCGCCACCGTCGACGAGCGATACGTCCCCGGCCACGGCCACAACTGGGACGCGTGGCGGGCGCAGATGCAGAACGCGCTGCCGATGCTGCTGTCCTCGGTAGGCGCCTGACCCGCGCCGCCGCCGGGCGACCGGGTCATGCCGGGCCGCGCCGCCGCACGGCGTCGTGACCCTGGAATGTTCGGATCTGGCACTCGGAAATGATTACCCGCCAACGGAATACAACGGCCCTGACGACCCGCCGGGGCCGTTGCCGAGCCCGGAACTCCAGCGAAACATGCGGCCCCACGCGGCGACTCACTCCGTACGGAGCACCCCTTCGACCAGGGCGGTGACCAAGGTCGACGCCTTGGCGATGTTCGACTGCCGACCCGCCAAAAGGTCGGCGTACAACACGGATTCACCGAGCCGGACCACCGCGAACGCGAGCGTGCCCAGATCCACCGAGGGCCGCAGACCACCTTCGCGGACGTCGTGCTTCAGCAAATCCGTGATGGCGGTGATCATCCGGGGTTGCACCGCGCCCTCCGGATCGGTCAACGCCCGGATGGCCGCGATCGGCTCGTCGTCGAGGAGCTTCTGAAAACCGGTGTCGCGCCCGGTCCGCGCGCAGTGATCGGTCACGATCCACATGCTGCGCAGCGCTCCGCTCTCGCTGCGCACAGCGTCGCCGTTCACGTGTCGCCAGCGGCCGATGGAGGATTCGAGGCTGCGCTCGTTCAGCCACCACAGCGCCTCGCTCAACAGCTGATCGCGGTTGCCGACGCGCCGGAACAACGTCACCCGCGAGATGTGCAGTTCGGCCGCGAGCACACCGAGATCGAGTCGCTTGCCCTCCTCGATCTCGGTTGCCGCGTACCGAATGATGTCGTCGCGTCCCACCGGCATAGCTCCCTACCGTAAGCGCATCGCACCCGCGCGATGGAATCCGCATGCCACCCGCGTCCGCCTCGGGTGAGCCGGGGTGCCACGAGGCGCGTCACACACTCCGGCGCTCGCGCGGGCCGGTCAGCAATTGCTTTGGGCGGGGCGGCCTTCCAGTCGATCGGCGAGCCAGTCCATCGCGGGTCCGCCGCCCGTGACGGCGGCAGGTCCGTGCCCGGCCAGCGGATAGGTGTGCCACTCGACGGAGGCGCCGAGCGCGCACCAGTCCGACCGGAGCTGCTCGCCGAGCCCGTAGGGCACGACCTCGTCGGTGGTGCCGTGGTAGAGGTACACCGGGGCGGCGGGCGACCGAGTCCCGAGGCGGTCCTCCCCGAGGCGCCGCTGCCATTCCGGCGAGTCGATCGGATTGCGGGCGAGGAGATCCTCGAGCGTCCTCCCCCTGCTGGCGACGACGTTCTCCAGCACGCAGCCGCCGCGCAGCTTCTGGACGAGCGTGCGCCCATCCCCCGTCAGGTACGAATCCAGCTTCAGCTCGGGATAGGCGGCGTCGTGGCCGATGGCGATCATCATCGAGAGCCCGACATTGCGTGCTTCCTGCCCTTTCCCGTCGGAGGCGCCCTGCAGGACGTCCGCGGGCACCCCACCGCTGGCGATGCCTTCGACCTGGAGTTCGGGCGCGTAGTCGCGGGCCAGCTCACCGGCCCACGCGCTGGCGTGACCACCTTGGGAGTAGCCCATGATGCCCACCGGCGAGCTGGTCGTGACGCCCTCGCGCTGCGCCTCGGGCAGCCGCTGCGCGGCGCGGGCGGCGTCCAGCACTGCGTTACCCTCGGCGCGGCCGACGAGATAGGTGTGGTCGCCGGGCGTGCCGAGCCCCGGATAGTCGGTGATGACCACGGCCCAGCCGTGTTCGAGCGCTCTGGCGATCGAGGGCGCCTCGACGGCGGTGCCCGTGGTGAGGGTGGCCGACGGCGCGCACTGGTCACCCATTCCGACGGTGCCCACCGCGTAAGTCACCAGCGGGCGCGTTCCGGTCCGGCCGTCCTCCGGCACGATGACGGTGCCGGAGACGACGTCCGGCCGGCCGGTGGCGTCGGTCGAGTGATAGAAGATCTTCCACGCTCTGGTCGGGGTGGGAAGAACCGGCAGCACGCGGAAGGTGTACGGCTCGACGCCTGCCAAGTCCCCCGGACGCCCACCGGCGATGTCGGCGCCATCCTGCCCCGCCGACGGGCCCGCACCGGTGACATGTGCGAGAGCGCCGACCAACGCGACAACTGCCAGCACGGCGAATCTATTGCGGTGGTAGAGCTTTCGCCCGCTTCGTTTCATGGTTCTCCTCGAGATCACGGCTCGCGCCGATGGCGGGCGTCGCGCGGACGGATGTGGCGCCGATCCGTCCGACGCGAGGCGCCCGGACTCTCGTCATGAAACACCTAAGCGATCTGTTTCACAAGACTTGTACACCTCAGAAGGCAGGCGTACAGACCCACGCCGCCGACGACCGACTGGTTCCGGCGGCGCGGGCGCTCGCAGCGCTAGTTCGCTTGCGCGAGACCAGGATTCGAGACCGCGATGTCGAGTTCGTCGGCCGCGTAGCGGGCGCGAAGGACCTTCTTGTCGAACTTGCCGACGCTGGTCTTGGGCACCTCGGGCAGGAATGTCCAGCGTTCCGGCACTTGCCATTTCGCCACCTTGCCGGTCAGGAACTCGCGCAACGCGCCCGCGTCGGCCTCGGCGCCGGAGCGCAACGTGGCGGCGACGACGGGGCGCTCGTCCCACTTCTCGTCGGGCACCCCGAACACCGCGGCCTCGACGACATCGGGGTGCGCCATGATCGCGTTCTCGAGTTCGACCGACGAGATCCATTCGCCGCCGGACTTGATGATGTCCTTGGCTCGATCGACCAGGGTCAGGTAGCCGTCGGCGGTGATGGTGCCGACGTCGCCGGTGCGCAGCCAGCCGTCGCGGAACGCGTCGGAGCCGACCGTGCCCGCGTCCGGCGAGTAGTAGGAGGC
The DNA here is from genome assembly GCF_057708325.1 of Nocardia sp. bgisy134. NCBI lineage: Bacteria > Bacillati > Actinomycetota > Actinomycetes > Mycobacteriales > Nocardiaceae > Nocardia > Nocardia sp. bgisy134. Next base: position 282,593 of record NZ_JBYIRW010000009.1, read on the forward strand.
GGTGATCCACGGCCCGCGAACCTCCAACTCGCCCACCGCTTTTCCATCATGCGGCAGCTCCGTGCCGTCGTCGCCGACGAGCCGGGCTTGCACCGGAGCGGGGAAGCGGCCCTGGGTGACTCGGTACGCGTAGGCCGCCTCGCCTTCGGCGCCGGGCGGCGGCCACGCGACGGAGCCCAGCGGCGAGGTTTCGGTCATGCCCCACGCCTGGATGATGCGCACGCCGTGGCGCTCCTCGAAGGCCCGCATCAGCTGCGGCGGCACGGCCGAGCCGCCGACCACGACCGCCCGCAGATGGCCGAGGTCCTGCGGGGCGGCGTCGACCGCGGCGAGCACGCCGTTCCACACGGTCGGCACGGCGGCGGCGAAATCGGGGCGCTCGGCCGCCATGAGCTCGAGCAGCGGCGACGGCTGCAGGAATCGATCGGGCATCACCAGCGAGGCGCCTGCCATCAGCGCCGCGTAGGGCAGGCCCCAGGCGTTGGCGTGGAACATGGGCACGATCGCCAGCACCCGATCCCCCGCCCGGATGCCCATGCCGTCGGCGGTGCAGGCGTGCATGGAGTGCAAAAAGTTCGACCGGTGCGAATAGACGACGCCCTTCGGGTCGCCGGTGGTGCCGGAGGTGTAGCACATCGCGGCGGCGGACCGCTCGTCGAGCACGGGGAAGTCGAACGTGGCCGGATACGCGGCGAGCAGCGTGTCGAGTTCGTGCACCGCGACACCCTCGGGTGCGGGCAGGGCCGACGCGTCACCGTTGGCGACGATGACGTGGCGGACGGTACGCAGCCGCGGCAGCACCTGCGCGAAGGCGGGCGCGAGCGATCCGTCGACGATCACCACCTGGTCGGCCGCGTGGTCGGCCACGTAGGTGATCTGGTCGGGAAAGAGCCGGATGTTGAGGGTGTGCAGCACCGCGCCCATGGCGGGCACGGCGCAGTAGGCGACGAGGTGTTCGTTGTTGTTCCACATGAACGTGCCCACCCGGTCGCCGCGGCCGATGCCGAGCGCGGTGAGCGCGTTGGCGAGCTGGGCCGCCCGCTCGCCGAGCTCGTGGTAGGTCATGACGCGCGAGTCGCTGCCGGTCCAGGTGCGCACGGTGGCGTCGGCGTGCACGGTGGTCGCGTAGCGCAGCAACGTCGCCAAGGAGAGCGGTTCGTCCTGCATGGTGCTCAGCATCGGCAGGTCGTAATCGTGATAGGTCATCGGGGTTCTGGTCTTTCTCGGAGAATGCCCGGCAGGCTGGAGCGGCGGTGAGCCCGGGCCGAGGGCGTCGCCTCGGCCCGGGCTCACCTGTGTGCTCAGCCGCGTAGTGCGGAAGCGAAGATCGACGGCAGGGCTGCGACGCGGGGGTTCTTCGCGAAATCGGTCAAGCGCCGCAGGGTCGTGGCGCCGGTGCGGTTGGTGACGAACCACGGCGGCTTCGGCGAGAGACTGAATTCGCCGTGCAGCAGCGACCGCGGCGCGGGACGGAACGGGCCGCGGACCACCGTGCGCTCCGGTTCGGCGATCAGCAGCGCGTTGTGCACGACGCCGATGCCGCTCTGGATGTCGGCGAGGGTGTGCCCGGGGAAGGCGCCCCACGACGCGCGAGCGGTGAGATAGCCGAGGCCGGTCCAGGCGTTGACGGCGATGGTGCCGTAGCGCAGGTCGGTCACGGCCTTGTCGAATCGCTCGCCCAACCGCTTGATGCTGGCGGGGTGGGCGATGATGTTCGCGCCGAGCGTGCCCTCGAACTCGTCGTTGCACACCTGAACCGCCCGCGCCAGGAATGCGGCCGGGTCGCCGGGCAGTTCGATCACGCCGAGCACCGGCGCGAAGTATTCGGTGTGCAGCGCGGGCTCGCCGCGATCCGGCGCCAGGCCCTCGATGAGCGTGCGCGCGCCGATCGCCTCTGCCTGCGGGTAGGTCCGGCGCGCGGCCGCGACCCGGTCGGCCGATCCCGGGTAGTAGTCGGGCCGCTGCGGCGCCCGGTCGATCGCCGCGCGCAGTTCGTCGAGGAACCGCTCCTTCTGCGGCCAGTCCGCGGAGATCACCGCGACCTGCGCGGCGACGCAGTTGTACCCGTTGTTGTGCAGCCGCTGCGTGGCCAAGTGCTCGGCCTGGAAACGCAGGTCCGCGTTCGACCAGCGACCCGGCACCACGATCGTGGGCGAGACGCCGCCGAGCTCGCTGGTGATCGGCTTGTTCAGTGCGGGCGTGCCCGCCGCCTTGTTCCGTTCGCCCTCGGCCCCGGTGCCGAACACGATGGCGTCGTGGGTGAGCGAGCTGCCGGTCATGTGGACCGCGTTCACATCGGGGTGGTGCACCAGCGCCGAGCCCACGTCGGCGCCGCCGGTGATCACCCGGACGAAACCGCGCTCGATCGCCGGAGCGAAGATCTTCTCCAGCACCGGCAGCAGCGGATCGGTGATCGGGTTGAGCTTCAGCGCCACCACCCGGTTGTCCGCGTAGAGCTGGTACAGCACGTCCAGCGGGGCGATCGAGAAGATGTTGCCCGCCCCGAGCACGACGCCGATACCGCCGGTGTCGGCGGGAGTGCGCTGGCCGAGACCTGCACGGGCGCGCACTGTTGCCGAGTCGACGCCGGGCCGCGACCAGACCTCGGCGCTGAAGCCGTTGAGCAGCAGGGCATCGAAGATGCCGTGCGGGAACACGTCGACGGCGGTGCGGCCGCCGGGCGCCGGACGCATCGGGTAGCCGTCGACCGGGCTGCGCCCTTCCTCCAGCGCCAGCAGCGATTCCGCGAGCCCCGCGGCCCCGGTGAGCAAGGAGTACGGGCCGCTGACCCACTCCTCACCCAGCAGGGGCGAGTCCAGGGGCAGTTTCTTGATGCGGGCGGCGGTCTCGACCCACTCCTGCGCGTGCCGTGCGGTATTGGCGTGAATCTGGTCCAGCAGTTGCCTGCGGGCGGACAGCGCGGTGCGCGCCCACTCGATCTCACCGCGTCGTAGCGCGGAGACGGCGGCCTCGACGGTCGCGGTCACAGTGGTGGTCACGGCTGGTTTCCTTCCGAATCGGCGTCCTCGAGGAGCATGGCGGCGGCCTTCTCGCCGATCATGATCGTGGGCGCGTTGGTGTTGCCACGGACGACCGACGGCATGACCGAGGCGTCGGCCACGCGAAGGCCGCGCAGTCCGAACACGCGCAAGCGCGGGTCGACGACGGCGCCGATGGCGCAGGTCGAGGTGGGGTGATAGAGCGTCTGCGCGGTGCGGGCCGCGAAATCGAGCAGCTCGGCGTCGGAATCACCAGCGGGAGTGAGGAATTCGCCGGTGGTGAGCTCCCGGAGCGCGGGCTGGTCGGCGATCTCGAGCGCGCTGCGCAGACCGGCGAGGATGCTCTGCCGGTCGGCTTCGGTGCCGAGGTAGTTGTGGCGGATACGCGGCGCCGTACCCGGGGCCGCGGAACGCAGGGTGAGTTCGCCGCGACTGGTCGGGTTGACCAGGCAAGGACCGAACGCGTACCCGTGCTCGGTCGCCGCGCCCATGCCTTCGCCGTGGAAGAGCACCGGCGCCATGTGGAACTGGATGTCCGGACCGGCGAGACCGGCGCGGGTCTCGATGAAGCCGCCCGCCTCACCGACATTGGAGGTCAGCGGCCCGCGGCCCGCTTCCTGCAACAGACCGAGGTTCTCCGGGGTGAGCGCGGTCATCAGCGACTCGCGATCGGTGCGGTAGTTGAGGAACACCGACAGGTGGTCCTGCATGTTCTGGCCGACCGGCAGATCGCGGACCGTCTCGATGCCGAAGGCCGCCAGCTGTTCGGCCGGGCCGACGCCCGAGAGCAGCAGCAACTGCGCCGATCCGTAGGCGCCCGCGGCCAGCACCACCTCGCGCCGAGCGCGAATCTCTTCCGTGCTCCCGTTCCGGCCGATGACCACGCCGGTCGCGCGACCGTTCTCGAACACCACCCGGTGCGCGAGCGCGTCGGTGATCACGGTCAGGTTGGGGCGCGACGCGGCCGGGTGCAGATAGCCGACGGCGGCGCTGCACCGCATGCCGTTGCGCTGGGTCAGCTGGTAGCGGCCGACGCCGAGCTGCGTGGCGCCGTTGAAGTCGTCGTTGCGCGGGTGGCCCGCCTGTTCGGCGGCGAGCAGGAACGCCTCGCCCAGCGGATGCTGCGATCGGCTCTCGCTCACCGCCAACGGTCCGCCCGCGCCGTGGTAGGCGTCCTTCCCGCGTTCGTTGTCCTCGGCCTTCAGGAAGTACGGGAGGACCTCGTCGTAGCTCCATCCGTCGGCGCCGCCCGCGGCCCAGCCGTCGTAGTCGGCGCGCGCCCCGCGGATGTAGATCATCGCGTTCATCGAACTCGACCCGCCGAGCACGCGCCCGCGCGGCAGGTAGGCGCGACGGAAGGACAGACCGGGTTCGGGCTCGGTGTCGTAATCCCAGTCGAGCGGGCTCTTGAACAGCGCGGGGAAGGCGACCGGCAAGTGGATCTCGTCGGCGGTATCCTGCGGACCGGCCTCGATCACGGCCACCTGGACCCGCGGGTCCTCGGACAATCGACTGGCCAGCACGGATCCGGCGGATCCAGCGCCCACGACGACGTAGTCGTACACGGTCGGCACCTCTCTCGAAAGCATCCTCGAATCGGGGTGCTATGACCCCGGTCACTGTCGCAGTCGATAGTGCGGGCCAGGGGCTGCCGCCCACCATGTGCGCGAGTTTGCCGATCCCCGGACCCCGACTGTGCGCCAGCACAGTCACAATCCAGAGCGAATGCCTACCATCGAACCCATGACCGCGCTGATCGAGCCGCCCACGAACGATTCCGCCGCCGTGGCCCGCACCCTGCTCGCCGAGGTCGACGATCTCACCGCGGAGCTCGTCGGCCGCATTCGCACCGGCGATCACGCGTACGCGGAATCGACCGCGCTCACCGACGCCGAACTCGGGCTCGTCGTGCGCGACAACCTCGTCTCGGTGCTCGGCCAGCTCTCCGGGAATCTCGGGCGCAGGCTACAGCCCGCCACCGTCGTCGGTCGCGTCAAAGCCGAGCTCGGCGTGCCGCTGGCCGCGGTGCTGCACGCGTACCGCCTGGCCGGACGACTGCTGTGGGAACGCGCGCTCAGCGCGTCGACCGGCACGAACCTCGACGTATTGCCCCAGCTCGGTTCGGAGATGTGGCGGATCATCGACGACTACTCGGGTGCGGCCGCCGAGGCGTACGGCGACTACCTGACCGAGCGCGTCCGGCGCGACGACTCCGAGCGCCGCGCGCTGTTGCGCAGACTGCTCGACGGTGATTCCAACGATCCGACCCAGCGCGACATCGCCCGCGCCCTGCACTTGCCCCCGCTGGGCAGCTTCCTCGTCGTGTACGCCGAGGCCGAGCCCGAGGCGCTGGCGCCGCTGCTCGGCATCGAGGACCGGCTCCGCGCCGAATTCATCGAATCGATCTGGATCACCGAGGCGGGCGCGCGCATCGGCCTGCTCAACCTGGCCACCGCACGCGTGCACGACCGGGTGGTCGACCGGCTCAGGGACCACGCCACCGGCCGCATCGGCGTGAGCCGCACGTTCACGACCGCGGGGCACGCCAGCACCGCGCTGCGCGAGGCCGAGCTGGCGGGCCGCTGCGCACCGCCCGGCGCCGCCACGGTCACCGTCTACGGCAACACGCCCATTCCGCTCGTGCTCGCGCACGCTCCGTCCGCCTCACATCACCTGGCCGACGACGTGCTCGGGCCCGTCCTCGACCTGCCCGCCGAGGAACGCGACACCCTCCTCGACACGCTCGCTCTGTGGTTCGAATGCGGTGGCTCCAATACCGAAGTGGCGCAACGCCTGCACTACCATCGCAACACCATCCACTACCGGCTGCGCCGCATCGAAACCCTCACCGACCGCCGCTGCTCCGATCCGAAGGCGGCCGCCGAGCTGTACATCGCGCTGACGGCCGTGCGGCTCATCGGACTGGACCGATCCTGAATTCACAGCGCCGCCGGACCCGCGCGCTCGCCGGGCCCCCGGAGCACAGAGCCGTCATAGGCGGCGAGGATGCAGCCGATCGGTGGATGTGGCGTGTCAGGCAGACGGCGCCTGCGGGAGCAGCGGCGAGAGGTGGGGCCACCACGTCGGATGGTCACCCACCAGATCACGCAGCGCCGGACTGCTTCGCAGCGTAGCGCGGCAGTAGTGGTCCCAAGGCTCGGCGCTGTTGCTGTTGGGGATCTGGTTGTGCGTGTGTATGCCGCTGGTCATGACATCGGCCAGCAGTTCGGCGATGGTGAGGATTTCGTCGCGCTGTTCTCGCTGCTCGGGCAGTGGTTTGTTGCCGTAGAAGTATCGACGCGAGCCGGGTCGTTCGAGCATCAGCAGGTGCACCTCGCGCAGCGCGCTCAGCACCGCGTTGTTCGCGGCGACCGCGGCCGTCGCGTTGCTGATCTCGGTCTGCCCGGCCACCGCGCGAGTCTGCTCGGCGACGGTGCGAGTCTGCTTGGCCAGGTAGACGGCCGATACTGTGGACACGATCAACGCGAGTGTCGCGACGAAAGCGGCCGCGAAAGCAGCCACCGCTTCGGCCGATATCTCCCCCATGACATTCCCCCTGATGTGGATCCGGGTGAAATATGTTGTGGCCCGGAGGATATCAATTCGAACCAGGCAGTGGCAGGAGACCCACGCACTCGAAAAGGCCTGAATTCCAGCGCGTCACATGCCGGAAAGGAGCAGTGACGCAGACCGTCCGGAGTCGATAGCGCCTTCCCGGGTCCGCCGACGTCGTCGCCGACGGCCCCGGGTGCCGGTGGGTCAGCCGATCAGATCAGCGATGCGATCGACCTGTCCGGGATCGCCGCCGTAGCAGTACAGCATCACCTCGTCGGCGCCGAGATCGGCGAATTGCTTTATCGTCGTGCGGATCTCGTCGGGTGTGGTGCGCAGGCCGGACACCATGTTGTCGGCCCAGCCGCTGAACTCGTAGTACGCGCCGATGGCCGCGCGGGCGTCATCGATCACGTGCTGCGGGCCGAGGGCGACGTTGACCTGGGCGACCATGCGCGGTTCGCCGTGGCGGCCGTGGTCGTGCCAGGACTTGCGGACGGAGTCGAACAGGTCACCGGCCCAGTGCGGCGGGACCGCGGAGAGGAACCCGTCGCCCCAGCGGGCGATGCGTTCCAGCGCGGCGGGTTTGAAGCCGCCGAAGAGGATCGGCGGGCCGCCCGGCCGGACCGGCGCCGGGCCGATCGGGCCGCAATCGGCGCCGAACGGCTCGCCCGACCAGAGGCTGCGCAGGTGCGCGAGCTGGGTGTTCATCCGGCGGCCGCGGCCGCGCAGCTCGGTGCCTGCGGCCAGATGATCGTCGTCACGGCCGCCGACACCGAGACCGAGCACCAGCCTGCCGCCGGACATCCGGTCCAGTGTCGCAACCTGTTTGGCGAGCAGCGCCGTGTCGCGCAGCGGGGCGAGCAGCACCTCGGTTTGCACCTTGACGCGTGTGGTCGCGCCGGCGATGACCGACAACGCGATCAGCGGTTCGGGGTTGTCGTAGACGAGGCGATCGAGCAGGCCGAGCGTAGCGAACGGTCCCGCGTCGGCGCGGCGAGCCCAATCGAGCAGAACGACGGGGTCGGAGATCGGCAATCCGAGTCCGATATGCATGGATTCCTCCAGGGAAATGGGTGGGCAAACTCTGCCGCCCACTCCATCGCCCGGCATCACGCCGGCGTGGGCTCCCATTCTGCGGCTGTACTTCTAGGGAGCACCAATCGGATTACCGCCACTATAGATTCGGCAAGCCGCGACGCACAAATCGGAGAGCCACGACTGGCGAAACAGACGGCGCGGCAAGCACTGTCGTTCGGCTCAGCAGTCGGTGGTCAGCGGGCCGCCCCGCAACGCGGCGTCGATCAGCTGCTGGAACGCGGCGTCGATCGGTTCGTCGGCGTGGGATACCCGGCGTCCGGGGCAGAACGACTGCACGCTCGCGTTCGTCGCGCCGGACAGCGGTTCCCGCTCCGCGCCCGCGTCCTCGGAGAACAGGTGATAAGCGGGCAGGTCAGAGGGAATGGCCGGTGCGGCGTTCAGCGCGGCGAGAAACGGCGACCCCGGGGTCAGGTCTCGGCAGCCCGGATAGAACGGGGAGCACAGCAGGGCGAGCGGTTCGCCGTTCTCGGGCGTGCCGAAATCGACGTAGACGCCCACCGACGCACGCCCGTCGAGGAACTTCACGTAGTGGCGTTGTGCGAGTCCACCCATCGAATGGCCGACGAGATCCACTCGCGCCGAACCGGTTTCGCGACGGATCTCGGCGACCTTGTCGGCGACGGCGCGAGCGGAGTCGGCCAGCGGCGCGGTCGCGGAAGGTTGGCCGGGCAACACCATCGCGTAGGCGATGTAGCCGCGCCCACTCAACCACACCCGCAGGTTCTCGAGTTTGCTCACATTCGCGTCGAACCCGCCGATCATCAGAACGGGATTCATTGCGGGACCGTCCACCGGGGCGGCGGCCGCCGGTCCGGCGAGGCCCAGACACACCGCGACTGGAGCGAGACGAGTGAGAATCCTGCGTACCGTGTCCATCGACCTGCTTCCTCGGGGCGGGATGTCGGTGGGGACAGTAGCGGACACACGCTTTTCGCGCGGACCACGTCAGCGAAATCGCGGACGTGTCGCAGGTAGCCTCTGACGAGCAGCATCCCGCTTCCCGGAAGTACCGGCCGGCACGGATCAAGTGTGGCTCCGGCAGAATGCCAAGTCCCCCACCTCGAGCCGCATTATCCGAATCACCCTTGGCTCCAAGAGCTTTGATGCGGTCCTAGTAGTCGCAGAGCTTCACCCAATCGTTGTCCCGATCGCGGTTGTCTCGCGCGAACAGGCCCGAATCGGAGACATACGGGACGGCCAGATCGAAATCACCGCTGCGGTAGATCAACCATTTGCGGTCCTTCCCGTTCAGCAGTTCGGCATCCTCGGCGCCTTCGAGGAATCCGCTGAAACTGAAGCTGTGGCTCTCGCTCTCGATCTTGTTGTTGCTGATGTAGGCGTACTGGTAGGTGTAGGCGTAGAAGTAGCCCCACCCGTCCACCGTGTCGGAGCAGCTGCCCGAGTGCGAGTCCGAGTAGGTCTCGGCCTTCGCCGTCCCCGCACCCGCCGCCAGCGCGACACTCGAAGCCAGCAGCGTCAACAGAATTCGCTTCATGATTCCCACCCACGGTTGCGATGGACCCGATGCCCATCGTCGAACAACACCGATCGTATGACGCTGTTCATTCGGTCTCCTTAACGGAGACATAAAGCGCCACAACACGTGTCGGACTACGGTGCGGATCAGTTGCGTCCTACGGCCGGATGAGCATGCCGTGCAAGGCCGCGACCGGCAGCGCCGAATGCGGGGTGAACGGCTGTCGCCAGAGCCCGCCGTGCGCGGCGTCGTGGCTGAACAGCGCCTCCGGATGCGCGGCGGGGGGCGGTGTGAGACCTGAGAGGTCCGCGACGAGCTTGGCCGCCATCAGCGCCGACGCGGTCTCCGGGTGGAAGATCTCGACACCGTAGTGGTGGGCGGCGCGGAACACCGCGGCCAGCGCCTTGTTCTTCGTGACCGAATGCGTCCATGCCGAGGGCGCCACATTGGCGGAGACGGCGATGCCGTCGGCCGCGGCCACCATGGCGCGCCAGCGTTGGGCGCGTTTGGCCAGTGCGTAGTTGGGGCCTTGGACGTCGACGAGCGTGTTGACGACGGACCATTCGACGCCGCTCTCGTCGCGGCTGCGGGTCTCGAAGCCGCGCCGAAAGAGCGTGCCGCCGCTGATCGTTCGCAGCGCGCGACGCGGCAGCGTGTTCCACCGCGGGTCCGCCCACCGCGCGTGCGCCTGCCGAACCGCGTCGGCGGGAACGAGGAACGAATCGGTCGGGGTGGCCAAGTAAGCGAGGGCGGCGTCGTCGCGCGCCCGGCACACGTCCTCCGCGACGAGATCGGCTGCCGCCGTGAGCTCCACGTGCGTGCCGCTGTCTGCGTAGAAGTGGGCCGCCACCACGGGCCCTGGCAGGTCGGCCAGTACGGAGCGCAACCAGGCCGCGGTTTCGGGCAGCTCGTCACCGAGACTCAAACCGCCGTGCTCGCGGGTCCGCAGCCGCGGGACGACGGCTCGGCCGGAGCCTTCGCGGACCAACTGCTCGATGCGGGCCTGCACCGACGCCACGGGAACATCGATGACGACGACGTCCGCTCCCCACCCGGCGAGATGCGCCAGCGGCCCCATCGCGGCTGCCGCGCCGAGCAGGACGACGGTCCGGCCGGGCAGGCGCAATGCGGCGGGTTCGGCGACGACGGCGGAGATCGCCTCCGCGAAAGCAGGTTCGACGACACCCGCCTCGACCCAGCGGCCCAACTGGTCGAGCAGATCCGTTCCGCCGAGCAGCCGTCCGCGATAAGGGACCCGCAACCGAGTGACGGTGTCGCCTCGTCCGAGCACGGTGGTCGTGTCCACCGGCATGGCGGACGAAAGGACGTCCGTGTCCAGCGGCAGGTCTTCCCGCGGTGTCGCCAGCCGCATCCGGGTTCGCAGTGCGGTGAGACCGTCTCGGGCGATCCTCAACGCAGCGGAGCCGGAGCGCGCGGTGAGCTCAGTGGCGGAGGCGAAATGATGGACGTAGTCGCGGCGCCAATTCGACGCGGACGCCATAGTTTTCGCCAGTTCCGGCGCGACGCCGCGCACGGCATCGGCCAGTACCGCCCGGCCGGTGGCGCTGGTGCTGCGACTGCCGTCGCGCAGCGGGAATGCCACGCGGGGACGGTCCGCGACGGCGCCCTGCCGATCATGCTGCGCGGACGTCGTCATCGCGTGCTCCGTACGGTACGGCCGCCGAGCCCGGCTCGACGGCGCTTCTCGGCACGCCGAATGATCCTGCGGCAGCGCCATTCCAGGGCTATGACGGCGATGCCGAACCAGCGAAACGCCGGGTTGGTGGTCTGGCCGTGGTAGTAGCGGTGATAGATCTGCTGGCAGATCCCGGCCAGCCGGAACAGCCCGAAGACCTCGTAGAAGACCCACTGGTCCTCGGTGAGCTCGATACCGGTGCGGCGGCAGTAGTAGTCCACCACCTCGGCGCGAGTCATCATCCCGGGGACGTGGGTCGGCTGCCTGCGGAACCGCCGGAACAGCGGCCCGTCGTCGGCCTGCACCCAATAGGCCAGCGCGCCACCGAGATCCATGAGCGGGTCGCCAACGGTCGCCATCTCCCAATCCAGCAGTGCGACAGGCACCGTCGCATCGTCGGGATCGAAAACGATGTTGTCGAAGCGGAAGTCGTTGTGGATGAGTACCGCGCCGCGATCGGCGGGCTGGTTCCGATCCAGCCAGGCCATGACGCGCTCGAACGAGCCGACATTACGAGTCCGGGCGGCGCGATACCTGGCGGACCAGCCGGTGACTTGCCGGGCGACGTACCCCTCCCCCTTGCCGAGGTCCGCCAGTCCGGCGGTCTCGATATCGACCTCGTGCAGGTCGACGAGCAGATCGATCACCCGGCGGCACAGCGCGGCCACGGACTCCGGATCGCGTGGCGTGTGCCGGGGCAACTCCTTGCGCGGAATGGGACCCGCGACCCGCTCCATCACGTAGAACGGGCCGCCCAGTACCGCGGGGTCCTCGCAGAGGGCCACCGTCGCGGGCGCCAGCGGGTAGACCGGATGCAGCGCGGACTGGATTCGGTACTCGCGGGCCATGTCGTGCGCGCCTTCGGCCTTCGTTCCCGTCGGCGGCCGTCGCAGAATCAGTTCGGCGCCACCGGGATAGCGCAGCAGGTAGGTGAGATTCGAAGCGCCGCCGGAGAACTGCTCGACCACCGGAACACCCGTCAGCCGTTCGCGCCAGCCGGGCCGTGCGTGGTCACCGAGCCACCGAGCCAGCGCGGCGACGTCGAACGCGTCCTCGTCCCGGACGGCGCGGGCATCGGCGGTGGTGGCGGTACTCGTGGTCACGTCAGTTTCCTCACCATCGAGAGCGGCAGAACCCGCATCGCGGCGCCGATCGGAACCCACGGCCACGCGGGCACATACGCCTTGGCGCGGCGCTTCTCGATGGCGGCGACCATGGCGCGGACTCCGGTGACGGTGTCCACCAGGAACGGGGTCCGTTCGCGCACATGGGCATTCATCTCCGAGGCGATGTAGCCGGGATAGACGACCGACACGTCGATATCCGTCAGCCCTTCGGCGCGAATCCCCTCGGCGATCGCGGCGACACCGGCTTTGCTCGCCGCGTATGTCGTCATCGCGCGCCGCATGCCGCGGAGCGCCGACATCGAGGAGATCAACACCAGGTGTCCGCGCCGCCTGCGACGGAAGACCTCCATCGCGGCGTCGCACTGGGCCAGCACGCCGACGAAATTCGTTTGCGCGGTCTGGTTGTTGGCGTCCCAGCCGCCGGTGCCGAGGGCTGCGCCCGCCCCGCTGCCCGCGTTGGCGACGAGCCGGTCGATGCCGCCCAGACGCCGATCGAGGTCGGCGATCACCGCGTGCACACCGGCGCCGTCGGTGACGTCGAGTTCGGCGAGCTCGACGACGCGGTGCGGGTGCCGGGCGTGTATCTCGGCGCGCACGTCCTCGAGGCGGTCGAGCCGCCGGGCCGCCAGGCCCAGGTCGTAGCCGAGGTCGGCGAACTGCCGCGCCATTTCCGCACCGAGTCCGGAACTGGCGCCGGTGATCACGATGGTCCCGCGCCGCGGGGACGGTCGATTCGACTCGCTCATCGGGCCGCTCCGTACTTGCCGAGTTCGACTCGGGCGACCATGCCGCGGTGCACCTCGTCGGGGCCGTCGGCCAGCCGGACCGCGCGCGCGGCGGTCCAGGCGGCCGCCAGCGGGAAGTCGTTGCTCAAACCGCCGCCACCGTGGATCTGCATGGCGAAATCGATGACCTGCTGCGCCATGTTCGGCACCGCCACCTTGATCTGGGAGATCTCCGACAGGGCGTGCAACGGGCCACCCTGGTCGAGCTTCCACGCGGCGTGCAGAACGAGCAGGCGCATGGAATCGATCGCGATGCGGGCGTCGGCGATTCGTTCCCGGTTGCCGCCGAGGTTGGCCAGCGGCTTGCCGAACGCGACACGGTCCAGGCCGCGGCGGCAGGCGAGCTCGAGCGCGTGCTCGGCCAGGCCGATGAGCCGCATGCAGTGGTGCACACGGCCGGGCCCGAGCCTGCCCTGCGCGATCTCGAAGGCCCGTCCGGGACCGGCGACGATGTTGTCGGCGGGCAGACGGACATCGGTGAAGACGACCTCACCGTGTCCGTACGGCTCGTCTTGGAAGCCCATCGTGTCGAGCATCCGTTCCACGTGGACGCCGGGGGTTTCCCTCGGCACCAGCACCATCGAATGCCGTCGGTGGCGCTCCGCGCCCGGATCGGTCACGCCCATGACGATCAGGAGCTTGCAGTCGGGATGGCCCACACCCGTCGACCACCACTTGCGGCCGTTGAGCACCACCTCGTCGCCGTCGAGGATGGCGGTGAGTTCCATGTTCGTGGCATCCGAGGACGCGACACCGGGTTCGGTCATGCAGAACGCGCTCCGGATCTCGCCCGCCAGCAGCGGATCGAGCCACTCCCGTTGTTGGTGCGGTGAGCCGTATTTCAGCAAGACCTCGGCGTTGCCGGTATCGGGCGCATGGCAGTTGAACACGTACGGGGCCATGAAGGAGCGACCCATCGCCTCCGCCACCGGCGCGTAATCGTTGTTGCTCAGACCCGCGCCGCCGCGGGTGCCGTACCGCTCGGCGTAGGGCCCCTCGTGACCGGCCGGGAGGAAGAGGTTCCACAGTCCCTCGGCGCGGGCCCGTTCCCGCAACTCGGCGAGCACCGGCAGCGGCTGCCACGGGTCGCCGCCCTGGGCGCGCGTGCGGGCCACCTGTCGGTGGTAGTCGTGCTCGATCGGCGTGACGTGCTCGTCGAGGAAGGCGCGGACCGCCTCGGTGAGCTCGACTGCCCGCGGTGACGGAGAAAAGTCCATGGCCACGACGGTAGGAAGCGGCCCAGCGGAAAAGTTGACCGATTACGCCAACAAATTGACCGATCACGACACCAGCCGGACACTGGACCCATGGCATGGGTGCGATCGGCGGGTCTGCGTGGCGTGCGGACCGTCGTCGAGCAGTTGGGCGGCGACGCGGACGACCTCGCGCGCCGCGCCAACGCGCCGGACGGCGCCTTGGACGACGACGAACTGATGGTCCGCGACAGCACCATCGCCACCATCCTCGAATCCGCCGCCCGTGAACTGCGCTGCCCCGACTTCGGGCTGCGGGTGGCCCTCGAACAGGACCTCAGCATGCTCGGGCCACTGGCCGTCGCCTTGCAGAACGCGCCGACCGCCATCGACGCCCTCGACTACACCGCCAAGTATCTCTTCGTCCACGCGCGCAACCTCAGCGTGCGGCTCGTCCCCGACCCGCGAGGATCCCGGGCCGTGATCGGTGTGCGATACGGCTACCCCGACGGCGTGCAGGCGCCACCCCAAAGCATCGACATGGGACTGCTCTTCCTGCACCGCGCGCTCATATACCTGCTCGGCGGCAACTACGGGTTGCGCACCGTCGAGATACCCCACCGCCCGGTGGCCCCGCGGCGACGCTACGAGGAACTGTTCGGCACCCAGGTGCATTGGCAGCAGCCCGCCGCAGTGCTGCGCGTTCCGAAGGACCTCCCGCAGCGCGCCATCGAAGGCGGGGACCGGACGACACGCCTGCTGGCCCTGTCCTATTTGGACTCCCAGACCTTCGCCGCAGGCTCCGCCATCGCGGGCCGCGTCAAAGTCGCGCTTCAGCAGTCGCTCGGCACCGGGCCCACGACGATCGCGGCCGTCGCCGATCTGCTGGCGATATCGCCCCGCAGCCTGCAACGCCACTTGGCTACGGAGGGAAGGACGTTCGCCGCCGTCCTCGATGACGCCCGCCGCGAGCGGGCCATGACCCTGCTGACCAAGTCCGACCTCCCGCTGGCGCAGATCGCCTCCACCGTCGGACTGCACAGCCCGGCCAGCCTCAGCCGATACGCGCGCCGCTGGTGGGGAACGACGGCGCGCGACGTCCGCCGTGACCACTCGAGGCCGGTGCGCGATCTCCGTTCGGAGCGCGTTCGCGGAGATGAATGATCCGCCGCCGCAGACGTTTCCGAGTCCGCCATAGGTGGCGATCCGCTGTCTGCCGGAGACCGTCATTCGAATGACCTCGGCTATGCGTATACATATACTGCAAACCATGGATCCCCTCAGCCTCGTTGTCGGCGCCGGCCTGGTCGGTATCGGCTGGGTATGCGGCCGGTTCGGGCATCGGTGGCGGGCCCGATCGGGGGCGAAACCGCTCGCGCGCTGCGGTTGCGGTCACGACCTGTCGCTGCACGACCGTGCCACGGGCACCTGTCACGCCGAGATCTCCCGCAAGGGCACGCACGGCCTACGCGAGTGGGTCCGCTGCAACTGCCGACGGTACACCGGCCCGACGCCACTGGAAGAAGTGTTCAGCTCGCCGATCCTTCCGCCGGAATCCTGAACGGGCAGAAGGCAATTCACGCCTGCTACCGAACCGGCTAGCTTGGCGTGCATGCTTGGATTCGCACTACCGCAGTTCGGTGAGGCGGCGTACGACGACGTGGCCCACTACGCGTCGACCGCCGAAACGCTTGGCGCAGAAAGCTTCTGGGTCGGCGACCGGCTGCTGCCCGGATTCGGTATCGGCTGGTCGCCGGAGGAGTTCCAGGCAGCAGGGGCGTCACTTCGCCACCGCGGCGCCGATCTCGACGAATTGCTCGACATCCTGGACGCGCTGTGGACCACGAATCCGGTTGCGCATCAGGGCCGTCGCTGGTCGATTCCGCCGTCGTGGGTCGACCTGAAGCCGGTTCGGCGACCGCGGCCGCCGATCTACCTCGGGGCGTTCACCACAGCGGGCCTGACCCGGATCGGGCGGCGAGCCGACGGCTGGCTCCCGGTGATCCAAGTGCCCAGCGGGCGACACAACCTCGACTCGCTGAAGCAGCAGCGCTCGATCATCGATGACGCCGCCCTGGCAGCGGGCCGGGATCCGGCGGCCATCCACACCCACGTTCGCGTCAACGTCGCGGCGGGCAGCGAGGTCGAGCAAGTCACCGAGACGGTCCGCCTTCTCGCCGACAGCGGCTATCCGGACGCGTTCGTCGACCTGATGTTCGCGGTGTCCGGGATCGACGAGCACCTGGAGTGGGTGGAACGGCTGCTGGCGCGGTAACTCCTGGCGCGCGCCGAGTCGTCTCGTGGCGGGCCGAAGAATGCCGCAGCGCCCGGGTCGTGCATCGACCCGGGCGCTGAAATATCCTGAGCGGCAGAGATTCACGGCGAGCTGCGGAGTTCCTCGGCGAGCCCCGCGTGCAACCCCAATTCGTCCAGGAACCGGTCGATGCTGTCCGACACGGCTCCGGGCGAGACGAGACGTTCTCGCACCACGCACTCGGTGCGGTCGAGCACCGCCACGGTCAGGTCGTGCCCGAGTTCCTCCCGCAACTGCCGATTCACCTGCGCGATGCGGTCCACACCGTAGCGGCGCACCCGCTCGACCTCGGCCGCCGCGGTTCTGCGCAGCTCCGCGACGATGCGTTCCGCGTCGGCACGGGCCTCCTCGTGGATATGGGCCACCTCGGTGCGCGCCGACGCAGCCGCCTCCGCGAAAGCTCGTTCGGCCGCGGCCAATCCGGCCGTGGCTTGCGAACTCTCCTCCAGTTGCCCGTGAACCGCCTGCTGCGCGCGCAGCATCGCCGCTTTCACCTGCGGCACAACCCATTTGACGAGCGCGCCGACGATGACGGCGAAGCCGAGCAGCTGACTCAGGAATACCGGCCAGTTCCAGGTGATGTCGTAGATCCCGTCACGTTCGCTCACCGGCGCCACCTCCGATCACTCGGTCGGCCAGCTCACGAGCCAGCGGATCGATGTGTCCGCGCAGCCGCGCGGCCGCCGCGTCCGCGTTGGCTCGCAACTCGATCACTGCTCCGGCGACCATCTCGTCGGACTCGTCCCGCGCCCGCTCGCCCGCCGAGGTCAGGATTGCCCGGCCTTCGTGTCTGGCCTGTTCGCGCAGCCGCGCGGCCTCGCCGCGAGCCTGCGCCACCGAGGACCGATACCGATCCTCGGCCGCCTCGAAGATTTCCCGCGCCCGCCGCCCGTCGACGGCGGTCTTGGCGACGCGGGCCTCCCGCTCGGCGAGCACATCGCGAATCGGCGGCACCACGAACAACCAGATGACCGCGAGCACGAGCAGGAAGATCGACAGTTCGACGAAGAAGGTGCCATTGGGGATCAGGAAGTTCTGTTCCGCAAGGGTTTTCGTGATCATCGCATTACTTTCCCGGCGCGGCGAAGGCGAACAGCGCCATGAACGTCAGGTTGATGAAGTAGACGGCGTCGACCAGGCTGACCGCCATCAAATAGTTGCCGCGCAGCCTGCCCTCGGCCTCCGGCTGCCGGGAAACGCCGTTGATCAGCGCCGAACCCGCCATGCCGTTGCCGTATCCCGCGCCGATCGCGCCGCCGACCATCATCAGCCCGCCCGCGAGCAGGGCCGCCGCCTGGACGATCGTCTCATGGGTCACGTCTGCCATTTCTGTTCTTTCCTTTCCCCGTTGACATAGGAATCTGGTGGCCGGAATGCGAAGGCGCCCGGCGCGGTTCAGTGATTTTCGTGCTCACGCACGGTGGCCTGACCGAAGTAGAGAATCGTGAGCAGCGCGAAGATGAAGGCCTGGATGAGCCCGACGAACAGATCGAACAGCTTCCACGCGGCGTTCGGGGCCCAGCTGAGCCAGGCGGGCAGCAGCGCGATCACGGAGATCATCACCCCACCCGCGAACATGTTGCCGAACAATCGCAGCGCCAGCGACAGCGGTTTCGCCAGTTCCTCGATAACGTTGACGAAAACCATTGGCCCCCAACCGGTATGCCCCTTCAGCAGCTGCTTCACATGCCCGAGCGGACCGCGCCGCGCCATACCCGCGGCTTGGTAGCACACGAAGACGAACAGGGCGAGCGCGTAGGTGAAGTTGACATCGGCGGCGGGCGGTTTGATCAGTTCACCGTCGCCGTATTGCACCGGCAGCACGGACAACCAGTTCGACAGCAGCACGAAAACGAACAGCGTCACCGCCAGCGGCAGAACGAAAGGCGCGACCCGAAGGCCGACAGCACTTTCCACCTGACCGCGCAGCTGCACCGTCACGGTCTCGAAGAACAGCTGCACTCCGTTGGGAACCCCGGACGTCAACCTGAGGCGCAGCCAGAACGCGAGCCCCAGTACGACAACCGCCGCGACCACGGTGGCGAGGATGGTGTCCACATGGAACGCCATACCGAATACGTACGCCGTCTCATGGTGCCCCACTTCTACTTTCGTCATCGTGCACCTCGCACGACCGGCGCCGACACAGTGAGCAGCACGGCGAGCTGAAAAGCCACCAGCCCGAAGAGGATGCCGAATCCATCAGGCCGCGCGAGCACGCCCACGATCAGCGCGAGTCCCGTGACACCCAACAACCGCACCCCGCTCGTCGCCGCCAGCCACTCCTTGCCCGACGCGGTGTCACCACCCGCAATCCGCGCGACCGCGACGCGGGTGAGCCACGCGTTGAGATAGCCCAATGCCATTCCCGCGCAAACGAATAGGCCCAAAACCAGCCGATCCAGCATCCCGGCCACCGCCAGAACCACGGCGCCAACCCCGACGGAGACGATGATCGGACGACGGTCCGCCCCGACCGACATAAACTCTCCCATAGCAATGATGCGATGTCCTGTAGCAGAAGCGCTACATCCGGTCACACTCTCATTCTCGCTTACTACGGCTCGTAGTACAAGAGTTTCGGACAAATCGGACATCCATTCGGTCGAATCCCCCACTAGGGCGGCACAACCCAGTCACAGCCCTCTTTGGTGATATAATCATACCACATAGATGGTATGGCAATACCACCAAAACGCTCGATCGGCTCGACAGAAGCGTTAGAACATCCCGTTCTGATTCAACGCATCCTCGGGGATGTCCTGTAGAACGTCCCAGTGCTCGGCCAACCTGCCGTTGTCGAGACGGAAGATGTCCATGATCGCCACCCCTCGCCGACCGGGGACGCGGATCGCGTGGACGTGCGCGACAACGTAATCGTCCTCGGCCACCATGCGTTTGACCTCCACGGACAGTGCCGGGAACGTCTCCTTCAGAAACGCCAGTCGCGCTCGCAGCCCTTCGACGCCGTCTGCGATGAGCGGGTTGTGCTGGATGTAGTCGTCGGACAGGTATCGGCGCGCGGCACCGAAATCCTTTCTGTTGAACGCGGTCTCATAGAAGGCCGCCACGATCTCTTTGTTCGAGTTGGGCGTGTTGTCAGTGGTCATCAGATTGCTCCATAACTGAACAGCTGTAGCGCTACAACCGTAGCGCTACAGCTGTTCGAATACAATGGCGGCCATGGCGGACGATCAGGCAGACAACCAGCGATCGCGCGGACGGAACCCGCGCGGCCAGGGTGAGCGCTTGCGCGAGGAGATCTTGGTCGCCGCGATGCGGATACTCGACGAACTCGGCGACGACCAGGCGCTGTCGATGCGCGCGGTGGCACGGGCGATCGGCACCGCCGCCACGTCGGTCTACCTCCACTTCGACGATCGGGACACCTTGGTGCTCGCGGTGTTGAACCGTTGTCACGACGATCTGATGCGGGCGATGGCGCAGGCCGAGTCGAGCCATCCCGATCCGGCAGATCAATTACGCTTCCGCACAATGGTTCTCGGCGAATGGGCGTACAACCATCCGGGGCTGTACGCGGTGCTGCACGAGAGCGCCCTCAACCAGCGCACGGAAATGGCCTTCCGGAAGGATCTGGCCGACAGCACCGTCGCCGCGGTGCAACGATGCATGGACGCCGGTTTCGCTCCGGCCGGGGACGCCGCCACGATCGCACTGGACCTGCGGGCCGCGGTGCACGGCGCGGTGTCGATGCGTCTGCACCAGCCGGATCAGCCTTGGCCGCCACTCGACGATCAGGTCGAGCGCTTCCTCGTCAAGCTCGTCGGAGTGCGGCCGCGGGATCGCGGGGCCGCGGCCGATCCGAATCCGTCAGGTCACTTTCGCCAGAAGAAGTGATGCACCACCCCGCTCGGGCTCGGGATCCGCTCCAGATGGAAGCGGTCGACGAGTTCGTCGGGGCTCGTCCACAGCCTTTCACCGCGACCGAGCTCGACCGACGAGACGGCGACGTGCATCGTGTCGATCAGGTCGGCGTCGAGGAACTCACGAACTGTGGCGACGCCGCCGCCGATTCGCACGTCCTTCCCTTCGGCGGCATCGAATGCCTGCGCCAGTGCGTCCTTCGGCGACGCATCGAGGAAGTGGAACGTGGTGTCCCCCAATGTGAACGAGGGTCGCACGTGGTGTGTGAGGACGAACACCGGTGTGTGGAACGGGGGTTCATCGCCCCACCATCCCTGCCAATCGTAGTTCTCCCACGAGCCCCGCTGCGGACCGAATTTGTTGCGCCCCATGATCTCCGCGCCGATGTTGTTGCGGAAGTCGCGGGTGCAGTAGTCGTCTAGGCCATAGGTGCCGCCGGGTTCGGTCCGGGTCGGCCAGTGGGCGGTGGCGCCCGCCCAGGAGAAGAGCGCACTCGGATCGGCGTGGCCGAACGGTCGCTCGAAGCTCTGCCCCTCCCCCGAACCGTATCCGTCGCTGGACACGTTGAAGTTCTGCACGCGGACCAACTGTGTCATCAAGATCCCCTTTCTGGTTGCAATATGCAATCGGTTAGGAACCTACCTAGACTGATCCCATGTCGCAACCAGTTGTTCATGACAAGCTGCCGGTGTCCCCGGGAAAATCGGGCTGTCCGATCAATAGGACGATCGAACTCCTCGGGGACCGATGGAGCCTGATCGTTCTGCGCGACATCATGTTCGGCGGCAACACCCACTTCCGCGAACTGCTCACCGCGTCCATCGAGGGCATCGCATCGAACATCCTGGCCAACCGCCTGGCGAAACTCGTCGACGCGGGCCTGCTCACTCGCCACGACGACCCGAGTCACCGCCAGAAGGTCGAGTACCACCTCACCGAGGCGGCGATCCAGCTCGTCCCGGTGATGGCCCAGCTGGGCACGTGGGGCGCACGCTGGTTGGACACGACGCCGGAACTGACCGTGCGAGCCGAACTGCTCGCCGCGGGCGGTCCCCCGCTGTGGGAGCGATTCATGGCTGAACTCCGTGCCACCCACTTGGCCGGGTTGCCAGCCCCCTCCGATGGGGTGCTCGCGGAACTGACCGCCGCCTACCACGAAGCGGTTTCGGCCACCTCCAACCCCGAATAGATCCCGCGCCGCTCACCAATTCGGGCCGGAATGCCTTGCGGCTGGAGCGAATTGGATATCAGCGCCGGGGCGCGGCGAGCCCGGCGAAGATGATCGACAGGACTCGTTCTTGCCTGCGCGGATCCCACCCGCCTCGGACCGCGCCTTGGGTGGTGCTGATCAGCAGCGCGAGGACGTCGTCGGCGGTGACGTCTCGGTCGACGGTCCCGGCGGCTTGCGCCTTGTCCAGCAACCTCGCGAACGTGTCGGCGAATCCGCCGATCGCGGTGTCGATCGGGACGGCGGTCCCCACGTCGGCGAGGAGTTCGACGATCGTCTTCTTCTCGGCCGCTTCGGCGACGAGATGCGCGAAGAACGTGAACAACGCGGTGGCAGGATCGCCGTCGCGGACGAGCCGGTCCGCTTCGTTTTCGAGTCCTTGCAGCAGGTCTTTGACGATCGCGGCCAGCAGGTCCCGCTTGGTGGGAAAATGACGGAAGACCGTGCCGACCGATACCCCTGCGCGCCGGGCGATTTCCTCGGTCGACCCCGCGAACCCTTGGTCGCCGAAGACCTGCTCGGCCGCGGCCAGAATGCGGGCACGGTTACGCCGCGCGTCTGCCCGGCGTGGTGCGGCGCTACCCGATTCGCTGGACGCCACCGATACCGTTCCCTTCCACGAACACTGGACAAGCGGAGTGCCGACTCATATTCTCATTTCGAAAACGGAGTCGCCACTCATCTTGTGGCGGTTCCGATCGAAAGATCCCGGCGGGGGAAGGAATCGAGATCATGACCATCACGACCCAGCAGATGTCGGCCGAGCAGCTGTTTCACCGATTTCTCCGTTACGTGCTCAGCGATCCCGCCGAGCCCATCGATGCGGATCTGTGGGCGACCGACGTGGTGATCGAAGTGCCGTTCGCCCCGGGCGGGATGCGACGGATCGAGGGTCGCGGCCAGTTCCTCGCGCTCGCCGAAGAGGGCCGCCGAACGCTTCCGGTGCGCTTCGAGGAGGTCCACGACGTCGTCGTCCATCGAAGCGTCGACCCGGACACCGTCATCGGCGAATACGAACTGGCAGGCACCCTCACCACAACCGGACAGCCCGCCTCGGCGCGGTTCATCAGCGTGCTCACCGCAGACAACGGGCAGATCGTGCACTGGCGCGAATATCAAGACACCCTCGCGATGCTCGCCGCGCTGGGTCCGCATTCGCCGTAATCACAGCAGCACCAACGATATTCGACACTGACAGTTCTCCTGCCATGTCCGCGCATATCAGTCGGCGGGATCTGGCGTGATGTCATCGGCGGTCACGGCGTACGCCTCGCAATCCCCGCCACCTCGATCACCGGTTC